>NZ_OW441264.1 GCF_936981045.1 Cardinium endosymbiont of Oedothorax gibbosus
GGTATATCCATAAAGCGTTTGTATCTTACTTTCTTCCTTTTGTAGGGTGCATTTTTTCTTTTTTGAAATATAACCGGGGGCCTAAACGGACAATGGCGTCAACTTAAGGCATTATCCTTAATGAAACTGGACGCATAGCTTCTATTATTTCGAGGTTTTGAGCTATTTTGATCTATGACGGTTGTGGTTATCGCCCTAAGTAAACCATTAAAATGGAAATATCAGTTGGACGTACACCACTAATGCGCGAAGCTTGTCCTAGCGTAGTAGGTCTTTTCTTTTGAAGCTTTTCTAATGCTTCTGCAGAGAGTGCTTTTAACCTTGTATAATCAAAATCAGGTGGAATGGCATAATGCTCTAATCGTTCCATTTTCTCTACAAGTTCCCTTTCTTTTAGAAAATAACTTTCGTATTTGAGCTCGATGCTCACCTGTTGAAGCACCTCTTGTCCATAAGTAGATAGGGCATTTTCTTGCTGCCTATCTAATGGAAGCAAGTCATTAAGGTCAACCTCTGGTCTTTTTAACAATGTGTCAGCAAATTGTGTTTCATCTATTAAGCTTGCACCTTTTGCCTCTAAGGTTGGATTAATGGTTTCTGGTTGTATCTTCCATTTTTTTAAAAAATGAAAAATATAAGCCATCTCTTCTTTCTTTTTATATACTTTTTGAAGCCGCTGGTCACCAGCTAATCCTATCGAATGTCCCCATTCTGTTAAACGCAGGTCTGCATTATCTTGTCTTAGTAAAATGCGAAATTCAGCCCGGGAAGTAAACATGCGATAGGGTTCTTCTGTTCCTTTACTTACTAAATCATCTATTAAGACCCCAATATAGGCCTCAGATCTTTTGAATACCACTGGACTCAATGCATTAATCTTTCTGTAGGCATTAATCCCTGCCATTAGGCCCTGACAAGCAGCTTCTTCATAACCAGTGGTGCCATTGATTTGTCCTGCAAAGTAAAGGTTGTGAATCAGTTGGGTTTCTAGTGTATGGTACAACTGCGTAGGAGGGAAATAATCATATTCGATCGCGTAACCAGGACAGATCATTTTGGCTTTTTCAAAACCAACTATAGCCCTTAGCATCTTTAATTGAATAGCTTCTGTTAATGAAGTAGATAATCCATTTACATAGATTTGAATAGTATGCCAACCTTCTGGCTCCACAAAGATTTGATGGCGTTCTTTTTCTGCAAATCTATGCACCTTATCTTCTATAGAAGGACAATAACGAGGACCGGTACTTTGAATTTGGCCATTATACCTGGGGATGTCTGCTACGTTATCTTTAATAAGGTTGTGTACAGTTGGGTTGGTATAGGTAATATAACAACTTTTTTGTCGCGTAAGCGGCTCCGTATTTAAAAAGGAAAAACTGCCTGGCCGTGGATCGCCTGGTTGTATTTCCATCTTGTTGTAATCTAATGTTCTACCATCTACACGAGGAGAGGTCCCTGTCTTCATTCTTCCTGTTTGAAAGCCCAGTTTTTGAAGTTGTTCAGTAATACCCGTGGCAGCCTTTTCTGCAGAACGACCGCCGGACATTTTTTTTGCGCCAACATGAATGATTCCATTTAAAAAGGTGCCATTGGTCAAAATAACCGCTTGACTCTCTATCGTGATGCCCAGTTCGGTTTGTACCCCCCTAACCTTTCCATCTTTTATCAATAGGGATACAACCATATCTTGCCAGAAATCTAGATTGGGCAATGATTCTAGGGCTCTTCTCCAGCATTCTGAGAATAACCTTCTGTCATTTTGGGTGCGCGGACTCCACATCGCTGGTCCCTTTGAGGTATTGAGCATTCTAAACTGAATGGCTGATTGATCTGCTATAATGCCAGAAAATCCTCCTAAAGCATCTATTTCCCGAATAAGTTGTCCTTTTGCAATGCCTCCCATAGCTGGGTTGCAGGACATTTGACCAATCGCCTGCAAGCTCATGGTAATCAGTAGAACCTTAGCACCTAGTTTAGAAGCAGCTGTAGCAGCTTCACAACCTGCATGTCCACCGCCCACTACAATAATATCGTATTCAAGTAACATAGATTTAAAAATGTTTCACGTGAAACATCCCACGCATCATTAGATATGGTTGTATCTACTTTTTTTGATCAAGAAGAAACAAAAAAATCAAGCACTGATGAAAAAAGTTGCTGTAAGTGCACCTTTAAAGCTGGAAAATCAGAATCAACCCTGCAAATCCACTTAACTGATTTTTTAATCAGTTTTAAGGACACACTTACTTATCACAACTTTTTTCAAAGTGCGTTGTTTTTACAACATTGTCCAACTATAAGGTGTGCTTTCTGATCGAAACTTTTTAGAAAGGAGCTTCTCTTTCGCAATAAGACTAATAGGCAGCATAATTGCTGAATGAATAATTCTATTTTCAATATTCTAGTGGTGGTGCATTTATATAATGCAATCCTATATGACAGGTGTTTTTTATAAGCAGATCACGACCGGGAAAGAAAAAGGAAATTTCTGTAGCAGCTGTTTCGTCTGAATCTGAGCCATGAATAGCATTATAATCGATAGAAGTAGCAAATACCTTCCTAATGGTACCCTCAGCAGCTTCTGCTGGATTGGTAGCACCCATTAGTTTGCGTAGATCTGTTACTGCATGCTCTTTTTCCAATACCATGGCCACTACAGGGCCAGAAGCTATAAATTTGCATAAGTCTGTATAAAAAGGACGGTGTGCATGTACTGCATAAAAGTGTTCCGCGGCGGCTTGGGTTAACTCAAGCATAGAGAGTGCGTGTATAGCAAAACCTGCTTTTTCTATCATGGAAAGAATAGAACCAATATAATTGTTACGCACTGCATCAGGCTTAATCATTGAAAATGTGTATCTTCCGTTCATTTTCTTAACTTAATTTAAGTGTGATTTATAAGGGATCATGTTTGCTAGCTCGGATCCACAGTGTGGGCTATACCCTAAGAAGAAGCTTCATGGCCTGAAGTTTTTTAGAAGTTATAACTGAAAAACATCTTATTAACCCTAATGTATATTCAGCCTATCTGAATAGGTTAAATGCTTACAAAGGTACCATTTTCCGGGTATACTTCGGAAGACAAATATAATACTTTTTAGGCCTTAGCCAAGCATTAGGTAGATGGTGTGGTTGCATTACGTATGGTGTTTTGTATGGTAAACACCTCAGTTCGGGATTAGACGTATTGTGAACCAGTCATATATATATTAGTTATAGAAGGTTTTTTCTCTTTTAGTGCATAAGCTGTAATTCCAGCTATCAAATTGACTAGAAAATTAGGTATGCTTCTATGCCTGGAATGTTCTATCTGGCTAATATTTTTGAGCTGATCTATAATAGTTTCAATTATAGATCGTTTTCTAAGCATCAGTTTATCCCAGAGTGGCATAAAAGCATTTTTCATATTTTTTCTGATTTGGGTAATGAGTTCCGCGCCTTTTTCGATCAGTTTTTCAAATAAATCTTTGCTTATGTAACCTTTATCGGCAAACATTTTACCCATGAAGTGTTTACATAAATTTTCTACAGGAAGCCTATCATTAGTTTTACCTGTGGTCAGTTGAAAATTCATAATTTCTCCTAAATCATTGACTATCAAGTGCAACTTTAATCCAAAAAACCGACCGGTGCTGGTTTTACCTTTAGTAGCAATCGATTTAAAAACCCGTACGTATAGGCTCTTTTGATATGGCAAACCTTGATGGCTGTTGCATCCATAAAATAACAACCTGTTTTTGTTTTAGAAAGACTTTGTGTAAAACAGTACAAGAGAACTAACGTTCTTTGGATCAGTTCTATAAATCTATTCTAGCTTACTAACTTTCCAAATTTACTAGAATGAAATTGCTGTAAATGAATATAATAAGACTTAAAATTTCTAAAACCAATCACATGAAAGGCAATAAGAACAGTCATTATTTCACTCAAAGTTAATGAACAAGTTCTAGTGGGTTTTCTTTTAGAGTTGGTTAACAGTTGTTTTTCCATATACGGCATAAACTTTATGAGAAATTCATTAACAGCATAATATATTTCAACTAACTTTTCTACATTCATAACTGGCTCCTTTGGATAATCTGGTTAGTATTTTTTTATCTCCAAATTTAAAACACAAAGGAGCTTTTTAAAGCTATTTTTTAACAAGCTAATCCCGAACTCAGGTTAAATGGTAACTATGATGTGTATTTGTGGGTAACTTGCTCCGGTTATCCATCAAATTCATATGTTCATCAAGAAGTGTTTTCAATATAACTATATCTTGCAGTAGTTACTGATCGAGACCGTTGCAATAAAATTTCAAGCTTTGGTATAAAAAGTGGCTTTTAGTGTTATAAAATGGTTAAATTATGTTACATTTTTAATGGTTTATACTTAAGATTTTTAATAGTATTGTTATGGCCATCAAAACAAATAATCAATTAAGTTTTGCAGATATTTCAGCTAGTCGACGTAAGTGTAAGCATACTTTTTTCGATCAGCTTAATAAGCTGATTAATTGGCAAGTAATAGAAAAAGAACTTTTCTTGTATTATCCTAAAGGTTTGTGTTTATCAGGCAAGCCAGATTATAGCCCACTTCTTTTATTTAAAATGCTGTTACTTCAAACATGGTATGCTCTGAGTGACTATCAAGTAGAAGAAGAAGTAAATGATCGTATCACTTTCAGCAGATTTTGTGGTATTTCCATGGATAGTTCTGTTCCAGATCATAGTGTATTAAGTAGATTTAGAACTGCGCTTACGGAGAAGCAGGCCTTAGAAAGGTTATTGAAAATCATTAATGATCAGCTATCTAATCATGTTGTATTGGTTCAACAGGGTTCAGCAGCTGTTGACGCCTCTATAACTCCTACCCCTAGGCGCCCTAAAGGTAAAAAAACTATGATCTTCATGAAGATGGGACTATAACTGTAGCCGAAAGCTATCAAAAAAGTGTAGACCCAGAAGCAAGTTGGGCCCAAAAAGGTGATACACTATATTATGGCTATAAGCGGCACATCCTTGTGGAAAGTAAAGAAGGCTTAGTCCTAGCAGTCAGTACCACAAAAGCATCTAGTCATGATAGTGCTCATTTACAAGTCTTATTGGATAAAGTAGAGCTAAAAGTAGGTAGTAGGCTATATGCAGATAAGGGCTATAGCGGATCACCTAATGAAACCTTATTAAAGAATAAAGTCTTAAAATCAGCTATTCAGAAGAAAGCCACTAGAAATAACCCTTTATCACCTACTGCTATACGGTTTAATAGATTGGTAGCTAAAACCAGGTATAAAGTAGAACGCGTATTTGGTAGTATTAAAAGTTGGTTCCGAAGCTCAGGAGCCCGCTATATAGGCCTTGCTAAGGCCTATACGCAACACATTATGGAAGCAATAGCCTACAACTTATATAGATCCCCAAACATCATATTAAAAGGTATTTAGGGGGATGCTCTGTCAAAAAATGAATAAAATTAACCTGAAAATCCATAAATAATAAGAATATTTAGACCCATAACACTAAAAATCAAAAAAATAACCCTAGAAAAATAGTAAAAATTATACTATCGATCTATCACAACGGTCTCTGATCGTTCCCCTATAAGTTGATGCCATTTATGGTTCTGTAACACTGGGCAACAGATGTAGCGCACAATGGTGTGACATATTAATATCTATATTATATGTCTTCTTTTTTATATCTAATGATCAGTGCATGACTTATGTGCAAAAGGGAGGCGCTAAATAGGGCGCATTAGGAAGGGGCTGGTTCAACCAAGTGGCAAAAATAGGTTATATTGCAATATAAATTCGCACAGATGGTACAAAATAGGGAAATAGTTGTAAAAAAATTGGGTTTAATAGATTATAAAGAAGCATTGGCGATTCAGGAAGCCTGCTATAGCACCATTGTGGATCGAAAGTGCGGGCGCTTTACGGTTCAGCAACCTACCCAATCCTCACCTTCTGGTTACTTGCTTTTTTGTGAACATCCTCCTGTATACACCCTGGGACGAAGCGGATCTATTGGCCATTTATTGGTAGATGCAGCTACCTTGCAAACACAGGCGATTGCCGTATATCATATAAATAGAGGGGGGGATATTACCTATCATGGTCCAGGTCAATTAGTGGTCTATCCTATTGTTGATTTGGAATGTTTTTTTACAGACATACACCGTTATCTTCGCTTACTTGAAGCATCTGTGATAGAAACATTAACCTATTTCAATATTCCATCAATGCGTTGCCCTGGGTTAACCGGTGTATGGTTAAAAGCAGATACAACTACAAGACAATTTGATCGGAAAATTTGTGCCATTGGCATTAGAGTAAGCAGGTGGGTAACCATGCATGGGCTGGCCCTGAATGTAAATAATGATCTGGCACCTTTTGGTCAAATTATACCCTGTGGTATACCTAAAGCAGTCACATCTATGCAACAAGAATCTAACAAATCTATTTCTATAATGGCTGTATCATACATTTTAGAGCAAATTATTCTAAATAAGTTAAATACTGTATAATTTTTGTATTAAGCTTTTATTTAAAATAAAGTACCAAATATTTATATTGTGCTTAGGGTTCCCATTGGTTAGTACTTCTTTTGAATGTTGAAAAATTCAAACATAAAAAATCAATGGAAGGGACTGATAAGCATGTTCTTTTTCTACTTATTAATTTGCTAATGCCAGATGCAACACAGAGGAGAAATTATTGAAAATGTAGTGAGAAGAAGCGGTATCTCTCTTTCAGTATTAGCTGGAAAAATGGGTATAAGTACAAATACACTCTACAACAGGTTTAAGGAGAAAAATTTGAGTTATGACTTTATATTGACGTTGGGGATGGTGCTACACTATAATTTTGCTGTACATTTTCCTGAGATGAAGTCAGATAAAGCGCTTCCAGACGATGTCCGTGCAGAATTATTTCAACTTGAGGAGAAATATAAAAGTTTATTGGAAAGATATAATTGGTTGTTGAAGTTTTTGCTGAAGAAATCACATGAGGCTGATCAACATGCCTTGCATAAGCAAATTAAAGAATTTATAAACTCCTCTTCTTTTTAAGTGCAGCCCACTATGGCAACGTCTATAAGGATTAAAAAATCATTGGGCCAGCATTTTTTAATAGGCACTGCTGTGTCCAGTCGAATAGCCAATCTATTAACAGATGCAAGCTTAGTAGGTACGGTAATTGAAGTGGGACCTGGTAGGGGTAGCTTAACAGAAATGTTGCTCTGTAAGCCTATTGCTAGTTTATATCTTGTAGAGATAGATAGCGACCTTGTACCCTATCTAAAAAAAAAATATGCTCAATTAAGGGATAGTATCATAGAGGCAGATTTTTTAAAACTGTCCCTAACAGAACAGTTTCAAGGTGCACGGTTGACTATTATTGGCAATTTCCCCTATAATATTTCTTCTCAAATTTTCTTTAAAATTTTAGACAATCGTCATATGGTACATGAAGTAGTAGGGATGGTTCAGAAGGAAGTAGCAGAACGAATGGCTGCTCAACCAGGTAGTAAGACTTATGGTATGCTTAGTCTGTTTTTACAAGCATTCTATGTCATAGAATACCATTTTACAGTACTGCCTCATCTCTTTCTGCCACCACCTAAAGTGGATTCTGCGGTTATTACCATGCATCGCAATAACGTACAAAAACTACCATGTAATGAGTTGCTTTTTTTTCAAATAGTCAAAAGTGGTTTTCAGCAACGTAGAAAGAAGTTGCAAAATGCTTTGCGTGCTTTCAATGTGTCCAATATAGGTTGCACTGATTTGTTGAATAAACGTGCAGAGGAACTTAGTGTAGCTGAATTTGTAGAACTAACTAATGCATTGGAAACCAGGGGATTGACCTAGCTTATAACAGCTTACAGGTGTCAGTATTAAATTTATAACTAAAAAACTACTTGGTAAGACTTTGTTTACTATATTTTAGTATAAATTGCGGTATCTGTTTAAGTCACTGGTAAAAAAGCATGTATACCACACTTTTTTTTGATAAAAAAGTGTGCAAAAAATCAAGCGCTGATGCAAAAAATTGCTAGAATTCCCGCTTACAGCTGGAAAAACAGAAGCCATCCTGTGGCCTCCATTAAGCTGTTTTTCTGATCAGCTGCAAGGTGTGCTTTCTGATCGCAACCTTTTACGAGGGGCGGGTTTTTATTTTTTTCGTAGTATGGCCATACCGATGAACGTACGACGGGTACTAATTTTTTTAGGAAACAGGTCCTTATGTTATATAATTATGATGTGATCATCTGTCATTCATAGATGCCATTGGTGCCGCATCTAGCATTTGAATAGTTTCAGAGGTGAACTTCTTTTCATTTGGATCAGTAAATGAAGAGAATACTTTAATCATACGTTGAATATTAGATAGTGTTTAGTCCCAAAGTGTAGTGGCAAGGATTAGTATGAAATAATTCAGGCTTTTTCTTCCACTGCTTACAAATAAACTCATAAGGTGAAAGCCCCTTAAGTGTTTTAAGCCGTTTAGCGTGATTATAAGCTATAATAAAATGATAAAGATGCGTTTTTAGATGCTCATGAGATTGATAATAGTATTTTTTCACCGTAGCATCTTTAAGAGTTCTATTCATTCGTTCCACTTGTCCATTTGTCCAGGGATGGTTCACTTTTGTGAGACGATGCTCAATTCCATTGGCTAAACAGACTAGATCGAAAATATGTACAAAACTGTGGCGATCTTTTTGCCTATTACAAAACTGGATCCCATTGTCTGTGAGTATAGTATGTATTTTATAAGGAGTCGATTTAATCACATTTTCGAGAAAAGTTGCAGCTATCATTTTAGTCATTTTGGGATGTAGCTCCACATAAACAAATTTAGAGGTTCGATCAATGGCTACAAATAAATATAATTTGCCTCCTTCAGTACTCATTTCTGCAATATCGATATGGAAATAACCAATAGGATATACTTTAAACTTCTTTTTAGCTGTATGTTCTTTCTCTACAGATTCAAGCAAAAAACTTATTCCATGCCGTTGTAAACAACGGTGCAAACTCGAACGAGTCAAATGCGGAATAACTGTTTGCAGAGCATATAGACAGTCATCTAACGGTAGAAGGGCATGCCTACGACAGGAATAATTATACTTTCTTCCTCTCTGGTTAAAACTGTTGATTTTCGCTCTTTAGGTCCCATGACTACATCTTCAAAAAATGAACGATTTTTCCATTTTGAAGCGGTTTTTATGTTGATGCCGTAATGTCGTGCAAGGGAAGCTAGACTCTGTGTACTCTCTTGTATGTCTTACGAACTCTAATTGTCGTTTTGGCGCAGCCGTGTAATAATTGTCCCATAATTGTTCTCTACTTGCTAAGGATAAGTAAAATATACCACTTTCGTAGAATATATCACTACACTTTGGGACTAAACACCTAAGACGCGTTGTAGGATTTAGTCATGGCTGGGAAGTGTTCACTAAACTGTGTCAAACCTTTAAAAAGTTATAATTTACATACTTAACAGATAAAGGTTTTAGACATGGAAGAAACAATGCATAATGACTACGTTGGCTTAGTAACCTCAGTTCGGGATTAGACGTATTGTGAACCAGTCATATATATATTAGTTATAGAAGGTTTTTTCTCTTTTAGTGCATAAGCTGTAATTCCAGCTATCAAATTGACTAGAAAATTAGGTATGCTTCTATGCCTGGCATGTTCTATCTGGCTAATATTTTTGAGCTGATCTATAATAGTTTCAATTATAGATCGTTTTCTAAGCATCAGTTTATCCTAGAGTGGCATAAAAGCATTTTTCATATTTTTTCTGATTTGGGTAATGAGTTCCACGCCTTTCTCGATCAGTTTTTCAAATAAATCTTTGCTTATGTAACCTTTATTGGCAAACATTTTACCCATGAAGTGTTTACATAAATTTTCTACAGGAAGCCTATCATTAGTTTTACCTGTGGTCAGTTGAAAATTCATAATTTCTCCTAAATCATTGACTATCAAGTGCAACTTTAATCCAAAAAACCAACCGGTGCTGGTTTTACCTTTAGTAGCAATCGATTTAAAAACCCTGTGCGTATAGGCTCTTTTGATATGGCAAACCTTGATGGCTGTTGCATCCATAAAATAACAACTTGTTTTTGTTTTAGAAAGACTTTGTGTAAAACAGTACAAGGGAACTAACGTTCTTTGGATCAGTTCTATAAATCTATTCTAGCTTACTAACTTTCCAAATTCACTAGAATGAAATTGCTGTAAATGAATATAATAAGACTTAAAATTTCTAAAACCAATCACATGAAAGGCAATAAGAACAGTCATTATTTCACTCAAAGTTAATGAACAAGTTCTAGTGGGTTTTCTTTTAGAGTTGGTTAACAGTTGTTTTTCCATATACGGCATAAACTTTATGAGAAATTCATCAACAGCATAATATATTTCAACTAATTATTTCTACATTCATAACTGGCTCCTTTGGATAATCTGGTTAGTATTTTTTTATCTCCAAATTTAAAACACGAAGAAGCTTTTTAAAGCTATTTTTTAACAAGCTAATCCCGAACTTAGGTTAAAATAATGATTTTTTAGAATAAACGCGACAGAACCGAAAAAAGTGTGATAAAAATGTCTTATTTACCACTGACTTGAACAAATACATAAAAATAGGGTAGCGGTTCATCTAAAACAAAACTTAGTGCCTACAGCCGTTTCTTGCATATCAGCTATGCATGGTAGCGTTTCCTCGCATGGACGATCTATTTTCTGCTTTACCAATGATTGATATAGTAAATCAGCAATCGTAGCCATACCTTCTGTTTTCTCTGGAAGTGGGGCCATAACATAGAGTTGCGCTTCGGCTCTTGTAAAGGCTACATAGAGTAGATTGAGGTTATCTAGATGTATTTGGAGCTGTTCTAGGTAATAGTCTTTTGCATAATGGGTTTCTTTTAAATCTGCACCATAGCCTATTGGCCATATAGGAAAATATCGGTGTTGTGGATGGTATAGGCTCCATAATATGGGGCCATTTTGTGGCGGATGGTCTAATCCCCAATTACAAAAAGGCATAATGACTACTTTAAATGCCAATCCTTTAGATTGGTGAATGGTCATTACACGGATCACATTTTCATGATGACTGGCAGGTAGTTGTATCGCTCGACCTCTTTTTTCCCACCAAACTAAAAATGCTTCTATAGAAGACGATTCTGTAAGACAAAAGTTTAAAACAATACTCTGAAAAAAAGCTAGAACATCGCCAAAGTCATGAGGAGATTTAAATAAACAGGCGATCAGTAGATGCACACAGGTATAAACCGATACATTTTTTAAAAAGTCTTTTTGTGCCCAAAACGAGTGGGGCAATAGCTTTTGCATATCGCCATCTACTGCTTGGTAGTATCTATCATGGTGCCCATTCCCCGAATGGTTATCTATACCATGCCAATAAGCTTGTATCCAGGATACTTTATTAATTAAATCATCTTCATTATTAAGATAATATAATGCATGTATCAATACTTTTATGGCTATATGGCTCCATAAAGAGTGGGCATGATCCGATACTAACTTATATGAACCAATGGTATGGTTGCACAAATGGGTTAGTAAAGCGGCTTCACTATTATTCCGAATCAATACAACGATATCCTTTGCTGGAATGCCCTCTTGTTGTAACCGTTCTAGCAAGGCTATAAAGGTTTTTTGTGCATGCGCTTTCCAAGAAGTAGGATAACCCTCTGTTTGGTCAGAACGAAGTAAAAAAAGTTCTACATAACCTCCTTTTGTAGCGTTTGTTTGTTGTGCTACGTCATCATAAGCCCGTCGCATTTGGGCCAAGTCATAAGAGAGTGGATCAATAGAGGGAAAGGTAGATTCGAGATAATCAACCAATTGGTTGGCGGCTTTTTTAAAGAAATGATTGTTAAATAATATAATGGCCTCTTGGCTACGTCTATTGGTAGTTAAACCATAAATGGTACTTTCCTTAAATTCTGCTTCTACTTGATGGTTCAAGAGTTTCCAATTGCTACCACGCCAACGGTAAATAGATTGTTTGACGTCTCCTACTAATAAGCTAGTATATCCTTGTGCCAGGCTATTGCGTAATAATGGCTTGATATTCATCCATTGAAAAAGAGAAAGGTCTTGAAATTCATCTATTAGAAAATGATGAAATTGATTGCCTATTTTTTCATATAGGTAGGGTGTATCGCTGCCCTGAATGGCTTGGTAGAGTAAGGCGGCAATATCTGACATAAACAAGAGATTGTTTTTGAATCTATACCGCTCTAATCCTATAAGTAATGCGCCGATCATACCAAAGGCATAAGTAAAACGGTTCCCCACTATGGTGGTTCTATATGCTAAGCCTTCTTTTTCATACAAGTTCATTGCCTGCATCAGTAAAGGATGGAGTAAAGTCTCTACTACTTTAGCGATATGGGCGGATTTATTGGTTTTTTGCTTGTGGTACCAACTTGTTAGATCATTGTTGCCTATAGCAGCCAGTTTGGTGGGCTTCAGATCTTTTTTGCTGGCTAATTTTAAAAAATAGCCTATTACTCCTTTGGTACCATAGGTAAAATCTTTGGGTGTAAGTCCCTCTTGTTGCACTATGTTTAGGGCAGTTTGCCCTATCTTTTGCATCCTTTGTTCAAAGGAGCACAAAGACGCTTGTGTCGCTAATGCGAAGTGAGGACATTCCTCTTTCTGCTGAAAAGCAGTTAATAATGCTTTTTCATGTAACTTAAATGACTCATCAAAGAGTGCTTTACCCAGCTCCTGAATGTGGCTTTTAACATGCCAGTTTTTACCAACCAATAGTTTCGTAAGTGCAAAGTCCACCATCCATTGTTGAAGCAACGGTTCATCTAAGATAGATAGTTCCTCTATGGTTTCTTTTAAAGCCAGTGGCTCATCCATCTCAATAGCAAAATGGTGGGGTAACCCGAGTGATTGGGCAAAGGATTGAAGGATCTTATGGAAGAAACCATCGATGGTCACAACTGACAAATCACCATACTGATGTACCATCATGGATAATATTTCCTTGCTGCGCAGCTGTAGTTGAGCAGGCGCCCACCCTGTTTGGCGCAGCATTTCTCGTAAAGTCGTTTCTTCCCCAATAGATAGGCTATGCAAATAGGCCAGAATCCGCTGCTTCATTTCCTGGGTTGCACGATTGGTAAAGGTTACCGCCAAGATATGTTTAAAAGCATCTGGATAACGTAAAGCCCATTGAATATAACGGGTTACCAATATATGGGTTTTGCCAGAACCTGCAGAAGCACGATAGATAAGCAATTGAGCCATAGCTTTTTAAGGATAAGCAACCATTCCCAAACTGATCTAAGTAGGCCAGCTTAGTGTTCTTCTATAACGCAAGGAAATCGTTAAGTTTATAAAATATATATTGGTAATCAATCTATATAATAAATATAGAAATTGCCAAAGAAAAAAGTTATGCATAACTGTGCTTTACAACAGATAGGGAGGCTCTGTCTACTTAAGTGTGTAAATTATTTTTTTGGTTTTATTCAATTCTGTTTTCAAATTTAATTAAAAAATGTGCCATAGTCTCGCTCCAGTTATGAATAGAGGTGGTCCATTTTCTAGTCATGTAGTTAATAGTTAGATATTAGGGACCATAAGTTGCAATTATCCTTGTCTATAACGGTTCTGTCGCGTCTATATTTTCTTTAGTAACGTCTTTTCTTTTAAGTGAAGTTTTGGATATATATTGGGTATTATTCGGCCATTAGCATAACAAAATTCTCAAAAGTAGAAAGATGATTTTTAGCTCCAATTACTTGTCCTTTTTGAATCATACGAATGTTTTCTATCCCCGAAATGGTAATGGCTGCAGACTTAAAACACTTAAAACTAAGCATAGGTTTTAGCCGTTTTTTGATAAACCTATGATCTTGTTCAACTCTATTATTCAAGTATTTGTTTTGAAATATTTGAATGGTATGATCTTGATCAAGTTCTGTATTGATCGCATCAAGGGCAGCTTTATTACTACCGCTTTTGTCAATTACTACTTTCTTAGGAATATTATTTTCTGTGATCGCCTTACGAAAAAAAGAAAAAGCTGCAGACTTGTCTCTATACTCAGATAGAAAAAAGTTAACTGTATCACCATAACGATCTACTGTTCTATATAAATAGATCCACTTCCCGTTTAGTTTAATATAGGTCTCATCTATTCTCCAACTACCACCAACTGGTCGTTTTCTTTTGCTTACTGCTTCATCTATAAGAGGAACAAACTTAATAACCCATCTTTGTAGCGTAGAATGATCAACTCTTGCGCCTCTCATACGCATCATCTCTTCCAAATCTCTATAGCTCAAGGAAAAACGACACTTCATCTAGACAAATAACAGGATGACTTCTGCTGAAGAACAATAGCCTTTAAAATAAGGTAATAATTTGGGCGAAATATTAAACATAATGACTACTTTTTTAACTACAGATACTAAAATAATGATTTTTTAGAATAAACGAGACAGAACCGTACTGTGACACAGTTCATTGAACACTTCCTCCAAGGTTAAAAGTTATAGATTGCCTCTTGCAATAGTGGTAACGCCTCATCTTTTGCTGAAATAATTTGGGGTGTTTCATAATCTTCCCAAGGAATATTTAAGGTAGGATCTTGAAAATGAATGCCCTGCTCTGCGTCTGGATAACGATATGCATCGCACTTATACGCGACTATAGCCTCGTTGCTTAAGGCTATAAAGCCATGGGCAAAGCCTCTAGGCACAAAAAGCTGATGCTGGTTTTCTGAAGAAAGTAAAAAGCCCTGCCATTTTCCAAAGGTATCCATTGCCTTACGCAAGTCTACTACCACATCCCATATAACGCCCTGTACCACACGAACCAATTTGGCTTGTGCATAGGGCGCCAATTGATAATGGAGCCCACGAAGGGTTCCTTTTTTAGATAAAGATTGATTTTCTTGTATAAAAGAAACATCCAAGCCTACTGCCTTATATTTTTCTTTATGGTAAGATTCAAAAAAATAACCTCTGCTATCGTAATATATAGTAGGTTTAAACAGTAAAAGACCTGAAAGGTATTGTGCTTCTAATTGCATGACTTATCTGTAGATATTCGTTTAGCCAATGGTGTCAACTTAAGGATTATATGCAGCTCTGCTTTCTAACCACACAAAACAAGCAAAAACGCGCATTGTAAAAAGTTGTGACTAGAAAGCACACCTTGCAGCTGAGCAGAACAACAGTTTAATGGAGGCCACAGGGTGGCTTCTATTTTTTGAGCTGTAAGGGGGGCGTTCACTCAATAGCGTCAACTTAAGGGTTTATTGGTTAGCAAACTCTTCTAAAAACATGATTCCGTCTAGGTTTATCGACCTTATCTCGACTATATAATCGACTTATCCGGATTTTAATTTTAGCACGTATACTGGCTCTATTAAAAAGTCTCTGAAAGCTCTTGGGAGAGCAATCGCCAACAAGAACCTGATACAGTTTCTGCCTCATTACACCAAATAAAACGGAAAAGTTTAACCGATATTGAGCAATTTGGTCTGGGTTCCAAGCGCCTTGTCTATCACACATATGAAGTGATAGTATATTACACATCACTAAGTGTGCCCAAAACTCTTGTAGTACGGCATCTAAGTTTTTTCCAGAGAAATTCTCTAATTCTGAACCTATCTTAAGTCGTTTATAACACTCCTCTATGTGCCACCTTAATAGGTATGCTTTGCTGATATCGTCTGCAGTAAATTCTTCTCGGTCAAAAAGAGAGGTAACCAATACTTCCAGTTTGTCGTTGGGTAAACTAAGGGCTATGACCCTTACTTTTTGGCCGATTGTCTTGGAATTATTTGTCAACATAAAATCAAAATCTGATTTACCAGATGAAACCATTTTCCATAGATTGGTATAATTTTTTTCTTGCACACGAAAAATAAAGTCTGTTTGGCAAGCATTATGTTGCTCAATAAACTTTATTGAAATATAACCACGATCATAGATGAATAATAGTTTTTCTTGCTCTAATGAACGCAGTTGGTTAATTACTTCAGGTAATTGTTCTTCTGCCATTGTTTGCTCTCCCACATGCCAAGGTGCAAAACGTGCACTGATAATCAGAGAAGTACATAAATCAACGAAAAGGGAACCTCTAGCCAATGAAGGCATAGTACCTGTAGTTCCATTCGGGTTAAGGCGACCAAACTTAGAGACGATTTCTTGAGAACCAGGCAAGCGAACTGAGGAGCCATCTCTAGCAATAACTCTATAACCTCTCCATGTTCCATATGAGGTATCACCTTGATAAGCTGTTTGAAGGCTTAAATCCAATAATTCTTTAAATCCTGTATGAGCAATTTTATATCTTGCTTTTGAAAAAGCTTGCTTGGATGGGGGAATTTTAAAAGTTGATGGTTCCATAAGTTCACACTCTATACCTAAACTTTTTTAACTAACCTCAAAATCATAGAAAATACCACTGGAAATGTAAGTTTTCTCCTGCGTGTGAAACTATTTTTTGCCAAACAATGCTTCACTGGAAACTTACGCAAGTGTATGGTATCTTTAATTCGTAAAATAATATTTTTCCCTTTCTCTACCATGTCTTTATATAAAAAAGTACATTTTAAACTTTATTCATCAAATAATACAGAAGGAAAGTATTTTTTATAGAATTAAAAGACAATTATAGGTAGATACTTGAAGGGAAAAACCAAACAATACTAAACAAATAATTACTCATATTTTCCCTTAAGTTGACGCCATTGACCGATCATATAGGTTGGAAGCAACTTACGCAAGCATTGGGGGACCGGGTACAATTAGTAGGGGATGATCTATTTGTGACCAATCCCGTACGCTTAAAGAAGGGCATAGAAGAAAATTTAGTGAATGCAGTGCTGATTAAATACAATCAGATAACGTGAATTCGGGATTAGATTATTTTTTTATTTGATAATCAATATTAATAAAAATTTATAAAATTTGTTTTATAGACAGTTAAATAAGTAGTTGAATAACAAATAATTCTGATAATCAGTTTATTATATATATTATATTTATAAAATTAGATATAAAAACTTGTTAAATAGGTGCAAATATTAACTAAATAATTGATATTAAATTGTTGTAAATCAGTCAAATAAATCCCGAACTCACGTTTTTAGTGCTTTTTTTAGAGCAGGTGGGAAGTGTTCTATAAACTGTGTCAAGGCGATAAAAAGTTATAAATTAATTAAATAAACATTAAAGGTTTTAGACATGGAAGAAAATAAGAACAATTCCTATGTTGGTTTAGTAGATTACAAATTTCTGGAGGAAAATATTTTGTGCTCTATCCGTTTAGGTAAGCCTTTAACAGGAAAAGGTGGTGCTTTAACGCCTCTGATAAAAAAGCTTCTAGAGGCAAGTCTAGAAGGTGAAATGGCACACCATTTATCTAGTGATTCAACAGAAAATAATAGAAGAAATGGCAAAAGCTCTAAAACTTTACGTACAAGTTCTGGTTCCTTTGATCTGCTAATTCCTAGGGATAGGACAGGTAGTTTCGATCCACAAATAGTTAAAAAGCGTCAAACAAGCCTACATCCTGAGCTGGAAAGCAAGATCTTAAGCATATTTTCTAGTGGTATGAGCTATAAATCTATAGCCGTTCATGTTGAAGAGATCTATGATCATAAAGTATCAGCTGCTGAAATATCATCTATTACAGATAGCTTGTTACCGATAATAAATGAATGGCGTAACCGCCCTCTTCAATCAGTTTATCCGATAGTTTTCATGGATAGGATGTTTTTTAAGGTAAAAGAAGATGGCAGATGTGTAAGCAAATGCATGTATACCTTATTAGGCATAGATCAAGAGGGTAAAAAAGAAGTATTGGGATTTTATTTGTCTGAAAGTGAGTGGGCTAACTTCTGGTTGGGTGTACTTAACGAGCTTAAGGAAAGAGGTGTAGAAGATATCCTTATTGCCTGTGTTGATGGCCTAAAAAGCTTTCCTTCAGCCATAAATAGCGTTTTCCCTAATGCACAAGTGCAGGTCTGTGTAGTACATCAGATACGAAACTCACTCAAGTATGTAGCTAGCAAAGACGTAAAACGTTTTTTAACTGATTTAAAGCAAATATATCAAGCTTCAAGTAAGGAAGTTGCTGAGCATTATCTATTGGAATTAGAAGAAAAATGGGGGGGGAAGTATCCAATGGTTACCAAATCTTGGCAAAATAATTGGGAACATTTATCTGGTTATTTTAAGTATTCAGATCCTGTCAGAAGGCTAATTTATACCACCAATCCTATAGAAAGCTTGCATAGGCAGATTAGGAAGTTTACCAAGACAAAAGGAGCGTTTACCAGTATAAATGCTTTGTATAAATTAGTATATTGTGCCATAAAGAAGATCGAGGATAAATGGACTATGCCGCTGCGAAACTGGGCGTTGACCATATCTCAGATAGACATCTTTTTTCCCGGTAGATTAAAATAGACGTTGAGATGAACAGGAGATATGACACAGTTTATAGAACACTTCCCCGATTACTTGTCCTTTTTGAATCATAGGAATGTTTTCTATCCCTGCAATGGTCCTAGAGTAAAGAAATGGTTGGACCACTTAAAATTAAGCATATCTATTGCTTCTGATTGCTCGCAATACAGTAGCTGACTAACTTGATTCTTCATTGTTTACCCATTCCCTTCTCATCCCACCGTACGTTCAGTTTTCCCGAATACGACGGTCCGACAGTCTTCTTCATAAACCTTGCACAACTCTCTCAGGATACTTAATCATTCCACTATCAATGTACAACATCCCCATTGTATAGAGTTTGCTATTGGGATAGCTTTGCCACCCACACCCACGGCCTTTTCTTCTATGGGTTAAATATCTGCGAAATCGGTTATTAATAAAGTCCTGCAATCTAACAAAAGCTTCACTCACATTCGTATGTTTAAAATAGTTAACCCATCCTAACACTACTGGTTTTATTTGCTCGATGAATGTTTGAGGTTTGATTGGTGCTCTTCTACAAGTCAGGTATTTTAGTCTGTTACGGATGCTTTGTTGGGATTGTTTCGTTGGAAATACATAAATGCTATTTCTGCCACTTGTTGGACTCTTTCTTTTTACAAAGTAAAAACCTATGAAGTTAAAGCCTTCTTTCAGTTTCGTTATTCGTGTCTTTTGGTGGTTAATAATGAGCGATAACCTCTTTGCTAATTCTGTGAATTTCTCCAGCGCTAAGCTAGCACTCTTACGACATACCAAAATTGCATCATCACAATACCTATGCAAGGTTGCGCTTAGTTTTTCTGGATACCCCCTTGAGTGCCACACTTGGTCTATAACATTTAGGTAGATATTACTATACAACGGTGATATTGGTGATCCTTGCGGTACTCCAACTTTCTTGCATGTAATTTTACCTTGTTTTGCTATTGACGTTGTTAGGGTTTGTTTAATTAGCTTCAACATACTGCCATCTGCTATCCTTTTAACGTGAGTTCGGGATTAGCTTGTTAAAAAATAGCTTTAAAAAGCTCCTTTGTGTTTTAAATTTGGAGATAAAAAAATACTAACCACGTGAGTTCGGGATTGATTTGACTGATTTACAACAATTTAATATCAATTATTTAGTTAATATTTGCACCTATTTAACAAGTTTTTATATCTAATTTTATAAATATAATATATATAATAAACTGATTATCAGAATTATTTTTTATTCAACTACCTATTTAACTGTCTATAAAACAAATTTTATAAATTTTTATTAATATTGATTATCAAATGAAAAAATAATCTAATCCCGAACTCACGTTGCTAAAGGTAAAACCAGCACCGGTTGGTTTTTTGGATTAAAGTTGCACTTGATAGTCAATGATTTAGGAGAAATTATGAATTTTCAACTGACCACAGGTAAAACTAATGATAGGCTTCCTGTAGAAAATTTGTGTAAACACTTGATGGGTAAAATGTTTGCCGATAAAGGTTACATAAGCAAAGATTTATTTAAAAAACTGATCGAGAAAGGCGTGGAACTCATTACCCAGATCAGAAAAAATATGAAAAATTCTTTTATGCCACTCTGGGATAAACTGATACTTAGAAAACGATCTATAATTGAAACTATTATAGATCAGCTCAAAAATATTAGCCAGATAGAACATTCCAGACATAGAAGCATACCTAATTTTCTAGTCAATTTGATAGCTGGAATTACAGCTTATGCACTAAAAGAGAAAAAACCTTCTATAACTAATATATATATGACTGGTTCACAATACGTCTAATCCAGAACTGAGGTGCTTACGAAATAAAGAAAACGCGCATTGTGAAAAGTTGCGGTGAACAAGTACACCTTACAGCTGAAAAGCAAAACAGTATGTTTGCAGCCCGCGTAGCGGGCAAGTTCTGTTTTTTCTATTGTGCTTTCAGCAATTTTTTGCACAAGGATTGATTTTTTACCTACTTTTTGATCAAACAAGAAGTAAGATAAAAATACCTTTAGTACACCACCTCCAACATAAGTCGTTCTTGGAGTAGTGCTATAGCAGTGTTTTTTTTACTCAAGTAGGTTAATTTTTCTTGATCTGTATAGGGTGTTTGGGCAGATGTCTGCTCGATCAAAGCACTTTGAATGGTTATATCAGGGTGATGTAATTTTTTTCGAAGTGCAGGTAAAAGCTCCTCTTTGAGATTTTGTAGCATCTGCTCTTGAACGGGATTGATCAATGAAATGGTAATCACCGCACCTTGAATCTTTATGGGCTGATTCATAAGGTGATAAGCTGTTATGTGGCCATTTTTTTTAAGTTGCTCGCTATAATCAGCAAGGAAAGATTGAACCATTGTTTCTGAAACTGGTTCTTTTACTTTTATATCATATTGGCTTGCTATTTTTTTATCGGTATCATTCGATTTTTTCCTTGCAGTCAATCCAGATTTTAAGTTTGCTAAGGTAGGAATCGTTATCGTTTCTGGTTTCTGAGCAGGCCCTACTGGCTTGGAGGATGAATGGACCGCAATAGGGCTTGACTTAGCCAGTGGCGTAGATGACCCAGTGGCAACAACATCTGCTTGCTTAGACTTTGCTATAACAGGCTCTTTTTGACCATCTGCTTTTGGTAACGGTGTATCTGGTAATGGTTCTACAGTGCTTTCTGGAACAGACAAATGGCTAGTGGCTAGTTCAATTAGTGCCAGTTCTACATGCAACCTTTGATGTTGGCTAGATTTATAGCCTACATCACATTGGTTTAAGCGTCCTAACGCTTGTAATAAAAAAGGCATCGTGCATTTAGAAGCATATTCAGCATAACGTGGACGAATGTTGTCCGTGACTTCTAAAAGAGGGATGGTAGCATTGTCTTTACAGACCAATAGGTTGCGTAAATGTTCTCCAAGTCCTACTACAAAATGGTGCCCATTAAAACCTGCACGTAGGACGGCGTCATAGAGGGAGAGGACAGCGGGAATATTTCCTTGTAAGAAAGCTTCTGTGCATTTAAAATAATAGTCATAATCCAGAATTTGGAGATGGTCGCATGTGTGGGCGTAGGTAATAGTGCCTCCTCTGCCTGCAGAAGTAGTGAGCAGATCAAACATAGAGAGTGCATCCCGCATGGCACCTTCTGCTTTTTGTGCAATTAGCTGCAGCGCAGATTCTTCATAAGGAATAGACTCTTGCCTGGAAATTGTTTTGAGTTGTGTGACAATATCTTCTAATTTAATTCTATTAAAGTTAAAGATTTGACAACGAGATAAAATAGTAGGTAAAACTTTGTGGCGTTCTGTGGTAGCCAATATAAATAGGGCATAACTAGGGGGTTCTTCAAGCGTTTTGAGAAACGCATTAAAGGCCGCATTAGACAACATATGGACCTCGTCTATAATGTATATCTTATATTTACCCAGTTGAGGGGCATAGCGAACCTGTCCCACCAGATCACGAATATCCTCTACAGAATTATTAGAAGCTGCGTCCAACTCATGGACATTCATAAAACTGTTGCTGCTTAAGCTTATACAATTGGTGCACTGGTTACAGGGCTCTATTGCTTCCGTAACTTGTAAGCAATTGATGGCCTTGGCCAGTATACGCGCACAAGTAGTTTTCCCCACACCACGCGGACCACAAAAAAGAAAAGCATGTGCAAGCTGACCAGATGCTATGGCATTCTTTAATGTGGTAGTAATATGGGGCTGACTAATCACATCTTTAAAAGTAGTAGGGCGGTATTTTCTTGCAGAAACTACAAATTGGCTCATGCTAGCATTTTAAACGATGGCGCATTAGACTATCCTTGAAAAAAGGATTTAATCCGCTCAAAAAAGTTCTCTTCTTTCTTATTGGGCCTCGGTATAAAGTTAGGCGAGTCGCGCAGTGAAAGCAAAAGTTCTTTTTCTTCTTTTGTGAGTTCTTGTGGTGTCCAAATTTGAATAAAAACCAATTGGTCACCCTTTTTGTTATAACTATTTATATCTGCAATACCCTTTCCTTTTAATTTAAGGACCTCGCCACATGATGTTCCAGGTGGAATTTTAAGCCGAACTTTTCCATATATAGTAGGTACTTCCATTTCGCAACCCAGTGTGGCATCTATAAAGCTGACGTGTAAGGTATAGCAAATATTATTGCCTTTACGTTTTAGAAGATCGTCTTCTTCTTCTTCTATTTGGACAATCAAACTACCTGGCATACCGCCACGGGGTGGTGCATTACCCTTGCCACGTAGTGTAAGTTCCATATTCTTTTTTACCCCCTTAGGTACTTGAAAGGTAATCAAATCGTCTATAAACTTCCTGCCTGCTCCATGGCAATCCCTGCAAGGTGTTTTAATACGACTACCCGTTCCAGCACAGGAGCTACAAATAGACTCTGTCAGCATGTTGCCCAGCATAGTTTGGGTGGTTTTACGAACCACACCATGCCCTTTACATAGCCCACATTTTTCTACAGAAAGTCCATTTTCTGCCCCATTACCGCCACATACATCACAACTTGTATAGCGTTTTACTTTTACTTTTTTCTCAGTACCTAATGCAATCTCCTTAAGGTTTAGTTTGATTCTTATGCGTAAATCTTCGCCATATTGAGATGCCCGTCGTGTTCTCCTTCCACCAGCAAAAAAACTGCTAAAGGGAGAATCTTGAAATAAATCATTCAAATCACCTTCGAAAAAGTCATCTCCATAGGGGCTATCCCCCCCTTGGAACCCACTTGTACCAAATTGATCATATTGATTCCTTTTCTCTGGGTGGCTTAAAACATCATAGGCTTCTGTAGCAGCTTTAAACTTCTCTTCTGCTGCTTTGTTTCCTGGGTTTTTATCAGGATGGTATTGCATGGCTATCTTTCGATAGGCTTTTTTAATCTCGTCTGCAGTAGCACTACGTTCTATACCCAGAACACTATAATAATCTTTTTCCATTTATACTCCAATTATAACTTTCGCAAACCGTAACACATATTCATGGATCATATATCCTTTTTCTACTACTGCTACAATCTTCCCTTGCATTTCTAGATTATCTACCGGCTGCTGCATAATGGCTTCATGTAAATCGGCATTAAATACACTTCCTTGCTCTATGGCTATTTCTTTTACACCATATCTTTTTAAACCGCCACATAATTTATCATAAATCAGTTTTATGCCTTCAATATGTTGAAGTGCTTCTTGTGTCCCTTGTAGGGCCGCTATACATCGCTCAAAATCATCTATAATCGGCAAAAGTTCTTTTAATGTTTGCTCATTGGCTCTATCGGTAAAAGCCATACGTTCTTTGGCTGCACGCTTCTTGAAATTATCAAATTCAGCATAAAGACGAACGTATTTGTCATTTGCCTCCATGAGTAGCGTTTGCAGCTGTTCCAATGAACCTACATCAGGGGTGCACACTTGCTTATGACGGTCGTCTAGGGTATCAGCTGACTTACAGCAACTCGTGTGCGGATTTTCCGCTTGCTGGTTGCAACAATCTGCTTGTGGCGCTGCCGCTTGCTGGCCACAGCAACATGGTTGAGGTTCTGTTTCCTCACCGCTACAGCAGCATGGCTGGCGGGTTGTTGCCTCCTCATTAGAGCAACTTGTTTGGCTTTCGTCTACTGGCCCTTTGCAGCAACCTGCTCTGTTTGTATCTGTATCTTGTAATTTCATGTTTTCTGGTATAAAATAATGATGAGATGGCCTCATTATGGCAATATAAAAGCAATGAACAATGCTAACACTACAGCTTATGCAATTTTTTTGCCAAATGCTTTTAATAATGTCAAATTGTCATATTAAACCACACCCTGTTCTGGATATTTTCCAGGTATTTTTCGGTAAAAATCTTGAATATTTGTTATATCTTTCTCCATATCACTTGTAAGATGGAAGGTTGGACCCAATCCCATTTCTTTTTTTGCATAATTGATGTATCCCAAAATAATCGGAACATTTGCCGTTTCAGCTAACCTATAAAAACCTGTTTTCCAACGCTTTACATAGCTTCTTGTTCCTTCTGGGGCAATCGCAAGTAGAAGCCTATCTGCTTGATGGAGCATTTCTGCCATGACCGCTACTATATTGGTGCGCTTGGCTGTTTTATTTCTATCTATTGGGATAGCACCCAACATTTGCATGAAGCAGGAAAGTGGAAAAAACATTACTTCTTTTTTTATGGCAAACCTAATCGGCACATCTGGATGACCCAGTTTAAATAACATACCATAAAAAAAGTCCCAGTTGCTGGTATGTGGCGCCAATACCAGGACTGCTTTTTTCCAAATGATGGGGGGGGTAGTGTTGTTAATTTTCCAACCCAAAAACTTAATGAGCGCAATGGCACACTTTTGGGTCCAACTATGTGCTTGCTGGGTTGCGCTACCTTCGGAATCCATAATTTTATACGCTTTGTTCAAATCGGCCATTATGTTATCGGGCCTAATTTAGTATAAAAAAGTTAATCTAAAGATAGGTATGTTGTTGCATCATTCAATCATTTTAGTCAAGTGTTATGATTTTCTTTTGTTTTTGAAAAAATTTAAAAACCCAAGCCAGCAGCTTCAAGTGATTAAAGTGCATGTAATGATACATGCACCATTTATGCACAACAGGCTAATGGGATTGTTTTTGTGACGATCTATTGTTTATGAAAGAAAAAAATGGTAAAATTGTGTTGGTTATAATCCTCCTTAGCTCAGTTGGTTAGAGCATTTGACTGTTAATCAAAGGGTCGCTGGTTCGAGTCCAGCAGGAGGAGCTTTGTCTATGTGGGTGATGCATTGGTTAGTTCTTTTCCCTTTTGTGATCCAGCTGGTATCTTAAAATGATGATTGGTTGCCAACGCTTATAATGGAACAAGAATGGAAATCTTTTTTGTCTCATTTTGAAGTCTATCTCCGTTTAGAACGTTTGCTTTCTGAACATTCTATTATAGCTTACCTTTCTGATGTAACCAAGTTTACCCGGTTTTTGTTGGGTAAGGGGGTCTCCCCACTTGCAGTTGATTCCATTCATATTCAAGAGTTTTTATCGGTGCTACATGATGTGGGTATGATGGCTACTAGTCAATCAAGGATCCTTTCTGGGTTGCGTGTTTTTTACAAATTTTTATGGTTGGGTCGGCATATCACTAAGGATCCTACTAAGCTTATAGAAAGTCCTCAGTTAGTGCAACATCTGCCATCTGTTTTGTCTGTATCGGAAATTGAGGCGATCATTCATGCAATAGACCATTCTACACCGATTGGCATGCGCAATCGGGCCATTGTAGAAACGCTCTATGGTACAGGTGTGCGTGTTTCTGAGCTCATTTCTTTAAAGCTAAGCCATATCTATTTCGAAGAAAGTTTTGTACGCGTAATTGGAAAAGGTAATAAAGAGCGTTTGATACCTATTGGTGCCATAGCCTTAAAGTATATTAAACTTTATGTACAGGAGGTTCGTAGCCATATGGGTATACAATCAGGATACTTAGATACGCTTTTTTTAAACCGGCGTGGCAGCGGCTTAACCAGGGTGATGATTTTTTTAATGGTGCAGGCGCTTGCTAGAAAGGCTAAAATCCATGTGGACGTTGGGCCTCATATTTTTAGGCACTCTTTTGCTACGCATTTAATAGAAGGGGGAGCGGATTTGCGTGCCATACAGGAAATGTTGGGACATAGTTCTATCACTACTACTGAAATATATACCCACCTAGATACCAACTATCTTAGACAAATCATGCAAGATTATCACCCGAGAAGCCACCTAAATGGCCCTAATAAGTAATAGGTGTAGCATGGTATCAATGCTTTTTTAGAAAAAAATAACTATATTTGTTCCCTTAATGGGGTTCTTAGCTCAGCTGGTTAGAGCATCTGTTTTACACACAGAAGGCCGCAGGTTCGAATCCTGCAGGGCCCACGCTGCTTGTGGATTTTCTAAAGTGCAAAAGCTTCAAAGAAGCTATAACAATAGGTAACTGAATATGAATCTAGGGTTGCCCTCTATTGAACTTAACATTTAAATGCTATGCCCGTTAGATTACAACGTAAAGCAAGAAGAAATAAAGTCAAAGCAGCACAACGTAAAGCTGCCATTAAGCGTTTGATGTTTATGCCTATTATTAAATGTTTAGATGTAGAAGCGATACGTAAAAGTTTTGTGGATCGCAAAGCTACTGCTTAGATTGTATGCGGCACATTAAAACCGCCCCTTGTAAAAAGTTGCGATCAGCAAGCACACCTTGCAGTTGATCAGAAAAACAGCTTGTTTGAAGCCCGAGCAGCGGGCAAGTTCTGTTGTTCCAGCTGTAAGGTGTGGCTTCAGCAACTTTTTGCGCAGGGCTTGATTTTTTTGTACACTTTTTTATCAAGAAAGAAGTGTGATATAGGTTCCTTTTTTACTGCTGGTTTGAACAGATACATAGTCCTTTTTGTCTATGCCTGTTTATAGTTTTTCGATGTATGCTGCCACTAGCTTTTATCTTATTTGGAAGATCGAAGAAAGTTTGGCAACACTATGCGCTCAATTACCTTCTCAATTTTTAGCTGATTTCCACAGTGGGGGCTTATCCTCTAAGGATAGGATACGGCAGTCTATGGCCGTAAGAATAGCGCTTTACGCTTTGCTAAAAAAATTAGATTTACCCATTTTACCACTTTCTAAAAATGAACAAGGTAGGCCTATTTTGGGTGATGGTAGGCTTCATATCAGCTTTACGCATACCCGTTACGTAGCGGCTGTAGCATTATCTACCTCTGCGCCTATAGGTATCGACCTAGAGATGGTTCAACCTAGCTTGCATATAGTACAAGGAAGGTTTTTAACAGAAGAAGAAGCGAAAGACACCAATCATTGCCTTGAAAAGCTGGCCATCTATTGGTGCGCTAAAGAAGCACTCTATAAACGTTTAGATAAGCAACAGATCTCTACCTGTAAGGATATTTTTATAGAACCATTTTATTTACAAACTAAAGGAAAAATTGTAGCCCATTTGAATCAAACAAAGTATGCAATGGGCTACGAGCAAATCGTAGATACCGTTCTACGGCCGCATGTTTTGGTATACTGCCAAGATTAGTGGTATCTGTTTTAAGTCAGTGGTAAAAAAGGCACTTATGTCATACTTTAGACCTTCTGCGAAAGAATCTATTCGCTACGGGCTCTGTCCACTTAAGTGTGTAAATTATTTTTTTGGTTTTATTCAATTCTGTTTTCAAATTTAATTAAAAATGTGCCACAGCCTCGCTCCAGTTATGAATAGAGGTGGGGTTCTGTCGCGTCTATAGTTTTCTTAGTATAGGTTTTTCGTTTAAGTCAAATTTTGGATATTATGCGGCCATTAAGATAGCAAAGTTCTCAAAAGTAGAAAGATGATTTTTAGCTCCTCTTACTTGTCCTTTTTGAATCATACGAATGTTTTCTATCCCTGAAATAGTAATGGAAGCAGAATAAAAATTCTTAAAACCCAGCATAGGTTTTATCCGTTTTTTGATAAACCTATGATCTTGTTCAACTCTATTATTCAAATATTTGTTTTGAAATATTTGAATGGTATGATCTTGATCAAGATCTGTATTGATCGCATCAAGGGCAGCTTTATTACTGCCGCTTTTGTCAATTACTACTTTCTTAGGAATATTATTTTCTGTGATAGCCTTGCGAAAAAAAGAAAGCGTTGAAGACTTGTCTCTATGATCAGATAGAAAAAAGTCAACTGTATCACCATAACGATCTACTGCTCTATATAAATAGATCCACTTCCCGTTTAGTTTAACATAGGTTTCATCCATTTTCCAACTACTACCAACTGGTCGTTTTCTTTTTCTTACTGCTTTATCTATCAGAGGAACAAACTTAATAACCCATCTCTGTAGCGTAGAATGATCAACTCTTGCGCCTCTCATACGCATCATCTCTTCCAAATCTCTATAGCTCAAGGAAAAACGACACTTCATGTATACAAATAACAGGATGACTTCTGATGAAGAACAATAACCTTTAAAATATGGTAATAACTCGGGAGAAATATTAAACATAATAACTACTTTTTTAAATACCGATACTAAAATAATCATTTTTTAGAATAAACGCGACAGAACCAACTTTCGTATGGTGACATCATAAGCAAACTAAAACGAAACTACCTTATCCTACTCTATTCCAATCTCCAGCTACAGTAAGCAATCTAACATATTCTTTATAAATTGGCAAGTGAGCAGGATGCTGAAAGTCTGGGTCTTGTTGGATAATATTTTTAGCTAGTTTACGTGCTACCTCCAAAATAGCAGTATCCTTAGATAAATCAGCTATTTTTAAATTTAGGGTACCACTCTGCTGCAATCCCATTAGGTCCCCTGGACCACGGAGTTTAAGATCCAGTTCTGCTATTTCAAATCCATTATTTGTTTTAACCATAGTTTCCATCCGCTTTTTTCCTGCTTTATTCAAACGATAATCTGTCATTAAAATACAATAGGATTGTGCACTACCACGACCAACCCTTCCACGTAACTGGTGCAACTGAGACAACCCAAATCGCTCCGCACTTTCTATAACCATTACCGTTGCATTGGGTACATTCACACCTACCTCTATAACAGTTGTAGCAACCAAAATATGTGTTT
Source organism: Cardinium endosymbiont of Oedothorax gibbosus (assembly GCF_936981045.1). Classification (GTDB taxonomy): domain Bacteria; phylum Bacteroidota; class Bacteroidia; order Cytophagales; family Amoebophilaceae; genus Cardinium. Next base: position 29,098 of record NZ_OW441264.1, read on the forward strand.
CATTTTTTTCAAAACGCTTCATCTCCATATCCTTGGCAGCACTATCCATCTTACCGTGCACAATTCCAACAGGAACATCTGGGAAAGCTCTGCAAACAGATGTGTAACCAGCCATTAGATTACTGTAATCTAACGCAACAGAGGCCTCAATAAGAGGATAAACAATATATATCTGCCTACCTAAGATTAGCTGTTCTCTTATAAACTGAAAAACCTTTAACCGAGCATTTTCATAGTAGTGTTGCGTCTTAATAGGCTGCCTGCCTGATGGCAATTCATAAATAGTAGAAAGATCCAAGTCACCATAAAAAGTCATAGCTAAGGTCCTTGGAATAGGTGTAGCAGTCATAGTAAGTATATGGGGCGCATAAACTTGATTTTTAGTTAAAAGGCCAGCACGTTGTGCTACACCAAAACGGTGCTGCTCATCTATTATAAAAAAACCCAATTCATTAAACGAAACGTCATCACTCAGTAAAGCATGTGTACCCACTATAATATGCAATAGGCCTACCTTGAGTCGATATAAAATATGTACCCTCTCTTTCTTTTTAGTACTCCCTGTAAGCAAAGCAATATTTAAACCCAATTGTCGCGCAAAGACATGAAAACGTTCAAAATGCTGCTTAGCCAAAATTTCAGTAGGCGCCATAATAGCCACTTGTGCTTTACTTCCTATAACGATTAGCATGGCAAGAAAAGCAACAATCGTTTTTCCACTTCCCACATCACCTTGCAAAAGCCTGTTCATCCGCTTACCGGAACTTAAATCTCGATAAATCTCTCTAATAGTCTTTTTTTGGCCATTCGTTAAATTAAAAGGTAAATGGTTGTGGTAAAATACATTTAACAATTCTACTTTATTAAAAATTTTATCATTTTGCTTTTCCACACGAACTTGTCTTACCTTAAGTAGTTTTAATTGAGTGTAAAATAACTCCTCAAACTTAAGCCTTCTTTGAGCTTGATTAAGTACGGTTTGACTACTCGGGAAATGAATATTTCCAAAGGCCTCTTTTAAAGAAACAAGTTGATAGCGCGTCAATAAATAGTCCGGTAATGTTTCTTCTACAATTGCACCAAGCTGACTCAACAGCTTCTTTTGTAAGAAAGCGATCCCCTTAGTGTCCAGCTGATTACGCTTTAATTTTTCTGTGCTATGATATAAAGGAACCAAATTGATTGTATTTCCTTGATTGCCAATTGCAAGAGTAATTTCCGGGTGGATAAGTTGTTTCTGGCCTTGTGGCAAAAAGAGAGGCTTTCCCCAAATACGGTAGCGTACGTTTGGCTTGATCTTCTTTATGATCCAAGAAAAGTTATGAAACCATATAAGTTCTATTTGTCCTGTACCGTCTTCAAATAGCGCTACCAATCTTTTTTTCCCTTTATCTATTCTTTGCAGTCTTTTAATATACCCTTGCAGTTGTACACTAGAGGTAGTAGGAATTAATGCGGCAATAGTAAACTGATTGTTTCGATCTTCATATCGGAATGGATAATGTTTTAAAAGGTCTTCATAGGTATGTATACCTAATTCATCCTTAAGCAATTGCGCTTTGTCCAATTCTGTAAGGAGTCCTATATCTCTAGAGAAAAAACTATCCATAATAAGATCTGTTCAGGATACATTGATCCTTTCCTATTTATCCACACCTATTTTAAAAGATATTATAAGTAATTTAATACAAATGAAAAAAAACTTACTTTTATTACTAAGTGGATTTGTGGAAAGATATAAGTTAAAAACAGAATTGTGGATATCTATTTATTAATATACTTTGTTTATCCACCGATTGGTTTATGTTAGAAGTAAGTATGTAAGCTTATGATTAGTTTAGAAGCTAAAACATTTTAAATGTAGTTGATTTTAAGGATAGTTGTATACCTAAATGGTTACAATTTTAATAACTATTTAGTTTAAGTATACTATTATATATATTGATTTTCAATTACTCTGTAAAAGATATAGCTGGATGCAAACCGCCTTATTCATTTTTTCCTGAATAGGTTGATTATCAATAGTATGTAATTAGTCTTGGGCCAATATTGGGATTAATGTGTTTTAGTACGGTGCTATACTATGGTAAATAAATAGTAGGAAATGTGAATAAAAGTGTGTGCAACTAGGTCCTTGATAACTTTGGTTATATCTCTAGTATAAATATTGATAGAGGTGTTTTTAGATTGTTGATCTTTAAGAGATCGTTTATAAGTGAATAGATGGGTAAGTGTTTTGTGGAAACCTAAAAAAAGGAGTTTGTATGTTTACTTTTCGTTTGGTAAAAGGAATGGTTGCGCCTAACTTTTTACTTGATAAAAAAGTAGGAATAAAATCAAGCCCTAATGTAAAGTTGGAAGTGTTCTATAAACTGTGTCAAGGCGATAAAAAGTTATAAATTAATTAAATAAACATTAAAGGTTTTAGACATGGAAGAAAATAAGGACAATGGTTCTGTCGCGTTTATTCTAAAAAATGATTATTTTAGTATCGGTATTTAAAAAAGTAGTTATTATGTTTAATATTTCTCCCGAGTTATTACCATATTTTAAAGGTTATTGTTCTTCATCAGAAGTCATCCTGTTATTTGTATACATGAAGTGTCGTTTTTCCTTGAGCTATAGAGATTTGGAAGAGATGATGCGTATGAGAGGCGCAAGAGTTGATCATTCTACGCTACAGAGATGGGTTATTAAGTTTGTTCCTCTGATAGATAAAGCAGTAAGAAAAAGAAAACGACCAATTGGTAGTAGTTGGAAAATGGATGAAACCTATGTTAAACTAAACGGGAAGTGGATCTATTTATATAGAGCAGTAGATCGTTATGGTGATACAGTTGACTTTTTTCTATCTGATCATAGAGACAAGTCTTCAACGCTTTCTTTTTTTCGCAAGGCGATCACAGAAAATAATATTCCTAAGAAAGTAGTAATTGACAAAAGCGGTAGTAATAAAGCTGCCCTTGATGCGATCAATACAGATCTTGATCAAGATCATACCATTCAAATATTTCAAAACAAATATTTGAATAATAGAGTTGAACAAGATCATAGGTTTATCAAAAAACGGATAAAACCTATGCTGGGTTTTAAGAATTTTTATTCTGCTTCCATTACTATTTCAGGGATAGAAAACATTCGTATGATTCAAAAAGGACAAGTAAGAGGAGCTAAAAATCATCTTTCTACTTTTGAGAACTTTGCTATCTTAATGGCCGCATAATATCCAAAATTTGACTTAAACGAAAAACCTATACTAAGAAAACTATAGACGCGACAGAACCGCTAGATCTGCAGGTCGGATGCTGATGTTACAACTTTAAGGGTACATTTTCAACAACTTTTTGCATCAGATCTTGATTTTTTTGCCTACTTTTTTATCAAGACAAAAGTAAGGTAAACATTTCTTTTTTACACACCACGAGAAATATACTTTTCACGTCTTATGTGTTGTGGATTAAAACCCATTTTTTGCAACTTTTCCATACTATCATCAATCATATATGAATTACCACAGAGGTATACCAGATCAGTGATTGGGTTTAAGTTAAGTGTTTCAAAGGCTGATTGTACGTATCCTGAATATTGATAAGATGTGGTCAATGCATCTGCTCTACTTAAATGGCTACGAAAATGAAAATTTTTATACTTTTTAGCAAAAGCTATAAAATCTTCTGCATAGAGTAGGTCATTGGCGTAACGTACACCTAATAGCAACGTTACTTTTAGTGTTTCGTCTTCTTCTAGCCATTTGGCAATGGTAGGCAACATAGAACGATAGGGCGCTACACCTGTTCCAGTCGCTACTAATATATACTGGGAGGGCCTTTCTGTTTCTTGAAGGATGAATCTACCTTTAGGCCCTACACAACATAACTCATCTCCGATTTTTAAATTAAAGAGGATTTTAGTAGCAAACCCACCCTCAACAGGTGCGATTGCGATTTCCAATTTGTTGCCTTGCTCAGGACTATTGGCTAAGCTATAGCTACGTGGTACTATTTTACCAGACTCGTGTGGCAACAAAAAAGTAATAAATTGGCCCGGTATAAATAGAAAAGGCAGCTTATCAGAACGTATAAAGGTCAACTGTGCTACGCTAGGTGTAAGCATGGTGGACCCTATATACTCAACTTTAAATTGCTTGGTTTCCATTATTTATATTTATACTATATGTGGTATACCAATGACCACATCCTCTGTTTTTTATCTATCTACTGCTTTGCTTTAAGCCAGTATCCGTTCAATCAATGGTGCCCAACTCACAGATTACATTTGTTCAGCCTTCTAGCAACATGAAACAAGAAAAATACCTCTTGAGGCCGTTGCAATAGAAAACTAAGTTTTTATAAGATAGAGGTAATTATCGCCTAATAGTTACTTTTAAGTATTAAAAATACATAAACAATAATATTTCTAGTCTAGAAACATTACAAATATGTCCGAATTATTATAGTAAAACCATGTAGAATCTTCTATTACAATGGCCTCCTCTTGTAAAAAGTTGCGACGAGAAAATGGACCTTACAGCTGAGGAGCAAATCAGTTTAATGGGACCGCATGACGGCTTCTGTTTTTCCTGACCTGTTTTCAGCAGCTTTTTGCATAGGGTTTGGATATGTGGGCTATTTTCTTATCAAGAAAAAAGATATAAGTATCATACAAATTCCTTTTCGGTATTTGAACCCCCAAGTTTAAAAAAAACTAAGCATGAATCAAAACTTTTTATAAGAAATCAAAGACGTATCATGAAGCTTTGACTATTTAGTCGTCCCTGAAGTATTCTTAATCAATAGGTTTATTTCAATCATACTATTTTTTAAGACTCGGATTTATAGGATGTTCTTTATTTGAACTAAACCCGTTAGGGGTATAAGTGCTCAGGTAGAGCGCTTCTTAGTTATACAACAGGAGTTCTGATTGATTATGTTGGTATTAACGTGAGTTCGGGATTTATTTGACTGATTTACAACAATTTAATATCAATTATTTAGTTAATATTTGCACCTATTTAACAAGTTTTTATATCTAATTTTATAAATATAATATATATAATAAACTGATTATAAGAATTATTTGTTATTCAACTACCTATTTAACTGTCTATAAAACAAATTTTATAAATTTTTATTAATATTGATTATCAAATGAAAAAATAATCTAATCTCGAACTCACGTTAATACATAATTCATGGTTAAACATTTTGATGGTTCATGATAAAGCATTAAATTCAGGTGATCCATTGCCTTTCTCTTGATGTAGGCTTAGGCTAAACTTAGGTGTAGGGGCGTATTTGTTTTTGGAATCTTTATTGTATCATCATGGTCGTTGCGCAGCTCTATTTGTATCTTTTTCTTATCGTTGGGTGTTTTATATTTTTTTATTTTTTTCCAGTTGGTCTTTGGATTACAGCCCGTTTTTCTGGCGTGCAAGTTGGGTTGTTTGAGTTGGTTTTTATGCGTATTCGTAAGGTTCCGCCTGCTGTTATTGTAGATGGGCTTGTAGTAGCGACTAAGGCTGGGCTTAAGTTAACCCTCATTGAGGTTGAAACCCATTATTTAGCTGGTGGGCATGTGCCATCTGTTATTAAAGCGCTTATTTCTGCAGACAAAGCCAATATTAGCCTTTCGTTTAAGCAAGCTACTGCTATTGACTTAGCGGGTAGGGATGTATTTGAGGCCGTTCAAATTTCTGTTAATCCAAAGGTGATCAATACGCCTTCTGTAGCAGCTGTGGCGATGGATGGCATTCAGCTTATTGCCCAGGCAAGGGTTACGGTTAGAGCCAATATTCAGCAATTGGTAGGTGGTGCTGGAGAAGAAACCATTTTGGCCCGTGTAGGGGAGGGGATTGTTACCTCGATTGGTTCTTCTACGAGTCACAAGGAAGTATTGGCCAATCCTGATACCATTTCGCAGTTGGTATTGAATAGGGGCTTGGATTCAGGCACTGCTTTCCAAATACTTTCCATTGACATTGCTGACGTCGATGTGGGCGACAACATTGGCGCCAAGCTCCAAATTGATCAAGCCAATGCCGACTTGCGTGTAGCCGAAGCTAAAGCAGAGGAAAAGCGAACTATGGCGGTAGCCTTAGAGCAAGAAATGAAGGCTAAATCTGAGGAAGCAAGGGCTAAGGTTATTTTAGCTGAAGCAGAAGTACCACAGGCTTTGGCGGTTGCTTTAAGAAATGGCCAGTTTGGGGTGATGGATTATTATCGTATGCAAAATATCAAAGCAGATACCCAAATGCGTATTAGTGTGGCAACAGATGATATGCTGCCTATTAAAGGACATTAGTGGTTCTGTCGCGTCTATATTTTCTTTTTGTATAGCTCTTCTCTTTACCTTAAATTTTGATTATTATTCGGCCATTAGCATAACAAAATTCTCAAAAGTAGAAAGATGATTTTTAGCTCCGATTACTTGTCCTTTTTGAATCATAGGAATGTTTTCTATCTCTACAATGGTCTAGAGTAAAGAAATGGTTGGACCACTTAAAATTAAGCATATCTATTGCTTCTGATTGCTCGCAATACAGTAGCTGACTAACTTGATTCTTCATTGTTTACCCATTCCCTTCTCATCCCAAGGTACGTTCAGTTTTCCCGAATACGGCGGTCCGACAGTCTTCTTCATAAACCTTGCACAACTCTCTCAGGATACTTAATCATTCCACTACCAATGTACAACATCCCCATTGTATAGAGTTTGCTATTGGGACAGCTTTGCCACCCACATCCACGGCCTTTTCTTCTATGGGTTAAGTATCTGCGAAATCGGTTATTAATAAAGTCCTGCAATCTAACAAAAGCTTCACTCGCATTCGTATGTTTAAAATAGTTAACCCATCCTAACACTACTGGTTTTATTTGCTCGATGAATGCTTGAGGTTTGATTGGTGCTCTTCTACAAGTCAGGTATTTTAGTCTGTTACGGATGCTTTGTTGGGATTGTTTCGTTGGAAATACATAAATGCTATTTCTGCCACTTGTTGGACTCTTTCTTTTTACAAAGTAAAAACCTATGAAGTTAAAGCCTTCTTTCAGTTTCGTTATTCGTGTCTTTTGGTGGTTAATAATGAGCGATAACCTCCTTACTAATTCTGTGAATTTCTCCAGCGCTAAGCTAGCACTCTTACGACATACCAAAATTGCATCATCACAATACCTATGCAAGGTTGCGCTTAGCTTTTCTGGATACCCCCTTGAGTGCCACACTTGGTCTATAACATTTAGGTAGATATTACTATACAACGGTGATATTGGTGATCCTTGCGGTACTCCAACTTTCTTGCATGTAATTTTACCTTGTTTTACTATTGACGTTGTTAGGGTTTGTTTAATTAGCTTCAACATACTGCCATCTGCTATCCTTTTACTAATAAGTTTTAATAACTTTTCATGTGGGATGCTAATAAAGTATGATTGAAAATCAATCTCAACTACGCCCCATGCCTGCTGGTATAGATCTTCTCGGATCACTAAACTCGCTTGTTTGGCTCCTCGTTTCGGTCTATAGCCGTATGAACATTCATGAAAATCAGCTTCGAAGATCGGTTCAATGACTATTTTCATTGCTGTGAGCACTATGAGATCTTCTACGGTCATTACCTCTAGTGGCCTTGTTCCACCTTTAGCTTTGGGTATTTCTACCAACCTGCTTGAGGTAAATTTGTATAGCTTTGCGCGTAGTTGCTGCTGCAATTTATTGATAATCTTTGCCTCACCTTGATCTATTATATCACTTATGCTTTTACCATCAATCCCTGCTGAACCTTGATTTGCTTTGACTTGACGCCAAGCTTCCCAAAGTACATCTTTTAGATAAATTTTATCATATATACTATAAAATCTGACTTCCTTACATTGCTTGGATTTGAGATATAGAGTTCTTTGGAGTTGCTGAACTTTTAATGTTCCGTTCATAGCTTTAGGGCAATCAGACATTCTCAACTCTTTTAAACTCGTTAACTGAAGTAGGGTCCCTTTCCTCTTGAGTGGTTTCCCAATCAATACGAACGGTATTATAGACCCCGCGGACTTCTGATATCACCCTTATTGATTTCGCTTTACTTATACAATAAAGTTTCCAGTGGCCTACTGGATTCATATCAGATCTCCCGGACTACGATGTGAAACATTCATAGCGTGCAACCCCTAACACCCCGGCACTTGTATGATGGTCATGGTCTATTTTTTCCATCCTACTATCAGCCTTCCTGTAGCCACTAGATAGTCGGCAAATGCGCTTAAACGGCTTAACGAGGCTAATTTAGGTTCACTTTTGTTGCAGCCCGCTATTTTGCAGATGCATTTAAAGGTAACTTAAACCTGTGAATCACCCCACAAATCCAACCTCCTGCTAGACTCCCGAAATAGACAAATTAGAGTCAGGGGACTTACACCCCATTTGTTGCACACCTGTGCCGGCGTGCAATGGCTGCAGACTTAAAACACTTAAAACTAAGCATAGGTTTTAGCCGTTTTTTGATAAACCTATGATCTTGTTCAACTCTATTATTCAAGTATTTGTTTTGAAATATTTGAATGGTATGATCTTGATCAAGTTCTGTATTGATCGTATCAAGGGCAGCTTTATTACTACCGCTTTTGTCAATTACTACTTTCTTAGGAATATTATTTTCTGTGATCGCCTTACGAAAAAAAGAAAAAGCTACAGACTTGTCTCTATGCTCAGATAGAAAAAAGTTAACTGTATCACCATAACGATCTACTGCTCTATATAAATAGATCCACTTCCCGTTTAGTTTAACATAGGTTTCATCCATTCTCCAACTACCACCAACTGGTCGTTTTCTTTTGCTTACTGCTTCATCTATAAGAGGAACAAATTTAATAACCCATCTTTGTAGCGTAGAATGATCAACTCTTGCGCCTCTCATACGCATCATATCTTCCAAATCTCTATAGCTCAAGGAAAAACAATACTTCATCTAGACAAATAACAGGATGACTTCTGCTGAAGAACAATAGCCCTTAAAATAAGGTAATAATTTGGGCGAAATATTAAACATAATAACTACTTTTTTAACTGCAGATACTAAAATAATGATTTTTTAGAATAAACGCGACAGAACCTTTTTAGATGCTCTACCATTTACCGTAGCAAAACGCACCCTATAAATAGAATAGTTAGGAGCCTACTCTATGAAAAACAAATACATACTTTTATATTTGAAATTGTCTATCCTTATATCAAAAGGTAAAAGTAAAATTTGTTTGTGTGACTAAGTCTTATCTCCCGCGTATCATTGCTTTAATGCCATTTATACTTAGCGGTGTATCTATTTTATCAAAAGCAACTGAATATTCTAATGGTGGTCTTTATTTTAATAAGGACTACAGCGCTGAGTATAGAAGCTGGATACTGCCAAATAGCTACTTTAATAAAAAGAAGCCCTATGCCACTTATAAAAAATTTACCAACCGCCTTTTTTTAAATAAAAGTTACCAGTGGCTTGCCATACCACCTCGTACTAAAAAAGAAGAAGAAAAACCAGAATATGTTGCTCATTATCAGTCAAGTAACTCAATTATTTTTGATGCTAAAAAGAATATACTCGCTTTACATGGCACAAGTGCGCTTACTTATGGTAACCTGACACTAGAAGCAGATATAATCGCTTTGCATTTAAATGCCAACATAATTCGTGCACAAGGAACCAAGGATCTACATAATACATCAATAGGGAGCCCTATTTTTACCTATAAGGATGTAATAAAAAACAAATATGGAAAAGATAGTGCTACCCAAACACGGACTTTTTTTATGGAAAAAATCTGGTATAACATCGAAACCAAACGGGCTTTAGTAGATACCCTACTGACCAAGCAAAAAGAATCTATTGTAAAAAGTAAACAGGTAAAAAAAGAGGATGAAGAAACATTTTATGCTGAAGATATCATTTATACAACTTGCGGATTAGCGCATCCCCATTTTTACATACGCACCAAACGCGCTAAAATGGTTCAAGATAAACAAATTACTACTGGACCTTTTCAGTTTTACTTTGATCATTCGCCTACCCCACTGGGATGTGTTTTTGGCACATTATTCCTAGAAGGAAAACGCACACATGGTATCATTCCACCAGAAATAGGGGAAGGAGACCATGGATTTTATCTCCGTAAGGGGGGATACTACATAAACTTTAATGATTATGCAGATATTTCTATTTTAGGTAGTATATATTCTACTGGCATTAGAGAGCTCAATAATGAACTGCGTTACAAAAAAAGATATCTGTGCAGTGGGAATGTGTATTATGCAACAAATATAGAGGAAAAAAAGAAAGGGTGGTCTTTAAAATGGGCACATAAAACGCTTGCACATGGCCCTAAAAGTTTCAATGCAAAGGTGGACTTCCATAGCGAATCCTATGAAAAATTTGATTATGAGGATAAAAAAAATATAAAAAAGATGGAGGAACAATCTGCTGCTAGTTTATCTTACCGGGACCAACTGATAGGCTTCCCCTATGGATTAACTGTACGAGCAGAGTTTAAAGAAAATATGACTTCCAATTTTAAAGATTGGACCCTTCCAAGGGGTACCCTAAGTAGTGTTTCTTGGTATCCGTTTAGAATGGTTCGATCTAAAGGTGTCAACCGTTGGTTCCATGCCATTCAGTTAAAGCATAACATAGATTTTGAAAATCATTTTCAAAATGCAAAAAAAGAGCCTGAGCCATCATCTAATAGCTCTTCTTCACTAGTTGTTCCTTCAACCCACCAATGGAATCATTACACAGAAACTGGTATAAAGCATACCATACCGTTTAGCATGCAATGTAAATTATTTGAATATATTAATTTAAAGCCTCATTTCACCTATGATGAAGGATGGTATTGGCTTAAAAAGGGCACAAAAGGGCCTATACCGGTACCAGGGTTTAATAGAGTCTATGCTTGGCATGTCGGTGCAGAGCTAGGCACTACACTATACTGCACCCATTATTTTGAAGAAGCCAGATCGGTGCAAGGTTTTCGTATTAAGACGGAGCCTAGCGTTGACTTTACCCATACACCTGATTTCTCTAGAAAATACTACTACCAAACAGTAAAAAAAACACAAGGGAAAGAAGCACAAAAATATGCATTTGAAGGACTACGGCCACGCGTAGATTTAGCCGGTCATGCTACATCTATTCTAAGCTGTAAGCTACACAATACGGTTGAATTAAAGGTAAAAAAAGAAGAAGATCCAGAAAAAAAAGAAAAAAAACAAACCAGCCGCAAAATCTTTTTATTAAAAAACTTAGATTTTGAAACAAAATATGATTTTCAAGCAAAAGAGCGCCCATTAGATGACATTGATATGCATATCGCTAGTGAAGCAAAAGTAGGAGCAATGGGCAAGATTGGCTTTGACTTAACCACAAAGTTTGATCCTTATCGATCATTACCTAACCCATTAGATAGTGGTGACATCAAAAAAGAATTTACTAATGAGTTTGCATGGAACCATGGTCAGTATTTAGGGAAAGTTAAAGAAGTAAAATTCAAGGCAACCATAGATTTTGCAGACGATTCGGTTAAAAAGAAAAAGAAAAAGAAAAAGCTATTCAATGATCGTGATCACTTGACCCATAAAATGGAAGAGAACAAGATAGAATTTGAAGTACCTTGGACTTTTGGCTCAGAGTTTAATTGGATCTATCAAAAACTATATGAATATAAACAAGGTAACAAAGATTATAATACAGAAAAATATATAACCTTTAATGGGACTATTACTTTGGTTAAAAAGTGGAAAGTAAGCCTACGTACCACTTATAATTTTACTAAAAATGAATCTGATCCATCTGCTACAGAAATTTACATTCAACGAGATTTACATTGCTGGCAATTGAGTTATCAATGGTATCCACGATCAAACCCAGCTAAATATGATTTTTCTTTAGGTGTCAAAGCAAATGTTTTAAAAGCATTAAAGCTACCAAGAAAAAGAAGCTATAATAAACTAAGCTAAACCATACATATCCGTTGGAAGTGTTCGGTAAACCATAGGCGTCAAGTTAAGGATTCATGGAGATTGCTTTGATCCTATTTAGTGGGTCTTTCGATTTAAGTGTGTAAATATTTTTCAAGTTGTATATTTATTTATCTAACTACCTACCCTTAAAACGATGAAAAGTAAAGAGACACCTAAAGACGGGATAAGTAAAGCGATAGACTATAGTGGACTGATTTATCCGGACAAACTTTCACTAATTTCAGTCTGTAAATAAAATTGTGTAAGTGCTTATTATTAACTAATCTAGTGCCTTAAATCACTAGTGCTAAATGAAGAATAAGCAATGGAACAACAACAAATAAGTATAGATCGAAATCTACTAAATGAATTAGCGAAGTCTATTAACGTGAGTTCGGGATTTATTTGACTGATTTACAACAACTTAATATCAATTATTTAATTAATATTTGCACCTATTTAACAAGTTTTTATATCTAATTTTATAAATATAATATATATAATAAACTGATTATCAGAATTATTTGTTATTCAACTACCTATTTAACTGTCTATAAAACAAATTTTATAAATTTTTATTAATATTGATTATCAAATGAAAAAATAATCTAATCCCGAACTCACGTATTATTGAATAAGATGCGCCAGTTTTTACTTAGATTTGAGGAGTTAGCCATCATCCAGTATACGACCTATGCCAGGTGTAGTGCATCTGTTTGGTCTTAAAGTAATAATTACTAACGTAGTAACATAGATATCCATGCATTTAGTTCCAGAAAGCTTACTTATTGCCGGCTCTTTTTTACTTTTTCTGAGTATTGTCATTACCAAGCTATCTACCAGATTAGGAATTCCAGCGTTGATTATTTTTTTATTGGTAGGTATGGCGGCAGGTCATGAAAAATTAGGGAATATTGACTTTCACAATCCTGTAGCTGCCCAATTATTGGGTGCTATTACCTTGAGTTTGATTCTTTTTACAGGAGGTATAGAAACCGAATACAAGCATATACGACCCATTCTTTGGAATGGTATATTACTCGCAACCGTAGGTATTTTAATTACTACTTTTAGTGTGGGCCTATTCATTTGGGGTATTACAGCCCTTTGGGGAAGTAGTATACAATTCACTTTATTAGAAGGCCTACTCATGGGTTCGATTGTTGCTTCTACAGATGCAGCTGCCGTCTTTGCGATTATTCGGGCTAAAAACATGAACCTAAAGGCCAATCTTAGCCCCATGCTAGAATTAGAATCTGGCAGTAATGATACGATGGCTTGGTTTTTAATGTTTTTATTTAAAGGGTTACTCGTCAACAAACAGGCCATCAGTCCTATGGCAGCTATTTTTACCTTTATTCAAGAAATGGTTGTAGGAGGGGTAGCCGGCTTCTTAGTTGGTAAAATCATGCTTGTATTGCTTGATAACCTTCGCCTGGCCAATCGCTCGCTTTATCCAGGTTTGATACTGGCTGTCGTTATTTTTACCTACTCAGCCACACACTTTTTGCATGGCAATGCCTTTCTTGCGGTGTACCTGGTCGGATTAATCTTAGGCAATAAAGATTTTCCACATAAAAAAAGCATCATCCAATTTTGTCAAGGCATTTCTTGGTTGATGCAAATCATTATGTTTATTATGTTAGGGCTATTGGTCTATCCCAGTCAACTCATACCTATAGCTGGGATTGGCCTATTACTTTCCATCTTTTTAATGTTTGTAGCCCGCCCGTTGAGTGTGTTTGTTTCATTGTTTTTTTCTAAAACATTAAATGTAAACCACAAAATTTTTATCTCTTGGGTAGGGCTTAGAGGGGCTGTTCCGATTGTGTTTGCTACTTACCCATTGTTAGATAATATTCACCAAGCAGATGTCATCTACCATATTGTTTTTTTTGTTGTCCTTACTTCTATTTTATTTCAAGGCACAACCCTTTCGCCGCTGGCCAAGTGGCTACAATTAGAAGCCCCAAAAGTGGAAAAATATGAACCTACGATTCAGTTATCCAAGGAGGTGGACAGTGAATTAATAGAAGTGATTGTGCCAGAAGACTCTCCTGCTATTGGTAAAAAAATAGTACAGTTAAGCTTGCCAGAGAATGTATTGATTGCTCTTATAAAACGCAATAGTGCATATGTTATTCCCAGAGGTGATACGGTCATTATTGCCTTTGACTTGCTCATGATTATAGCAGAAAAAAAGCAAGCCATTCATATCGTAAAGGAGCAACTGGGTATAGTACATTAGCTGTTTTTTAACTATAATTGTCTACTATACCGGTAGCTATAGCTTTTGCATATATATGCCTCAAGTAAACAACTAATATGTCTCAAGAATATGATCTTATTATAATTGGAAGTGGTCCAGGTGGGTATGTTGCCGCTATTAGAGCAGCTCAGTTGGGTATGCAGGTTGCGGTTATAGAACAAGAAGCACTTGGTGGCGTTTGTCTAAATTGGGGTTGTATTCCTACAAAAGCATTATTAAAAAGTGCCCAGGTATTTGATTATTTTAACCATGCTGCATCTTACGGTATTGAGGTCATCCAAGCTAGGCCCAATTTTGGGGCTATTATGAAGCGGAGCCGAGATGTGGTAGCTACTATGAACAAGGGCATTCACCATCTTTTTAAAAAGCATAACATTACCATCCTAGAAGGGCGTGGGAAACTGCTCTCTCATAGTACTGCCTCGGTTACTACACCAGCAGGTACTACCCACCTTTATCGTGCGCAACATATTATCTTAGCAACGGGCGCAAGAAGTCGTCAGTTGCCCCATCTACCTATTGATGGATCCCATATTATGGGCTATAGAGAAGCACTGGTACGCACTACGCAACCAGCCTCTATAGTGATTGTAGGGGGCGGCGCTATTGGATGTGAATTCGCCTACTTTTACCATACAATAGGAACAAAAGTTACTTTGGTGGAGTATACTCCCTATTTATTACCACTTGAAGATGAAGATGTATCCAAACAAATCCTAAAATCTTTTACTAAAAAGGGTATGCAGGTCTATACTGCTGCAGAAATTACCAAAGTGGAGGCGATGCAAACCTCGTCTAAAGTACATATTGCTACTCAATCGGGCGATCTGCAGATGGAAAGTGACCTAGTTCTTACTGCTGTTGGTGTGCAGCCTAATATAGAAAATATTGGTTTAGAGGAAAACGGTATTCTTATGGAAACAGGTAAGATTGCAGTAAATCCCTATTATAGGACCAGTTGCAACGGGGTCTATGCTGTTGGCGATCTTATCAAAGGGCCTGCTTTAGCCCACGTAGCATCAGCAGAAGGTATTATTTGTGTAGAAAAAATAGCAGGGCTTACACCAGAACCGTTAGATTATAATAATCTACCCGCTTGTACCTACGCACAACCTGAAGTAGCCTCCGTAGGTTATACAGAGAAATCTGCAAAAGAGGCCGGTTATAAGATTAAAGTAGGTATATTTCCATTTTCTGCTTCTGGAAAAGCGCATGCAGCTGGTGCACCAGAAGGGTTTGTAAAAGTGATTTTTGATGCCCAGTATGGGGAATGGCTTGGTGCACATATGGTGGGTGCCCATGTCACAGAAATGATCGCAGAGGTAGTGGTAGCACGTAAATTGGAAACTACTGCATATGAAATTCAAAATAGTACGCATCCCCATCCGACCATGTCAGAAGCCATTATGGAAGCAGTGGCAGCTGCTTATGGAGAGGTGATTCACGTTTAATGGTTGCGATAGGATGCAAACTACGACCAAAAAAATTGTTGAACTATTTAAATATCCTGTATATTTGGTAGTATCGTTTTTAGCTTTGGAATAAAATGGAATATTAAATTGCGTAGATAGAAAAAGTGCAATGTGCGCATTGCATACGGTTTGGTTAATTAAGCTATAAAACAAATTTGCGTCTAGCATGGAAAAAACAGAATCATTACAAAGTAATCTAGAAGATGGTATCTTAACCATTACTTTTCAAACCGGTTCAAAATCCTTTACTTTAACAGATAAAAGGCTTATGGAATTGCGTAATGTCATTCAAGAAGTGTATGACGATGATGCCATAGAAGGCGTAATTATTACTGGAGAAGGAGAAGAAATTTTCTCCTTAGGAATAGAGGTTTCTGAACTGCTCAAGTTAAGCGAGTTGAATGCAAGAAAGTTTGCAGAAAATGGTCAAGAGGTATTGGCTTTTATAGAAAATTGTCCTAAACCTATTCTAGCTGCTGTGAATGGTTACGCTTTCGGCGCTGGCTTTGAGCTAGCATTGGCTTGCCATTTTCGATTTGCTTCTGAGAATGCTACCTTTGCTTTTCCAGAAATTGCTTATGGTGTTATTCCTGGTTTTGGTGGTACACAACGGTTGACGCAATTATTAGGAAAGACCAAAGCATTAGAGTATCTCATGACCGGTAAGCGTATTGATGCAGAAGACGCAGAACGCATGGGCCTGGTGAGTGAAGTGGTGAGTTATAAGGAAGAAATGCTTAAGAAGGCTAAAAAGTGGCTTACATCTATTACAAATAATGCAGATTTGGCACTGGGTATGTTGGTAACTTGTGTAAATGCGGCCGAAAACCCAGATGAAAATGGTTTTCAAACAGAAGCCAATGGTTTTGCCAACTGCTTTAAAGCGATAGACCTTAAAGAGAAACTCATGAAGATTATCGATAAACAATCGCTTCTACAAATGAAGTAGCCTGATCCAATAACATATCTGCTTAGGTGAAGGGTAAGCAAAAAAGGAATGATGTATCGCCCTTTTGGCTTGATCAAATGATGTGCAAAAAATCAAGCCCTGACGCAAAAAGTTGCTGAAAGTCTACCTTTACAGATGGCAAATCAGCGTGCACCCTGCAAACCCAACCAAGCCGGTTTTCTACTCTTCTTTCACCGTAGACTTGCTGATCGTAACTTTTTACAAGGGAGCGTTTTTTCTTTTTTTTAGAATAGTCTTGCCAGCAAGCTGAATGGATACGTTAGTAATTAGGTATAGCTTGGGGGGTTCTGTCGCGTCTATATTTTCGTTAGTAAAGGCTTTTCTTTTAAGTGAAGTTTTGGATATATATTGGTTCTGTCGCGTTTATTCCAAAAAATCATTATTTTAGTATCTGTAGTTAAAAAAGTAGTTATTATGTTTAATATTTCGCCCAAATTATTACCTTATTTTAAAGGCTATTGTTTTTCAGCAGAAGTCATCCTGTTATTTGTTTAGATGAAGTGTCGTTTTTCCTTGAGTTATAGAGATTTGGAAGATATGATGCGTATGAGAGGCGCAAGAGTTGATCATTCTACGCTACAAAGATGGGTTATTAAGTTTGTTCCTCTTATAGATGAAGCAGTAAGCAAAAGAAAACGACCAGTTGGTGGTAGTTGGAGAATGGATGAAACCTATGTTAAACTAAACGGGAAGTGGATCTATTTATATAGAGCAGTAGATCATTATGGTGATACAGTTGACTTTTTTCTATCTAAGCATAGAGACAAGTCTGCAGCTTTTTTTTTTCGTAAGGCGATCACAGAAAATAATATTCCTAAGAAAGTAGTAATTGACAAAAGCGGTAGTAATAAAGCTGCCTTTGATGCGATCAATACAGATCTTGATCAAGATCATACCATTCAAATATTTCAAAACAAATACTTGAATAATAGAGTTGAACAAGATCATAGGTTTATCAAAAAACGGCTAAAACCTATGCTTAGTTTTAAGTGTTTTAAGGCTGCAGCCATTACCATTGCAGGGATAGAAAACATTCGTATGATTCAAAAAGGAAAAGTAATCGGAGCTAAAAATCATCTTTCTATTTTTGAGAATTTTGTTATGCTAATGGCCGAATAATACCCAATATATATCCAAAACTTCACTTAAAAGAAAAGACGTTACTAACGAAAATATAGACGCGACAGAACCTTATTGACTTAATAGCCCTTTCCATTTAAGGGCTTTTTTGTACATTGAAGCCATTCTTTTAACCTCAACAACCTTGATTAGGCCCTATGAAAATAACAGAACAAACTGTTTCTAATTATATTTTTAGCAACTACCCAAATGACTCCACCCATTTTTCCCAAAAAGGACATGAACAGGTGGTCTATTTTCAAGATGAAGCAACGGGTTTGCAAGCCATTGTGGCCATACATGATACTACATTAGGGCCTGCTGTTGGTGGGTTGCGTTTTTTTGAATACCAAGATGAGCGAGATGCGCTTAAGGATGTACTACGTCTTTCCCGTGGCATGACCTACAAATCATCTATAGCTGGATTAGACTTCGGCGGCGGTAAAGCTGTGCTTATGAAGAAAAAAGGCATGGAACTTACCGAAGCACTGCTGAGAAAATATGGAACTTTTATAGAGCGGTTAGGCGGTGATTACATTACTGCACCAGATTACAATACCACTATGGAGCATATGGTAGATATTGCTAAATCAACCCGTCATGTTATAGGTCTTCCTGTAACACTAGGTGGTAGTGGTGATCCTTCTGAGCATACCGCTTATGGGGTCTATATTGCCATGAAAGCCACTGCAAAGAAAACATTTGGTACAGATAGCTTAGCGGGCAAAAAAATTGGTATAGCCGGCATAGGTAAAGTCGGCTACTCTTTAGCCAAATTACTCTGCCAAGAGCAAGCGATTGTTTACGTAACCGATATCTGCTCCAAACGGCTTCAAGCCATAACGGAAGTCTGCAAAGTAGAAGTAGTAGCAGCTGAACGTTTGTACAGCTGGCCACTAGACATATATGCACCATGTGCTTTGGGTGCCACCTTAAATAGTGCAACCATTCCCATGCTGAATTGTTCCATTGTAGTCGGTTCGGCCAATAACCAACTAGCAGATCAAGACCGGGATGGTAAACTGTTGCTTAAAAGAGGCATTATATATGCACCAGACTTTTTGGCCAATGCAGGCGGCTTAATCAACGCCGTTACGGAACTAGAACCCAAGTCGCAAGATTTGGTCAAAAAACGTATAGAGCTGCTCTATATCATCTGTCTGGATGTATTAGATAAAGCTGCAAAAACATTTCGCCCAACCCAGGAAGTAGCACAAGAAATAGCTATAGCACGCATTCAAAGCATAAAAAATGCGCAACTTGGCCGATAAAACCACTCCATTATAATGGAAAATTTCCTTATTCCTCGGCGTTTTGTTCGTATAAAAGCGCTACAAAATTTTTATGCTTATGCTATTTCACAAAAAGTCTATCAAAAAGAGGCCGTAGAACAAGTAAAAAAAGACTTTATATTTGATCCCTTTCTAGATGCACCGGACCAAAAAGAGCTACTCCCTGCAAAGCAAAGTATAGCGGTTGCACTTTGCTCAGAAGCAGTAGCCACAATGCTTCCTACTCATGCTTTTGTTTATGGAGAAAACAAAAAAATTGAGGAATCTGTACGTAGGCATCTTTTCTACTATGGAGCAGCATTGAAGGAAGCACAAATCCTTTTACAGAATGGATTTAACCGGTCTAAGGAATCTATCTACATCGGTCTTTTATATGCTTTGCTATTACTGATAGAATGGTATAAATTGGCAAAAGCATCGCACGACCCATCCAAACCAGCAGATCATCTGCTTAAAAACCAGCTGGCACAAGACCCCTTGCTAGAGGAGTTGTATCACAACAGCAACTGGATTAATGCCATCTATAAAAATGGCGTCAGCTGGGCTAAGGATCAAGACCAAGTAGAAAACTGGTATAAACAATTCATCCAACCTACAGAAATGCCAAAATCATATAGATCAGATTCCAATAATAGTATAAAATTTTTGGAGTACATCCTTCAAAATATTATATTCCAGGAAGGTCCCATCAATGATTTTTTAGCTATGGCAGATCTATACTGGGATGAACATAAGCGCATGGTAAAAAAAATTTTAACCCGTATCTTTATCATGCTCTCAACAAAAGATTTTACTAGATTTACTACATTTTGGCATAACTTAGAGGAAAAATGGGCTATAGAAGCAGCGTTTTACAATCGCCTTTTAACGACTGTTATACAAAACAGCACTCTTTATGAGACTATGATTGGTGAAAAAACTGAAAAATGGGATTGTGAACGCATCCTATTAACAGATAAGTTGATACTCAAATTGGCCCTAGCAGAATTGCTTGAGTGTAAGGAAATACCCTTTAAGGTCTCTATAAATGAGTACATTGAAATAGCAAAATGGTATGGCACTGCTAAAAGCAGTGTCTTTATAAATGGTGTACTAGAGGGTATCTTAAAGGGACTAGAAAATGAAAAATAAAAAGAACCCAATTACTTAACCGGCTCAATCATGATAAAAAGAACTGAAAATTTAATGATCCTTTGCTTAGGTTTCTGTTTAGGTGCTTTTGTAAGCATCCTTTCTGCACCTACAAAAGGGGAAATAACTAGCGATGGAATGATTTACAACTTAAAATCATGTAAAAAACAGTTACAAGCTTTTATTCTAAAGCTTATAGGAAATAAAAATGCTATTGTAAACGAAGCTAAAACCACAGGTAAAGAGGTCATTACGGATGTGGTAAACTCTGCGCAACAAATTTTAAAAGAGTTGCAATTAATCGAAAGGCAATTGGAACAAAAAACGCACTAGAAGCAATTACATCTGTTCAGGCCAGTGGTAAAAAAGAATGTGCATGCTACCTTATCTGTTCAAGTCAGTGTGGTAAATATGGAATGTATATGCTACTTTTTGCTTGATCAAAAAGTAGCCAAAAAATCAGGTTCTGTCGCGTCTATATTTTCGTTAGTAAAGGCTTTTCTTTTAAGTGAAGTTTTGGATATATATTGGGTATTATGGGCTCTGTCCACTTAAGTGTGTAAATTATTTTTTTGGTTTTATTCAATTCTGTTTTCAACTTTAATTAAAAAATGTGCCATAGCCTCGCTCCAGTTATGAATAGAGGTGGTCCATTTTCTAATCATGTAGTTAATAGTTAGATATAATGTTTTAAAAATAGCTAGATCGTTAGGGAACACTTTTTTATTTTTGGTAACTCTACGAAATTGGCTATTTACAGATTCCAAACATTTGTTGTGTAAATGACCTTACGTATGGCATTAGGGTACTGTAAAAATACCATCAGATTATCCCAGTTAGCATACCAAGATTGGGCTATTTGTGGGTATTGTTGATTCCACTTAGTAGCAAAAGCTTCTAAGGCCATCAATGCTTCTTGCTTGGTAACTGCTGTATAAATTGGTTTTAAATCAGCAACTAATACCTTTCTATGTTTATAAGAAACATGCTGCAAACTACCCCTAATTGCATGAACAATACAGAGCTGATGTTCCGTTTTTGGGTATACAGCAGCAATGGCCTCAGACATGCCTGACAAATTATCTGTACATGCAATGAGCATATCGTTCATACCCCGATTTTTGAGTTCTGTTAAATTGCCTAACCAAAATTTAGCCTCTTCATTTTCACTCATCCAAAGCCCTAAAACATCCTTTATGCCAGATCTATCTATACCTAAAGCGACATAGACTGCCTTGTTGATGATGCGCTTATCTTGTCTAACTTTAACTACAAAGCAATCAAAAAAACAATAGGATAGACTGATTCTAAGGGACGATTTTGCCATATCTTAACATCTTCAATAACAAAGTCTGTGATGTTACTTATCAAGCTTTCACTTACTTCTGCGCCATATAATTCCTGTATTTGAATCTGAATATCTGACAGACTCATACCTTTAGCATATAAAGATAAGATCTTATCATCCAAACCAGGAATTCTTGTTTGACGATTAGGCAATAAAATAGGTTCAAAAGTAGATGCTCTACCTCTGGGTACTTCAACCGATATAACGCCATTATCAGTAATAACTTGCTTACTGGATAATCCATTACGTACATTCTCTGAATCACTACGTACATACTTATTATAACCTAAATGGTCATCCATTTCTGACTATAATGTTTTTTCTACAAGACGCTTACTTAATTGTTTGAGTAAGCCGTCTTGATCAAAAAGTCTGGAAAGATCTACACCTGATTCTATCAGTACATCTATGGCCTTGCTTATCCCATCTTTAACTGTCTCTTTTCTTTTCATTGTTTTAAGTGTTATGATTTAGGTAAAGATAAATCTTAAAAAATATTTACACACTTAAAACAAAAGACCCGTATTATGCGGCCATTAGCATAACAAAATTCTCAAAAGTAGAAAGATGATTTTTAGCTCTGATTACTTGTCCTTTTTGAATCATACAAATGTTTTCTATCCCTGCAATGGTAATGGCTGCAGCCTTAAAACACTTAAAACTAAGCATAGGTTTTAGCCGTTTTTTGATAAACCTATGATCTTGTTCAACTCTATTATTCAAGTATTTGTTTTGAAATATTTGAATGGTATGATCTTGATCAAGTTCTGTATTGATCGTATCAAAGGCAGCTTTATTACTACCGCTTTTGTCAATTACTACTTTCTTAGGAATATTATTTTCTGTGATCGCCTTACGAAAAAAAGAAAAAGCTGCAGACTTGTCTCTATGCTCAGATAGAAAAAAGTTAACTGTATCACCATAACGATCTACTGCTCTATATAAATAGATCCACTTCCCGTTTAGTTTAACATAGGTTTCATCCATTCTCCAACTACCACCAACTGGTCGTTTTCTTTTGCTTACTGCTTCATCTATAAGAGGAACAAACTTAATAACCCATCTTTGTAGCGTAGAATGATCAACTCTTGCGCCTCTCATACGCATCATATCTTCCAAATCTCTATAGCTCAAGGAAAAACGACATTTCATCTAGACAAATAACAGGATGACTTCTGCTGAAGAACAATAGCCTTTAAAATGCAAATATTAACTAAATAATTGATATTAAATTGTTGTAAATCAGTCAAATAAATCCAGAACTCACGTTAAAATAATGATTTTTTAGAATAAACGCAACAGAACCCTGCTTTATCAAGAAAAAAGTGTGATATAAATTTTTACCACTGACTTGAAAAGATACTTTGATTTTTTGGCTACTTGTTGATCCAACCACAAGTAAGAAAAAAATTCCTTACAATTCCTTCCAAGCCTTACGCACAAATTGCGCCAAGGAACGAATATGTTGCCTGCTAAAATCAAAAAAAACACCAGCGGTTTGGTAGACCTTATGCATGGATGCCGTATGCCCTAACCTTAATGCATTTAGGTAATTATTCAACGCTTGTTTCGGGTTTTCTTGCGCATTTTTCCATACGCCAATCGCACCAAGCTGTGCAATAGCATATTCGATATAATAGAAAGGCACTTCAAAAAGATGGAGTTGTTTTTGCCATAAATGGGTTTTGACTAGCTCATAACCGGTCCAATCTGTTAGGTTGTCTGAAAAGTTACTAAAGATACGGTTCCAGTTTTCTACTCTTTCTGCTAAAGTATGATCAGGGTGCGTATAAACCCAATGTTGAAAAGCATCAATGGTAGCCATCCATGGCAAACAACTGATCACATGGATCAAATGATCTTTTTTAGCACGATTGAGATCCTCTTGATTGGTAAAGAAAACATCCCAATGCGGTATGGTAAGCAACTCCATAGACATGGAAGCCAACTCTGCAATCTCTGATGGACAATGTTTAAAAGCATTTAGGCGCAAGCTATGCACTAGAAAGGAATGAACAGCATGACCTCCTTCATGAAACATGGTCAATAGATCGCCTACAGTGGAAGCCGCATTCATAAAAATAAAAGGCACCCCGGTCTCATCCAAAGGATAATTATATCCACCAGGCGCTTTGCCCTTACGAGAAGCCAATTCCAAATGGCCCATCTGCTGCATGGTACGCAAACAATCTGCTAAAAAAGGATCTAATCGTTCAAATACTGTAATCGTTTTAGCCACCAGCTCTGTCGCATCTACAAAGGGACGCAATGGTTTTCTGCCCTGTACATCTACTGCATGGTCAAATGGCTGCAATATAGTCAATCCAAGCTGCTCTTTGCGATCTTCTGCTAGCTCATTGAGTAACGGTACTATTTCTTCCTTAATAGCGGCATGAAAGGTAAAACAATCTTCTAGGGTGTAATCAAAGCGATTCATGGATACAAAAGCATAATCTCTAAAATTCTTGAAACCAGCATTCAGGGCTACTTGATGACGTTGCTGAATCAGCTTGGAGTAGAGTGCATTGAGTGCATCTTTATCTTGCAACCTGCGTTGTTGTATCTTATCATATACCTCTTTTCGAAAGGCCCTATCGGTCGATTCTAAATGGGCTTCAGCTTGCTGCAAGGTGCATTCTTTCCTAGCTATTTCTACCACCATCACAGCTGAAATAACACCGAATTGTCTTGTATTTAACTGAATTTCAGTTTGAATGGGTATGTTTTCTTCTTTGTAGCAACGCAATTGATTTTCAATCTTTCGAAAAAAGATATCATATTGTGCTTCTTTACGCAAGATATGCGCCTCTTTTGCGGCTAAAACCTTTTGATGTAGTTGATCTGTAACAGCTGCTACATGAGGAACTATAGCGGTAATATAGTACTCATAACGATCTTTAGCCGTTCCATCAGTAGTATCGCAAGAAGTATGAATGTAACGCCATCCAGCATCTTCTTCTAGTACCCCTTCTAGTTCGCTCCAATCGGCTAAAAACTGTGTAAGACCATCCAATGAAGAGAGGTCTCTAGCCAGCAGATTACTATAAAAAGGTTGCATAGAAGCCCAGTCTGTGATAGCGTAATCTACTGGCACAAAAGTACGAATATATTTTTGCATCATTTAAATTTTTATAGTACAATTAATGTTAATTTTATTTAGAGATCAGAAAAAAAAATCCATGCATTATCTTTTTGTTTTTACAACATTAAGTGCCTCTATAACCAATTTGTGTCCTTTTCGGGTAGCCAAAGGGTTCTGTCGCGTCTATATTTTCGTTAGTAACGTCTTTTCTTTTAAGTGAAGTTTTGGATATATATTGGTTATTATTCGGCCATTAGCATAACAAAATTCTCAAAACCAGAAAGATGATTTTTAGCTCCGATTACTTGTCCTTTTTGAATCATACGAATGTTTTCTATCCCTGCAATGGTAATGGCTGCAGCCTTAAAACACTTAAAACTAAGCATAGGTTTTAGCCGTTTTTCGATAAACCTATGATCTTGTTCAAGTTCTGTATTGATCGCATCAAGGGCAGCTTTATTACTACCGTTTTTGTCAATTACTACTTTCTTAGGAATATTATTTTCTGTGATCGCCTTACGAAAAAAAGAAAAAGCTGCAGACTTGTCTCTATGCTCAGATAGAAAAAAGTCAACTGTATCACCATAACGATCTACTGCTCTATATAAATAGATTCACTTCCCGTTTAGTTTAACATAGGTTTCATCCATTCTCCAACTACCACCAACTGGTCGTTTTCTTTTGCTTACTGCTTCATCTATAAGAGGAACAAACTTAATAACCCATCTTTGTAGCGTAGAATGATCAACTCTTGCGCCTCTCATACGCATCATCTCTTCCAAATCTCTATAGCTCAAGGAAAAACGACATTTCATCTAGACAAATAACAAGATGACTTCTGCTGAAGAACAATAGCCCTTAAAATAAGGTAATAATTTGGGCGAAACATTAAACATAATAACTACTTTTTTAACTACAGATACTAAAATAATGATTTTTTAGAATAAACGCGACAAAACCCGTGCACAGGGGACTCATGCAGTCGTGCGTGCAGAACACGGTACAGCTATCGACGCCGCTTGTGAACAATTGCGTAGTCACGTGAGTTCGTGATTTATTTGACTGATTTACAACAATTTAACATCAATTATTTAGTTAATATTTGCACCTATTTAACAAGTTTTTATATCTAATTTTATAAATATAATATATATAATAAACTGATTACCAGAATTATTTGTTATTCAACTACCTATTTAACTGTCTATAAAACAAATTTTATAAATTTTTATTAATGTTGATTATCAAATGAAAAAATAATCTAATCCCGAACTCACGTTAGTAAGCACCTGCCATACAAGCTAGGGGCTTGATGCACGCTGCTACTTTTGGTATAAATGGTTAAAAAATAGTAACTTGGCTTAGCTACTTGCTTAAAGCAAGAAGGTATTGCAACCAAAATATGCAACATTTATCAAAAAACGTTCAAATATCATGAATAAAACAGTTGTTACTAAAGAAGAAATTTTAGCCTATCACGCTAAATTTCCGGCTGGAAAGATAGGTACCTGCGTTACCAAGCCACTCCATACACCTCGTAATATCATTACAGCCTATACCCCTGGTGTGGGCACTATTTGCGAAGAAATTGCTGAATCTAATGAAAAGGTTTACCAATATACCAATAAAGGCAACTTGGTAGGTATTCTATCCAATGGTACAGCTGTATTAGGCTATGGTTATATTGGTCCTTTAGCTGCTAAACCGGTTATGGAAGCAAAGGCAATGATCTTAAAACAGTTTGCTGGCGTGGATGCTTTTGACATTGAAATTGATGCAACTAGTCCTGAAGACGCAATACAAGTTATTAAAGCATTGGCACCTACTTTTGGTGCACTTAACCTAGAGGACATTAAAGCACCTGAATGCTTCCAAATTGAAGAAGCATTGATGGCTCAATTGGATATACCGATTATGCATGATGACCAACATGCTACAGCTATTGTAGCAGCTGCTGCTTTATTAAATGCCTTATTAATTGTAAATAAGGATATTGCACAGGTACAGATCGTCTTTAGCGGAGCTGGCGCAGGAGCGACTGCTACGGCAAAACTTTTAGTTGCCTTAGGAGCCAATCCGGCCCATATCGTTATGTGTGATAGAAAAGGGGTCATTCGTAAGGATAGAAGTGATCTTGAGCCTATCAAAGCACCCTTTGCTACGGACCGTTCCGTACATACCCTACATGATGCAATGGTTGGGGCAGATGTTTTTATAGGTCTCTCTTCTGGGAATCTATTAATGAGTCAAAGTATAGAGCCAATGGCTAAGGATCCTATTATTTTTGGATTAGCAAACCCTGTTCCAGAAATTTCTTACCGAGATACTATGACTACTAGACCAGATGCGATCTTTGCCACAGGACGTGGCGATTACCCCAACCAAGTAAATAATTTACTTGCTTTTCCTTACATTTTTAGAGGCGCTTTAGACGTGCGTGCTTCTGCCATCAATGGAGCTATGCAACAAGCTGCTGTACAAGCCATTCAACAACTAGCACAAGAAGAGGTACCCGTTTATGTTCGTAAATACTATGGTGGAACGATGCATTTTGGAAAAGAATATCTACTCCCTAAGCCTATGGATACACGTTTGTTCTCTACCGTTTCTATAGCTGTTGCGCAAGCCGCTATGGATTCTGGTGTGGCTAAACATCCTATTCATGATTGGGATGCTTATAGAATAGAGCTATCAGAACGCGTAGGGCATCAAAATTAATGGCAAACTATTCATGCTCTTTTATCTAGTTTTAGATTGAAAGTAAAATTATTAAATTTAAAAGTGATGCAGTCTACAAAAAAAAAGACCACTCTTGTAAAAGGTTACGATTAGAAGGTCTATCTTTAAAGATGACGAGAAAATCAGTTTGTTTAGACCTGAAAAGCGGGTTCTGATTTTCCAGCTTTAAGGGTAGGCCTATTTTTTGCACAGGGCTTGATTTGTATCCTACTTTTTGCTTGAGCAAAAAGTAGGATACAAATTCCTTATGGAACGATTGCACACTATGAAAATATCCCTAAATTGGCTCAAGTCCTATATTGATTTTTCTTTAAAGGCCTCTGATTTGGCACCTCTTTTAACCCAAAGGGGATTAGAAGTGGCGCACATCTATCCTACTATTAAAGGTGGTTTAGAACGGCTTATAATAGGTGACATACGATCCTGCCTACCCCACCCTAATGCAGATAGGTTAAAGCAAACTTTAGTGGATATTGGATCGGGTAAGCTGTGCACCATTATTTGTGGTGCCCCTAATGTACAAGTCGGGCAGAAGGTAGTGGTTGCACCAGTAGGCAGTACAATTTATAATTATGTAGACCAATCTCCTTTTCAAATTAAAAAAGTGAACATTAGAGGGGTATTATCTGAAGGAATGATGTGTGCAGAAGATGAGATTGGCATCGGCCCAGCACATGATGGCGTTCTAGTATTGGACACTACATTACCTGCCGGCACCCCTGCTAAAGACTACTTTAAAAATCTACTAGATGAAATCTTAGAAATTGAGATTACACCCAATAGAGGAGATGCCTGCTCACACCTAGGTGTGGCCAGAGAGCTTAAAGCTATTTTGCACCTTCCTACCACTCTTCCTTCCGTTGAAGCCTTTCATCCCATACGATCTGACCCGCCATTAAAAATAGATAGCATAGATGCTGCGCTATGCCCACGTTATACTGGACTATTGCTTAAAAATATCTCCATTCAGCCTTCTCCCAAATGGCTGCGCACCAGGTTATCACACATTGGCGTCAAACTTATTAATAATGTAGTAGATGTAACCAACTTGGTATTACATGAACTGGGCCAACCATTACATGCTTTTGATTATGACACCATCATCGAAAAGTCGCTTAAGGTTCAGCTGTGCGCTCCAGCTACCTTATTTATAGGATTGGACGGCATAGAAAGAAAATTGGCCGGTCATGAGCTTATGATTTGCGACGGAGCAGGTCCTATAGCGATGGCTGGCATCCTGGGCGGACTCCGCACATGTATTACAGATGTCACGCAACATGTTTTTATAGAAAGTGCCTATTTTAATCCAGCGGTTATACGTCGTGCTGTCCAACAGCATAACCTTAAAACGGATGCTTCTTTTCGATTTGAACGCGGGACAGATCCTAATCTTCCCCTTTATGCATTAAAAAGAGCTGTGCTATTATTACAAAAATTGGTCCCATCTGCACAAGCATATGAAGTTATAGAATATTACCCAAAGCCATTGGAACATTTTAATATTCCCATTTTTTATGCAGAAATTAACCGATGCTTGGGTAAAACGATTGGTCCAACCCTCATTAAACAAATTATAACAGACTTAGAAATAGATATTGAAGCAGAAACCGATAAAGGTTTTACGGCCAAGGTACCACCTTATAGGGTGGATGTTACCAGAAAAGTTGATCTGATTGAAGAAATTGCACGCATATATGGATATGATCGCATGCCCAGCCACTTAGCTGCTCCTTACCTCTCTCCTGAAAATAGAGTAGATAAAGCCTATAAGGTGGCAGAAGAAATTAGTAAAGTATTGGTAGCCAATGGCTATTATGAAATATGCACTAATTCTTTAACCAAGGAGGCTTATGGAGCTATAGCGCCTACTCAAAAAGCAGTCCCTATTCTTAATCCACTCAGTGGATCTACCAATATATTACGTCCTACGCTGCTTTTTAGTGGGCTAGAAGTTATTGCCTATAATCTGACACGCCGCCAGTATGACTTGAAATTGTTTGAATGGGGTACCATCTATAATCAAGCTAATGCAGCATACAACGAAGAAAAAAGATTAGCCCTTTGGCTTACTGGTCAGATAGAATCACCCAACTGGGTACGTCAGCTGGGTTCTGTAACCTTACAGAATGTGCGGAACACGACAGAACAACTCATGGAAAAGTTAGGTATTACAGATCTATCTTATAGAGCAGTAACGCATCCATTCTATACACAGGGTGTTCAAGGCGTACATAAAGATATAGTGGTAATAACTTTTGGCCAGGTGGAGTCATCTATTATAGATTATTTTTCCCTTCAACAACCTGTTTTTTTTGCAGATATTAACTGGAGTCATTTGTTAAAGGTCAGTAGATCCGAAAAAGTTTATGAACCCATCTCTAAATTTCCTGCTGTTAAACGAGACCTTTCTTTGATAGTAGATAAGACTGTTTTATTCCAAAACATAAAAGAGCTTATTCTAAAGCAAGGAGATAAAAATATTCAAGAGATCCATCTCTTTGATGTCTATGAAGGTCCGAATTTACCAGTAGATAAAAAATCTTATGCGATTCGTTTTACAATACAGGATAGAGAAAAGACACTGGATGACAAAAGTATTGACCAAATCATGCATAAGCTGATTCAAACTTTTGAACGTGACTTAAATGGCATCATTAGAAGATAACCAAGAGGATCGACGCATCATAGAGTGCTTTGAAAAAAGGCTTATGCAGCTACTAGAGGCTTATGCAGCCTACCAAAAACAAATCATCCAATTAACAGAGGAAAATCAGACACTAAAGTCCCTATTGGAAGCATCCAAAACAAACCTTAGCAGCTCCACTGCAGAAAACCATAAAGCTCTCCCATTCGACAACCATTTAGTGAATCAGATTAATAAGTATATCAAGGAAATAGATCTCTGTTTAGCCTATTTTGAACAAGCATAAAAATATGGAATCACTCTCTATAAAAATTAAAATAATTGATCGCATCTATCCCATCAAGGTGCAACCAGAGGATGAAACCTTTGTAAGAACAGCTAGTAAAATTTTAACAGAACAGATTAGAGGTTATCAACAAAACCTTGGCATCCAGGATCAACAAGATCTATTGGCTATGGTAGCATTTGATTGCCTGGTAAAATATTTAAAAGTGCAAGCAGCAGATACAAAGAAAGCGAATGCGCTTATGCAAAAAATAGGCAGTTGGAGCGATTGTATTGAAAAAACATTACAATCTAAAAGCAAGTAGACTTTTTCCAGTCATTTCTTTAGATGGCGGTAAACCTAATACAGCTAATAAAGTTGGTGCAACATCCGCCAATGTACCAGGCCCTGTTAGGCTAGCGGGACGACCTATATAAAGCAATGCACAGGTGCTAGGGTATGTGCAGTGTGGGGTTGTTGTATGTGCGGATCATACATACATTCTGCATTACCATGATCAGCTGTAATAATGGCTTCACCACTTTGCTGCTTTAATGCAGCCACCATTTTACCCATGCAACTATCTACAACTGTAATACTTGCTTCTGTAGCCAATTGGTTACCTGTATGGCCTAACATATCAGGATTCGCAAAATTACAAATGATTACATCATAAGCCCGTTGTTCAATCGCTTTAACCACTTGATTGGTAATGTCTAACACGCCCATCTCGGGCACTACATCATAGGTAGCTACCTTTTTAGAAGGAATAAGTAAACGAGTTTCACCAGGAAAAGGCTGTTCAATACCTCCATTAAAAAAGAAAGTAACATGAGCATATTTTTCTGTTTTTGCAATACGCAGCTGCGTCAAATCTGCTTGGGCCAGACAGGCCCCTAAACCATTTTGTATAGATAGAGGCGGAAAGGCTATACGACTAACGTGAGTTCGGGATTAGATTATTTTTTCATTTGATAATCAATATTAATAAAAATTTATAAAATTTGTTTTATAGACAGTTAAATAGGTAGTTGAATAACAAATAATTCTGATAATCAGTTTATTATATATATTATATTTATAAAATTAGATATAAAAACTTATTAAATAGGTGCAAATATTAACTAAATAATTGATATTAAATTGTTGTAAATCAGTCAAATAAATCCCGAACTCACGTGACTAGGAATATCAGCTGCATATGTGGTTAATGAAACGAAATCACCTAAACGGGGAAAAACTGTACGTTTAAAATGTCTAAAATCAGGATCGGTTAAAGCACGACTGAGTTGTCTTACACGATCTGAACGAAAATTCATAAAAAAAACAATATCCCCTGAATCAATCGTTACAGGTGACCTACCTGGTGCATAAAAATCAGTAGGTTGTATAAATTCATCGGTTTCACCGCGTGCATAAGCTGCTTGCAATCTCCTTAAAAGGGTTGAAGCGTTATAGGCTGCTTGACCAGCTACTATACAATCATAAGTCGCTTGGGTACGTTCCCAACGATGGTCTCTATCCATGGCATAATAGCGACCAGTCAGTGAAGCCACTTGACCTAATCCTATTTGCTGGCATTGCATTTGCAGTAGCTGGATGGATGTGGCTGCACTAGTCGGTAGTGTATCCCGCCCATCCAGAATGGCATGAATATAACAGCTTTTGATAGCCACTTGCCCACACAATGCTAATAAGGCATCTATATGTTTTTCATGGCTGTGCACACCACCAAGTGACAATAGCCCTATTATATGAACGGATGCTTCCGCATGATTTGCCTTACTTAAAGCGGATAACAATACCTTGTTCGTAAAGAAATCACCCGTTTCAATTGCCTTATTCAAACGTGTTAAGTCCTGATCCAGGACGCGACCTTCTCCAATCGTCAAATGCCCCACTTCTGAATTGCCCATTTGACCTTCTGGTAAACCTACCGAACAACCAGATGCATCCAATAAAGTATGTGGGCAGGTCTGCATTAAATGGTTCCAATATGGGGTTTTTGCACCTGCAATAGCATTATAACGCGTTTCTGAAGAATGGCCCCAACCATCAAGGATCAATAAAACAACAGGATGAGGTGGTTTGAATGTGCGCATAGACGCAGAAAAAAACAAAGCCATTTAGGATCATGCAGCTTTCTGACAAGATTACCTAAAAACAAGCCCGCCCTTGTAAAAAACAAAGAAGACGCATAGCTGAGAAAAAAAACATCTCCCCTTTGTAAAAAGTTGCGATTAGAAAATCTAGCCCTAAAGCTGATCGGAAAATGAGCTTAATTGGGGCTTCAGGGCGGATTCTGATTTTCCAACTTTAAGGGTATCTATACTAAATTTTTAAGTTTACGAATCTCTTTATCCTTCAAAAAGATCCATTTGCCACGAGGGATATGCTGCTTAGTGAGATGGGCATAACCTACTCTATCTAATTTATGGACTACATAACCCAAATGTTTAAAAACCCTTCTAATAATTCGGTTCTTACCGATATGGATCACCACGCCTATTTGTGTTGCATCTTCTTCTACTATAGCCGCCCGATCTACCTTTGCCAGACCATCTTCTAGTACAAGACCTTGTTGTATAGCATTTAAATGCTCAATTTGTATAGCCTTGTTCAATACTACATGATACAGCTTCTGAACCTTATTGGAAGGATGCGACAAGTTACGAGCCAAATCCCCATCATTGGTCAGCAGCAATAGCCCTGTGGTATCATAATCCAGCCGGCCAACGGGATAAATACGCTCCGCACAATACCTTTTGCTAATAAGATCTAAAACAGCTTTGCGACCTTCCGGGTCTTGCACGGTAGTAACATATCCGCTTGGCTTGTTTAAAAGTATATACCTTAGCTTTTCTGGATGCAAAGTAGCCCCTTTATAGGTAACTATTGCATCGATTGGTATTTTTGTACCTACCCTTTGTACAACTGCACCATTAACGGCGATATAACCTGACTTAATCAGTTGATCTGCTTCCCTTCTGGCACAAACACCCGCATTACTTATAAATTTGTTTAACCGTATAAGAGACGAAAGACAAGGCTTAATAGAATGATCCTCCATAAGAACATGACTAATATAACTTAGCCATTACGCTTATTTTTTTGTATTTAACTTTGCATCCACTGCATACATCGTATGCGGTACTACTTTCAAACGTTCCCTATCTATAACCTTACCTGTTACCACGCAAATGCCATAGGTTCCATTTTTAATGCGTTGAATGGCAAGCTCAATTTGTTTGATAAACTTTTGTTGACGCTCAGCCAATTGGCCTACATTTTCTGTCTCTATTACTTCTGCATTTTCCTCAAATGGCTTACCAGCAGATTCAAGGCCTGCCTCTTGACGACTCAAAACCTTTTCCAATACTTGGAGTTCATGGTTGGCTTTTTCTAATTTTTCTAAAAGAATCTTTTCAAAAAACTTTAGATCTTCAGATGAGTATGCTTCCTCTGCCATAACTTTTTGATCTTAATGGTAAGTAACCTACCGTAACAGCTTTAAAAATGGCTATTACATTACACTACCTTAATAATTTAAAATATTCACTTATGCTTTAGCGGACGAATAGAAGTGCATCTATAGGCTGTTCCAAAGCAATTAACATTCTACCACAATGTTCGCAAAGTACTATTTTATTGCGCTCATATACGCCTATTTTTTGCTGAGGCGGAATCACTATACAACACCCACCACAGGCTCCTTTTTTAACAGGAACTACAGCCAAATTATTAGACACATTGTTTCTAATCCTTTCGTAAGCAAGATATAAAGGTTCACCTAAAACTGCTATTATAGCTTTTCTTTTTTCATGTAAGGCACACTCTTCTGCTTCACTTGATTTTAAAATTACTTGAAGTTCTTCCTTTTTTAAAACCAAATCAGCTTCTTTTGATTCTAAAAGTTTACACAACTCTTCTAAATTAGCCTGTTTATGCTCTATATTGCCATAGGCAGTATGTAGAAATTTTTCTGCAAGTTGGATATCTAATTTATGCAATTCAAGCTCTTTGGTAATGGCATCATACTCCCTATTATTACGAACTTCCATTTGCTGCGCTTCGTACTGCTGGAACTTTTTTTCAGCTTGCTTGATAAATGATTCTTTACTGGCCACCTCCCCCCGTAGTGCAATCAATAGTGATTCACGCTCTTGTATGGTTGCAGATAAAGTTTCTATATGCGCTTCTAAGGCACATACCTCCTCTGGAAGGGTTCCCCTAAGCTTAAAGATATCATTAAGATGCGTATCAGTTTCCTGCAGTTCAGAGAGTTTTGTTAATTTAATTGCAATATCTTTATCCATTAGTTAGTCGTTAATATGATGAACAGGATTGGTAATAGTCTTACAGCGCAGTATTACAATATTATTAAATTCTTTTGATAATAGTACAAGTATTAGGTTTTTTAGACCTAATCGAACAGCATGATAGCCTATATCAATCAGTAATGTTTTACCATCAGCTTCTAAAAATTGCTCATATTGTAAACCTGTTGTAATAAACGCATCTATCTTTTTACTGAGTACTTCCTTGAGCAACCAACCACCACTTCCAGCGTAAACGGCCACGTTTTTGATAGGTCGGTCGAAATAATTTGTGTGTTGAAGATAGGATAAAGCTAATTTTGTTTTGATATACTTTAAAAAATATTTTCCTGGCAACTCTATGGGTAAAGTACCTACTACACCACTGCCCACATTGTTTACAACTACTTCCGCCTGTTCTAGATAATAGGTAACCTTTTCATAAGGATGTACCTGCAATAAAGTTTGAACGATTCTTTCCCTACAAAGCGTAGGTAATATAAAATTAAGCTGGCTTTCTTGTGAAAATTCTAATCTTGACCCAGTAGGAAAATGTGGTAAAGATTCTGATCCTGCTCCATAATGAACATTAAGAGCTACACCAGTTAGCTTTTGCGTGGCCAACACAGCTCCTACTTGACATAAAGATTGAACCAAATGTTTTTCTGCATGAGGTGGAACAAAAGTAGTAAGCCTATACAGTATTGCTTTGTGAGGAATAATGGGGTAGATCTCTTGTAACTCAATCAAATTAGCGATTCTATGGCTAGCCCCCCGACCCAGATGATCTAAATTGGTATTTAAAACGTAAATAGTAAGCTCATGTTTTATCGCTTTGATTACACATTTGCCAGCATAACTTTCTGGAATGATTTTCGCCAATGGTTCAATAAAAATAGGCTGATTTACAATTATAAAATTACATTCTTTTTCAATAGCTTCATCCAATACTGCTTCTGTTATATCCAAAGCAATCAATATTCCAGTCACTATATTACCTATATCACCAACTACAATGCCAGATGTGGCTACACCATTCTGGCTTGGCAACTGCACTTTTTGCTCTAAGTAGTTTATAACATCGGATATAGCAACAGCAGTATTACTATAACTTGGCGCTTCTTTTACGGTCATCGTGATGGTCAATATACAAAGTATGCAATATATAGGCTAATCAGCTAGATCTACACTATATTGGAGTGAATATAAGAAATTTATCATTACTTGTGTAATACAGTCAGTATATTTTTAATTAGAAGATAGAGTTTATGTTTTCGCTATGGCTACAAGTATTGAGTTGGGGGTATGGTGGGGTGGTCGCCTTACGTAATTTTCTCTACAAGAAAAAAATTAAAAGAAGTTTTTTTTACAAAAAACCAAAAGTGATTGGTGTAGGCAATCTCTCATTAGGTGGTACTGGTAAAACACCTTTAGTGCGCTATTTGGTCCAATTGCTTTCTAAGCACCACGTTATAGCGGTTCTTAGCAGAGGATATAAGCGCACATCAATAGGTTTTAAAGTAATCGATGCGCTAGAATCTGCTTTAACAGTAGGTGATGAGCCTTACCTTTTTTATAAACATTTTGTACACAATCCTAATGTGACGATTGCAGTTTGCGAAAATAGGTCTAAAGGGGTAGCAAAAATTATGGAATATAGGCCCAACATCGAGGTAATTCTTTTAGATGATGCGTTTCAACATCTTAGCCTGACGCCTCATTTAAATATTTTATTGACCACCTTTCATCAGCCTTTTTTTAAAGACCATCTCTTACCATTAGGCCGATTGCGTGAGCCACGTAAAGGGGCATCACGTGCTGATATAGTATTGGTAACCAAAAGCCCACCAAACTTAACCCAATCAAAAATGGATACAATAAAAGCAGCCATACAAAAATACCGTACCACAGAAATACCGATTTTTTTTACACATATTACCTACCATAACCCTATCGCGATGGGAGACGGCAAACAGATTAGATTGCCTACTGTACTATTGCTGGTTACAGGTATTGCAGATCCCCTACCCTTACGAATCTATTTAGAAAAAAATGGACACAAGGTTACACACCTGATTTTCCAAGACCATCACTGGTTCAATGATGCTGATATAATCAATATCATCCGTCTATTTGATAGATTAAGTGATCCAGATAAAGCCATTGTTACAACAGAAAAAGATTATGTAAGATTAATAGGCCATCATTGGAGCAAGCTATTATTCCCATTATCTATATTTTATATTCCCATGGAGATCGGATTTGCACAAGAAGCGCAAGAAGTTTTTGAGAAAAAAATTATGGACACTGTACTTTTTTAGCATGATATACACAACTCATTTCTACAAAATTTATTATACTTTACAAAATAGTTTGGATTTGCTAAGGGTGTCACCCTTAAGTTGACGCCATTCCTTGAACGGATAGACAATTTTTAAGTAGTAAATCATAATGGTAGATCTTTCAATTTGGTGGCGATATAGTTTGTTTTTTTTAGCTTTTGGCCTACCACTTAGCACTTATGGAAAGGCAAACGCAGAAGATATCTTTGAAAAACCTCAAGGAGAAAAAGTTGAAGCAACTTCTACCTTTTTTATAACACCACGAGATGTAAAGCAAAATTACAGAAAGTATCATCGGATAGATCACTCTATAACCAAAATGGACCGTTTTACGATGGCAGAAAGGCATAACTACAACTTTCAAGATCTTGGTAATCACTGGACAGCTGCTCAACACATCTTTTATAGGTTACCCCAACATATAGGTGCAACCTATGGGCTCTCTGCCTATGATTTTTACTTCCAGCAACCCCAAGATATACGTTACTACTATACACACAAAGCATATGCATATTTTAATATTGTACTAGCCAATTTGGGTAGTTTTGTATTTAATGGCTGTTATACCCAACGACTGCTTGAAAACTGGCATATAGGCACCCATTGGTATGGTGCCATGACAGAAAAAGAATGGCCGTCGCATAACAAAGATGATAAAATTGTTAACGCCTTCCCCTCTTTTGACATTTTTACGCATATCAAAAGCTCAGATGGGTCCTATCATCTATTCACAAGTTGGTCTAATATGCAGTATGTGACTAGAGAGACGGGTGGCGTACGTTTCCATAACAATAACAAAGAATTTGCATTTAAGGTACAAGATCCAAGTCAGCGTTACAAATCTTCTTTTCCACTATTAGAAGAAGAACACATGAAAAACAAAATTGACAAAGAAAAGC
Source organism: Cardinium endosymbiont of Oedothorax gibbosus (assembly GCF_936981045.1). Classification (GTDB taxonomy): domain Bacteria; phylum Bacteroidota; class Bacteroidia; order Cytophagales; family Amoebophilaceae; genus Cardinium. Next base: position 66,983 of record NZ_OW441264.1, read on the forward strand.
AAGTCATGCATAAAGACCTTAGACGTCATTTCTACCTCTACCACCATTATGAGTTTAGCAAACCGCTACAATTATACCATGAACTGGATTACAATCGCAAAGCTAATATATGCACCATTGAAAAACCAGATGAGGAATTACTGAGATTTATATCTGATCCACGGTATAAAGCGCATAACAAGGAGGATAACAGCGTTGTAATGAAATCCTTTGGTAATGAAATAGGCATTAAAAGAGCTATAGAACACCCTCATCTATTCTATGCAGCCTATTATAGGCTTGAAGCTATTGATTTAAACTATGATTTCTCTAAGCTTGAAACCCTACCATACAATCGTCTTTTAAAGGCGCAAAAAGAAGAAAAAGAACAATACCTAGGTGGTTATACGCGATGGTACTTTGCAAAGCATAGTAAGCTTCATTTAGATGGAGCCTATCTATTGCAGAAAGGAGGTTATCATAAATTAAATGTAGCTTACCAACAAAAATTTTTTAAGGTTTCCTGCCATACTATTAAGCACAAAACGCCTTATATAGTAACCTATGGTTATAGCAGACACAGGCCATGGAACAAAAATTTTGTAACACCATCCACACGTGCAATAGATGCAGAAGTATGGTATAACTGGTCTCACATAGCCATTCATCCTATCCTATCCTTTAAAAAGCTAAATAACCATATTTACTACAAGAAAGCCGTTCGAACGGATAACGATGACCATTGTATAGCTGAGCCTATGCAAGCTAAGACGCCTATTTACCTGCTTTATTTAGAAGGCAATGTAAATTTTTGCTTTTTCTCTTATTTCCATTTTGATCATAACCTTACTTTAATACTAAAGGAAAGCAACAAAGGGGGCAAAATTTTTACAGGCTATGTCCCTCCCTATATGTATACAGGCCGATATTATTTTGCACACCAACCTTATGATAAAAATATGGATATAGAAACGGGTCTAAATATACATTTTAAAGACCTTTACTATGGAGATGGTTACGATGTAATAGCACAGCAATTTTACCGCCAAAACAAATTCGCTGTACAAGGCAGACCAATTGTTGACGTTTTTTGTAATGTGCGCATCAATCATTTAAAGCTTTCTTTGAAATGGAGCTATATCAATGAATATTTTAATAAGCCAAGAGGCTACTTTGCTACACCATTTTATCCTAGCCCCAAAAAAGCAGCTGATATTGGTATACAGTGGTCCTTCTTTGACTAATAAAACAGCCCTATGCGTTTGCTGACCAATAGATACCCAATCATGTAACATCTTTTGAAAAATTCCTTGCAACTGCGTACCTTAGCACAGTGAAATAGTTGCATCTAACTGCTTAATGTGAGTTCAGGATTTATTTGACTGATTTACAAAAATTTAATATCAATTATTTAGTTAATATTTGCACCTATTTAACAAGTTTTTATATCTAATTTTATAAATATAATATATACAATAAACTGATTATCAAAATTATTTGTTATTCAACTACCTATTTAACTGTCTATAAAACAAATTTTATAAATTTTTATTAATATTGATTATAAAATTGAAAAATATAATCTAATCCCGAACTCACGTGCTTATGTTGCATTTTAAATTATTTAGATTATTGTATTCCATTCTGAGCCAGCCGATGCGTGCAAAAAAGGCATCTTGGGTGTTATATCTACTGGGTTTTATCGCGCCTTTTAGCGCCCGTTCTACGCCACAAGAAACTGGGGATTGTATCATGGAACATATAGCAGATGCCCATAGCTGGCATTTTGCAACCATTGCTGGGAAACATATTGAACTACCATTACCCATTATACTTTATTCTTCAGATAAAGGTATAGAGTGTTTTTCCTCTGCTCGTTTTTATGATCAGAACCACCGGCCTACGTCCTATCGTGGCTATCTCCTTTTGTATCAAAAAATTCATTGTTTAGATCCAAGTAGATCGGTCTTAGACCTATCGATTACTAAAAATATAGCGGCCATGTTTTTAAGCATCATACTACTAGTAAGCGGGCTGCTATGGATGACAAGCAAGTATCGGCGCGCCCCACTTGCTCCACCCAAAGGATGCTGTGCACTTGTAGATCTTATCATATCGTTTATAAAAAATGAAATAGCCATTCCTAATATAGGCAAGCAACACTATGCAAGCTTTCTTCCCTATCTATTAACCATTTTTTGCTTTATATGGCTCAATAATCTTTTAGGGCTTCTACCAGGTGGTGCCAATGTAACAGGAAATATTTCAATCACCTTAGTACTAGCTGCTTTTACCATTCTTACTACTATTTTTAATGGCAACAAACACTATTGGCGCCATATATTTAAGCCAGAAGGCGTGCCCAGTTGGTTATTGCCTATTGTGATTCCAGTAGAAATGTTGGGCATTCTAACTAAGTTTTTCTCCCTAATGGTTCGGTTGTTTGCCAATATTACAGCAGGCCATATTATCTTATTAAGTATTATAGGAATTATTTTTAGCATGAAAAGTGCATGCATCGGCTTGGTCGTCAGTGTACCACTTGGAACTTTTATGTTCCTACTAAAACTACTCGTTGCATTTTTGCAAGCCTATGTGTTTACACTACTTTCTGCTATTTATTTTGGGCAAACTGTTGATGAAGGAACCCATTAATATGGTTATAACCTCAGTTCGGGATTAGACGTATTGTGAACCAGTCATATATATATTAGTTATAGAAGGTTTTTTCTCTTTTAGTGCATAAGCTATAATTCCAGTTATCAAATTGACTAGAAAATTAGGTATGCTTCTATGCCTGGAATGTTCTATCTGGCTAATATTTTTGAGCTGATCTATAATAGTTTCAATTATAGATCGTTTTCTAAGCATCAGTTTATCCCAGAGTGGCATAAAAGCATTTTTCATATTTTTTCTGATCTGGGTAATGAGTTCCACGCCTTTCTCGATCAGTTTTTCAAATAAATCTTTGCTTATGTAACCTTTATCGGCAAACATTTTACCCATCAAGTGTTTACATAAATTGAGGCCGTTGTGATAGATTTCTATTATAATATTTTTAGGGTTGTTTAGACTGATTTTTGGTATTAAAGTGGTATTAATTTTATTATTTATTGATTTTCACGTACTTTTATTGCATTTTAGACAGACCATTCCCCTAAAGACCTCTTAATATGATATTTGGCGACCTGTATAAGTTATAGGCTATTGCTTCGATAACGTGTTGCGTATGAGTTTTAGCAAGTCCTATGTAGTGAGCTCCTGAGCTTCGGAACCAACTTTTAATACTTCCAAATACACGTTCTACTTTATATCTGGTTTTAGCTACCAATGTATTAAACCGTTTAGCAGTAGGTGATAAAGGATTATTTCTAGTAGCTTTCTTCTGAATAGCTGATTTTAAGGCTTTATTCTTTAATAAGGTTTCATTAGGTGATCCGCTATAGCCCTTATCTGCATATAGCCTACTACCTACTTTTAGCTCTACTTTATCCAATAAGACTTGTAAATGAGCATTATCATGACTAGATGCTTTTGTGGTACTGACTGCTAGGACTAAGCCTTCTTTACTTTCCACAAGGATGTGACGCTTATACCCATAGTAGAGATTATCTCCTTTTTTTGTCCAACTCGCTTCTGGATCTACACCTTTTTGATAACTTTCGGCTACAGTTATAGTGCCATCTTCATGGAGATCATAGCTTTTTTTACCTTTAGGGCGCCTAGGGGTAGGCGTAATAGAGGCATCAACAACTGCACCATGTTGAACTAATACACCATGACTAGATAGTTGATCGTTAATTATTTTCAATAACCTTTCTAGGACCTGCTTCTCCGTAAGCGCAGTCCTAAACCTGCTTAATACGCTATGATCTGGAACAGAACTATCCATGGAAATACGACAAAATCTGCTGAAAGTGATACGATCATTTACTTCTTCTTCTACTTGATAGTCACTCAGAGCATACCATGTTTGAAGCAACAGCATTTTAAATAAAAGAAGCGGGCTATAAGCTGCCTTTCCTGATAAACACAAACCTTTAGGATAATACAAGAAAAGTTCTTTTTCTATTACTTTCCAAGTAATCAGCTTATTAAGCTGATCGAAAAAAGTATGCTTACACTTACGTCGACTGGCTGAAATATCTGCAAAACTTAATTGATTATTTGTTTTGACGGCCATAACAATATTATTAAAAAGCTTAAGTTTAAACGATTAAAGAATCAACCTAATTTAACCATTGTATAACACTAAAAGTCACTTTTTATAACAAAGCTTAAAACTCTATTGCAACAACCTCAAATTTTCTACAGGAAGCCTATCATTAGTTTTACCTGTGGTCAGTTTAAAATTCATAATTTCTCCTAAATCATTGACTATCAAGTGCAACTTTAATCCAAAAAACCAACCGATGCTGGTTTTACCTTTAGTAGCAATCGATTTAAAAACCCTGTGCGTATATAGGCTCTTTTGATATGGCAAACCTTGATGGCTGTTGCATCCATAAAATAACAACCTGTTTTTGTTTTAGAAAAACTTTGTGTAAAACAGTACAAGGGAACTAACGTTCTTTGGATCAGTTCTATAAATCTATTCTAGCTTACTAACTTTCCAAATGTACTAGAATGAAATTGCTGTAAATGAATATAATAAGACTTAAAATTTCTAAAACCAATCACATGAAAGGCAATAAGAACAGTCATTATTTCACTCAAAGTTAATGAACAAGTTCTAGTGGGTTTTCTTTTAGAGTTGGTTAACAGTTGTTTTTCCATATACGGCATAAACTTTATGAGAAATTCATCAACAGCATAATATATTTCAACTAATTTTTCTACATTCATAACCGGCTCCTTTGGATAATCTGGTTAGTATTTTTTTATCTCCAAATTTAAAACACAAAGGAGCTTTTTAAAGCTATTTTTTAACAAGCTAATCCCGAACTCAGGTTAATATTATTTATTTTTTGTATATATTTGCCTAACGTCTTTAACGATTAAACAAAAATTTCTATGTTGACTTTATTAGACATAAGTTTATCATACGTTGGTGCTAGTATTGGTGCAGGTATCATTGCCTTAGGTGCAGGCATTGGCGTTGGAAAAATTGGATCAGCGGCCATGGAAGCCATGAGTAGACAGCCAGAAATAAGCCCAAAGATTCAAACTGCCATGATTATTGCTTGCGCACTGATTGAAGGTGTTGCGATTTTTGGTGTAGTGATTTGTGCTTTGATCGCTATGAAGTAATATTGTTTTAGTCGTAGTATTGTTTTAAGTTAAGCCTGCATAGCCTCTTTTCCCACAACCATATAGCTGTCATGACTTTAATAACGCCCGATTTTGGTATTATATTTTGGCAAACTATCACTTTCTTAATGGTCCTTTTAGTATTATCTAAATTCGCTTGGAGGCCTATTTTAGAAATCGTGAAAGCACGAGAGCATGCGGTAGCCAATGCTATAGATACAATTACTCAAGCACAAACATTAATCAAGCAAGTGGAAGATGACCGAGCTAGATTAATAGGGGAAGCGCATCTAGAACGTAAGCGTATTATTGGTGAAGCACTGGCCACCAAACAGGACATTATTGACCAAGCACATCAAGAGAGCTTAACGGTAAAGGAACATTTATTAACACAGGCTAGAATTGAAATTACTAGAGAAGAAGCGCGTGCACTTGAAGCAGTTAGAGCCCATCTGGGATCATTAGTCGTTCAAGTGGCTGAAAAATTATTGGTTAAAGAATTAAGTCAAGACCCGGCTCAATGGGCATTAGTAGAACGGCTTATGGTCAGTGAAAACCCATCTACATTAGTGCATGCAAAAGCTTAATCTATGTTCAAAAAAAAGAAAATAGTAGAACGATATGCTGGAGTTTTATTAGCCCAAGCCATTCAGAGTGGTAGGCTTAAACGCATCAATAGCGACCTCTCTTTTTTGCAAAATCAGTTTAGGGATCATCCTACATTAGATAGCTTACTCAATAATCCTACCATACCCGGCTCTGAAAAACGGAAATTACTTAAAAAAATTTGCAACCAAGGTCTCAGCCCTATGCTCTGGAGATTTCTTGAAATAATTATAGATCAATATCAAATCGGTTTACTGAAGAAAATTTTAACTGCCTTTTCAATAGCCTATCGCAACCATATAGGGATTCAATCTGCCATTTTAACGACCGCTGTTGCGCTACCAGAAGTTTTGATCAAGCGATTGATAGAAGAGGTAAAAAAGTGGGTTGCCTGTACAGAAGTTTTGATGGAACAGAAAATTGATCCTTCTATTATTGGAGGCTATATTCTTCAAATCGGCGAATTAAAACTAGATAGAAGTATAAAGCATCATCTGCACGTGCTACAAAGCGTTTTACACTAGCCATTTTTTATGGCTTAGCATTCCTATAGAAAACAATACATATGTTTTCTATGAAGCAGACAAAATGATAATTAAAAAAATGAAACCAATAAACACAGATGCGGTTACTGCAATACTCAAAGCACAATTGTCCAACTTCAAAACAGAAGCTGAACGAACAGAAACAGGTCTAGTTATTCAATCTGGTGATGGTGTAGTGCGCATCTATGGTCTCTTAAATGCACAAGCAGGAGAGTTGCTTTCTTTTTCGAATGGATGCAAAGGCTTAGCGTTAAACCTAGAAGAGCATATGGTGGGTGCTGTTATTTTGGGAGATGCAAATGCCATTAAGGAAGGAGATGTGGTTACAAGAACCAAGCATGTAGCTTCGATTCAAGCAGGGGAAGGCTTACTAGGCCGTGTGGTAGATACCCTTAGTCGACCTATAGATGGAAATGGTCCTATAGCTGGAGAAACGTTTGAGATGCCCCTAGAGCGCAATGGCCCTGGTGTCATTTACCGTCAACCTGTAGATGCACCACTCCAAACAGGGTTAAAAGCCATTGATGCAATGATCCCTATTGGCAAAGGACAAAGGGAGCTTATTATTGGTGATAGGCAGTCTGGTAAAACATCCATTGCAATAGATACGATTATCAATCAACGTAGATTATTCGAGCAAGGCAAACCTATTTATTGTATTTATGTAGCCATTGGTCAAAAAGCATCTGCTGTAGCTGGTGTATTTGAAACATTAACCCGACATGGTGCTATGGCCTATACCACGATTGTAGCCGCACCCTCTTCTGCCTCCGCGCCCATGCAATCTTTTGCCCCTTTTGCAGGAGCAGCTATTGGTGAATTTTTTAGAGACACTGGAAGAGATGCATTGATTATCTACGATGACCTGTCTAAGCAGGCAGTTGCTTATAGAGAGTTATCGCTATTATTACGCAGGCCACCGGGCCGGGAAGCTTTTCCTGGTGATATTTTTTACCTACACGCTCGTTTATTGGAACGTGCAGCGAACATTATTGCCAATGATGCAATGGCTGCTTCTATGAATGATATTCCAGATGCTTTAATTGGAAAAGTCAAAGGAGGAGGATCGCTTACTGCATTGCCTATTATAGAAACCCAAATGGGTGACGTATCTGCCTATATTCCAACCAATGTTATTTCCATTACGGATGGGCAAATCTTCCTAGAAATGAATTTGTTTAATGCAGGCATCAGACCTGCTATCAATGTTGGAATTTCTGTATCTCGAATCGGCGGTGCCGCACAAATTAAGGCGATCAAAAAAGTGGCTGCCACCTTAAAATTGGATCAGGCACAATTTACGGAGTTAGAAGCTTTTTCAAAGTTTAGCTCTGATTTACAAACTACTACCAAAAAAGCTATTGAGAGAGGCCGCAAAAACCAAGAACTACTTAAACAAAACTTGCATGCCCCTATGGCTGTAGAGGAGCAAGTTGCTGTTTTATATATAGCCATGAATGGGTACTTGGATACCGTTCCACTAGATCAACTAAAAATATTTGAAAAGCAATTTTTGGAACTATTGCGTATCCAACATCCTACTATGCTGGCAACTATTGCAGAGGGCGCGTGGGGAGACCAAATGACTCAGGTACTGATAGAGGTAGCAAAGCCTCTTCTAATGCAGTATTCAGGAAGTGCTTAAAGAGGCAGTTTCCTTATGGGGTTGGAGACTAAAAGATACAAGCAAATAACAATCGCTATGGCACATCTTAAAGAAATAGTAGACCGAATTAGCCTGATAGCCTTCACCCAGCAAATCACTAAAGCTATGAAAATGGTATCTGCTTCGAAATTGCATAAGGTCCAACAGATTCTATTACCTCTAAAAGAGTATACCACGCAATATAGTGTATTGTTGCATACTGCATTACAAAATATGGATGAGGCACACCTAGCCCATTCTTTGACAAATAAAAAAATAGGTCAACGGTTATTATTGATCGTCATGGCTTCCAACCAAGGGTTATGTGGTGCATTCAACAAAAATGTACTCAAAGCAGCTTATGAACAGATCACCGCACGCAAACAAGGGGCATCTACTGCTGTAGAGCTACTCGTTATTGGCAAAAAAGCCCATCAGTTTTTTAAAAAGTATCATATACCTATTATAGATGCCTATGTTGACCTGCCAGCAAAACCAACTGATCAGGCTAGTGCTGAGCTTACTAGTTATTGTATAGAAGCTTTTCAGAAAAATAGTTATACTGAAATTGTATTGGCTTATACTGCTTTTAAAAATTCCGCTAAGCAAGAAGTAACCATAGTTCGCTTTTTACCCTTTTTGCCTAACCTAGATGCACCATTACCCCTTGCTCCGCCACGCTACTACATTTATGAACCCTCCCAAGCGCTGCTTATAGCGCAGCTTATTCCTGAAATATTGAAACATAAAATCATGCATATGCTGGTTGAATCTAGTGCAAGTGAACATGCTGCAAGAATGGCCACAATGAGCCAAGCAACTGATAATACAGATGAGCTTTTAAAAGTACTTCGTGTCCGCTACAACAGAAGCAGGCAAGCGTTAATCACCAATTCCCTAGCACAAATTACAAGTGGCGCAGAAGCTTTAGCAGAAGCTTAAACGCAGAAGGCAATGTGGCCAGAAGGCTGAACAGATACCTACTTTCTGCAAGGAGATGGCTGAACAAAATAGCATTTTAGAGCGATCTTACTACATCTATCAACCGATGGGCATAGCCCCCCTCATTATCATACCAACTTATGACTTTGACCAATTTACCACTAACGTAGGTTAACTTTCCATCCACAATAGAAGAGTGGGTACTGCCTATTACATCTACAGAAACAATCGGCTCTTCCGTATAGGCCAATATATGGTTAAGTGGCCCCTGCGCTGCTTGGCATATTACTTGATTTACAGCTTGCTTGGTAGTCTCCTGTTTTAATAGAGCTGTAAAGTCAACCGCTGAACCATTCGAAACAGGGACACGCATCGCAATCCCATCTAATTTTCCATCCAAATGAGGCATTACAAGCCCTATTGCTTTGGCAGCACCTGTAGAAGTAGGAACAATAGAAAGCGCAGCCGCTCTTGCCCTTCTTAAATCACTATGAGGCGCATCTTGTAACGATTGATCAGCTGTATAGGCATGAATGCTATTGATCACACCCTGTTCTATACCAAAATGATCGTCTAATACTTTGGCAACTGGTGCCAAACAATGGGTTGTACAAGAAGCATTAGATACAATCACTGGTTTTGTTTTTAAAATAGCATCATTAATACCGAGTACAACGGTAGGAATGGCGCTATCTTTAGCAGGTGCAGAAAGTACTACCTGTTTGGCGCCTGCTGTCAAATGGCTACTGGCACCTTCTCTGTCTAAGAAACGCCCGGTAGCTTCTATAACTACATCCACACCTAGCGCTTTCCAGGGCAATTCAGATGGATGGGCTGAAGCATAGATATGCATGCGCTTGTTATCTATGGTTATGCTGGCATCATCAAATGTAACCTGACCCTTGAAAGCACCATAGTTGGAATCATATTTAAATAAATGAGCTAAAGTAGCACTGTTGGACAAGTCATTAAGCGCTACTACCGCTACATCACTATAAGATAAAAGCCTACGTAAGGCCAATCGGCCAATACGGCCAAATCCATTGATTGCAATATTTTTCATGATTACGTGAGTTCGGGATTAGATTATTTTTTCATTTGATAATCAATATTAATGAAAATTTATAAAATTTGTTTTATAGACAGTTAAATAGGTAGTTGAATAACAAATAATTCTGATAATCAGTTTATTATATATATTATATTTATAAAATTAGATATAAAAACTTATTAAATAGGTGCAAATATTAACTAAATAATTGATATTAAATTGTTGTAAATCAGTCAAATAAATCCCGAACTCACGTTGATTATAATATATCACTGACTTAAAAGTTCATCAAGTTTCTTTAATAGATTCAATTGGGTAGGATTTGTTTTTTTATACAGACTGAACCTATCCCACCAACCCACTGATGCAGGATTATTACACAATTTAATGGTGAGTAGCGGGTCTACCTTGTAAAGGTAAATAATTGTAGCCAACAGCTCAATACGTTCCTTCTCATTAAATCCTCCAAAGAAAACAGCAAAGAAATTCGCAATACTATGCCGATCTGCTTTATCAAAAAGCTCTTTTAACACTTTTTGATGTGATTCAGAAAATTCCATTATAAGCAATACAAATTCCTCTCTTTCCTCACCCTCTAATGGTAGTTTGGGGCCCCAGCCATCTTGTGGTATACCACCATCCATTTGTTCAATTAATTTATGTATATCTAATTGAGAAATGGAATCAGTATTTGGACCAGTAGCTTCCTCATAGGAAGGCGGTAGCGCTGCTGGGTCTACTGAAGTCTTCTCAGTAACTGTTGCAGTATGCATATCCAAACCACCTTTTTTACCATTTTGGCTCATAGCAGCTTTAAGAATCTTTTGCCGTTCATGATCTGGAAGCTTGGATAATTTTTCTTTAGCATGATCATTTAACTGCTTGAATGACTCAGGGAGCCACGATGCAATGAGTTGGCCTACCTCGTTTGGGCTAGTCGCCTGGACTATTTTATTTTTTAATGCAATGGCTTGATCGTCTGGTAATACCTCAACCAAATCGATATAGTGCTGCCGATCTGGCATAAACGCATTCTCGATTACCTGCAGCTCATTTGAGTGTTGATCAATAAGTTTTACTTGACCATCTGGGTCAGCCACTTTAGCAAGCTTTTGTTCCAACGCAATCCGTTCAGGCTTGGGCAGGCGCTTCAGTAAGTTATCATAGGCTCTACGATTTTGAAGACTTTTTTTTATAAAGTTTTTTAAAACATCTAGGTCTTTGATTGTTTTAACTTCTTGTTCCAGCTGTTCCCTTTCACGATCATCCATCATCTGAATTAGAATTAAATAATCCTTTTTGCTCTTTCCAGGTAGACTACCTAAAAGTTTATTACGCTTAGGCATAAGTTCGTGCCGTACTCCACTGCAACTTACGCAGGGAAAATAGGCTACAACTATGGCATAAACCAAAAAATAATGTACGAAAAATGAACATGTTTTTTGACCGGTTTTATGTAACATATGGCTGCTGCAAAATAAAGCAAATATAAATGATATCTAATAACGTGAGTTCGTGATTTATTTGACTGATTTACAACAATTTAATATCAATTATTTAGTTAATATTTGCACCTATTTAACAAGTTTTTATATCTAATTTTATAAATATAATATATATAATAAACTGATTACCAGAATTATTTGTTATTAAACTACCTATTTAACTGTCTAATAAAACAAATTTTATAAATTTTCATTGATATTGATTATCAAATGAAAAAATAATCTAATCCCGAACTCACGTTAATAGCCCTAAAATAACATACCTACAATAATAAGCAAAGTATGAACAATATATAAATTTAACTATTTATCTCATAAAGAAAAATATTGATTTTGTCGCGTTTATTCTAAAAAATCATTATTTTAGTATCTGCAGTTAAAAAAGTAGTTATTATGTTTAATATTTCGCCCAAATTATTACCTTATTTTAAGGGCTATTGTTCTTCAGCAGAAGTCATCCTGTTATTTGTCTAGATGAAGTATTGTTTTTCCTTGAGCTATAGAATTTGGAAGATATGATGCGTATGAGAGGCGCAAGAGTTGATCATTCTACGCTACAAAGATGGGTTATTAAGTTTGTTCCTCTTATAGATGAAGCAGTAAGCAAAAGAAAACGACCAGTTGGTGGTAGTTGGAGAATGGATGAAACCTATGTTAAACTAAACGGGAAGTGGATCTATTTATATAGAGCAGTAGATCGTTATGGTGATACAGTTAACTTTTTTTTATCTGAGCATAGAGACAAGTCTGCAGCTTTTTCTTTTTTTCGTAAGGCGATCACAGAAAATAATATTCCTAAGAAAGTAGTAATTGACAAAAGCGGTAGTAATAAAGCTGCCCTTGATACGATCAATACAGAACTTGATCAAGATCATACCATTCAAATATTTCAAAACAAATACTTGAATAATAGAGTTGAACAAGATCATAGGTTTATCAAAAAACGGCTAAAACCTATGCTTAGTTTTAAGTGTTTTAAGTCTGCAGCCATTGCACGCCGGCACAGGTGTGCAACAAATGGGGTGTAAGTCCCCTGACTCTAATTTGTCTATTTCGGGAGTCTAGCAGGAGGTTGGATTTGTGGGGTGATTCACAGGTTTAAGTTACCTTTAAATGCATCTGCAAAATAGCGGGCTGCAACAAAAGTGAACCTAAATTAGCCTCGTTAAGCCGTTTAAGCGCATTTGCCGACTATCTAGTGGCTACAGGAAGGCTGATAGTAGGATGGAAAAAATAGACCATGACCATCATACAAGTGCCGGGGTGTTAGGGGTTGCACGCTATGAATGTTTCACATCGTAGTCCGGGAGATCTGATATGAATCCAGTAGGCCACTGGAAACTTTATTGTATAAGTAAAGCGAAATCAATAAGGGTGATATCAGAAGTCCGCGGGGTCTATAATACCGTTCGTATTGATTGGGAAACCACTCAAGAGGAAAGGGACCCTACTTCAGTTAACGAGTTTAAAAGAGTTGAGAATGTCTGATTGCCCTAAAGCTATGAACGGAACATTAAAAGTTCAGCAACTCCAAAGAACTCTATATCTCAAATCCAAGCAATGTAAGGAAGTCAGATTTTATAGTATATATGATAAAATTTATCTAAAAGATGTACTTTGGGAAGCTTGGCGTCAAGTCAAAGCAAATCAAGGTTCAGCAGGGATTGATGGTAAAAGCATAAGTGATATAATAGATCAAGGTGAGGCAAAGATTATCAATAAATTGCAGCAGCAACTACGCGCAAAGCTATACAAATTTACCTCAAGCAGGTTGGTAGAAATACCCAAAGCTAAAGGTGGAACAAGGCCACTAGAGGTAATGACCGTAGAAGATCTCATAGTGCTCACAGCAATGAAAATAGTCATTGAACCGATCTTCGAAGCTGATTTTCATGAATGTTCATACGGCTATAGACCGAAACGAGGAGCCAAACAAGCGAGTTTAGTGATCCGAGAAGATCTATACCAGCAGGCATGGGGCGTAGTTGAGATTGATTTTCAATCATACTTTACTGGCATCCCACACGAAAAGTTATTAAAACTTATTAACCTCAGTTCGGGATTAGACGTATTGTGAACCAGTCATATATATATTAGTTATAGAAGGTTTTTTCTCTTTTAACGTGAGTTCGGGATTAGCTTGTTAAAAAATAGCTTTAAAAAGCTCCTTTGTGTTTTAAATTTGGAGATAAAAAAATACTAACCAGATTATCCAAAGGAGCCAGTTATGAATGTAGAAAAATTAGTTGAAATATATTGTGCTGTTAATGAATTTCTCATAAAGTTTATGCCGTATATGGAAAAACAACTGTTAACCAACTCTAAAAGAAAACCCACTAGAACTTGTTCATTAACTTTGAGTGAAATAATGACTGTTCTTATTGCCTTTCATGTGATTGGTTTTAGAAATTTTAAGTCTTATTATATTCATTTACAGCAATTTCATTCTGGTGAATTTGGAAAGTTAGTAAGCTAGAATAGATTTATAGAACTGATCCAAAGAACGTTAGTTCCCTTGTAACGTGAGTTCGGGATTAGATTATTTTTTCATTTGATAATCAATATCAATGAAAATTTATAAAATTTGTTTTATAGACAGTTAAATAGGTAGTTGAATAAAAAATAATTCTGATAATCAGTTTATTATATATATTATATTTATAAAATTAGATATAAAAACTTGTTAAATAGGTGCAAATATTAACTAAATAATTGATATTAAATTGTTGTAAATCAGTCAAATAAATCCCGAACTCAAGTTTAGTAGCAATCGATTTAAAAACCCTGTGCGTATAGGCTCTTTTGATATGGCAAACCTTGATGGCTGTTGCATCCATAAAATAACAACCTGTTTTTGTTTTAGAAAAACTTTGTGTAAAACAGTACAAGGGAACTAACGTTCTTTGGATCAGTTCTATAAATCTATTCTAGCTTACTAACTTTCCAAATTCACCAGAATGAAATTGCTGTAAATGAATATAATAAGACTTAAAATTTCTAAAACCAATCACATGAAAGGCAATAAGAACAGTCATTATTTCACTCAAAGTTAATGAACAAGTTCTAGTGGGTTTTCTTTTAGAGTTGGTTAACAGTTGTTTTTCCATATACGGCATAAACTTTATGAGAAATTCATTAACAGCACAATATATTTCAACTAATTTTTCTACATTCATAACTGGCTCCTTTGGATAATCTGGTTAGTATTTTTTTATCTCCAAATTTAAAACACAAAGGAGCTTTTTAAAGCTATTTTTTAACAAGCTAATCCCGAACTCACGTTAAAAGGATAGCAGATGGCAGTATGTTGAAGCTAATTAAACAAACCCTAACAACGTCAATAGCAAAACAAGGTAAAATTACATGCAAGAAAGTTGGAGTACCGCAAGGATCACCAATATCACCGTTGTATAGTAATATCTACCTAAATGTTATAGACCAAGTGTGGCACTCAAGGGGGTATCCAGAAAAGCTAAGCGCAACCTTGCATAGGTATTGTGATGATGCAATTTTGGTATGTCGTAAGAGTGCTAGCTTAGCGCTGGAGAAATTCACAGAATTAGTAAAGAGGTTATCGCTCATTATTAACCACCAAAAGACACGAATAACGAAACTGAAAGAAGGCTTTAACTTCATAACGTGAGTTCGGGATTTATTTGACTGATTTACAACAATTTAATATCAATTATTTAGTTAATATTTGCACCTATTTAACAAGTTTTTATATCTAATTTTATAAATATAATATATATAATAAACTGATTATCAGAATTATTTTTTATTCAACTACCTATTTAACTGTCTATAAAACAAATTTTATAAATTTTCATTGATATTGATTATCAAATGAAAAAATAATCTAATCCCGAATTCACGTTCATAGGTTTTTACTTTGTAAAAAGAAAGAGTCCAACAAGTGGCAGAATCCAACAAGTGGCAGAAATAGCATTTATGTATTTCCAACGAAACAATCCCAACAAAGCATCCGTAACAGACTAAAATACCTGACTTGTAGAAGAGCACCAATCAAACCTCAAGCATTCATCGAGCAAATAAAACCAGTAGTGTTAGGATGGGTTAACTATTTTAAACATACGAGCGAGTGAAGCTTTTGTTAGATTGCAGGACTTTATTAATAACCGATTTCGCAGATACTTAACCCATAGAAGAAAAGGCCGTGGATGTGGGTGGCAAAGCTGTCCCAATAGCAAACTCTATACAATGGGGATGTTGTACATTGGTAGTGGAATGATTAAGTATCCTGAGAGAGTTGTGCAAGGTTTATAAAGAAGACTGTCGGACCGCCGTATTCGGGAAAACTGAACGTACGGTGGGATGAGAAGGGAATGGGTAAACAATGAAGAATCAAGTTAGTCAGCTACTGTATTGCGAGCAATCAGAAGCAATAGATATGCTTAATTTTAAGTGGTCCAACCATTTCTTTACTCTAGGACCATTGCAGGGATAGAAAACATTCCTATGATTCAAAAAGGACAAGTAATCGGAGCTAAAAATCATCTTTCTACTTTTGAGAATTTTGTTATGCTAATGGCCGAATAATAACCAATATATATCCAAAACTTCACTTAAAAGAAAAGACGTTACTAACGAAAATATAGACGCGACAGAACCATATTTTTACTTTACATTAAAATTAAAGTAAGTTTTTGGAAAAGGCTCATCTAAATCATTAATACAGTATTATTTATCTATAATTAGATCCTATATCTATGCAGATATAGCTGCTTTAATAGCTGGATGATGCATATAATTGAGTAATGTAAAATCCTCATATACAAAATCAAATAGACCCCTTACGGTCTCACGGAGTTGCATCGTTGGCAATGCATAGGGCATACGTTTGAGTTGCAAGTTTGCTTGTTCTAGGTGATTATGGTATAGGTGCGCATCGCCTAGGGTATGAATAAGCGTACCAGGTTTTAGCTGGCACACTTGAGCCACCATCATGGTTAACAGTGCGTAAGAGGCAATATTAAAAGGAACGCCTAAGAAGACATCCGCACTACGTTGGTAGAATTGACAAGATAGTTTTCCATTTGCTACATAAAATTGAAAAAAAGCATGACAAGGTGGCAATGCCATTTTAGGCATTTCACCCACATTCCATGCACTTACCAATAGTCTACGTGAGTCAGGATTCTCTTTGATTTCCTTTATTATAGCGCTTATTTGATCAATTTTTTCGCCTGTTGCTGTAGTCCAACTTCTCCACTGGTAACCATAAATAGGGCCTAGGCTTCCCTCTTTGGTTGCCCATTCATCCCATATGGTAACTCCATGTTGCTGTAAATAGAATACATTTGTATCCCCGCTTAAAAACCAGAGTAACTCATGGATAATAGAGCGCAAATGCACTTTTTTGGTTGTAAGCAATGGAAATCCTTCATCTAAGTTAAAACGCATCTGGTAGCCAAACACACTCTTGGTGCCCGTACCAGTCCTATCTTTTTTGTCAATCCCCTCTGTTAAAATATGTTGCAGCAATCTTAAATATTGTTTCATCGATATGATCTATTCTTTGCTAGTTTAGCCATGAAATTTATGCCAATTCCAAGTTTGGAGCAAGCTTTTTGCTTTTTTTGATAATCTTTCGAGTATAAAAATTGCTTATGCGCTTCATCTCTACATCTTTGCTTTGAAAATACGTTGCGATTAACGTGAGTTCGGGATTAGATTATTTTTTCATTTGATAATCAATATTAATAAAAATTTATAAAATTTGTTTTATAGACAGTTAAATAGGTAGTTGAATAAAAAATAATTCTGATAATCAGTTTATTATATATATTATATTTATAAAATTAGATATAAAAACTTATTAAATAGGTGTAAATATTAACTAAATAATTGATATTAAATTGTTGTAAATCAGTCAAACAAATCCCGAACTCATGTGATTAGGAAGTGTGCCCTTAAAGATGATTAGAAAATAAGCTTGGTTAAATTGGCAGGTGGATGCTGATTAGTCATCTTTAAGCATACATTTACAGCAACTTTTTGCATCAGGGCTTGATGTTTTTCCTAATTTTTGATCAAGCAGAAAGTCAGATACACATTCCTTTGGCCGATTACTTTCAAAAATAGATGGGGTAAGGTTGAAAAAGCGGTATGAGGCAAAAAATAGATCATTATATTTGAAAAAATATTTGCGGTTAAAAAAAAAAGTTATACCTTTGTAGTACGATTTGGCGTAGAAAAGATCAAAGTGTTGCAAGTACTAAAATCAAGGTACAAAAGCGCTACATCAAACTGCGTTAGGTTTCGAAAGATGTTCTTTGACTTATTGTAAAAGCAAAATAGGGTAGGCGCATTCCTTTTTTAGGATTCAGCCTGTTTCCATTTCAAGAGTGAGTAAGAAATAATTAAGGGCGTATGGGGGATGCCTTGGCTCTTAGAGGCGATGAAAGACGTGATAAACTGCGATAAGTTGCGGGGATTGGTTGTACGATTTGATCCGCAAATTTCTGAATGGGGCAACCCACTCTACCTATGTAGAGTATCTCTTTGGTATAAAATAAGAGAGGCAAACCTGGGGAACTGAAACATCTAAGTACCCAGAGGAAGAGAAAACAAATAGTGATTCCATAAGTAGTGGTGAGCGAACGTGGATTAGCCCAAACCATAGCAGTTTCGGCTGTTATGGGGTTGTAGGACTAACAATACAATTGATATCAAGAACTTAAATTACTTTGGAAAAGTAAGCCATAGAAGGTGAAAGCCCTGTCAAGGTAGTTGGTATGCATTTGGTTAGTATCCTGAGTAGGTCAGTTCCGGTGAAAGGCTGACTGAATTTGCCGGCACCATCCGGTAAGGCTAAATACTCCTAAGAGACCGATAGTGAACAAGTACCGTGAGGGAAAGGTGAAAAGTACCGTGAATAACGGAGTGAAATAGTTTCTGAAACCATACGCTTACAAGCAGTCGGAGTTTTGTTTATAAAATGACGGCGTGCCTTTTGTATAATGAGCCTACGAGTTAATCTTTTCTGGCAAGGTAAATCCTTTTGAAAGGAAAAGCCGAAGCGAAAGCGAGTCTGAATAGGGCGCTTTAGTCAGAGGAGTTAGACGCGAAAGCCGGTGATCTACCCATGGCCAGGTTGAAGCGTTGGTAAAACAACGTGGAGGACCGAACCAGTGGATATTGTAACGTCCTTGGATGAGCTGTGGGTAGGAGTGAAAGGCTAATCAAACCGGCAGATAGCTCGTACTCTCCGAAATGTTTTTAGGAACAGCCTTAAGTTTATACTGATAGGGGTAGAGCTACCGATAGGACTAGGGGGGTAACCTACCGTGTCCAGACGAACTCCGAATACTATCAGTTTTACTTAGGAGTGAGGGTTAGGGCGTTAAGGTCCTAATCCGAGAGGGAAAGAACCCAGACCATCGGCTAAGGTCCCCAAATATATACTAAGTTGAACTAAGAAGGTTTAGTTGCTTAGACAGTCAGGATGTTGGCTTGGAAGCAGCCATTCATTTGAAGAGTGCGTAACAGCTCACTGATCGAGCGACAAAGCGTCGATGATGAACGGGCATTAAGTATATTACCGAAGCTATGGCCTTGCTGCTTTAGGTAGCAAGGGGTAGGAGAGCATTCTAATAAAGTTGAAGCTAAGTAGTGATGCTTGGTGGATTGATTAGAAAAGAAAATGTAGGCATGAGTAACCAAAATAATGGTGAGAAACCATTACACCGTAAGACTAAGGTTTCCATGGCGATGGTTGTCATCCATGGGTTAGTCGGGCCCTAAGCTGAAGCCGAACGGCGTAAGCGATGGAAGATCGGTTAATATTCCGATACTAGTTAGCAATAGAGAAGGGGGGACGAAGGAGTGAAAGGTTTGCCTTCTGACGAATTTAGGAGGTTGAAGCCCGTAGATATAGGTATGGCAGGCAAATCCACCATACCTGTCGAAGGTGATAGTACTACAATCCTTCGGGGGCGTAGATAATGACCCTAATCATACTTCCAAGAAAAGCCTCTAATTGTTAGGTGCTAGCTAACCGTACCGCAAACCAACACAGGTAGTCGAGGAGAATATCCTAAGGTGTTCGAGTGATTCGTGGCCAAGGAACTCGGCAAAATAGCCCTGTAACTTCGGGAGAAAGGGTGCCTCATTGATCCTCCTAAGAGGGTCAATAGGCCGCAGTGAAAAGGCCCAGGCGACTGTTTACCAAAAACACAGGACTTTGCAAAATCGAAAGATGAAGTATAAGGTCTGATACCTGCCCGGTGCTGGAAGGTTAATAAGAGGAGTTAAGTCGTAAGATTAAAGCTCTGAATAGAAGCCCCAGTAAACGGCGGCCGTAACCTTGACGGTCCTAAGGTAGCGAAATTCCTTGTCGGGTAAGTTCCGACCTGCACGAATGGTGTAACGATCTGGGCGCTGTCTCAGCCACGAGCTCGGTGAAATTGGAGTGGCGGTGAAGATACCGCCTACCCGCAATGGGACGAAAAGACCCCATGAACCTTTACTATAGCTTAACATTGATAATATGTGGGTAATGTGTAGGATAGGTGGGAGACTACGCAAGTAGTCGTCGTTGAAATACCACCCTTTATCTATGTGTTGTCTAATCCTTCTGAAGAAGGAGACATTGTTTGGTGGGTAGTTTGACTGGGACGGTCGCCTCCTAAAAAGTAACGGAGGCTTTCAAAGGTACCCTCAGTACGGATGGTAATCGTACGTAGAGTGCAATAGCATAAGGGTGCTTGACTGTGAGACAAACAAGTCGAGCAGAGTCGAAAGACGGATATAGTGATCCGGTGGTTCCGAATGGAAGGGCCATCGCTAAAAGGATAAAAGGTACTCTGGGGATAACAGGCTGATCTCCCCCAAGAGCTCATATCGACGGGGAGGTTTGGCACCTCGATGTCGGCTCGTCACAACCTGGAGCTGAAGCACGTTCCAAGGGTTGGGCTGTTCGCCCATTAAAGTGGCACGCGAGCTGGGTTCAGAACGTCGTGAGACAGTTCGGTTTCTATCTATTGCGGGCGTTAGAAGTTTGAGAGGGGCTGACCTTAGTACGAGAGGACCGGGTTGGGTAAACCTCTGGTGTATCAGTTGTGACGTCAGTTGCACTGCTGAGTAGTTACGTTTATAAGAGATAAGTGCTGAAAGCATCTAAGCACGAAACTCGCCTCAAGATGAGACTTCAATAAGGGTGGTTAAAGATGATGACCTTGATAGGTTGCAGGTGTAAAGTCAGAAATGGCAAAGCTGAGCAATACTAATTACCCGAATGTTTCTTGCTTTTTTCTTGGTTTTGCTTTTACAGTAGTCAATTACTTCCTTTGGGATAATATATGGTCGTATAGAAGGCCATAAGGTTAAAAGATTAAAAATAAAGGTGACGAAAGCGCTGGTGTGCACCTCTTCCCATTCCGAACAGAGCAGTTAAGCCCAGTAGCGCCGATGGTACTTCGATAATACGCGGGAGAGTAGGTAGTTGCCATCTTTCATTTTTTGTTCCATCCAGTGATGGGTCATTGCATGGCATTGCAAGATAATAGTAATTAATAACGTCTACAAATCAAATTTCTACTGGTAGATGTTTCTACTTCTATAGTAATCAAGAAATAATGTAGAGGCAAAATCGCCTCAATTTTTGAGGCCCATTCTATAAAACAATAGCAGCCAGAGGCGAAATAACTTTCAAAATCTAACGCAATCGCTTCATCTACATGACCCAGCCGGTAGCAGTCAAAATGGTAAATAAGGCTATGGTTTATCGTTTCATATTCATTAATAATTGAAAAAGTAGGACTATTGACGATATGAACTGTTTGCAGCGCCCCACAAAGCTCTTTAATCAAGGTGGTTTTACCAGATCCCATAGGACCCTCTAGTAGCCATATTCTATGATCACCAGCATAGTTTAACAATCGGTAAGCTATATCCTTGAGTTCTCCCCAAGAACTTTTTAAGATCATACAGTTACTATATTAACTCTTCTTTTTGTTCTTATTTTGAAGGTACTTCCATAAAGGCCACTTTTGGGGATTTTGAACAATAGCTTTTGCTTGTTCCAGTAATGGTGCATCATACCCTTCCTGGGCAAGTATTTTTAAAGCAATGGCTTGGTCGGTCTTACCTGATACAACTTTATAAGTGTAATGTAGCTTTTGATCAGGTTTTTCATCTATAAAAACCTTAAAATTTTTAATGCCTCTTTCCTTAAATTTATTGGTTAGATTCATTAAAATGGGATAATGGGTGAAAACAATATGCAGTGTATTACTGTATTTAGATATAGAAGCGAGTATACTATAAGCTGCTGTACTAGCTTCAACTGGATTGGTACGGGCAAAGGGTTCATCGGCAATGGTAAAAATAAATTCATCCGGTTTAGACTGCTCAAGCATATGCATATACTGTTGCATGCGTGCTACCTCTACCATAAAGAGGGAAGCACCACATGTAATATCGCCCTTGAGGTCTATATAGGTATTGATTTTATTAAAAGGGGTCATAACCGAATTTTTGGTAGCCGAAATCCCAAATGTTTGGCTAAGCAAGATACTACTGGCTACACCACAAATGTAAGAGGATTTTCCACCTGCATTCGGTCCACAGAGGATCATGTTGCGGGTCTTATGCGCATCTAGGTCTACATCATTGTCTACAACGGTTGCAGGATTTAGCATTGGATGCCACATAGCTTCTAACTCTATGCATGGTGTGCTTTGTTTAGAATGATCTAAGAACTTAGTGAAAGTATAACAGTGTGCTGGAAAAGCTTTTTGTGCCTCCTGTACCAAAGTAGCTATACCTATAAAGCTGTCTAATTGACCCAATTCATACATAGCAGCCTTTAAACAATCTTTATGTTCTATAAACAGGTTATACGTAGCCAATAACTTGCCATTATTGCTACGAATATAGGACCAATTAGCAAGGTTCATATCCAAAAGATTCCTTACCATAACTCCTATTTCTGTCGATTCTTTACGCTTTTCCAATAGGGCTCTTATCGCTTTCAAGGAGGAGCCGTAATTGGCTTCTAAAGCTTGATGGCCTGCTATAATAGCACTTAACTGTTGGATGATTTTCATAAAAACTTGGACATCTCGCATACGGTTGGCCAAATTGTGAACAACAGCACTGTATTCTTGATAACTTTTTATCCCACGATAACTTCTCCATATAGCCGCTGCATGCGTAGCCGCCACACCTAAAAAGGGTAAAAGCAATGGCTTTCCATCGGCACGATTATAATTATCCACAACACATCCGATGGACACAATGGGCACAAATAAGGGAAAAGAACCATAAGTAGCTTGTCTATCACGTTCAATATAACCTCCTTTTGTAATAGAAACCATCCATGCAGTGGCTTCGCAGTAAAATAGACCTAATATGGGGAGTGCAACAAACTCTCCATATATGTCTCGAAGGTTTCTAAAGAGAATCCGAACTTTAAGCTTATTAGCTATTTTATTTGTAGCAGCATTGGATGAAAGGAAACGTTGATTCACGTAGCTTCTATATATATGGGTATAAAGTGGGTCCGTATGGGTCCATGAAGAAAGTAAACTATTCTCTACATTTCGGTAGGCTTCTAAAGATTGCTTTAAAGTTGCTAACCAAGTTGGGTGTTCCAATAATACCTGTAAAGTGCGCTGACGGTTGGATAGTGTCGCAATATCGCTGGTTGGGGTTACTAAGAGTGTAGCCAACGCATACTCACCTAATACAGTAGCGGTCCGGTTAATGCGTGACAGGAAGTGATGCGTTGGATTACTCGATCCACCACAAAACAGCATCAAATCTACCCACACATTATCGTTCAATATAGCACCACGTTCTGACGGAATGCTGGCATCAATGTCAGAAAATATCGTACGTAGTACTACTTTACGTTGCGTACTTTCAGCTAGTTTTATTTTATCCATTTGTAGAAGGGTCTGCTGATTGATCTTTGAAGGCAATAACGTAGAAGCGCGCGAGCCAATGGGGAAAGACCTTAGGTAGTAACTTGAAATTTTTTCAGCAGTCGATTCATGACCTCCTTTTGGATGGGCAAATGCCCAGTTGCTACTCATAATACTTAACGATAAGGTGAAATAAATATAATGCTTCTTATATAGTTGCTATTGCGTCTCATAGTGGGTAAAAATAAAACGTATTGTTGGAGTTGCTGAACAACTTTAAATTTGCTTTCTTTGCTACACACCCTAATATAATGTTTTATGTATTATAAAAGTAAAATCACTGCTTTATCAGCAAGCCATAGTGCTTTTTTTACTTTTTTTTGATTTTGTATTGTTTCCCAAAATGTTTAAACATTCCTCGAAACTGAGTAACCTAGGATCTGCAATGTCTTTAGGAATACGGGTATGGTTTTTACCATTTTTAATATAGGCCCCCCATTTCCCGTTTAAAATTTGTATGGTGGGTGCTT
The DNA here is from genome assembly GCF_936981045.1 of Cardinium endosymbiont of Oedothorax gibbosus. GTDB lineage: Bacteria > Bacteroidota > Bacteroidia > Cytophagales > Amoebophilaceae > Cardinium. Next base: position 90,927 of record NZ_OW441264.1, read on the forward strand.
CAGCGAAAGTTTTGATCAGCTTTTCAGCATCTGCTTTCCGTTTGGCTTCAATAATGGCTATGGCTCCCTGTTCATTAATTGCAAATGGATCATCCGTTTTGGGTATGGAATAGAATAGGGAACCATGTTTAATGTAGGGACCAAATCTACCTATGTTGATCATCAGTGGCAGCGTTTCAAATGTCCCCACTACACGTGGTAGTTTAAAAAGTTCTAAGGCCTCTTCTAACGTAATCGTTTCCATACGCTGATTGGCCCGTAGTCCTGCAAAACGAGGCGCTTCCTCATGGCCATCTGCTTCGATGCCTAACTGAACCAATGGACCATATTTACCTAATCGAACCATTACGGAAGCATGGGTTACTGGATCTTTTCCTAAAAGTCTAGTATATTTTACCATAGAGCGGTCTATACCAGCCGTAGCTTGAACTTTAGGATAAAAGCCGCTATAGAATTCACTTAACATCTGATTCCAAATTTTAGTACCTTGTGCAATTTTATCCAGCTCTTTTTCCACATGTGCGGTAAAATTATAGTCGGTTATATCAGAAAAGTGTTTGACCAAAAAGTCATTGACCACCGCAGCCATATCGGTGGGAAAAAGCTTTTGTTTCTCTGTGCGAACGATTTCAGTTAGTTTTTCTTTATGAATCAGGTTATTTTGTAGTGTTAATAACCTATAGGCGCGTAGAAAGCCTTCACGAGACTCCATCTTAATATACCCTCTTTTCTGAATAGTGGCAATAATGGGTGCATAGGTAGATGGACGTCCAATTTCCTTTTCTTCTAAATCTCTAACCAAAGTGGCCTCAGTATACCGAGCAGGCGGATTAGTGAATCGTTCTCTGGCCAACATTTTCTCTAAGCAAAGTTCCTGGCCTATATGGAGTGATGGCAACATCGTTTTGGCATCATCTGACGCTTCTTCATTCACTTGGTCGCGTATGTATGCCTTTAGAAAGCCTTCAAATTTCAATACTTCTCCTGTTGCGATCAGTGGTTGGTCTGTAGTAGAGATTTGAATGGTTGCTATGGTTTTTTCTATTTGTGCATCAGCCATCTGAGCAGCCATAGCCCTACACCAAATGAGTTCATATAGCCGTTGTTCATCTTTACGGCTACTGGCTACTTTTAGTGAAAAATCAGTAGGTCGTATCGCTTCATGAGCTTCTTGTGCAGTGGATGATTTAGTCGTATAACTTCTAGCCTGGAAATAGGCAGCTCCATAGGTTGTGGAGACCATTTCCGATATATTTTGTATGGCCTCTTGTGAAAGATTTACAGAGTCTGTCCTCATATAAGAAATTTTACCTGTTTCATAGAGCTGTTGAGCCAGTACCATCGTACGGTTGACAGAATAGCCAAGCTTTCTACTAGCCTCTTGCTGTAAAGTAGAGGTTGTAAAAGGAGGAGAGGGAGATCGTTTTAATGCTTTCGTATCCAATGCTTTAATGGAGAAGATTGCTCCTTTGCATTTTTCTAAAAATGCAAAAGCTTCTTCCTCCGTTTTAAACTTCTCTCCACCATCTGCTTTCAATAATTGTCCCGTCGGTAGAATAAAAAAAGCAGCCACCGCAAAGTTAGAAGTTGCAACAAAGCGATCAATCGCTCTTTCTCGCTCTACGACCATCCTTACCGCAACAGATTGTACACGGCCTGCAGAAAGGCCTGGTTTAATCTTTTTCCACAATAATGGCGATAAATCATAGCCTACTAATCTGTCTAAAACACGCCTGGCTTGCTGTGAGTCAACTAAAGCTAAGTCGATGGTACGCGGCTGCTTGAATGCGTTTAATACAGCCATTTTAGTAACTTCTCTAAAAACAATGCGTTGCACCTTTTCATCCTTTAACTTCAGCGCTTCTTTTAAATGCCACGAAATAGATTCTCCTTCTCGGTCATCATCACTAGCTAAATAGACACAATCAGAGCTATGGGCCAACTTTTTAAGGTACTGTACTACCCTTTCCTTTCCAGGGCTGATTTCATAACTAGGCAAAAACCCTTGCTCAATGTTAATAGCATTATTGCCCTTCATAAGGTCTCTAATATGACCATTTGAGGAAGCTACTTGATAGTTACTGCCTAGGTAACGTTCGATCGTTTTGGCTTTTGCAGGTGACTCAACAATAACTAGATTTTTTGCCATACCAATGTTTGTTGTAATAAAAAATAGTACTATATAATAGCATGATGCCAGACCACATAATATAAAGCTTAGGAAAATGCTAACTTATCTTAAGCATCGCTTTCGCTTCACCCTATTGTGTTATCTTATGGGTTTAGTTTCATCTCAATTTACAAATGGTTGTTTGATTATAGCATATCATGCCTCCTAAGTAAGTTACAATGTTTCATATAATCAGTCTACTAAAACCCTAGAAATGATTGTAATGCGCGCACTATTTTCATATTTCATACCCCCTAACCATTTAGATGATAGCTACTCAACTCTAAGGTTCAACATTTCCGACTACTTCAGCTGGATACTAAACTGTTAGTTAGTGTATGTTAATTTATTTAATTTTCAAAAAATAACTTTGCTTGAAGCGCTCAAATGCCATTTGCAACGGATGCACGCACACGGTTTATCCATCAACCTAGCATTCCTTTGTTTCAACCCGCGCAGCGGGCTGAGTGTATGATTTTCCCGCTGGACAATAGATTGGTTTATAATAATTTTACTACGTGCCAAATGTTTTATCGAAGGCCATCAGCGGTGGGGCATACCCACCATCCATAAAGTGCTTTTTGCACGTTTGCGTTAAAATATATAAAATTTAATCATCTGATTATTAAATAGTTTATAAAATAAAGAAGGTTTTTCCTTCTTTATTTCTGATAAATGTATTGCAAATTATAAAAAAGTATGTACCTTTGTACCAGAGTTGATCAGGATGAGTTAGTAGCCAAGTAGAAGGTAAACAAGCTGGTTCTGGTTTAGCTTTAGTTCTTTGAAATGGATGTAGGTAAGAAGCTCATTAAGTATGAGTGAGAGGGAAGTGTGTGACTCAAGAAAAATCATTCCTAGTTTTATGATTAGGGATAACGTTAATAAATAATAAAAAGGAGAGTTTGATCCTGGCTCAGGATGAACGCTAGCGGCAGGCCTCATACATGCAAGTCGAGGGGCAGCGGGACACTTCAGTGTTGCCGGCGACCGGCGGACGGGTGCGTAATGCGCATGCAATCTACTTTACACTGGGGGATAGCCTCCGGAAACGGGAATTAATACCCCATATAATCTTATTAGCGCATGCTAAAAAGATGAAAGCTCCGGCGGTGTAAAATGAGCGTGCGTCCTATTAGCTAGTTGGCGAGGTAATGGCTCACCAAGGCTACGATGGGTAGGGGTTCTTAGTGGAAGGTCCCCCACACTGGCACTGAGATACGGGCCAGACTCCTACGGGAGGCAGCAGTAGGGAATATTGGTCAATGGGCGCAAGCCTGAACCAGCCATGCCGCGTGCAGGATGAAGGTTCTCTGAGTTGTAAACTGCTTTTGTACAGGAGCAAAAAAATCCCTGCGGGGATTCTTGAGCGTACTGTAAGAATAAGCACCGGCTAATTCCGTGCCAGCAGCCGCGGTAATACGGGAGGTGCAAGCGTTATCCGGTTTTATTGGGTTTAAAGGGTGCGTAGGCGGCTTATTAAGTCAGTTGTGAAATCCTGGTGCTTAACGCTAGAACTGCGATTGATACTATTAGGCTTGAGTTAAGAAGAGGTAAGTAGAATTTATGGTGTAGTAGTGAAATGCTTAGATATCATAAGGAATACCGATAGCGTAGGCAGCTTACTGGTCTTTAACTGACGCTGAGGCACGAAAGCGTGGGGAGCAAACAGGATTAGATACCCTGGTAGTCCACGCCGTAAACGATGATCACTCGATATACATGATGCTTCATGTGTGTCTAAGCGAAAGCGTTAAGTGATCCACCTGGGAAGTATACTCGCAAGGGTGAAACTCAAAGGAATTGACGGGGGTCCGCACAAGCGGTGGAGTATGTGGTTTAATTCGATAATACGCGAGAAACCTTACCTGGGCTAGAATGTATTTTGCTGCCTTGAGAAATTGAGGGTTCCTTCGGGACGGAATACAAGGTGCTGCATGGCTGTCGTCAGCTCGTGCCGTGAGGTGTTGGGTTAAGTCCTATAACGAGCGAAACCCTTTTACTTAATTGCCAGCACGTAGTGGTGGGGACTTTAAGTAGACTGCCCGTGTAAGCGGGAGGAAGGAGAGGATGAGGTCAAGTCATCATGGCCTTTATTGCCCAGGGCTACACACGTACTACAATGGCATGTACAAAGGGAAGCTACTTGGTAACAAGATGCAAATCTTCAAAGCATGTCTCAGTTCGGATTGAGGTCTGCAATTCGACCTCATCAAGTTGGAATCGCTAGTAATCGCGTATCAGCAATGACGCGGTGAATACGTTCTCGGACCTTGTACACACCGCCCATCAAGCCATGGGAGTTGGTAGAGCTTGAAGACAGTGGCCGTAAAAGGAGCTGTTTAGTGTTAGACCAGCGACTGGGGCTAAGTTGTAACAAGGTAGTCGTACCGGAAGGTGTGGCTGGAATATCTCTTTTATAGAGTGAGTGCTATCCCTCTCTTCTTACCGCATTTGTTTTAAATGTTGTTTGCGCGCTCTTTAAAGGTTTTTAATATCTTGTGCCTTTTTATCTTTCTATTTTTATTCTAGTAGTTGAAAGCTAGGTAATAAATATGGCTATGTTTTTAATTAACCTAAAATTAGCTACAACAGAAAGTTTAAACCAATATTCCATATGTTTAGATGGATATAATAGATAATAATTTCATTTTCAATAATGAAGGTTATTTTTATCTAGAAGGATAACCATCAAAGCATGCATTATACAAAAGTATACGTTACGCTTAACGCTTAGGGCGTTGATCGTACAAGAAGGTAAGCTCCTTTTAGTAAGTAATGATGGGCATTTTTGGTCTACGCCAGTAGTAAAAATTACCCACACAAAGTAGAGGTGTATTTTACAGCCAGCATCAAGTCTGATATTATCCCTAAAGATTGGTCAGACAAAGATGGTAGCGTTCAATATTTTAGGTTTTTTTCATTTAAGGAGCTAAAGCGTATGGATGCTGTTGCACCTAATTTCCTAAAAGAAGGTAAATGGCTTAAAACTAATGTTGAAAGCGTATACGAACGGAGTGCAGTAAGTTGCCCTTTTCCGAAATAAAATTGTATTCGTTAAGACAGTACCCTCAAGGAAAAATATCAATGATCATTGCAGTGTAGCTATGTGTGCCCTTTTAGTATTGTGGCAATGTTATGAAAAAACAGAAAAACCGTCCCTTGTAAAAAGTTGCGGTGAGCAAGCAGACTTTACGGTTGATCAGAAAGACAGCATGCTTGAAGCCCGCGCAGCGGGCAAGTTCTGTTCTTCCAGCTGTAAGGTTTTGATTTTTTGCACACCTTTTTTATTAAGAAAAAGGTGTGCAAAAAATTCTTTTTTTACTACTAGCCTGAACAGATACCTTCTGTTTTCCCCCGTGTGCTTTCAGTAACTTTTTACAAGGGACGGTTTTTCTGTTTTTTAGGCAGTGTGGTCATTGAATCAAGGATACCCTTTATAAGGAGCGCTTTTTTCGTAGCGTTACCCTGCAATGGCCATGAATAACTTCCTTAAACCTCTACCGTTCGTTGAACGGATAGATCTAAAGAACTAGTATCTAGTACTAGCACAAAGCCATATAATTACCAACCCTGCCTTAATTTTTACCTACTTACGAAAGTACTTGTCTCGTACGTAATGAAACAACAAATAGTTCATTGCAATCATGTATAGTGCTATGGCAATGGCAAAACCTGTTTTAAATGATATCATAGACAAAAGAATAATAAAGCATTGTATAAAAAGCAACAATATTAATTTATAATTATTATCGAAACAATCCAAAAAATTTTGAAATACAGCATTATACTATACTAGATGGCTCTGTCCACTTAAGTGTGTAAATTATTTTTTTGGTTCTATTCAATTCTGTTTTCAAATTTAATTAAAAAATGTGCCATAGTCTCGCTCCAGTTATGAATAGAGGTGGTCCATTTTCTAGTCATGTAGTTAATAGTTAGATATAATGTTTTAAAAACAGCTAGATCGTTAGGGAACACTTTTTTATTTTTGGTAACTCTACGAAATTGGCTATTTACAGATTCCAAACATTTGTTGTGTAAATGACCTTACGTATGGCATTAGGGTACTGTAAAAATACCATCAGATTATCCCAGTTAGCATACCAAGATTGGGCTATTTGTGGGTATTGTTGATTCCACTTAGTAGCAAAAGCTTCTAAGGCCATCAATGCTTCTTGCTCGGTAACTGCTGTATAAATTGGTTTTAAATCAGCAACTAATACCTTTCTATGTTTATAAGAAACATACTGCAAACTACCCCTAATTGCATGAACAATACAGAGCTGATGTTCTGTTTTTGGGTATACAGCAGCAATGGCCTCAGACATGCCTGACAAATTATCTGTACATGCAATGAGCATATCGTTCATACCCCGATTTTTGAGTTCTGTTAAATTGCCTAACCAAAATTTAGCCCCTTCATTTTCACTCATCCAAAGCCCTAAAACATCCTTTATGCCAGATCTATCTATACCTAAAGCAACATAGACGGTTCTGTCGCGTTTATTCTAAAAAATGATTATTTTAGTATCGGTATTTAAAAAAGTAGTTATTATGTTTAATATTTCTCCTGAGTTATTACCATATTTTAAAGGTTATTGTTCTTCATCAGAAGTCATCCTGTTATTTGTGTACATGAAGTGTCGTTTTTCCTTGAGCTATAGAGATTTGGAAGAGATGATGCGTATGAGAGGCGCAAGAGTTGATCATTCTACGCTACAGAGATGGGTTATTAAGTTTGTTCCTCTGATAGATAAAGCAGTAAGAAAAAGAAAACGACCAGTTGGTAGTAGTTGGAGAATGGATGAAACCTATGTTAAACTAAACGGGAAGTGGATCTATTTATATAGAGCAGTAGATCGTTATGGTGATACAGTTGACTTTTTTCTATCTGATCATAGAGACAAGTCTTCAACGCTTTCTTTTTTTCGCAAGGCGATCACAGAAAATAATATTCCTAAGAAAGTAGTAATTGACAAAAGCGGTAGTAATAAAGCTGCCCTTGATGCGATCAATACAGATCTTGATCAAGATCATACCATTCAAATATTGCAAAACAAATATTTGAATAATAGAGTTGAACAAGATCATAGGTTTATCAAAAAACGGATAAAACCTATGCTGGGTTTTAAGAATTTTTATTCTGCTTCCATTACTATTTCAGGGATAGAAAACATTCGTATGATTCAAAAAGGACAAGTAAGAGGAGCTAAAAATCATCTTTCTACTTTTGAGAACTTTGCTATCTTAATGGCCGCATAATATCCAAAATTTGACTTAAACGAAAAACCTATACTAAGAAAACTATAGACGCGACAGAACCATTTTTACTGCCTGTCAGATTAAATCTTGACTACTACAGCTGACGAAAATATAGACGCGGCAGAACCAATTGCCATAGGGTATGTAAATAGTAATAGGTGCAGTAAGTTTAGCCCAAAATGAACGATCATCGAGCATAATATTTTACCTGTTTTATAATAGGTATATCCGTAACAGACACTAGCAATAGTTGCAAGCCCAATATAGGTAAGCCCTCCCTGAAAATGCACCATACCAAATACTGAAGAAGTGATTATAATGGCCCATAACTCGTTTTTACTGGTGTAGTTCTTTAAAGCATTTTGTAACGCGTTTTGCAAGAAGCCACGAAAAATTATTTCTTCCTCCATGCAGACTAAAAAGAAATTATGCATTGCCCACGTCAATACTATATTGGGCAGATGAGGTTCAAATAATATATGGCCATTTATATATGCAGGAATAAACACTAATGGAATAGACCATACATAGGGAATAACGGTATGCTTTATGAACTGTTGACAACTTAGATTATTTTTTTTTCTAAAAAATATAGATCACTCATACAATAAACCATTAGTATAACCATAGGTTGATCAAAGTTTACATACATTGAAACGGGTATGGATAAGGTTGATAATTTTATTTCATTGATAACCAGTATATTAGAAAAACCTGGGAGACAATGAAGCGCAGCTGCTAATATAAATGCATATATTATTATACGTAATAAAATCTTTACTAACTTGTTGAGTCGAAGGTTCAAATAGATATAATTAATAGAAGTAAATAGCACTAAAAAACAGATTCCAATAGTGTTGATTACACCCTGGTACCACCCTACTAAATTGGTAGTCATTATCAACAGGTAAGTAGGCCTTCTTTGTTTACAAGATAAAGCCGCCACTATGGTGGACATGAAAAAAAGATAGGTGGCATGCATTTTATATAAGCAATGTAGAACCTACACATTAAAACGAAAAAGCATTACATCCCCATCTTGCACTATGTAATCTTTACCTTCTATGCGTAGCTTGCCCGCTTCACGACAACCATTTTCACTTTTATAGGTCTTATAATCGTCAAAAGTAATAACTTCTGCCTTAATAAATCCACGTTGAAAGTCTGTATGAATCACGCCAGCCGCTTGAGGCGCTTTTGTGCCTTTTTGAATGGTCCATGCCCGTACTTCTTGTGGCCCTACCGTAAAGTAGGTAATAAGTCGAAGGAGGGAATAAGCGGATTGAATCAACTTATCTAATGCAGATTCCATAAGGTTGTATTCTTTTAGGAAAAACGCTTTGTCATCGCTATTTAATGCATTTAGTTGCATTTCTAGTGCCGTGGAGCCAATGATCACCTTACCATTGTCTTCTGCAATAGCCTGTTTCAAGGCAGCCAAGTGAGGGTTTATGTTGCCAACTATAGTTGCCTCATCTGCATTAGCAAAGTAAATAACAGGTTTTAAGGTTAATAGTTGCCAACCATCTATCAATGGCTGGTCAGTTGCTTCTACTTGGATGGTGCGTGCATCACGGCCCTGTTTTAGCTCTGTTAAAAATAGGTTCAACAGTTCGTAAGTCCGTTGTTGTGCTTTAGCGCCATGTTTAGCAAGTTTTTCCATTTTGTCCAATCTTTTGGTTAAGGTATCAATATCCTTACACCGTAGCTCATGGTCAATAACTTGTTTGTCAAACACAGGATCTACACTGCCCGCTACGTGTACTACATCTTCATCTTCAAAACACCTGATTACATGTACAATAGCATCCACTTCTCGAATATGGCTAAGGAATTTATTACCCAATCCTTCTCCTTGATGGGCATCCTTGACCAACCCAGCTATATCTACAAACTCGATAGCAGCAGGTATCGCATTTTTAGAATGCACCCATGTGACAAGTAGTTCCATACGTGGATCTGGTACAGCTACTACACCTACATTAGGCTCTATAGTACAAAAAGGAAAGTTAGCCGAAGCTACATTTCCTTTTGATAAGCTATTAAATAGCATAGATTTACCCACATTAGGCAAGCCAACAAGACCACATCTTAAAGCCATGAATCAAATGTATAGAATGAAAAACCTGAATGGAGTGCTTACAAGTATCTAAATATACTCGGGCTAGATCTGGGTCCTTTATTTGCTTGAATTTCGCTCTGCATTACGATCAAATTGATCAAATGCATAATCAGCCATTAGTGTCGTTTTAAGGTGATCAACCACTTCATTAAGCGCACGAATGAATTTATTCACATCTTCTTTATATAGGAAGATTTTATGTTTTTCGTAAGCCATTCCATCCATTTCTGTTCTTTTCTTACTTTCTGTGATGGTCAGATAATAGTCTTTACCTCTGGTTGACTTTATATCAAAGAAATAAACTCTTTTTCCTGCATTTACTCTTTTCGAATAAACTTCATCTAATCCTCTATGTGATTCCACTGTATAATTAGTTTTATATATATTCTGCTAACGCCTTTAACACCCATGTAAAAATTGCTTTTTTCCCAGCAATGCTTCTTTCGTTTCTGGGTGATCTAGGTCCAATACACAACAATCTACCGGGCAAACTGCTGCACATTGTGGTTCTTCATAAAAGCCTACACACTCAGTACATTTATCTGTAACAATATAAAAGGTATCATCCGAATAGGGTGCTTGTGGTAGGGTTGCATCCAATGCTGTTCCTTTTACCTCGACTGTTTTCAATTGCGTACCTTCAGCCCATTGCCAATCTGTTCCGCCCTCATATATTGCAGTATTAGGGCATTCAACTGCACATGCACCGCAATTGATACATGCTTCTGTTATCCGTAAGGCCATAACTTCTAAAGTTGTTTGTATCTACCGGCTAAATTAATAGAAATAAAAGATTACAGCAAATCCTTTTGTAAGGTTTGGGTTGACAACTTTCAAAGATCTAAACCGATTTTTAAAATTTCCAGTTCAATGATACCAGAGGGGGTATGAACTTGAGCAACCTCTGATACCTTTTTACCTAATAGTCCTTTGCCCATAGGGGATTCAACGGATATCTTACCCTGCTTTAGGTCAGCCTCGCCTTGCGAGACAAGCATAAAAACAGATTCTTTGCCTGTTTTTTTATTCCTAACGCGTGTTTTAGAGAGAATAGAAACGCGGGATACGTCAATTTCACTTTCTTTTAATACTCTAGCATTAGCCACTAAACTTTCTAAGGCAGCAATCTTTGCTTCTAATAAGCCTTGCGTATCCCTAGCCGCATCATATTCCGCATTTTCACTTAAATCCCCCTTTTTATGCGCTTCTGCCAGATCATTGGCTACTCGAATGCGACCTTCGCTTTTTAAACAACTGAGTTCTTTCTTTATGCGCTCTAGCCCTTCTTCTGTATAATAGGTCATTGACATTCTATGTTTTTATGGTTGTAATTGTTTTTTACAATGCTAATGGTTCCATTTTTTCAAAATTTTTTCTTGCTATTGTTAGCTATTTATTAAATGAATGCTAGACTTTCTTGGTTATTTAAAGAAGCATGGATGCAAATAGCAGTAAGAAAGCAATAAATAGCATGATAAACTTATACCCAGCAAGTAGGGGTATTGCTACAATGCCCGCATGCATGCCTATAGAGAGCAGGGCAATAAGCACTGCTGAAAATCTTGCAATATTTTTCATATTACCTTTCATATTAATGATTTTTTTACAAAATTGACATTCTATGTTTTATGGTTGTAATTGTTTTTTACAATGCTAATGGTTCCATTTTTTCAAAATTTTTTCTTGCTATTGCTACCTATTTAATTAAACAAATGCTAGACTTGCTTGGTTATTAAAGAAATATGGATACAAACGGAAGTAAGAAGGCAATAAATAGCATGGTAAGCTTATACCCGGTAAGCATGAGTATTGCTACAATGGCCCCATGGATGCCTATAGAGAGCAGGGCAATAAGCACTGCTGAAAATCTTGCAATGGCTTTCATACTTCTTACAAAAATGATGCTTTCAGGCTTTACCTAACCATTTTGTTGCATGCAAACCCAACTCAAAAAATAAGGATATTCTTGGTTGTTTGCTATTAGTGGTACTATAAAGTTGGCTTGGTTTTAGACCAAAACAAAGTTATCTGTGTTGGCGTGGCCAAAAAGCTAATATAAAAAATAAAAGACTAAAATAATGCATAACCTACAGTTAGATCTAGATAACGTCAATTCTGGATTAAACTTGTTGTAACCCAGCCATATGTATATTAGTTATAGAAGGTTTTTTCTCTTTTAGTCCATAAGCTGTAATTCCAGCTATTTACGTGAGTTGGGGATTATATTATTTTTTCATTTGATAATCAATATTAATAAAAATTAATAAAATTTGTTTTATAGACAGTTAAATAGGTAGTTGAATAACAAATAATTCTGATAATCAGTTTATTATATATGTTATATTTATAAAATTAGATATAAAAACTTGTTAAATAGGTGCAAATATTAACTAAATAATTGATATTAAATTGTTGTAAATCAGTCAAATAAATCCCGAACTCACGTTATTAGATTGACTAGAAAATTAGGTATACTTCTGTATCTGGAATGTTCTATCTGGCTAATATTTTTAAGTTGATCTATAATAGTTTCACGTGAGTTCGGGATTTATTTGACTGATTTACAACAATTTAATATCAATTATTTAGTTAATATTTGCACCTATTTAACAAGTTTTTATATCTAATTTTATAAATATAACATATATAATAAACTGATTATCAGAATTATTTGTTATTCAACTACCTATTTAACTGTCTATAAAACAAATTTTATTAATTTTTATTAATATTGATTATCAAATGAAAAAATAATATAATCCCCAACTCACGTAAATAAGGTAATAATTTGGGCGAAATATTAAACATAATAACTACTTTTTTAACTACAGATACTGAAATAATGATTTTTTAGAATAAACGCGACAGAAACCGAAAATATAGACGCGACAGAACCGTAGATCGTTATGGTGATACAGTTGACTTTTTTCTATCTGATCATAGAGATAAGTCTTCAACGCTTTCTTTTTTTCGCAAGGCGATCACAGAAAATAATATTCCTAAGAAAGTAGTAATTGACAAAAGCGGTAGTAATAAAGCTGCCCTTGATGCGATCAATACAGATCTTGATCAAGATCATACCATTCAAATATTTCAAAACAAATATTTGAATAATAGAGTTGAACAAGATCATAGGTTTATCAAAAAACGGATAAAACCTATGCTGGGTTTTAAGAATTTTTATTCTGCTTCCATTACTATTTCAGGGATAGAAAACATTCGTATGATTCAAAAAGGACAAGTAAGAGGAGCTAAAAATCATCTTTCTACTTTTGAGAACTTTGCTATCTTAATGGCCGCATAATATCCAAAATTTGACTTAAACGAAAAACCTATACTAACGAAAATATAGACGCGACAGAACCATGCCAACTCTCTGCACACCTATTTGCTTTACTTTGTACATTTACGTGTATTTTTTAATCAGTTTTTATACAATTCTTACACATTTTACACCAACTTAATCTACATCTACAAAAAAATTAAAACAAAAAATATTGAACATGAGTTCTGTTAAAAATCAAAAAAATGATTAAATTTAGGGTCTGTTTGCTAAGACGCCTGTTTTAATACCATCATTCAAAAGTATCTTCCATGATGCCTCTACAAAGGATACTATATGTTGCAAGTGAGATAGCTCCTTTTTTGGAGACTTCCCTTGTATCAAATTGTGTACGTAAGCTACCCGAAGCCATGCAAAGCAAACAGATTGACGTACGGATTGTAGTACCTAAGTTTGGTACGATTAATGACCGTATGAATAGGCTACATGAAGTGTTACGTTTGTCAGGCTCTATTATTTCAATAAATGATACAGATCATTACATGTCTGTAAAGGTAGGTACTATACCTAGTACACGGTTACAAGTGTATTTTGTAGATAACGATGATCTATTTGGGCGTAGAAGATCGGTTTTTGAGGACCAGAACAATAATTTTTTTGAGGACAATGACTTGCGTATGATTTTTTTCTGCACAGGTGTAATGGAAACGCTCAAAAAATTAGAATGGGAGGCAGACATTGTACATTGTCATGATTGGATAACGGGTCTTATACCTATTTTTTGGAAGAAACTTTACCAAGACCATCTGCTTTTTAGAAAAGCCAAACTGGTTTTTACCATCTATAACAATACTTTTTCGTACCATTTTCCCTGCTTGGCAGAAAAAATAGCAAAGGCAGGTATTGCCCAGGAAGATGTAGTATGGTTAACCCCTGGTGGTTTTCGCAACATCATTCAGCTTGCTATGGACTATTCTGATCTAGTATTGCGTGGCGAACCACTGGATGCAATTGAATTCGAAGATTTATTTAAGGAAAACGAGCTGCCTTGGGTTGAAAACGATGACCAATATCACGAGGGTTACTGGGCAGTCTATAACCGACTACTCTCCTCTACATAAGGCATTTCCGTTCTTCTGTATTTAAAAAAGTAGTTATTATGTTTAATATTTCGCCCAAATTATTACCTTATTTTAAAGGCTATTGTTCTTCAGCAGAAGTCATTCGGTTCTGTCGCGTCTATAGTTTTCTTAGTATAGGTTTTTCGTTTAAGTCAAATTTTGGATATTATGCGGCCATTAAGATAGCAAAGTTCTCAAAAGTAGAAAGATGATTTTTAGCTCCTCTTACTTGTCCTTTTTGAATCATACGAATGTTTTCTATCCCTGAAATAGTAATGGAAGCAGAATAAAAATTCTTAAAACCCAGCATAGGTTTTATCCGTTTTTTGATAAACCTATGATCTTGTTCAACTCTATTATTCAAATATTTGTTTTGCAATATTTGAATGGTATGATCTTGATCAAGATCTGTATTGATCGCATCAAGGGCAGCTTTATTACTACCGCTTTTGTCAATTACTACTTTCTTAGGAATATTATTTTCTGTGATCGCCTTTCGAAAAAAAGAAAGCGTTGAAGACTTGTCTCTATGATCAGATAGAAAAAAGTCAACTGTATCACCATAACGATCTATTGCTCTATATAAATAGATCTACTTCCCGTTTAGTTTAACATAGGTTTCATCCATTCTCCAACTACTACCAACTGGTCGTTTTCTTTTTCTTACTGCTTTATCTATCAGAGGAACAAACTTAATAACCCATCTCTGTAGCGTAAAATGATCAACTCTTGCGCCTCTCATACGCATCATCTCTTCCAAATCTCTATAGCTCAAGGAAAAACGACACTTCATGTATACAAATAACAGGATGACTTCTGATGAAGAACAATAACCTTTAAAATATGGTAATAACTCGGGAGAAATATTAAACATAATAACTACTTTTTTAAATACCGATACTAAAATAATCATTTTTTAGAATAAACGCGACAGAACCTCCAATGGTTACCAAATCTCGGCAAAATAATTGGGAACATTTGTCTGGTTATTTTAAGTATTCAGATCCTGTCAGAAGGCTAATTTATACCACCAATCCTATAGAAAGCTTGCATAGGCAGATTAGGAAGTTTACCAAGACAAAAGGAGCGTTTACCAGTATAAATGCTTTGTATAAATTAGTATATTGTGCCATAAAGAAGATCGAGGATAAATGGACTATGCCGCTGCGAAACTGGGCGTTGACCATATCTCAGATAGACATCTTTTTTTCCGGTAGATTAAAAGAGACGTTGAGATGAACAGGAGATGTGACACAGTTTATAGAACACTTCCGAAACGACAGAACCCGGTAAGAATGTACACCATCATTACTTTTTTTTCTCTGTTATGCACCACAATATACCTTTCTGTTTTATATCTGCATCCGAACTATTTCTTAATTTTAGGAGCTCATGTTTCATAGCATTAAATAATATGGCTATTACTGCACTATAATTTTTATCTAGTCTAAGTTGTACATTTGTAACCCTTGTTCTAGCATAATTATATTAGCAGGGGATAAATGACACATATTCTAAAAATTTTAACTCCTCTGTTTTAAAGTTGAACAGATACCAAAAAAATCTTAATACATTGCTCTGATGACAGGAGCATATTTTATAATGCAATTGCCCTATTCATTTTTAATTGTATATACTTTGAACCCAACCAACTTATATCATTATATACTACGTTTTGTTTTGTTTATTACCTGGTTGCTTCCTTGTGTAACAAAGGCTGCTGCGCAATCTAATGTTAAGTTAGCGACATTTCCAACTACAATCAATACGACTTGCCATCCCTATCCGCGCTCTATACAATTACGGTCTGGGTTAATGGTACACAACTATAATGAAAAGTCAATCATAGTCATCCCAACTACCATTGATTTAGATATTTTATATATACATTCCTTTTTTGCTAGTCAATTCCAGTCCTATCCAAGAGTTGGACTATCCTTTTTGATGCCCTATGCGCTTCAAAAAGAGCAGCCACTTAGATTCCCGAACATATGGGGTATCTCGGCTTATATAGAACTATATCAATCCCATCCTACCCTGTCTACATGGGGGAATAGAATAAGTATTGGTGCAATCAAAGATGGTACAAAGGATCAACCCCACTATAGTTTTATAGGCATAAAAGAAATTATCTATCACTGGTTATGGGCACCATCTTGGCAACTTAACTTTGGCATAGGGTTAAATATAAATCAAGCAAACACAACTGATCCTCTTCATTCCCGCACACAGCCATTGCATAATGCAGACAATGAAAATGATGCTATAAGATTAAAATTGGCTCCTATAGCCACGATAGGGATACGATATATAACCCATACAGAACCTTTTTTAAGACGGGGTAACCACCCGATCCATTATAGAAAACGAAAAAGCAGTAGAGTAGACTGTAGTATAGCTGGTAGCAGTAGGAGGCTAGCAGCAACCAAAGCATACTATTTGATTTTTAGGGGATCTTCATTATTCAGTTTTACTATTAATAGCCATAATGCCTTATTATGCGCCATGGAGTTAGGATACAACCGGTATAAAAAAGCTTTGTTAAACAATATGCTGCCAGCAGGCGGTATAGAGGTTACCGCATTATTGGGCTATGAAATACGCTACGGACATTATTTGTTGCAACTACAACTAGGATATGAAATGACCGATTTAAAAAAACCTACCACACAAACTGCTAACGAGGATAGGTTATTAAGTATATTGAACAGGAAGTATCATTTTTCTATAAATGTGCAATATATGCTTACAGAACGTTTCTTTGTGGGCATCAGCGCTCGTCATCAGGAAATACCAGCGTTTCGATTGGGCGTATCATGGTAATTAAATGATTGAATGATATATAAAAAAGTAGTATCTTGCATGCAATAAGATTATATTTAATATTTAATTCAATTATATTTACATGGCCAATCATCAATCAGCTGAAAAACGAATAAGATCGAACCGTACCAAGTATCTTCGCAATCGTTATCAGCTAAAAACATGTAGAACTTTTATGAAAAAGGTTAGTAAATGTACGGATAAAGCCGCTGCAGAGCAGTTATTGCCTAAGGTTTTTTCTATGTTAGATAAGCTTGCAGCAAAAAACATAATGCACAAAAACAAAAGTGCCAATAGTAAAGCTAAGCTTGCTAAACATGTAAATAGGCTCACTGTAGCTGTAGTCTAAATGATTTAAGTGATATGGCACGGGAGATATATGTAACTGCTCCACTCAAAATCCAAGACTGGGCACCGGAAGACCGGCCAAGAGAAAAATTACTACGACAAGGGGCCTCTAGCTTAACCGATGCAGAGCTTTTAGCTGTGCTTATAGGCTCTGGTACGCGCAACACAAGTGTTGTAGTATTGGCTCAACATGTCTTAAAAACGAATGGCAATAGTCTTCAAGAACTGGCCAAGCGTTCTGTGCAGGAATTACGGCGGTTTAGGGGTATAGGGGAGGTAAAATCGATTGCTATTGTCTGTGCCATGGAACTTACCCGTAGGCGGCCTTATGAGCCTGCCCATAAAAGAGAACTGGTAAACAGCTCTTTTAAAGCTTATAAGCTGCTACAGCCAGATCTAACCGATAAATCTGTAGAAGAGTTTTGGGTCTTGTTGCTCAACAGGGCAAATTATCTAATCAAGAAAATAAAAATCAGTAGTGGAGGTACAAGTAGAACCATTGTAGATTCTAAATTTCTATTTAGATTAGTGCTAGATCATCAGACGGTTTCCATTGTATTAGCACACAACCATCCTTCTGGAAATACTACGCCAATCACTACTGATATTGAATTAACCAAGTCTCTTACAAAGGCTGGGGAATTACTTGACGTAACGGTTCTAGATCATATTATATTTACAGATAGAAAATACTTCAGTTTTTCTGATGGAGGGATGCTTTGACCCCATATATAACATGCAAACAACCATCTTTCTCTATAGATAAGTGGTCATCTGTTCGTTATCCTTGTAGGAAGTTGGTCTATATGTTTGCGTCTATCCCTTTCCTTTCTAAACATAGAAAGCAACATAATAACGTGAGTTTGGGATTTATTTGACTGATTTACAACAATTTAATATCAATTATTTAGTTAATATTTGCACCTATTTAACAAGTTTTTATATCTAATTTTATAAATATAATATATATAATAAACTGATTATCAGAATTATTTGTTATTCAACTACCTATTTAACTGTCTATAAGACAAATTTTATAAATTTTTATTAATATTGATTATCAAATGAAAAAATAATCTAATCCCGAACTCACGTTAATACATCAACTTCTCTTTTTTAGATTAGCATTATTTAAAATACCAGTAGCCTAAAAACCCATTAAATTAAAAGATTTCATGCAGCCATTACGCAATATTGCCATTATAGCACACGTAGACCACGGGAAAACAACCTTATTAGACAACTTATTAAAACAAAGTGGAACATTTAGAGCCCATCAAGAAGTAGCGGAACGGGTCATGGATTCCAATGATTTAGAGCGAGAGCGTGGCATTACGATTCTGGCTAAATGTACCTCTTTAGTTTGGAAAGATACCCGTATCAATGTTGTAGATACACCTGGTCACGCTGACTTTGGTGGAGAAGTAGAACGCATCTTAAGTATGGTAGATGGTGTGGTCTTATTGGTGGATGCAGCAGAGGGGACTATGCCCCAAACTAAGTTCGTGTTAAGTAAAGCGTTAAAGCTAGGATTACGTCCTATTGTAGTAGTCAATAAAATTGACCGTTCAGATGCGCGTGTAGGAGAAGTGGAAGATGAAATCTTAGAACTTTTTATGGCCCTTGAAGCTACAGAAGCGCAATTTAACTTTCCTGTTGTCTATGCTTCTGGAAGATCAGGTTGGGCAAGTAGAACATTAGATGGGGAGCGAAAAGACCTATCTCCCTTATTTGATCTCATTCTAGACTATGTACCTGCTCCAACAGTCGATTTAAATAGTGACTTTTCCATGCTTATAACGGCAAGGGAATACGACCCTTATCTAGGGCGTATGCTAACAGGACGTATTTTCACAGGCAGCTTAAAAGTTCAACAAGCCATCAAAGCGCTCAATAAAGACAATGTAGTAATAGAAAATGGTAAGGTTACAAAGATTATGGCTTTCCGTGGTATGGAACAAGTACCCATTGAAACAGCACATGCTGGTGATATTGTTGCTATTGCAGGGATGCAACGCGCCAATGTAGCCGATACTATTTGTGCACCTACGGTGATAAAAGCCCTACCTGCCATTCCTATAGACCCACCTACGTTGGCTATTAACTTTTCAGTGAATGATTCGCCACTAGCTGGAACAGAAGGGAGCAAGGTTACTTGTAATGCGATACGTGATAGGCTAATGCGTGAACTGGAATCAAATGTATCTATTCAAGTAACCGAAAGTCCCAATAAGGATGCTTTTGAAGTAGCTGGACGTGGTGAATTACAATTAGGTGTTTTAATAGAAACGATGAGAAGGGAGGGGTTTGAACTTTCCATTAGCAGACCACGTGTATTAATTAAACTAGGGCCTAATGGTGAAAAACTAGAGCCACTAGAGGAGATTCAAATAGAATTGGATGATGCATTTTCAGGATCTGTCATCGAATCTATGAGTTTTCGAAAAGCAGAAATGAGGGACCTGCGTCCAATGGGGGGGGGCAAAACACGTATTATTTTTATTGGTCCATCACGCGGTTTAATTGGTTATTATGGCACCTTTCTTACTGAAACGAGGGGTACTGGTATTATGAATAGGACTTTTCATAGGTATGGTACCTACCGTGGAACGATTGTTGGACGACGCAATGGGGTACTTATTTCTATGGGTATGGGCAACGCCGTCGCATATGCACTTTTTAATTTAGCTGATCGGGGTAAAATGTTTATCGGTGCAGGTGAGAAGGTATATGGTGGGATGATTGTAGGGGAACACAACAGGGATAATGACCTAGAAGTGAACCTATTAAAAGGGAAACAGCTTACAAATATGCGCGCATCTAGCTCAGACGAATCCATTCGATTAAGCCCACCTGTGGTAATGACACTAGAAGAGGCCATTACCTATATAAAGGATGATGAACGTGTAGAAGTGACACCAAAATCGATTCGTTTGCGAAAAGCGATATTAGATCCTAATGAGCGCAAAAGAGCTGCTAAATCGCATCATTCATCCCCACCACCAGCCGATCAGTGACACGCTGTTTTAAGCTGACACCATGGTTTGAATGGATAAATATGATGTATAGATGTGAAAGATTGTAAGATTTTTGGAACAATAGGTTCTAATAGTGGGAATAGGAGACTATGATCTGTATACCTGCTGGAGGTAAGTCCTGCGCAACCTAAAAAATAAATCAATAAACTGATAAAAAATGCCACTTTACATAATCCCAATACCCCCCCTAATAGGTTATCAAATATACCTAGAAAGCCAATCACTAAAATTTCTTTAATCAATTTCGTTAACAAGTAAATCACCAGCCCGCCTATGAAAAGCATGAGAATGGCTAAACAAATAGGTAGAAAAGTAGCTAAAGCAGGTAATTTGCGTTCTAGAATGCAGGGCAGAAATATATAAAATAAGGTTACACCTTTTATGCAACCCAATACCAATAGTGAAGAAGAAATCAGTTCTACAATAAACCCTTTCTTAAGCCCATTATAAAGCCCCCAAATAAGTGGTATAACGAGTAAAATATCAAAACCATTCATCATAGTTTTATTAACGTGAGTTCGGGATTAGATTATTTTTTCATTTGATAATCAATATCAATGAAAATTTATAAAATTTGTTTTATTAGACGGTTAAATAGGTAGTTGAATAACAAATAATTCTGGTAATCAGTTTATTATATATATTATATTTATAAAATTAGATATAAAAATTTGTTAAATAGGTGCAAATATTAACTAAATAATTGATATTAAATTGTTGTAAATCAGTCAAATAAATCCCGAACTCACGTTATTAAAATCAATTTTAAAAATGGTATCTAATTAAATGTTTACCTTTAACAAACTAGCAATCTGAATGTACCGTTCAGTCTTGTGGCAATGTTATGAAAAAACAGAAAAACCGCCCCTTGTAAAAAGTTGCTGAAAGCCCCCCATTGCAGCTGATCAGAAAAACAGTTTAATGGAGGGCACAGGGTGGCTTCTGTTTTTCCAGCTGTATGGGGGGCTTTCAGCAACTTTTTACAAGGGGCTTGATTTTTGGTTCTGTCGCGTCTATAGTTTTCTTAGTATAGGTTTTTCGTTTAAGTCAAATTTTGGATATTATGCGGCCATTAAGATAGCAAAGTTCTCAAAAGTAGAAAGATGATTTTTAGCTCCTCTTACTTGTCCTTTTTGAATCATACGAATGTTTTCTATCCCTGAAATAGTAATGGAAGCAGAATAAAAATTCTTAAAACCCAGCATAGGTTTTATCCGTTTTTTGATAAACCTATGATCTTGTTCAACTCTATTATTCAAATATTTGTTTTGCAATATTTGAATGGTATGATCTTGATCAAGATCTGTATTGATCGCATCAAGGGCAGCTTTATTACTACCGCTTTTGTCAATTACTACTTTCTTAGGAATATTATTTTCTGTGATCGCCTTTCGAAAAAAAGAAAGCGTTGAAGACTTGTCTCTATGCTCAGATAGAAAAAAGTCAACTGTATCACCATAACGATCTACTGCTCTATATAAATAGATCCACTTCCCGTTTAGTTTAACATAGGTTTCATCCATTCTCCAACTACTACCAACTGGTCGTTTTCTTTTTCTTACTGCTTTATCTATCAGAGGAACAAACTTAATAACCCATCTCTGTAGCGTAGAATGATCAACTCTTGCGCCTCTCATACGCATCATCTCTTCCAAATCTCTATAGCTCAAGGAAAAACGACACTTCATGTATACAAATAACAGGATGACTTCTGATGAAGAACAATAACCTTTAAAATATGGTAATAACTCGGGAGAAATATTAAACATAATAACTACTTTTTTAAATACCGATACTAAAATAATCATTTTTTAGAATAAACGCGACAGAACCTACACACTTAATTGGACAGAGCCCTTAGGTCGACTGGCTGAAATATCTGCAAAACTTAATTGATTATTTGTTTTGATTACCATAACAATACTATTAAAAATCTTAAGTATAAACGATTAAAGAAGTAACATAATTTAACCATTTTATAACACTAAAAGTCACTTTTTATACCAAAGCTTAAAACTCTATTGAAACGGCCTCTTTATATAGGATTACTACATGGATTATGATACTACGCAGGCATCCAAAATAAAATAATTGCTTCTTGCATCCAAGGTAATTTAATGCTGGTTATAGACCAAGGAGGCACTAAATCACCTGTATCGTGTTCCTGGTGCATAATCGTTAGATGCCAAAATTTGCTTTCGGTAGCATCATTAGCTTTCTGTCTAGTTAAAATACCTAGTCTGTTCAAGAAATAACTTTTTAATATATCTTGCGTAGTACAACCTTGATATGAAGCCATTGCTTTAAGCTTTGTTAAACTTTTCCAGCGCTTTATTACTTTTTTAATCAGTAGTTGGCTGTTGACAGCTATAACTTCCATTGCACTATTGGATATAGATCCACTTTCTTCTATTTTTTCTGTAGATGCCTGTTGAGACGGTTGTTCTGGCTCAGCTATCATTTCTTTCATTGCTTCTTGACGATATGCATCGCAACCTTCATTTATAGGTCTATAGGGTAACAATACTTCATCATAGGATAATCCACAAAGTAGCTTGGGAAGAGTAAGCTGCCATTCTGGACTCTTTAGCTGGCCAGTAACTAAGTATTGTAAGAGATAAACCGCATTATGGGCTGCTTGGTCACAGAAAAATTGGTTACCAACCATAAGGTTGTGCACTTTAAAAAAATCGTATAAGAAAGGCCATAGAAAGACCAATCCAGTATTTTTAGTATAGACCCGGACCTCTTCTTCTGGTAGACTAACTTTTGGGGATGGTTCTTTTTGCTTGGTTACCGATACCGTTTCTAATGAATGATTGGCCAAAGCTGGCTGACTCATGGTAGGTGGGTTGATGTGCTTTATAAGGGGCTTAAGCAAGGTTATAATCTTATCTTCTTCTTGATTAATGGCTTTTGTAGCCACAATTGAAGTAATGATTTTGTAAATCGCTTCTTTGGGATAACAAGTGGTCAATACTGTGCTGTGTACAAACTCCGTTGCTTCAAATGGCTTTTTTGTAATCAAATAATATATAATGGAAATGTATAATGCCCTATTCCAGGTTGATGGGTGATAGAGTGGTACAGTTTCGTGTTGCAGTGGATTGCTTAACAGATCCAGGTAATGCGTTACAAATCGAGCGTTGTCCTTTGCCAAAGAGGCTATAATCTTTGTAGTAACTTCTTGGCTAAAGTAGTGCACCATACGTCTGGCTACTAATTGATGATTGTCCTGCGCTTCTAAAAAATTTGCTAATGTAGATGGTTGGTCCGCCATAAACTGAACCAATGCATTGCCTAATGTAGGCATCGATAGATGGTACTGCTGGACACAAAGAGATAGGGTACCATTAAGCAGTAGATACAGCTTGGTTAGAATAGGTGCTTTGTAGCCACGTTGTATAGCTTGTTGTTGGATCTCTTGTCGGTATTTTTCTTGTAATCTATTCAATGAAGTGATTAACTCTTCTGGTATCCCCTCGGTATCCAGGAGTTGAAAAGTTTCTAATAATGTAGTGGGGGTGATTTCTAAAACGTTACTCCATTCGGTGGTGATTTGTGCAAGCCAATTCTCTTTAGAAATAGATGTATGAGGTAGTGTTTTCAATACACTATCCCAAAATACATTTTTAGTACTATTGGGCTGGCCCAGTGAACCTTGTGTGGTACACCATAATTGATAACTCCCTTTTATAAAGTCTGCTAACGTTTTGCCTATTTCACTATGCCTTTGAACCAATAGCATAAGTTGCGTATGGGTAAAATGTACAATCAGCCGTTGACGCACATGTATTTTATGTTGCGCTAAGGAAAAAGTAGGAAGATGCGTGATCACATCATTCAACAAGGCTGTGCCATCTGCATAGTTCTCCAGCTTACCAGTATGCAAAAAGAGGTACCATCCTTGTGCAACCCGTTCTCTTTTGCTTCGTACGGCATCGGTAATCTGCTTGTAGAGCGCTATGCTAATGGTTTCCTGTAATGGTTTGGCAATGGTTGGTAAGTGTTGTGCAACCAGTTGGTCAATCATTGATTGTGATAGGTCATCAGACTGTCGGACCCTATGCTTAATAGCTGGCAGTAGGTTGTTATAGTAAAGTGGCAAAAGGGCTTGGTCCAATTTTTCGTGTGTAGATAGAAAAATAAGATCCACGTCATCTATTTTATTTAGGTTTAGTGGCGCTAATTTTTCCTTGAGGATAGAAAAGGCCTCTACTAGGTAGTAATCAGTTGCCTGTTTGGCCGCATCTATTAACTGATTACATAAGGTTGTTGGACGACATGAAGCTTGTGCGCTAAGATGGAGTAATATGCGCTCTATATATTGTTTTTCGGGTGGCGTATGGGTGATCGCTGCTGCAATAAAAATTTCTTTGATTAAACGGATATTGGTCTGCTGCTGGGTACTCTGGAGCATTTTTGATTGTATGATCACCCTTTCTAACCCATCTAGCATCTGATTGGAAAATGGAATAAAGGCCTGTAATAGTTTAGATAAGGTGACCTCTGTGGCATGTTGCATTAACTTTTTTAAGATAGCGGC
This sequence comes from Cardinium endosymbiont of Oedothorax gibbosus, assembly GCF_936981045.1. Lineage (GTDB taxonomy): Bacteria > Bacteroidota > Bacteroidia > Cytophagales > Amoebophilaceae > Cardinium. The sequence continues at coordinate 115,643 of NZ_OW441264.1, forward strand.
CTCTCGGCATAAAGGCGCTAATTGATCCCGTATTTGTTGGGGTGTTGCACGCCCCAAACATTTGACTATTAAATAGGCGGGCACCAACTGATTGGGTGGTAATTCATTATAAGCAAGGAAATCTACTACATCAGATAATGGGTTTTCTTCGACTGAAATAGGATCCCTATCCAAGTGCGCTGTGTAATACTTTGTTTGCAATGTGTCAAGTAGTTCTGCCGCTGAGTAGCCTTTTACTATATAATGATTATCTTTATTTATTGCATCGTTTTGAAATGATGCCAAACTAGAAAAGCACGCTGCTAGATGTTGATACCCTGCCTGTGTGGCCCTATCCAATAACCGATCACATAATATATCATAAGAAAATGGCGTATAAGGCATAAGGTAGTCTACAATACGTGCTATATAGTGTCTTTCCGTAATCGGTGGATCTACAGTCGCTGCTGTAATCAACATATTTTTTATCGAGTCTATATTTACCTGACATTCAGTAGTCTGAAGCAATGCAATGAGCACAGTTTCTAGTCTATCTAGAAACTTCATTGCAATCGGCATGTGTTGTGCAAGACTACGTTCTATGATAGGCCGATGGATTGACACCTTTCTATCTGTTGCATCAGATGAGCATACAATAGGCTGGAGTGGGTTAACGATAGGTGGATGATGTAGTCCATCTTGGTAGATGGTTGTTTTGAAAGCATCTGATGGAAGGATCGCTGTGGATGCCAATGGAACCATAATGGCTTTTATAGCTAGGTTATACGTTTGAGTAGTAAGCAAGGCGGAAAGTCGTTGCTTGTTGATAAGGCTATTGGCAATATATTTTCTAAACAACGATTGAATCTCTTCAAAATAGAGCGTTTGAGCATATCCAAAGGCACAATAGGCTAAAGTAATGGCTTTAATCGCGCAAACAAGTGCGATGGCAGCATTAGTAGCAGTTGAGATCTGCATAAAATCAGAAAATATAGATACAATAGAGGGATCTATAGATTCTAAAAATGCAACAAAGAGGGTATCAGGTAAGTTTTTAGCCAGTTTTTCTCTATTTTTTTCTTCTTGAAGCCAACTTTTTACTAGAGGACCTATACCGGCTTTGTCCATTGCTATCTTAATGCCACTCATAGCTACTGATAGTTGATAGAACGCCATTGTGTTATTGCCTATTTTGTCCAATTCCTTTAATACCTTTTCCTGATTTTTAATATCCTGATACCAGAATTTTGGTGGCGTTATGAGTAAGTCACGCAACTGAAGGACTAATGCTTTTATGGTTGGGTCGTATGAGGATTTTTCCTCATTTTGTGCACAGTAAGTGTGTAACTTTTCTAGAATTTTTTCGTAGCTGGTGGAGGTTTGTATGGCTACTTGTTGGAGGAGCATACGCAACAAACCCATACGGTCTATTTTAGATCTTTGTTGGTTGATCATACCTAATAGGGTCATGGAAAGCACCTGCTGTCCCGGTGTATACAACAAGTTGGGTAAAATCTTCGCTTGATATAACAATAACCCTGTTTCAGCTAAGATAGGCTTAAAATATTTTATAGGCTGCTTCAATAAACACGCAAGGGTATGCTCCAAGGTAGCCGGGGAAAAAATTGCAATGCAACGTTGAACGGCTTTTTCTTTTTTGGTCAGATTATACCAAAGTTGCTCTATAAGCAGAGGCGTATGGCGGAGCAACGCTAGATATATTTTTTCAATTTGTTTTTCACAACGTTCGACCATCCACCAAGCAAAATTACCTTCTGATAGATAGTGTGCTATAGCTTGCCGTTTTGCATCTGGTAGTGGAATGACTTGATACCAAGTAGGATTATGAATTACCTTTCCAATCTGTTCTTTTAGCTTAAGCGTTAACATTTGTTCCACCTGACAGGGTAGTTGTTTGTCAAGGCTGGATAGATTGAAGCTACCTACATCTATGGCAATCTTGTCTAAATGGATGACTACATCGTTCGGCACATATTGAGCAAAGAGTTTTGATAAAATAGGCATAATCCGTTTCCGGATAATTTTATGAATGATATGTTGGAGCATACTATTTTGACTATGCTGATCAATAGTAACTTCAATTCGACTACGTAGAATAACATGACAGCTTGTTATAGGCATAACCGATTAAGTTGTGTGAGAACCCGCACACCAGTACCCTGATGTGGGGGAGGTTCTGTCGCGTCTATAGTTTTCTTAGTATAGGTTTTTCGTTTAAGTCAAATTTTGGATATTATGCGGCCATTAAGATAGCAAAGTTCTCAAAAGTAGAAAGATGATTTTTAGCTCCTCTTACTTGTCCTTTTTGAATCATACGAATGTTTTCTATCCCTGAAATAGTAATGGAAGCAGAATAAAAATTCTTAAAACCCAGCATAGGTTTTATCCGTTTTTTGATAAACCTATGATCTTGTTCAACTCTATTATTCAAATATTTGTTTTGCAATATTTGAATGGTATGATCTTGATCAAGATCTGTATTGATCGCATCAAGGGCAGCTTTATTACTACCGCTTTTGTCAATTACTACTTTCTTAGGAATATTATTTTCTGTGATCGCCTTTCGAAAAAAAGAAAGCGTTGAAGACTTGTCTCTATGCTCAGATAGAAAAAAGTCAACTGTATCACCATAACGATCTACTGCTCCATATAAATAGATCCACTTCCCGTTTAGTTTAACATAGGTTTCATCCATTCTCCAACTACTACCAATTGGTCGTTTTCTTTTTCTTACTGCTTTATCTATCAGAGGAACAAACTTAATAACCCATCTCTGTAGCGTAGAATGATCAACTCTTGCACCTCTCACACGCATCATCTCTTCCAAATCTCTATAGCTCAAGGAAAAACGACACTTCATGTATACAAATAATAGGATGACTTCTGATGAAGAACAATAACCTTTAAAATATGGTAATAACTCGGGAGAAATATTAAACATAATAACTACTTTTTTAAATACCGATACTAAAATAATCATTTTTTAGAATAAACGCGACAGAACCGGTTGGCCTGCTTTATTCATTTTATACCATGTATGCTCTATTTAAAAATAAAATCTACAATCTCGAATAGAGGTTATAAAGAAAATAAATGTGTATATTTGAAACGTGCTATGGTATGTTCACAACATATTAAATTAAATGCAAGTAATATCATGAATAAAAATTTAAACAACTATTTTTATAAACTTGGTTTATTGTTTGCCTCTACATTGTGCATGAATTTTACTAATAAACTAGTCTATTGCTCGTTAATATTTACTTTCTTAATGCTGATCTTAAATTGTATAGCAAAGTGTCATGGTAGCAAAAAGGCTACTATAAGTATAATTTTATGCACATCCACCAGTCTTGCCTTATTATGTAATAAGCAATATTACATTGCCGGTAAACTTATTAGGGGGCTTATACCAGCCTCTTTATGCGCCATATTGATTGCTTCATACATTGGCTTCAAACTGTTTTTAAAGCTAAAGGCGCGGTACGGTTTTACGATAAGCAACTGTATCAGTCTATACATCTCTGCACTTGTGGATCATCTTATAATGGGAATATTTTTCACCAGGATATTTCCTATCCATAAGATTTGGTTGATGATATATAAAGAAACAGCTTATACCTGTCTCTTTACAGTGGTAGTATACCTATGTTCAGTTACAGTTTTGTATGCAAAACCGATTTATCGTAAACTTAAGAAGCATTTACATCCATTGGTCTGGTTCTGTCGCGTTTATTCTAAAAAATGATTATTTTAGTATCGGTATTTAAAAAAGTAGTTATTATGTTTAATATTTCTCCCGAGTTATTACCATATTTTAAAGGTTATTGTTCTTCATTAGAAGTCATCCTATTATTTGTATACATGAAGTGTCGTTTTTCCTTGAGCTATAGAGATTTGGAAGAGATGATGCGTATGAGAGGTGCAAGAGTTGATCATTCTACGCTACAGAGATGGGTTATTAAGTTTGTTCCTCTGATAGATAAAGCAGTAAGAAAAAGAAAACGACCAATTGGTAGTAGTTGGAGAATGGATGAAACCTATGTTAAACTAAACGGGAAGTGGATCTATTTATATAGAGCAGTAGATCGTTATGGTGATACAGTTGACTTTTTTCTATCTGATCATAGAGACAAGTCTTCAACGCTTTCTTTTTTTCGCAAGGCGATCACAGAAAATAATATTCCTAAGAAAGTAGTAATTGACAAAAGCGGTAGTAATAAAGCTGCCCTTGATGCGATCAATACAGATCTTGATCAAGATCATACCATTCAAATATTTCAAAACAAATATTTGAATAATAGAGTTGAACAAGATCATAGGTTTATCAAAAAACGGATAAAACCTATGCTGGGTTTTAAGAATTTTTATTCTGCTTCCATTACTATTTCAGGGATAGAAAACATTCGTATGATTCAAAAAGGACAAGTAAGAGGAGCTAAAAATCATCTTTCTACTTTTGAGAACTTTGCTATCTTAATGGCCGCATAATATCCAAAATTTGACTTAAACGAAAAACCTATACTAAGAAAACTATAGACGCGACAGAACCGAATGACTTCTGCTGAAGAACAATAGCCTTTAAAATAAGGTAATAATTTGGGCGAAATATTAAACATAATAACTACTTTTTCAACTGCAGATACTAAAATAATGATTTTTTAGAATAAACGAGACAGAACCCTAATCCAGCAGATACAGCTACATCAGCTATATTAAAAACAGGAAGGCAATATACATAGTAATTGCCCCAAATGGGTACCCAACTAGGCATAACGCCAGACCAAAGATCAATATGCAGCATATCAATTACCTGACCATAAAACCACTTCATAGGGGCGTCAGCAGGTGCGTTATTCAAATATACACCATAAAAAATGCTATCTATACTATTGCCAATAGCGCCTCCTAAAACCAAGGCCCATCCGAAGATCCAAGCAGCAGGTGCATTGCTTCTTATAGATTGAATGATATACCCCAAAATAGATAAAGAGGCCAAAGCACGGAACATAGTAATCAATAACTTGCCATACTTAAAACCCAAATGGATACTAAAAGCCATTCCAGCATTTAAAGTATAGGTAAGCTTCAAGACATTGCCCAAAAGATTAATTTGCCCATCTGTCCCCATTGCCATATGGGTGTGCACCCAAAGTTTAAACGCTTGGTCTGCCAAGATAATCAACCATACAATAGAAAAATATTTTATAAACTGCTTCATATACACAAATTTTTATACGATAAGATCCATTACTTAATCCTTTTTTTTCGATAGAGCCAATGTACTAAAAGAACAAAAAACAAGCCCTAATCCGAGAAAAATAGCCAGGTCTGCTATATTGAAAATAGGTAAAATGCAGACCTCTTTTCCTCCCCAAATAGGTACCCAATGGGGCATAAGACCAGACCAAAAATCAACATAGAGCATATCAATTACCTGACCATGAAACCACTTCATAGGCGCTATGTCGGGTGCATTATTTAAATAAACACCATAAAAAATACTATCAATGGTATTGCCCATAGCACCTCCTAAAAGCAATACCCATCCCCAAATCCAAAGCGCAGGGGATGACTGAGCCAGTGATTGAACAATATGAAGTGCAATATAAAACGAAGCAAAAAGACGCACAAAGGTGATCAATAGTTTTCCATACTTAAAGCCAAATTGCAACCCAAAAGCCATGCCATAGTTCAGAACATAGGTCAACTTAAATAGGTTGCCAAATATTTTAATCTGGTGATCTAGACCTAACTCCATATGACTATATACCCAAAGCTTGCATCCTTGATCTGCAAGAATGATCAATAACAATACTAAAATGTATTTTCCATACCGCTTCATGATACAATAACGTGTAATATATTTTTACAAGATTAAATGGGCTTAGGTTACGCTTTTTTGAGGAACATGCTCATGGTAAGTCTTATTGCTTTTCTGTAGTGGAATGCGCAATAAAATATACAAACTATAACCAAAAGCATGGTCAAATGCTGCCAAGCCAAAACCTGGGATATCAAATGGCAAAGCATATACATTATCTTTTATTAAATTATTTGCTATTCTTTTACCGAACTTGTAGCGAGCGGTACAGCCAATAGATAATATATGCATCAGATATACCTTTCCGCCTGCTACAATTTCCCACCAATGGGCTATGGCACTACTTTTTATATCCCGAAGAAACGGAGGAGGAAGGATACACTGCTTATCGCAACCTTTATCTCGTGGGTGGTTGCACTGAAACTTATCACTCTTTAGTTGAAAACCCAAAAAGCTTCTGGCATAACGGAAGCCTATAAAAAATTGATTGTGATCTGCAGTGGATGTCAAAAAATTATACCCTAAGCCCATTCTAAAATAAGGACCAGTAGCAGATGCAAAGGAGCCGTTGTATTGCGTGTGATTACGCTGAATGTGCCCCAATCCATAGTCTACATCCAATAAGATGTCGCTAAAATCGATAGACCCATGTATTTCATAAGCATGGCCTGTGTTTTGGTACCAACCCACGAAAGTTTTCGCTAGATCTACACCAAGGTACCAGGTAGTTGGCCAGATCCTATTTTGGGGCGCTTTATGCTTGGCCATTATATACTGAGGCAACGTACAACCCAAAATAAAAAATAGCAGTCTAATAATATAAGATAACATGCGTTTTATCTTTCTCTCTCTCTCCTTTCAAGGGAACTGGATTTTCGCTTTTACCTTCCTTAAAGATAGGCCTTTTATGCCTCTTGGGACTAAATTTTATACCCTCAATAACATATTGTATCTGAAGTCCTCCAGCTTTAGGAGAAATTAGGGAGACGATACGTTTATAACGAATGGTAACTTTGTGATAGTATATATTATTCTCTAAACCCTCTAACTCAAAACTAACTTCATTGGCATCTGGATCGAGCCGTATAGGTAGTCGCTTATTTTTTTTATTTAATGAAATATTTGTGTCGCCATTTGTAGCGGGCGGTTTTATTTTAAAATTCAGTTTTGAAAGTTTATAGCTCTGCAAATCTTTGAACTTATTACTGTCCTGCTTATCCTTTTCTGAATCAAATGCAATGTTTATCTTATCAGAATATTTACTTTCCCAACTTTTAAAGTCCTTACATGCTAGCAACCCCAATAGCCAAAAGAGTATACAAGCTTTTCGAAGATATTTCAGCGGGACAAAAGAAACCGAAAAAGAAACAAGCATGTAGAAAAAAGGTTACAAGTATATGGTTAAAATGGCTGTAAAACAACTGTTAGCCATGGACTTTAGCTGGACGGTATCTGTTCAACCGCATGGTTGTGTGGTTCTGTCGCGTCTATAGTTTTCTTAGTATAGGTTTTTCGTTTAAGTCAAATTTTGGATATTATGCGGCCATTAAGATAGCAAAGTTCTCAAAAGTAGAAAGATGATTTTTAGCTCCTCTTACTTGTCCTTTTTGAATCATACGAATGTTTTCTATCCCTGAAATAGTAATGGAAGCAGAATAAAAATTCTTAAAACCCAGCATAGGTTTTATCCGTTTTTTGATAAACCTATGATCTTGTTCAACTCTATTATTCAAATATTTGTTTTGCAATATTTGAATGGTATGATCTTGATCAAGATCTGTATTGATCGCATCAAGGGCAGCTTTATTACTACCGCTTTTGTCAATTACTACTTTCTTAGGAATATTATTTTCTGTGATCGCCTTTCGAAAAAAAGAAAGCGTTGAAGACTTGTCTCTATGATCAGATAGAAAAAAGTCAACTGTATCACCATAACGATCTACTGCTCTATATAAATAGATCCACTTCCCGTTTAGTTTAACATAGGTTTCATCCATTCTCCAACTACTACCAACTGGTCGTTTTCTTTTTCTTACTGCTTTATCTATCAGAGGAACAAACTTAATAACCCATCTCTGTAGCGTAGAATGATCAACTCTTGCGCCTCTCATACGCATCATCTCTTCCAAATCTCTATAGCTCAAGGAAAAACGACACTTCATGTACACAAATAACAGGATGACTTCTGATGAAGAACAATAACCTTTAAAATATGGTAATAACTCGGGAGAAATATTAAACATAATAACTACTTTTTTAAATACCGATACTAAAATAATCATTTTTTAGAATAAACGCGACAGAACGGAACTACCTCAGTTGTAATAAAATAACTATTTTATTACAACTGAGATAGTGAATATACTACTTACAAAAATATCTAGTCTATAAAATATTATAAGCTAAACTTTATACTTCCAGATAATTTATGTTCTCTTGCTTTATTTTTTGTCTTATCTACTCTACACTCTTTTACTAGACTATATCCGCCAGAAAGCGTGAAATACTTGTTGACTGCATAGGCAACTTTCGGAATTAGATTCCACTGAGCCCGAAAGGCTTCAACAGGCTTTTGTGCATCTTCTACCGTTTCCAGATAAGATCCTCTTATAGATAATGTCCATTTAGGTGTTGCACAGTACTCTAAAGTAGCCCCAAGACCCCATGCATTTATAGAGGACAATGCATTGTTTTCCTTATCTATATAGTAGGCCGCACACATCTCTTTGCGTTCTTCATCTTTTTGAATAGCTGAAAGTCCTGATACGTAATCACCCAAACCATGCACATAAATACCTTGCGCTGTAGCTGTAAATTTTTTAGGTACCACTTGATACTGCATGCCTAAATTCCCACCGTAGGTAGCGTAATAAATACGCTGCAATTTTTTTTCTTCAGAATTAGTACTATGTGTATAGTCTGTACAACGGAGTAAGCCACTTAAGCTAGTATTACAGCGATCCGTAACAACGCTTAAATTAAAGCCACTAGCTGGTATACTATTCTTAACTTTGAAAGGAAGTTTCTTATCTTTTAAATGATCTAGTTGAATACTTTGATTCTTTGTATCTTCCTCTTTATCACCTTTTTTTTCCAATGCTGACTTGTTTTTATCAAACAATCCTACTTGTAGCGCAACAGGCCTTTCAATAGCACAACCCATCCGGAACCAATCAAAAGTATACTCATACTTTAGTTGCAACACAGTTGCGTCTGTGGATATAAACCAAGCAGGATCTGCTTTTTCATAACCAAAAATACTAGAAGTATAGCCCATCGTTACCATCCTTCCAATAGTTACAGTAGAATTTTTAATGGTAAAAGTGTTTCCATCCCACTTAGCATCTATCTTTACGGTTGCATCTTTGTTACACCAAGCTTTTGGCACATCCGCATTGAATGTTAGCTGCGCACCAAGACTATTTTTAGTCGACCACGTTTGGCGTTGGTATACAAAGGCAGGGCTCATCGTAACAGTAGTGCCCAATTTTATTAAATTTTTAGAATCATCTTTTTTTTCTGCCGCTTCTTCTGCCTTTTTATCTACTTCATCTTCTTCTAATTGAAATCCACATTGATCAGCATATATAGGATGTAGGATGCTATTGGCAAAAAATAAGCCAAGTAACGCGATTTTAATTTTCATAGCAATAACATGTTCAAAATTATATAACTTATTATAGTCCTACTTAAGGCCCCCTTGTAAAAAGAGACTAAAAAGCCAGCTATCCGCCTAACCAGCGCGCTTACTGTTGTAAAAAATACTGAGCTATCAGATAACTAATTATAATAAATATTATGCTTACAAACAATATTTACAAGGAACCATTCATCTCAATCCAGCAAATTTTGTAGACCTTCCAGCTTGCTTACGCCATTTAATGGCTAATTTTTATCTTGGCATATTTTGTTTTTTGCATGTTTAGGTGGATTATACTTGGTACATCGCATAGACACGTGAGTTCGGGATTAGATTATTTTTTCATTTGATAATCAATATCAATGAAAATTTATAAAATTTGTTTTATAGACAGTTAAATAGGTAGTTGAATAACAAATAATTCTTATAATCAGTTTATTATATATATTGTATTTATAAAATTAGATATAAAAACTTGTTAAATAGGTGCAAATATTAACTAAATAATTGATATTAAATTGTTGTAAATCAGTCAAATAAATCCCGAACTCACGTTAATAGGCACCCCCCACCTTTTGCCTTGAAATGTTGCGTTTTCAGAACCAACATGTTATACGATCAGATTGGTCAAAGTTCCTCACCGTATTAAGCGCATCGTGGAATCAATTGGGCTTCTATACGTCATTGGCCTTAGTTATAAAAAAGTAATCTTGTTTTGGCCTTTGGAATAAACGCACCTGTTCCAAGCGATTACTATAAAAAACAGCTCCAGCTCCTATACTGAAATCAAATGAAAAGTTGGCCCATATACTCTGCTCAGAATGAGCGGGCTTAATAAATGTGTGCACACCCAGCAATTCTTCCAATAACGCATCTGCAGCCACGTCATTCAGCGGGTTATTATGATTGGGTGGGACTGATTCTTTTGTAGCAATGGCAGAGAAATCACTATTTATCTGGATGTTGGGTTGTTGCAAATAAGGTCTAAGGTTGACTTTGTGCCATGTTTGATTGGACAAATCGTATGTCCAAAAATTTATATAAGGGCTACCATCGACGGTTAAATCTATTGGTTTATCATTACGACAGTCACTTATAATTTTAAAAGATTTGATTTGCACCCATACTTGCCCAATAGGATCGTAAGCATACAGATCTTTTATTTTTTCATATTCATTTAGCACGATCTCGCTTTTGTTATCACCATCAGTTGGCTCTATGGGTTGTGCCATAGCCTGACTTAAAAGGGCCTCATTAGAGGCATCCTTCGTTTGATTGTTTTGGGTAGGGATGGAACCACAATGGTCTTTTTTGCTTTTTTTAGAGGAATGTCGCTTGCAAAATTCTTTTATCTTTTGTAAGATCGTCAGGGAGTTTTTACTGGTTGTATTTTTTACATTTCCTGCATAAGCGTTAGTAAATACGCAAAGAAGAAAACTAGAAATACTTATTAAGATAGGTATTTTACTATGTTTAGGTAGGTTAATGCGCCCCATAATTTTTACTGTTCATTAAGTTATACTTCCCAATATCATTGCTTGTTTATGCTTCATTCGGCTGGATGGCAATGTTGCGACAAGCAAAGAGTCCGCTTTAAGCCCCCTCTTAGTAGAGAGTAGCGCAACTTGTTACTAAAAAGGGTATTGCTTGCATGCGTTCTGACCAAGCAAAAAGCAGAGTAGATACATTTCTTTTATAGGCTATGCTTCGTAAAAGGATAGTTTTTGGGATTCCTTAGATAACCTCAGGTTGCTGTTGTACTTACGGTTAATGTAATGGTTTCTTTTCAATTATACAAGCCGTATCCGTTCAACCAATGGCCAAACTGTCTACAAACCAGAAAAAACGTCCCCTGTAAAAAACTGCGATGCGTAAGTGAACCTTCAAGGTTCTGTCGCGTTTATTCTAAAAAATGATTATTTTAGTATCGGTATTTAAAAAAGTAGTTATTATGTTTAATATTTCTCCCGAGTTATTACCATATTTTAAAGGTTATTGTTCTTCATCAGAAGTCATCCTGTTATTTGTATACATGAAGTGTCGTTTTTCCTTGAGCTATAGAGATTTGGAAGAGATGATGCGTATGAGAGGCGCAAGAGTTGATCATTCTACGCTACAGAGATGGGTTATTAAGTTTGTTCCTCTGATAGATAAAGCAGTAAGAAAAAGAAAACGACCAATTGGTAGTAGTTGGAGAATGGATGAAACCTATGTTAAACTAAACGGGAAGTGGATCTATTTATATAGAGCAGTAGATCGTTATGGTGATACAGTTGACTTTTTTCTATCTGATCATAGAGACAAGTCTTCAACGCTTTCTTTTTTTCGCAAGGCGATCACAGAAAATAATATTCCTAAGAAAGTAGTAATTGACAAAAGCGGTAGTAATAAAGCTGCCCTTGATGCGATCAATACAGATCTTGATCAAGATCATACCATTCAAATATTGCAAAACAAATATTTGAATAATAGAGTTGAACAAGATCATAGGTTTATCAAAAAACGGATAAAACCTATGCTGGGTTTTAAGAATTTTTATTCTGCTTCCATTACTATTTCAGGGATAGAAAACATTCGTATGATTCAAAAAGGACAAGTAAGAGGAGCTAAAAATCATCTTTCTACTTTTGAGAACTTTGCTATCTTAATGGCCGCATAATATCCAAAATTTGACTTAAACGAAAAACCTATACTAACGAAAATATAGACGCGACAGAACCCGTTTGGCCAATGGTGTCACCTTATCCGACACTGCCTTCTAAAGTAAGTGCTAGTAGTTTTTGTGCTTCTACAGCAAACTCCATAGGCAACTGATTGAGTACTTCCTTGCAGTAGCCATTGACAATAAGCGCAATGGCGTTCTCATGATCAATACCACGTTGATTACAATAAAAAAGTTGGTCTTCACTAATTTTAGAGGTAGTAGCTTCATGTGCAACCTGCCCAGTTGGGTTTTTTACTTCTATATAAGGGAAAGTATGGGCGCCACAATTATCTCCCATCAATAAAGAGTCGCACTGAGAAAAATTAGTGGCATATGCTGCTCCAGCCGTGAGCTTGACCAACCCTCTATAGCTATTGCTGGACTGACCAGCTGCAATACCCTTGGATACAATTCGACTCTTGGTATGTTTCCCTAAGTGAATCATTTTTGTGCCTGTATCTGCTTGCTGTTTGTTCTTAGTCACTGCTACAGAGTAAAATTCACCTACCGAATGGTCTCCCATTAAAATGCAACTAGGGTACTTCCAAGTAATAGATGAACCTGTTTCTACTTGTGTCCAGGAAATTTTAGCATGCGCGCCTGCACAAAGGCCTCGCTTGGTTACAAAATTATAGACCCCGCCCACGCCATCCTTATTGCCTGGATACCAATTTTGTACAGTAGCATATTTTACATGGGCCCCTTTTTCAGCATAAATCTCTACTACGGCGGCATGTAATTGATGTTCGTCCCGCATAGGGGCTGTGCACCCTTCTAAGTAGCTAACACAAGCATCTTCTTCTGCTACAATTAAAGTGCGTTCAAATTGACCCGTATTGGTGGCATTGATGCGAAAATAGGTGGAAAGCTCCATAGGACAATGCACACCTTTGGGAATGTAGCAAAAGGAGCCATCACTAAATACAGCAGTATTGAGGGTAGCAAAGTAATTGTCGGTCATAGGGACTACCTTACCCAAATATTTTTGAACCAAATCAGGGTACTTTTGAACGGCGTCACTAAAAGAACAGAAAATAATGCCTAGCCTGTTTAACGTATCTTTAAAGGTGGTTCCAACGGAAACACTATCCAATACTACGTCCATAGCTACGCCTGCTAGCCTTTTTTGCTCCTCTAACGAAATCCCCAAGCGCTTAAAGGTAGCCAATAATTCTGGATCCGCCTCTTCTAAACTGTTTAATTGCGCTTTTTGTTTGGGTGCTGCATAATAAATAATATTTTGGTAATCTATAGGTGAATAGGATACCTTTGCCCAGGTAGGCTCTTTTATTTTGGAGAGATGATCAAAAGCTTGTAAACGCCGTTTTAGCAACCAATCTGGTTCGTTTTTTTTCTCAGCAATCAGGCGAATGGTAGCTTCCGTTAAGCCTTTTGGAATCGCATCTACAGGAATATTGCTCTCAAAACCATATGGGTAATCAGATGAAATAATATCTCGTATGTTTTGTGCTTCCATAATTTACCAGATAAATGTTTATTAATGTGGGTTTAGGATTAGATAACTAGAAGATAGCTGCTTGAAAGTATTAATTAATATACGAAGTCACTTATGAATGTGGAAAAATACGTTGCCGATGCATTAAAAAAATTTTACCCCTTATATGGATTTATATTCTACTTCTGTAATAGAATATGTAAATATATTAAAGATTTAGTTTTAGTAACTATTTCTAATGAGATAATAATAACTTGAGTTCGGGATTAGATTATTTTTTCATTTGATAATCAATATTAATAAAAATTTATAAAATTTGTTTTATAGACAGTTAAATAGGTAGTTGAATAACAAATAATTCTGATAATCAGTTTATTATATATATTATATTTATAAAATTAGATATAAAAACTTGTTAAATAGGTGCAAATATTAACTAAATAATTGATATTAAATTGTTGTAAATCAGTCAAATAAATACCGAACTCACGTTAATAAGTTAATTGGTAATCAATTACCAAGATTTATGTACGTTTTAGTGATTTTATCATGCAAGTAGGTTCTGTCGCGTCTATAGTTTTCTTAGTATAGGTTTTTCGTTTAAGTCAAATTTTGGATATTATGCGGCCATTAAGATAGCAAAGTTCTCAAAAGTAGAAAGATGATTTTTAGCTCCTCTTACTTGTCCTTTTTGAATCATACGAATGTTTTCTATCCCTGAAATAGTAATGGAAGCAGAATAAAAATTCTTAAAACCCAGCATAGGTTTTATCCGTTTTTTGATAAACCTATGATCTTGTTCAACTCTATTATTCAAATATTTGTTTTGCAATATTTGAATGGTATGATCTTGATCAAGATCTGTATTGATCGCATCAAGGGCAGCTTTATTACTACCGCTTTTGTCAATTACTACTTTCTTAGGAATATTATTTTCTGTGATCGCCTTTCGAAAAAAAAAAAGCGTTGAAGACTTGTCTCTATGATCAGATAGAAAAAAGTCAACTGTATCACCATAACGATCTACTGCTCTATATAAATAGATCCACTTCCCGTTTAGTTTAACATAGGTTTCATCCATTCTCCAACTACTACCAACTGGTCGTTTTCTTTTTCTTACTGCTTTATCTATCAGAGGAACAAACTTAATAACCCATCTCTGTAGCGTAGAATGATCAACTCTTGCGCCTCTCATACGCATCATCTCTTCCAAATCTCTATAGCTCAAGGAAAAACGACACTTCATGTACACAAATAACAGGATGACTTCTGATGAAGAACAATAACCTTTAAAATATGGTAATAACTCGGGAGAAATATTAAACATAATAACTACTTTTTTAAATACCGATACTAAAATAATCATTTTTTAGAATAAACGCGACAGAACCAAAATTATACTACCGACCTATCATAACGGCCTCAATCCTTTTATGTGAACGCAACCAATTCTGGAATAACTACTCCTTCTGCATTTATTTCCTTGAGTAGCACCTTACAGAGTCTATTGGCTAATGCCTCTTGGTAGGGCAGTTGTACCCGAATATAATTTTCTGTAAACCCTTCCATAACGCCGTCGTCTGCTCCATATTCAAATAAAACCGTAGCGGTATGACCCAGATGTTGGCTATAAAAATGTCTTAGTTTTTTTTCCGAAAGTATGCGCAGCATTCTGGCCCGTTTTACACGTTCTTTTTGCGGTACTACATCAGCCATATGAGCGGCTTTTGTGTTAGCCCTTTCTGAGTAAGGGAATACATGTATATATGCAATAGCCAATCCATTTAAAAAGTGATAGGTTTCTAAGAAATCTTCTTCTGTTTCACCTGGAAATCCCACTAGTACATCTACACCTATGCAACAAGCGGGCATTTGTGCTTTTATGTCTGCTATACGCTCTTGGTAGCGTGCGGTTAAATAGCGACGGCGCATTAATTTTAAAATCTTGTCACTACCAGATTGTAGGGGAATATGGAAGTGTGGCACAAATCGTTTGGAAGTAGCTACAAAATCTATAATTTCCTTGTTTAGTAAATTGGGTTCAATAGAAGAGATGCGAAAACGTTCTATCCCGTCTACTGCATCTAAGGCTTGAATCAGTTCAAAAAAATTGGTTTGGCGTTTGGTATCAATAATGCCAAAATCCCCTAGGTTGACCCCAGTCAGGACAATTTCTTTTACATTTTTGCTAGCAATGGGTTGGACTTGTGCGACCACTTCTGAAATGGTGGCACTTCTGCTAGGACCTCTAGCAAGTGGTATGGTACAAAAAGAACATGCATAACTACAACCATCCTGTACTTTAAGAAAAGTTCTGGTGCGGTCTCCTATAGAATAGGCAGGGGAGAAGGTTAGCCTTTCTTTGATAGAGGTAATTTGTATGGTTGCCAACTCATCCGATTTTTTTTTATTCCAATCGGTAATCCAGTCGAGTAGTTTGAATTTTTCATGTGTTCCGAATACTGCATCCACACCTGGTATGGCCGCAATCTCTTCTGGCTTAAGTTGGGCATAGCAGCCTATCACAATTACAAAAGCTTCTGGTGCCATTTTTAGCGTTTCTCTAACAATTTTTGAACATTTATGATCTGCATTTTCCGTTACAGAGCAAGTATTCAGGACAAAAACATGCGGACGTTGTGCCAAGGTTACGGTAACAAATCCTTCTTCTGTAAACAAGCGGCCAATGGCAGAGGTCTCGGAAAAATTCAGTTTGCAGCCTAATGTATGAAAAGCAACTTTTTTCATTCGATTTCTAAAGTAAGGATTTGATATGCTACTTATATTGGTGTTAAATAACGTGAGCTCGGGATTTATTTGACTGATTTACAACAATTTAATATCAATTATTTAGTTAATATTTGCACCTATTTAACAAGTTTTTGTATCTAATTTTATAAATAAAATATATATAATAAACTGATTACCAGAATTATTTGTTATTCAACTACCTATTTAACTGTCTATAAAACAAATTTTATAAATTTTCATTAATATTGATTATCAAATTAAAAAATAATCTAATCCCGAACTCACGTTAAATAGTAAATTACAAAATGATCGTAGCTAAAATGTTGATCCAACCTATCTGGTTTAGCTTAGCAAGTAATAAGTGTATATTAAATAAGTAGGTTATTGGTCTGCTGCTGGACTTTATTTTATATAGTCGAAAAAAGAATAACTACCTACTTGCCATTATTTGTTTTGCATAAAATAGCAGAAGAATGTGTTGCATTTTCTTATACGATGTAAGAACAAGAAAATATAATTATAATACACCATGAATACAATATTAATGTGAGTTCGGGATTAGATTATTTTTTAATTTGATAATCAATATTAATGAAAATTTATAAAATTTGTTTTATAGACAGTTAAATAGGTAGTTGAATAACAAATAATTATGGTAATCAGTTTATTGTATATATTTTATTTATAAAATTAGATATAAAAACTTGTTAAATAGGTGCAAATATTAACTAAATAATTGATATTAAATTGTTGTAAATCAGTCAAATAAATCCCGAACTCACGTTATTAGACTTAGATGTCAGCAAAAAATAGCTTGATGCATCTTTTTGTAATGCAGAAAATAAACCTGTATATCATAGAGTTTGGTAATAATGATAAAGGGCATAAGTCGCTTATGGCTTATTTGGCTCAAGCGCCCGTTAAGCTTATAGTATATGAACCAGCTGGTGGATGTGAGAAAGAGACATTTTAGATCCTTTTTTTTATACATTTTTAAGCCTAAGTGTAGATTAAAAAGCTTAGGTACAACAAGCCTTTAGGCGATTAAGATGTAGGATAATGTCTACAAGCCAGTTATATTTGTGATATTTTTAATATCCAAACTATTTTTTTTACTTAAGAACAAATGACCATATTCTCCTTGCCCCAACGGTATAATTTTTTGGAACGAGAAAAATATTGGCAGCACTTTTGGGCAACAGAATCGCTATATAGCTGGGATCCCACATTGCCTCGTGCAGATACTTTTGTGGTAGATACGCCTCCTCCTAGTATTTCTGGACAGTTGCACATAGGCCATACCTGCAGCTATGCACAAGCTGATTTTATAGTCCGATTTCAACGCATGTTGGGTAAAAATATTTTTTATCCAATGGGCTTTGATGATAATGGTTTACCCACAGAGCGATTGGTAGAAAAGCAAAAAGGCGTTCGTGTGGCTGATATGGATAGAGAGGAGTTTATAAGATTATGCTGGGAAGTAGTAGTTACTGAAGAGGAAAAGTGTAGGAATCTTTTTAAGGCTATGGCCCTTTCGGTTGACTGGAGCTTGGAATATCAGACGATTAGCCCACTATCTCGTAAGCTTTCGCAGATGTCTTTTTTGGCACTTTTGGAAAAAGGTGCGGTATACCGTAGTGCGCAACCTATGTTATGGGATCCAGTAGATGGTACCGCTTTGGCACAAGCTGATATTGAAGACAAGGAGCGTGTCGCCTATATGAATGATATTCTATTTACACATGAAGCGACGCAAGCCCCTCTACCCATTGCTACGACTCGACCAGAATTGTTGCCCGCTTGTGTGGCCTTATTCTACCATCCCGATGACTTGCGCTACCAGGATCTGGCCCACACCTATGCGATTACACCTATATTTAATATAAGGGTCCCTATTTTAGCAGATGAGTTGGTTCAACCCAATAAGGGCACTGGTTTGGTGATGTGTTGCACGTTTGGAGACCCAACGGATGTAATGTGGTGGAAAAAACACCAATTGCCTACTTGTATCATCCTGAATAAACAAGGTAGGGTCACGCATACTGGTCCATTACAAGGGTTAAAGGTATCAGAAGCGCGTGAAAAAATCCTTCAAATCTTAAAAGATCAGTTGCTGTTGGTCAAGCAAACCGTCATACAGCAGTCTGTAAAATGTGCAGAACGTTCTGGTGCACCCTTAGAAATGCTTACTACCCCCCAATGGTTTGTACGAACCATGGACCATAAAGCAGCACTTTTAGCTAAAGTCAAGCAACTCAAATGGCATCCTGCTGCCATGCAGCATAGGCTAGAGGAATGGATTAATGGCATGGCTTGGGACTGGTGTATTAGCCGTCAACGTTATTTTGGTGTTCCTTTTCCGATTTGGTATTCTAAAAGATCTGGAGAAGAAGGTAAAGTTTTGGTGCCCACTATAGACCAGTTGCCTGTAAATCCACTTCAAGATCTACCCATAGGCTATACCAGCGCAGAGGTAGAACCAGACTATGATGTGATGGATACTTGGGCAACTAGTAGTATTTCTCCCCAACTTTCTTCTCATGCTATTCATAAGGACTTTAGTGTGGACTATAATAGGCATCTCAAGTTGTTTCCAATGGATTTGCGCTCACAAGCCCATGAAATTATACGAACTTGGACCTTTTATACTTTACTCAAAGCCCATTTGCATGAGGATAGTGTGCCTTGGAAAAATATAATGATCCATGGGTGGTGCCTGGCGCCAGATAAACAAAAAATGTCTAAATCTAAGGGTAATGTGCTCCTTCCAGAAAAGCTTTTACAAGCGTATGGGGCCGATGTTATCCGCTATTGGGCAGCCCATGCTCGTTTAGGTTCAGATACTTGTTATTCTGATAATGTGATGAAAAATGGGAAAAGGCTGGTTACTAAATTATGGAATGCCGGTAGGTTTATTTTAGGCCATTTGGATAAAATAGAAGGATTCAATCACCCGCTTGAGTTGCAAAAAATCACCCATACGCTAGATAAATGGCTCTTGCAATCGCTGGCAGAACTGACTGAAAAGGTCTATCTACAGTTACTAGCCTATCGGTATGCAGAGGCGTTGGAATCGGTAGAAACATTCTTTTGGTCCATTTTTTGTGATGATTATCTCGAGATTAGTAAAGCTAGGGTCTATAATGGACTTCAGCAGGATGGTCAAGGTCAGCGTAGTGCTATTTTAACGCTTTATCATACTTTCTATGGTCTATTACAGCTCTTTGCACCTATTTTGCCCCATATTACGGAAGAACTGTCTCAGGGGCTTTATCCCCATAAAGGTTCTATTCACCGAAGAGGCAATTGGCCTAAATGGGCATTACACGCTACTGTAAGTCAATCGCAACTGAACCAAGTAGTCCATCTTAGAGTAATCATTGGGTTGGTACGTAAGGCTAAAGCAGATTGTAAGCTTTCTATAAAATCGCCTATTGCATTGCTTGCCATTCGTGGTACACTTTTAGAGGAAGATTTAAGCCAAGATCTTAAAGCCGTTACTACGGCGACAAAAGTAGTATGTAATGACCTAACGTTGGATCGCATGGACCTACAAGTAGTGGGTAAGCAATGTGCAATAGGGATAGTATGGGGATAAGACATGGGGGTGCTGTTTGTTGATCCAGCAAAAAACAGCACATCAATTCCTTTTTTACCACTGACCTGAAAAATATTAGCGCAGGCGCGTAAAAAACGGTTTATGAATCGTTGGTATGTCTCATCGCGTATGGCCGCCAATAAAAAATTTGACATGCATGCAGCCTTCTGGCCATATTGCTTAAAAACAAGAAAAAACCAATTGAGATGAAAACTAAAACTTTTTACAAAAATTTATCTATTTTTAACGCACTTTCAGAAAAAAATATTTTTATAAAGCGCTTTTTTATAAAATTTGTTGGCCTGTTATCCTTACATACCTGTCATTACGAGTTTGTGTTACAATAGTCAGATCCCATGGATCAAAGAACAAATAAAAAGCCATGCGGGCATTTACCTACACATCCCATTTTGTAAGCAAGCTTGCCACTATTGTAACTTTCACTTTAGTACTAAAGTATCCTTAAAATCATTAATGATAGACAGTATGCTTAAGGAAATTGCGCTGCGTCAGGATTATTTGCAAGGTATTCCGATTACCAGCATTTATTTTGGTGGAGGTACGCCTTCCCTATTAACCCTTTCAGAAATAGAGCGGTTGCTCCATCAACTCTTACGATTTTTTCCTATAGTACCAGCGGCAGAGATTACACTAGAGGCAAATCCTGATGACATAACGCTTGAAAAATTGCAAGGATTGCACCACATGGGTGTGAATAGACTCAGCATAGGCATACAGTCCTTTCATGATAAAGTACTTCGTTATATGAATAGGGCCCATACCAGTGCCATGGCCCAAAACAGTGTAAAATGGGCACGTGTTGCTGGCTTTGATAACTTAAATCTAGACCTTATTTATGCGATTCCTGGTACTACAACGCTGGATTGGTATGCCGATTTAACACAAGCCCTATTGCTAGAACCAGAGCATATCTCTGCCTATTGTTTGACGATTAAACCCAAAACCGTATTTGGCTATTGGCATCAACAAGGCAGCATAAGTGAAATGGATGAAACCTTAACGGCAGAACAGTTTGAACTAGCAGTAGCAACTTGTAGCAAACAGGGTTATCTGCACTATGAAATTTCTAATTTTTGTAAGCCGGAAAAATACTCCAGACACAATACAAACTACTGGAAATCCGGCCTATATATAGGTATAGGACCTGGTGCACATGCCTATAATGGTCTGCAAAGGCAATGGAATATTTCCCATAATGCACTGTATATTAAAGCCATTCAAAATGGCAAGCTGCCTTATACGGAAGAAACATTAACGATGGCCAATCATGTAAATGAATATATTATGACCAGTATCAGAACCTGCTGGGGATGTGACCTGGCTTGGATTCGTGAAAAATATGCTATTGACCTTATGGTCACACAAAAGGATTATTTAGCAAAAATTATCCTATGCGGATTGGCCAATTTGATTGGCCATACACTTTATTTAACAAATAGTGGTAAATTGCTAGCTGATAAAATAGCAAGTGATCTTTTTGTGGGTGGTTAATCGCTCAATGTCCTCTGCTGCTTACTGACCTTATTGCGAAAAAGAAGGCCCCTTGTAAAAGGTTGCGATGCAAAAGTCCATATTACCGTTGAAAAGAAAAACAGTTTAGGTGAAGGTCACGAAGTCGCTTCTGTTTTTTCCGGTGTGCTTGAAGCAACTTTTTATACAGGGCTTGATTTTTGGGCTACCTTTTGATCAAGCAAAAAGTGTGATATAAATTCTTTCCAATGCGCATTTATTCTAGAATTTTAGATTACGTAAGACCTTTAAGGAAGTGCGCTTTTTATTATTTTTTTGCTATTCTTCTATCCATTTTTTTTGGAGTGGCTACCTATGGCTTGGTGATTCCTTTGCTTAAGGTGCTATTTAATCAAGAGGAATTAAACCATTTGCTATTGGCAGAACAAGTGAGGCCAAAGTGGCAGCTAGACATTGGTTATCTTACTAGCTTATTTAATTACTTTTTTATAAAAGTAATTATCCATTACGGTAAAATAAGTGCACTCTGTTTGTTGGCATTTTTATTTATGCTATCTAATACTATTAGTGGATTTTTTAGATATATAGCGGATATTACCATGGCTAAAGTCCGCATAAATCTAGTTCATAACTTACGCTTGGCACTCTTTCAAAGAAGCTTAGATCTTCCTGTTCAATATTTTACTGATAAAAAGAAAGGGGATGTAATGGCACGTATTACTGTTGATGTTCAAGAAATCGAACATGCTGTAGCTGATACGTTACGGCTATTTTTAAAGGAGCCCACTCAACTTTTTTGTTACATTGTTGTTCTATTCTACATGTCCCCAACGCTTAGTATTTTCACTTTATTATTTTTACCCATTGTGGGGTGGGCCATAGCTGCGATTATACAATCCCTCCGTAAATGGACAGATGAAACGCAAAAGTCGTTGGGAAGTTTAATGAACTTGATGGAAGAAACCATAAGTGGCATTCGTATCATCAAAATTTTTGGTGCGCAAAAATATGCTGTTGATCAGTTTGGTAAAGAAGGCAAGCTCTATGCCCATACCAATATGGTTGTAGCAAAAAAATCGTATATGATTGCGCCTATATCTGAATCGTTAAGTGTGGTAGCGGTTTCGATTATGCTTGCCTATGGTGGCCATCTGGTCCTTTTGGATCGTAGCATGCTTACGCCCAGTACTTTTATTGCTTACATCGTTATTTGTTCCCAAACCCTTATACCGATCAAAATGATTTCAAGATTTATTGGCCATATTCAGCGGGGGATAGCTGCTGGAAGACGTATTTTCGATTTATTAGATGAAAAAGCTGAGTTTAAAAATGTTTCAGGGGAGCGCATATGTACCACATTTAAGCGTGAAATAGTCTTTAAAAATGTTTCTTTTTCCTATAATAACCGCAAAGAGGTCTTACATCAAGTGAATTTTACAATTCGAAAAGGCGAAACTATAGGATTGGTTGGCGCTTCTGGCTCAGGAAAATCTACCCTTTTATCCCTTTTATCGGGCCTTTACCAACCAAATGATGGTGGCATTGAAATAGATGATCTGCCCATTTCCCAGATTAGTGCTGCATCGCTACATCGTTTAATGGGGGTGGTCACCCAGGAATCTATTTTATTTCACGATACGGTCTTTAATAATATTGTGCTGAATAGGCCAGGATTCAGCCAAGAAGAGGTTATAAAAGCTGCCCAAATAGCTTGTGCTCATCATTTTATTATGACTTTTCCCCAAGCTTATCATACCGTTATTGGAGAAAATGGCAACAAGCTCTCTGGTGGTCAAAAGCAACGTATTTGCATTGCTAGAGCGATATTAGGGAATCCACTTGTTTTGGTGTTAGATGAAGCCACCTCAGCTTTAGACACCGCTTCTGAGCGAAGCGTACAAGAAGGTCTTCAATTACTCATTAAAGGTAAAACTTCTATTGTGGTAGCCCATAGGCTAAGCACCATCTATCATGCCGATAAAATTATTGTATTGGAGCAAGGAAAAGTAGTAGAACAGGGCACCCATTCAAGTCTACTAGCAAAAGGAGGGGTCTATAAGCAATTATTTTTATTGCAACAAAGTTAGGGGTATCTGTTTAGGTCAGTGATAAAAAAGGCATTTATATCCTGCTTTTTGCTTGATCAAAAAGTAGGCAAAAAAGCTGGTTCTGTCGCGTCTATAGTTTTCTTAGTATAGGTTTTTCGTTTAAGTCAAATTTTGGATATTATGCGGCCATTAAGATAGCAAAGTTCTCAAAAGTAGAAAGATGATTTTTAGCTCCTCTTACTTGTCCTTTTTGAATCATACGAATGTTTTCTATCCCTGAAATAGTAATGGAAGCAGAATAAAAATTCTTAAAACCCAGCATAGGTTTTATCCGTTTTTTGATAAACCTATGATCTTGTTCAACTCTATTATTCAAATATTTGTTTTGCAATATTTGAATGGTATGATCTTGATCAAGATCTGTATTGATCGCATCAAGGGCAGCTTTATTACTGCCGCTTTTGTCAATTACTACTTTCTTAGGAATATTATTTTCTGTGATCGCCTTTCGAAAAAAAGAAAGCGTTGAAGACTTGTCTCTATGATCAGATAGAAAAAAGTCAACTGCATCACCATAACGATCTACTGCTCTATATAAATAGATCCACTTCCCGTTTAGTTTAACATAGGTTTCATCCATTCTCCAACTACTACCAACTGGTCGTTTTCTTTTTCTTACTGCTTTATCTATCAGAGGAACAAACTTAATAACCCATCTCTGTAGCGTAGAATGATCAACTCTTGCGCCTCTCATACGCATCATCTCTTCCAAATCTCTATAGCTCAAGGAAAAACGACACTTCATGTATACAAATAACAGGATGACTTCTGATGAAGAACAATAACCTTCAAAATATGGTAATAACTCGGGAGAAATATTAAACATAATAACTACTTTTTTAAATACCGATACTAAAATAATCATTTTTTAGAATAAGCGCGACAGAACCCTTTTTTGTTTATTTTGTTACATGGCCATACGGCTGAATGGATACAAAGATATAATGCGTGTGGTTCCGGAAGGACTCGAACCTTCAACCTACTGCTTAGAAGGCAGTTGCTCTATCCATTGAGCTACGGAACCTAAAATGTATCCGTTTATTTAGTTGGAAAAAATTGTATGCATGCTACTACCTGGCTAGGCTACGAAAAAAACGCACACTATAAGTATCTATTCAGCTACCTGGTAACGTTACACTCCAAAAACAGAAGAAATGCCCATTATAAAAAGTTGCGACTCATCACCCTTTCCTGAAAGATGACCAGAAAATCAGTTTGGTTGGGCTTGTAGGGCGGCTTCTGGTTTTCCAGCTTTAGGGGTACACTTTCAGCAACTTTTTACACAGAGCTTGATTTTTTTGGCTACTTCTTTATCAAGAAAAAAGTAGGATATACATTCCTTTCGTCGGGGCGGCAGGATTCGAACCTGCGACCTTCTGCTCCCAAAGCAGACGCGATAACCGAGCTACGCTACGCCCCGAATGTACAAACGTGAGTTCGGGATTTATTTGACTGATTTACAACAATTTAATATCAATTATTTAGTTAACATTTGCACCTATTTAACAAGTTTTTATATCTAATTTTATAAATATAATATATATAATAAACTGATTATCAGAATTATTTGTTATTCAACTACCTATTTAACTGTCTATAAAACAAATTTTATAAATTTTTATTAATATTGATTATCAAATGAAAAAATAATCTAATCCCGAACTCACGTTACAAGTAAGATAGTGGGCGGATAAGGGGGGATTCGAACCCCCGGTACAGAACAATCCATACCGCAGTTTAGCAAACTGCTGGTTTAAGCCACTCACCCACCTATCCATATAACCTTGACAGATATAAGGCATGTAAATTTACTAAAGTTATAACAAAAAAGTGCATATAATTTTCAAAAACTTAGGTTGTATCTAGTATAAATGAGGGTTTATGGCTATTGCAGCCGCTCTACTAGCGTGTGCATGGCTATACTATGGGATGCTTTTAATAAAATGCCACTATCTTGAAAGTTATGGCTACCTAAATAATCAGCTAATGCCGCTTTGTCTGGAAAACAATGGATTTTTGGGTTGGGTTGTTTGTGGGCAGCCAGGGTGAAAAAAGGACCACATAGCAGTACGCGATCATAGTAAGGTTGAAAAAGTTGTTCAACAATTTGATTGTGCCAAGCAGTAGTCTGACTTCCTAAATCAGCCATATCACCTAACATAACGATACGGTAACGCACCTTTAATTGCAACAATGTATCCAGTGCTGCTTGAACGGAAGCAGGACTGGCATTATAGCTATCAATAATCAATTGATTGCTCCCTTTAACCACTAATTGCATCCGTTGATTGGTAGGGATATAGGCTTGAATGGCTTGATGGGCTACTGGGCTCGGTACATTAAAGTATTGGGCAACACAAAGCGCTGCTGCTATATTGTGTATATGGGGTTTCCCTAATAAATGGGTGGTAAACTCCTTTCGGTCTGAGGATTTGTAATGCAAATAGGGCGCTTCACGCACCAGCTCAATCGGTGCAAAGTCGTGGGGATAGGTAATGGGTTGCCTGAATCGCTTACTTATGGTAGACAATAAGGGGTCTAAAATATTCAAAAAAATAGTGCCACCAGTAGCATGGAGGTAATCATATAACTCACTTTTACCTCGAATCACACCTGCTATATTCCCAAATCCTTCAAGGTGTGCTGCGCCAATAGCGGTGATGAGACCATGTGTAGGTCGAGCTATGTTGCAACATAATGCAATATCACCCAATTGGGTAGCACCCATTTCTACAACTGCTATTTGTGTATCCTGCTTCATAGATAAAAGGGTTAAAGCCACCCCAATAGGGGTATTTAAGTTACCTTTGGTGGCTACCGTTCTATAGGTGGTCCGCAAGGTGGTGTAGATAAGCGCTTTGGTGGTGGTTTTACCATAAGAACCGGTTATGGCTATAACCGGAAAGTGAGGGCCATATTCCGACCGATGGTAGCTGGCTAATTGTATGAGTGTGGCCAGACTATCCTTTACTAAAATATAAGCAGATGAGGGTGTGGCATAAGCAGGGTCATCTATAACTACATAACGGGCACCCTTTGCAAGGGCTTCTGCTGCAAAGGCATTGCCATTAAGGCGAGGGCCCCGAATAGCAAAAAAAAGTGCACCTGGATCCAAATGACGTGTATCTGTGGTTACAGACTGCGCTGTTAAATATTTCTGGTAAAGTGCTTCTATGGCCACCATAAGCAAGTAAATAGAATAATGGTAAGCGATTAGTGATAGGCAACCGGTGTAGGTTTAGGATCTGTTTTATTCTTAAAGTGGCGTATGGCAAGCTGCACCGATGGCACTACTTTGTCTAATAAAGGGCTATATCCTATTTTCAATGCTGCGGTCAGCCATTGCATGGTAACATGTTCTAATTGTAAGCCTATCCCATACCTATCTACCCATGTCTGATTCAATAAGGCATTATGCTCATTGTAAAGGGCTATAAAATGAGCAAATCCAAGGCAAACAAAGCGGATGGGGGCTACCATAATGGGCATATGCAAGGTGCTGTCTAGATCGACATTGAGCCGTGCGTGGATCGGCGCTTGCATGCTCTTATCGTCATCAGGGGCCTCTAAGGCTTCAGAGTCTCGGCGTCTGATACCCAACATACGCTCCTTAGGCATGCGGTAACCTATTATATAGTGTATGGCAATAAATTGGCGTGTGCCATTACACGTTTGTATAGATGGACCAGCATAGGCCAATGCTAGTTTCAGTATTGCTGCTTCGAATGTTTTTTTATGGATAAAAGACCCTGACTCACAGCTTAAATGCAAATATTTAAGCGTAGAGTTTGTTATATTTTTAATACAATTGATACCAATATAGTGTCTATTGTTAAGGGCGCCATTTTGGTAGCCATATAGCATTTCTATAGATCCACCCTTGGGTAATGTTTCCAAAGCATGCAATCTGTACACGCGCTTTATAGTGGCGTAGTCATCTACTACCCATCCTACCTTACCCAATATAAATGCATAATTATTATAGTAAGTTTTATTTTCCATAGCCTGAACAGGTGCAGCAAACTGTTTCTTGGAGCCGCTTAGTCCAGTAATCCAATAATAAAGAGAGAAGGGAGCCTTTATAGCAAATAATTTGCCCACCCATAGATTTTGGTAGTTAAATTTATAGCTATTGCCGTAGGCATTGCCTATCTGTTTATAACATTGTCCCCCAAAAAAATAATTTCCATGTAGCTTAGGCAGTTCATAGGCCAATCCGTAGCCCCATCTTGTTTTAAGAAACAGCTGATGGCTTAAGCCATGTCCATAGCCCCATGCATTATGATGCGTGATGGTAAGCAACGGCCCCTCATCTAGACTCATATCGACTGTTATGGGAAATCGATCCTTGGTTTGTACGAGCAGATCAGATAGGATGGTTGCACTACCTCCCTCAACCCCTTTGCGTCTAACAGATACAGTCGAAAAGTAGGGTAATGCGATCAATCGTTTCTGGATAAACAAGAGTGCTTTCGCATTAAAAGTTGCACCAGGTTCCAAGGTGATGTATCTGTAAATGAGTGAGGCATCTGTTGTAGGGGTAAGCCATTTTAACAAACGTAAGTAAGGATATGGCTTTCCAACCATTGGCTCCATAGCACCTGTAGATGCTATGGTTATGGTTCTAAGTGTATAAGAAGCAGGGAAATCTGCCTTTACCTTACCTGGTATAAAAAAAGCAAGCAATAGTCCGGCTGTTAAGCTTATAGACTGTGTAAGGCCTTTATCTTTTTTCTGCATGGATGTAACCCATTTAAAACGTTATAGCGCTATATGGATAGTGGTGGTGCGGCCTGAAATCTAGGATAAGATGTTAACCTATAACACCTTATTACCTAGAAATGATTGCTAAATCATATATAAGATGCAGGATGCTTCTACCTGATGGGGCCTGAATGGATCATACATACTATACGACTCGGATGCAGCGTTGTGTTTTACCCCAGTTTCTGGTTTTCAAGTCTTAATATTAATCTTCATCAAAGATAAAGTCATCACCTGTTGGGCAGTCAAGCCATATTTCTTCAATAGATGTATATAATAGATCATCATCATCATCCAATTCATCTAGATTTCTAATGACCTCAAAGGGGGCGCCTGACCGTTTGGCATAGTCTATTAATTCATCCTTGGTAGCTGGCCAAGGTGCGTCTTCTAAATGTGATATTAATTCAAGTGTCCAGTACATAATGCAAAAGTGAAAAATAATTTAAATTTAAACTGCGTTTGATAGGCTTTAGACCTTCCTTTTAGGAGGCTAAAATATAGTAAATTTTAAATTTGTACAAGAAGTTTCCTAAGTATTTCCTGCTACTACTATTTAATATTTTTTATCCACATCTTAACACTAACGTTCACTGATATTGTACATAATTATATGCAAATTTCTTTTTTTCTTGCCAAACGTTACGTTAAAAAACATGGCTACACAACCCTGATTTGTAAATTGTCTAGACTGGCTTGCTATAGTATGGCATTGGGTACAGCTATTTTAGTATGCATACTATCCACTATGAATGGTATGGAAAAGCTATTATCCGCTTTATTTTATTCCTATACGCCTACATTAAAAATAGAACCTAGAACAAGTAAAACATTTGTCTATGATCCCAAATTAAAAAGTAAGCTGATGCATCTTGCTAGTGTAACAAATATTGTGGAAGTATTAGAAGCAACTGCACTGGTACGGTTGCAGCGTCAGCAGACCATTGTGACCATTAAAGGCGTTTCAAATAATTTCCCAGAAAGTGACTTTTATAGAAATTGCAGGCGTATGGATGCGGTTACTTTTTGGGGGGATGGTAAGCTTCAAGCTGCTGCGGGTATACGGGTTGCCCAATGTTTACAATGGGCACCTGATAACAATAGGGTAGAGGTTTTTTATCCAAAGCAGGGCAGCCACCATCTACATCAGCCCTATAAGCGTGTAACTTTAGAGGTGAATGGCCTTTTCTCTATAGCGCGGCAAATAGATAGCAAGTATATGATTACCTCTATTCACTTTGTGGAAGCGTTGACCGATGGCTTCCATAAACGTACCTATTGGGAGGTTGTAATCAAAGATACAGCGGCGCTAACAAGCACGCAAGCAAGCATACAAAGATTATTACCAGATGGCTATAAGGTAACCAATCGAGATGAACAAAATGAAACCCGTCGTAGAGCTATTTTTATTGAGCGGCTTTGCGTCTCTTTTATTTTTGCTTTGGTATTGCTTTTGGCCTCGCTTCATATTTTCTTTATGCTATGCATGTTGATATTACACAAGCAAAAAGATATCATGATCCTTTCTTCACTTGGGGCTACACCGGGTCAAATAGGTAAGGTTTTTTTCTATAGTGGGCTTTTGGTATCCTTGAAAGGTATTCTATATGGTCTTATAATAGGGTGGGCTTTGTGCTTGTTGCAGCAAAAATTTGGCATCATTACCTTTACTAAGGCGTGCAATAGGACCCCTTATCCTATAGAGATGCATCGGTTCGATTGCTTATACACCTCTATTGTAACCACTTTATTTAGTCTTTTAGCTTCCCTTTGGCCGGTGAAGCGAGCTATCCAATTGGCCAGGAAGTCATTGGGTGGCGCCAACTTAAAGGAAAATGTATTTTAATTTGATTGAATATCAAATTAGACCTATTTTGAAGCCTATTTCTAATGACAATTTTGGTGTCGAAGCTTGTTTATGCTCGTCAAATACACCCTACTACAAGGCATAGCATATTGGAAATAAAATTAATAATTCAGAAATTGTGCTGCTTATTGTTCCTATTACGAAAAAGAACGCCCCTTGTAAAAAGTTGCCATTAGAAAGTGCACCTTACAAATGAAAAGAAAAATTGAAGCCCGCGTAGCGGACGAGTTCTGTTTTTCTCGGTGTGCTTGCAGCAATTTTTTGCATGAGGGCTTGATTTTTTGGCTACTTTTTGATCCAGCAAAAAGCAACATTCATCATCCTTATTAACGTGAGTTCGGTATTTATTTGACTGATTTACAATAATTTAATATCAATTATTTAGTTAATATTTGCACCTATTTAACAAGTTTTTATATCTAATTTTATAAATATAATATATATAATAAACTGATTATCAGAATTATTTTTTATTCAACAACCTATTTAACTGTCTATAAAACAAATTTTATAAATTTTCATTAATATTGATTATCAAATAAAAAATAATCTAATCCCGAACTCACGTTATTAGTACACAAATGGCTCATCCAAAAAGATATACGGTTACCGCTGCACTTCCCTATGCAAATGGGCCCGTCCACTTAGGTCATGTAGCAGGGGCCTATCTTCCTGCTGATATTTACGTTCGTTATTTAAGGCAAAAACAAGCTACTGTAGTGTTTATTAGTGGTTCTGATGAACATGGGGTGCCTGTGGTAATTCGTGCCCAACAAGAAGGTTCTACGCCTCAAAAAGTAGTGGATCAATACCATACACTTATTAAAGAATCACTAGATGGATTGGGTATTAGCTTTGATATCTTTGCAAGAACGTCCTCACCTACTCATTATGAGACCGCAACGGAATTTTTTAAGGAATTGCACCAAAAGGACATATTTGAGGTGTATGCAACAGAGCAATATTATGACCCTGTTTGTGAGCAATTTCTATCTGATCGCTACATCAAGGGCAGCTGTCCGAACCCGAACTGTAATCATCCCGATGCCTATGGAGATCAATGTGAAGCGTGTGGCAGCACACTAAGTCCAGAAGAATTGATTGATCCAATTTCTGTTATTAGCGGCGCAAAACCTATTTTAAGATCCACTAAACATTGGTATCTACCACTAGATAAGTATGAAGGCTGGCTTAAAAAGTGGATTTTAGAAGAACATAAAGATTTTAAAACCAATGTATATGGTCAATGTAAAAGCTGGCTAGACCAAGGTTTGCGTCCACGTGCTGTAACCCGTGATTTAGCTTGGGGCATTCCTGTTCCACTGCCTGAAGGAAGCGGAAAGGTCCTCTATGTCTGGTTCGATGCACCGATTGGGTATATTAGCGCAACCAAAGAGTGGGCAAAAGCACAACAAATCGATTGGAAACCTTTTTGGAAAGATCCAGCTACCAAGCTTGTCCATTTCCTTGGCAAAGACAATATTGTATTCCATTGTATTATTTTTCCTGTTATGCTTAAAGCACATGGAAAGTTTATTTTGCCTCAGCAGGTTCCAGCCAATGAATTTTTAAATTTAGAGGGAAAGAAGATTTCTACATCCCGCAACCATGCGGTTTGGTTGCATGATTATTTAGCAGATTTTCCAGATAAAGCAGATGTATTGCGTTATGTACTCTGTACCATTGCGCCAGAAAATAAAGACAGCGATTTTACTTGGCAAGATTTCCAGGATAAAAATAATTATGAACTGGTAGCTAACCTTGGCAATTTGGTCCATAGAACCCTAAGTTTGGTGCATCAATATTTTCGTGGATTGGTTCCACCCAATATGGCGCCTAATGAAGCGGATCAATCCTTACTGACTACATTAATGGCTTCTTTTACAGAAGTAGGTAATGCTATAGAACAGTTTAAATTTAAAGAAGCACTCCAATTATGTATGGGCTACGCTACATTGGGCAATAAATACCTAACCGATAGGCGACCATGGCATTTGGTAAAAAGCAACCTAGAAGAGGCTGGCACTGTATTGCATGTCACATTGCAACTCATAGCTACTGTAACCCTGTTGATCAAACCTTTTTTGCCTACAACAAGTGAGAAAATGGCGCATATGTTGGGGTTAAAAGAAACAGGCTGGGGGAACTTACATGTGACCAAGCTCGTACAATCAGGGGATCCATTAGCACTTCCTATATTATTATTTGAGAAAATTGAAGATGATGTCATTGAAGTACAAAGGAAAAAGTTACAAAGCCTATCTACTGAAACAGTAGTGTAAAGCACTTTATGGATACTTTTTTTCTTGATACGAAGGATGATATCTACCACTTTTTGCTTGATCAAAAAGTGGACAAAAAATCAAGATCAAGCGCTGATGAAAAAAGTTGTGAGTAGAAAATGTAGCTTACAGCTGATTTTCCAGCTACAAGCTACATTTTCTACTCACAACTTTTTCCAATGCGCATTTTTTCTTGTTTTAGGGTAGTATGGCTAAAAGGTTGAATGGATACTAATTAACGTGAGTTCGGGATTTATTTGACTGATTTACAACAATTTTAGGCCGTTGTGATAGATTTCTATTATAATATTTTTAGGGTTGTTTAGACTGATTTTTGGTATTAAAGTGGTATTAATTTTATTATTTATTGATTTTCATGTACTTTTATTGCATTTTAGACAGACCATTCCTCTAAAGACCTCTTAATATGATATTTGGCGACCTGTATAAGTTATAGGCTATTGCTTCGATAACGTGTTGCGTATGAGTTTTAGCAAGTCCTATGTAGCGAGCTCCTGAGCTTCGGAACCAACTTTTAATACTTCCAAATACACGTTCTACTTTATACCTGGTTTTAGCTACCAATGTATTAAACCGTTTAGCAGTAGGTGATAAAGGATTATTTCTAGTAGCTTTCTTCTGAATAGCTGATTTTAAGGCTTTATTCTTTAATAAGGTTTCATTAGGTGATCCGCTATAGCCCTTATCTGCATATAGCCTACTACCTACTTTTAGCTCTACTTTATCCAATAAGACTTGTAAATGAGCACTATCATGACTAGATGCTTTTGTGGTACTGACTGCTAGGACTAAGCCTTCTTTACTTTCCACAAGGATGTGACGCTTATACCCATAGTAGAGATTATCTCCTTTTTTTGTCCAACTCGCTTCTGGATCTACACCTTTTTGATAACTTTCGGCTACAGTTATAGTGCCATCTTCATGGAGATCATAGCTTTTTTTACCTTTAGGGCGCCTAGGGGTAGGCGTAATAGAGGCATCAACAACTGCACCATGTTGAACTAATACACCATGACTAGATAGTTGATCGTTAATTATTTTCAATAACCTTTCTAGGACCTGCTTCTCCGTAAGCGCAGTCCTAAACCTGCTTAATACGCTATGATCTGGAACAGAACTATCCATGGAAATACGACAAAATCTGCTGAAAGTGATACGATCATTTACTTCTTCTTCTACTTGATAGTCACTCAGAGCATACCATGTTTGAAGCAACAGCATTTTAAATAAAAGAAGTGGGCTATAAGCTGCCTTTCCTGATAAACACAAACCTTTAGGATAATACAAGAAAAGTTCTTTTTCTATTACTTTCCAAGTAATCAGCTTATTAAGCTGATCGAAAAAAGTATGCTTACACTTACGTCGACTGGCTGAAATATCTGCAAAACTTAATTGATTATTTGTTTTGACGGCCATAACAATATTATTAAAAAGCTTAAGTTTAAACGATTAAAGAATCAACCTAATTTAACCATTGTATAACACTAAAAGTCACTTTTTATAACAAAGCTTAAAACTCTATTGCAACAACTTCAATTTAATATCAATTATTTAGTTAATAATTGCACCTATTTAATAAGTTTTTATATCTAATTTTATAAATATAATATATATAATAAACTGATTATCAGAATTATTTGTTATTCAACTACCTATTTAACTGTCTATAAAACAAATTTTATAAATTTTTATTAATATTGATTATCAAATGAAAAAATAATCTAATCCCGAACTCACGTTGGTTAGTATTTTTTTATCTCCAAATTTAAAACACAAAGGAGCTTTTTAAAGCTATTTTTTAACAAGCTAATCCCGAACTCAGGTTATATAAGATTGGTGTAATGATAGAGTTGCCAAGAGCAGCCTTACAAGCGGCAACCATTTCACCATTGGTCGATTTTTTTAGAATTGGAACCAATGATTTAACCCAAACTACCCTTGGTATTTCACGTGATGATGGCGCAAAATTTTTAGACAGTTACCAACAAAAGGGCTTGCTTAAAGGAGACCCTTTTGTTACGCTTGATCAAGAAGGCGTTGGAAAATTGATTCAAATAGCGGTAGCAAGAGGTAGGTCGGCCAATCCAAATTTAAAAATAGGTATTTGTGGCGAACATGGAGGCAATCCACCTTCTATTGAATTTTTCGAGTCGATAGGTTTAGATTATATATCCTGTTCTCCATATAGAGTGCCTATTGCAAAGTTAGCTGCTGCCAAGGTAAGGAAGTGATATTCTTCTATCCCTTTTTTTCTAAAAAAGCAGTTATTCTTTTATGGGTCCTATCTCTATCCAGTAAGACTATAATTTCTATAAGGTCTGGACCAGCTGTACTTCCTGTAAGGGCCATACGCAAGAGGGGCATGATGCCAGGAACTGCCTGTAACAACGGTTTAATCTTATGGGCCTTCCATTCTACTAGGGCAGTAAGACTTTGGGTAAAAGCCACCATTCCCTCTTTGGTTTGGTTGTTCCACCTTTTCTGGATCAGCTCAGCGTCATAATCAACAGGATCAAAGAAAAAAAACCTACCTTCTTGCCAGAAATCCTTTGGAAAAGTAATTCTATCCTTTACCAGGTTACAAATGGCTATTGCATCTTCCTGATTACACGTTATACTTTCTTTAGCTGCTTCTGTTATAAAGTAGCTGGCCCAAGCGGTTGGTCCTTGTTGTTTAATATGCTGTTGGTTAAACCATTTGGCTTTAGCTATATCAAATTTCACACCTGATTTGCCTAGTCGTTCCAGAGAAAAAGCCTCTATTAAAGCTGGTTTGGTAAATACTTCTTGATTAGTGCCTGGGTTCCACCCCAATAAAGCCAAAAAATTCAACAAAGCTTCTGGCAAATAGCCTGCTTCTCTAAAGGCTTTGTCAATTGTAAGGTCTCGGCTGTTCCAGGTAATAGGGAATGCCGGGAATCCATATTGATCGGCATGGCGTTTGCTTAATTTTCCGATACCATCGGGTGTCAATAGGAGCGGAAGATGGATAAATTGAGGCATCTGATCTGCCCAGCCTAAGTAACGATATAACAATATATGAATAGGAGTAGAGGGCAACCACTCTTCGCCACGGATGACATGGGTAATTTTCATGAGGTGATCATCTACAACACTAGCAAAGTGGTAGGTAGGCAAGCCATCTGATTTCATCAACACCTTATCGTCCAATACAGAAGTATCTACTTTTACCCAGCCACGGACACCATCTTGAAAGCGTATAAGTTCTTTGTGCGTTACTTTTAATCGAATGACATAGGGTTTACCGGCCGCTATCCATTCCTCTACCTGTTCTGCAGGCATGGTAAGCCCATTGCGCATCCATGCACGGCTTATGGCGTTGTACTGTGGGTGGGCCACTTTTGCTGCTTTAAGCCGTTCCCGCATCGCCTCGATCTCTGTTGGTGTGTCAAATGCATAATAGGCATGCCCCGCGTCCAATAAGGGTTTGATGTATTGTTGATAAATGGCAATGCGTTCAGATTGCTTGTAAGGCACAAATGGTCCCCCTTGTTCAGGACCTTCATCTGGAACAATCCCCAGCCAACGCAAGCTTTCTAGCATGTAAGATTCCGCACTAGCTACCAAACGCTTTTGATCCGTGTCTTCAATACGCAATATAAACCGACCCTTCTCTTTTTGGGCCAAAAGATAATTATAAAGAATGGTTCTCACGCTACCAATATGTAGTGCACCCGTTGGACTAGGGGCAAAGCGTACATGTACCGCCATATATTAATCTAAAAAATGGTAATAAATAAGGCATTTGTATGCTACTTATATCTTGGCCAAAACGGTAATGCCGCCTTTTATTTTATCGCCTACAGCTACTTGAATATCAGCATCTAGCGGCAAATAAATCTCTGCTCTTGAACCAAACTTAATAAAACCACATTTTTCACCCTGTTGCACTTCCTCACCTTCTTTAAAATAAAACTTAATGCGGCGTGCCATAAAACCAGCTATTTGTCTAAAAAGAATTTGCTGACCATTTTCATTTTCAATGACAATGGAAGTTCTTTCATTATGCGTGCTGGCTTTAGGATGAAAGGCAATCAGGTACTGGCCTGGGTGGTATTTAAAAAATACAATCTTGCCAGACATTGGAAATCGGTTGACGTGTACATTAAAAGGAGACATAAATATGCTGATTTTGATGCGTTCTTCCTTTAAATATTCCTCCTCATATACTTTCTGAATGGTAATGATTTTACCATCTGCTGGCCCTAATATGTATTGATCTTGGGTATGAATGATGCGGTATGGATCTCTAAAAAAATAGATTAACCAAAGATAAAAAGCACCACTCACTATTGCAAATCCTATGGATTGATGGTAACTGAGTACCACTTTTTTATGCATGCCATAGTAAATAAGCAACAGTAAGACAGGTGTCCATAATAAAATTTCTTTTCCTTCTTTATGTATTTTCATTATTTAAAAACTTAAAAATCTATAGTCCTGGTAGTGTTATAGATTATTCAGTCGTCTACACTTTTACTGGTTGTAATGTTTTTACCCATACAGTAAAGTGATTTTTAAAAATGCAACTACTGTGGGGATGGTTAACAATAAACTATCGACTCTGTCCAAGAGTCCTCCATG
The DNA here is from genome assembly GCF_936981045.1 of Cardinium endosymbiont of Oedothorax gibbosus. Classification (GTDB taxonomy): domain Bacteria; phylum Bacteroidota; class Bacteroidia; order Cytophagales; family Amoebophilaceae; genus Cardinium. Next base: position 152,754 of record NZ_OW441264.1, read on the forward strand.
GCCTGGAATCATTTCGCTAGCATTTTTTACATCTACACTTCTTTTAAGCAATGAGGCGACTAAGTCTCCATAAGTCCCTGTAAAAATAGTGATCACCGAGATCGAAAGCCACTGCCATAAGGGTAAAATATTAAAAACATAGGCCATCGCATAGCCAGCTATTACCGAAAATAAGGCACCTCCCCAAAAGCCTTCCCATGTTTTTTGAGGCGATATCCGTTTAAAAAGTTTAGAGCGTCCTATAGCTGAACCTACTAGGTAGGCCCCTGTATCTTGGCTCCAAACAATGGCCAGTAAGCCTAATATCAGCTGGTTGGAATAGATGCCGTTAAAAAAAGCTAGATAATGCAGCATGCTACAGGGAAGGGCAATATACAAAATACCTAAAAAGGTAGCTGCGATATCTAAAAAGGGGTTAGAGGGTTTTCGGCTATACAATGTAGCTACATATATTAAAATAGTTAATGGAATACAACCATAGCTTAATAGGGGTGAGTAGTTAACTTGAAGGTAGTAGGAGAAAGCTATGGTATACAGGAGTAGCCCTAGCCAAATGCCGTAGCCGCGCATGGGCGCAACATTTGCTTGTTTAAGCAACTTGTAAAACTCTAGCATGGCCAGCATGACTACATAAAAGAAAAGAAAAAAGTAGGTCCATGCGGACCAAAAAATGGAAAAAATAATAACAGGTGTAAAGAAGACAATCGAAAGAAAACGTTGTATAAAATTGTTTTGTTTTTTCAACATAGGTGTAGGGTCTGTTTTTAATAAACGATGCATCGCCTGCATCTCTTCCTATTTTCAAGCTAATAGGCTCCTACAATGATATAAAAATTTAACAGGAAAAACATACGCACTAGAAGTTGATGGGCGTTTTTGTAGGCACAACTGGTTCATGTGCTTCAAGCCAATTGGCCCCCACATTCCAATTTACTTTAATAGGCACATTTTCCAATGGCAAGGCTTGTGCCATGAGTAGCGGAATATGATGCTGTAGATCGGCTACTTCTGCTTTTGGTACATTAAAAACCAATTCGTCGTGTACCTGTATCATCATTTTGCTTTTAAGCTTATGGCTTTCCAACCAATGGTGAATCTGGATCATTGCCAATTTAATCATTTCAGCCGCACTGCCTTGAATGGGAGTGTTTATTGCGTTGCGTTCTGCAACGCCTCGTATCGTACTATTTTGAGCGTGTATATCGGGCAGGAAACGTTTTCTACCCAGTAGGGTGGTTACATAGCCATTTGCTTGGGCCTTGGCTATAGTTGTTTTCATATATCTTTTAATACCTGGAAATTCTTCAAAGTAGGCGGCGATCAACTCAGCTGCTTCTTTTCTAGATAAATTGCCCATGCGTTCCGAAAGGCCAAAGGGAGAGATGCCATATATAATGCCAAAATTGGCTATTTTTGCCTTTCGCCGCATTTCCTCATCTACCACATCTGTTTTAAAGAGTTTGTGTGCCGTGATCTGGTGTATATCTTTATCTTCTTGGAAGGCCATGATCATTGTTGCATCTTGTGCATAAGCTGCCATAATCCGCAGTTCTATTTGTGAATAGTCAGCAGAAAAGAGACGATCGCCTTTGTGGTGTGGAATAAAAGCTTTGCGCAGTACACGTCCTAAGGGGGTTCTAATCGGTATGTTTTGCAGATTAGGTCCTGTAGTGCTCAACCGGCCAGTAGTGACCACGGTTTGGTGATAGGAAGTGTGGAGCCGTTTGTCTATAGGGTGGACCATCTTGGGTAGTGCATTCACATAGGTCGAGCGGAGTTTTTGCCAGATACGGTGTTCCATGATGACTGGAACAATAGGATGTGCTTTCATGAACTTAGCCAATACCGCTTCTCCCGTTGCATATTGTCCCCCTTTGGTTTTGATAGGCTTTTCATGCAGTTGCAACCTTTCAAACAATACCTCACCCAGTTGCTTTGGGGAATCCATATTAAATGTGGTTTGCGCCAATGTATAAATCTTTTGCTTCAGGTCGTTGGTGGTGCGCGCCATTTCTTCCCCTAGGGTAGCCAGAAAGGTTAGATCAATGGAAACACCTTCTAGTTCCATAGCTACCAATACTTGAACCAATGGCATTTCAACTCGGTAAAATAAATCAGCAACCGCTTGTTCCGTTAATGCTTGGGCAATAATTGGGTAAATTTGTAAGGTAAGATCCGCTTGCTCGCTTATAGGGTCTTTGATCTGCTCGGGTGCTGTTTTTGCCCTATTGACCTGTTTTTTAGAGGGGGTATGGTTTAGATATTGTTCCGATAATGCAGTAAAATGGTGTTGCCTATCAGGTGCAATCAACGCATGGGCAATCATCGTATCAAATAGGGGAGGGGCCATGCTGAGGCCATGCTGCTGCAATACGATCAGCGCATATTTTAAGTTATGTATTACCTTTATCGCATCTGTTCGGTCGAATAGTGCCTGAAGCAGGGATACAAATGGCTTGGCCGCTGCGGTATGTGTGGGTATGGCTACATAATCCGCTTGTCCAGTTTGGTAAGCAAAAGCAATGCCTAGTAAATGGGCTGTGTGTGGATCTATGCTGGTGGTGGCTATATCGAAAGCCCATATAGTTGTTTTCTGCAGCTTTTGCATCAATGCTTCGCAGGTGGGCAGGGTGTCTATAAGGGTATAAGCAACCTTGTCGGTAGCTGCAAATAAATCAGCTGTTTGTCCCTTTTGCCCAAATAACCGTTGGTTGAGCTGCCTGAATTCCAGTAAGGTAAGTAGTGGTTCCAATTTGGCTCTATTGGGTCCCTGGTAACGGCACCTTTCCCAATCTAGCGTGATGGGTACATCTGTGCGAATGGTTGCCAGTTGTTTGGAAAGTATAGCTTGGTCTGCATATTGGATGACATTTGCTTGTAATTTGCCCATTAGCTGATGGCTATGCGCCAATAAATTTTCTAGATTGTCAAATTCTTTTATAAGCTTTCGAGCAGTTTTTTTGCCAATAGACGGAATACCTGGAATAAAATCAGAAGGATCTCCTTCTAATGCCAAAATATCCTTTACTTGTTCTGGTCTAGCGATTTCCCATTGTGCCAGAATTTCCTTTTCACCGAGTATGGTCGCCTTTTGGACATGGCTGCTAGGCTTATAAAGATAGATGCCATGCTGTACCATTTGGGCTAAGTCTTTGTCTGTGGACATAATGTAGGTAGTAGATCCCTCCGCCTTTTGGGCCAGCGTACCCAATAGGTCATCTGCTTCATATCCACTACAGGCTACAGATAAGATACCAAACCCATCTAGAACAGCTTTAATATAAGGAATGGCTATAGAGATAGCTTCTGGTTGTACCGGTCTGTGGGACTTATAGGCTGGAAATAGTTCATGGCGAAAGGTTTTTTCTTTTCCGTCAAAGGCCACGATGAGATGGGTCGGTTTTTCTTTTTGTAATACCTCTACTAGGGTATTTACAAAGCCCAATATGGCTCCTGTTGGAATCCCCTGTGTGGTAGTAGGCGCTGCCTTGCCAAGGGCAAAATGTGCTCTGTAGATGAGCGACATACCATCTAACAGAAAAAGTTTTTTGGATGGGTATACCATTTCATATGTTTGTCTTGTGGACATGGGGTTTTGTAATTTACCATAATCCAGTAAGAAGTCTATCTCCTCTGTACTGCTTGCCACCATGCATATGGTCTAGTGTGGTATGGCATCCCACTATAGGACATTTGCTAAGTCCCGGTATGCGTATGCTGATGCCCACTTGGGCCATTATACCATCTATATAATGGCTTACACTAAGCAGATGATCAGGGCTAGATGGTTCATACGGTTCTATAAGCTCATTGTTGAAGCAAAAGCCATAAGCCACTCGAAGGCTCCAATAGATGCAACGCGTAATCTGTTTTTTCCATGTACCTCCCAAATCACCATTACGGCTGTAGTGCCAATGACCGCTTTTTCCCAATTCAGAAAAGTGATAAGTACAAGGTGCCCAAGTGCCATCTATTAATAAATCATAATTTTGATTTTCAATCAGTTTAAAACCTAATCGGAGTAAGGGAGTCCAAGTAAAGTAATAGGGACGTGCAGGTATATAGGCCAGTAGTTTATTTTCCTTATTTTGATCGTCATCCGATGGTTTACCATGGACCCATTGCCCCTCCATCCTTTCTAAAAAAGAATACCTTATACCCACACCCGCGCCGATTCGCAACTGCTGAAGGTCCATAGCTACCAAAAGTTGGGCAGCAAGGGTCATACCCTTTCCCGTAAAACCATACATACCTTTAGGGTCATAACCACTTTGTTCGAGATCATCTGTATCTTGATCTCTTTCAAAGTAAATAGAAGACGCATGATACCAACGTATGCGGTAGGCGTGTATGGTAGTTTCATCTTTACCATTGACTTCCATTTCACCCTCTTGTCTACCAGGGTGCATGCCACTAGTGTGTACTTTATATCTATCCGCTTTTATAGAAAAGGCACCCTGTAGCTGAATGCGCCTCCAAAAGGAGTCGTTTGAAGCCTGCAATACAACCAATGGGGCAAACCACAGCAAGAAAGATAAGCTGGTACGGAATTTCAATGGGTGAATATTTTAATTTTTTTTTCGTATGAGCCAGGCTTAGAAAGCAATGATTGGACCCTTGAATTTATATTTTTTTACTTTTATTTCCTAATTTGTGCACAGCCGTAACATCAATGGTGTCGGTTTAAGGGAAAGTATTAATGGCTACTTTTTTCATCAGCGTTTGATTTTTTGAATACTTTTTGATCCAGCAAAAAGGATCACATAAAATCCTTGCATCTAAAACGGAAATACCCATGCGCTATTACATTATTGCTGGCGAGCATTCCGGGGATCTGCATGGCGCTGATTTGATTAGGCAAATCAAAGCCATAGATCACTATGCCGATTTTTGGGCTTGTGGGGGTATGGTTATGTCAAAAGCTATTGGTAAGCCTTGCAGGGTAGATGGTTCAACAATGGCCTATATGGGGATAGATTTTTTAAAAAAGTGCTATACCCTATGGCAGTTGCTAAAATTTTGCCAAAAAGGTTTAATCGGTTACCAGCCCGATGTAGTCATTTTAATCGACTACAGTGGTTTCAATATGAGACTAGCCGCCTTTGCCAAGCGAAATGGATTTCGAGTATGTTACTATATACCGCCCAAGATCTGGGCACATAGTTCACGAAGGATTACAAAAATCCAGCGGGATGTAGACAAAGTATTATCCATCTTGCCCTTTGAAGTAGCTTATTATCAGGCGCAGGGATACCATACCATTGATTATGTAGGCAATCCGCTGGTTCAAAAGATAGCCGACCATCGCATCAATCCCTATTTTAGAGCAGATAATAGACTGGATGACCGGCCTATTATCGCTTTATTGCCCGGTAGTAGGTTGGATGAAATTCGGCGCATATTGCCCCTGATGGTTGCCCAAGTAGACCATACCTATCAGTTTGTAGTAGCTGGATTGCGTCATATTCCAAATGGTTTGTATAAGGCAATATGTCCACCTACCATCCAAGTGGTTTACGACCAAACCTACGACCTAATGGCCGTTGCAAAGGCGGGTATCATTGCTTCTGGCACAGCTAGTTTAGAAGCTGCTTTATTTAATTTGTTGCAAGTAGTGATCTATAAGACCCATCCACTGGCTTACTGGTTTTACAAAAGCATGATCACGGTAAAACATATCTCTTTAGTCAACCTTTTGGTAAATCAAACAGTGGTTCCAGAATTGATTCAATATCAACTCACTAGTGAAAAGATCTATGCCACTTTAAAGGGTCTTTTATCAGGAAGTGGTGGCGCCAGGCAAAAAGAAGCCTATCAAACGATTCGTCGATTATTGGGTCAAAAGCATGGTGCTACAGAAGCAGCAAAGTGTATAGTAGCCAGTATAAAGGGCCAATTCTAGCAGATGGCTGAATGGAGGCGCTAAAAACAGGCTGTTTATTTAATCATACGTGAGTTCGGGATTAGATTATTTTTTCATTTGATAATCAATATCAATGAAAATTTATAAAATTTGTTTTATTAGACAGTTAAATAGGTAGTTGAATAACAAATAATTCTGGTAATCAGTTTATTATATATATTATATTTATAAAATTAGATATAAAAACTTGTTAAATAGGTGCAAATATTAACTAAATAATTGATATTAAATTGTTGTAAATCAGTCAAATAAATCCCGAACTCACGTTAATCATTAAAAAAATAATGGAAAAAAAAGCAGGTAGGGTTATGGCGATAGACTATGGGCGCAAGCGTGTTGGTATTGCTGTAACCGATCCCTTACAAATCATTGCTACCCCTTTGACGACGATAGCCACCCCCACTTTATTTCCTTTTTTGAAGGACTATCTACAACAAGAAAGCGTGGTAAGCTTTGTGATGGGTATGCCCAAAGGTTTAAATGGAGCACCTTCTAAAATGAGTAGGATCGTAGAGCATATCGGTGTGCAATTACAAAAGGCATTTCCAGCGCAAAGCTTCTACTACCAGGATGAGCGATTTACCTCTAAGTTGGCTATTCAGGGGCTTTACCAAGCGGGCTATTCTAAAAAGGATAGAGTGCATAAAAGCAATGTAGATAAAGTAAGTGCTGCGATTATATTACAATCCTTTTTAAGCAGATTAGATCGCAAGGTTAGTTTGTAAAAGGTAAATGAGTGAACCATTCCAAAGTGGATGTTTGTTCAGGTAATAGAAGACTATTGCCTTTGATACTTCTTTAGGATTTTTCTTGCATGTTTTTTTGCAGTTCTGCTAGTTCTTGCTTCATTAGATCTGCTAGCTTAACCGGTTCTGTCGCGTCTATATTTTCGTTAGCAACGTCTTTTCTTTTAAGTGAAGCTTTGGATATATATTGGTTATTATTCGGCCATTAGCATAACAAAATTCTCAAAAGTAGAAAGATGATTTTTAGCTCCGATTACTTGTCCTTTTTGAATCATAGGAATGTTTTCTATCTCTACAATGGTCTAGAGTAAAGAAATGGTTGGACCACTTAAAATTAAGCATATCTATTGCTTCTGATTGCTCGCAATACAGTAGCTGACTAACTTGATTCTTCATTGTTTACCCATTCCCTTCTCATCCCAAGGTACGTTCAGTTTTCCCGAATACGGCGGTCCGACAGTCTTCTTCATAAACTTTGCACAACTCTCTCAGGATACTTAATCATTCCACTACCAATGTACAACATCCCCATTGTATAGAGTTTGCTATTGGGATAGCTTTGCCACCCACACCCACGGCCTTTTCTTCTATGGGTTAAGTATCTGCGAAATCGGTTATTAATAAAGTCCTGCAATCTAACAAAAGCTTCACTCGCATTCGTATGTTTAAAATAGTTAACCCATCCTAACACTACTGGTTTTATTTGCTCGATGAATGTTTGAGGTTTGATTAGTGCTCTTCTACAAGTCAGGTATTTTAGTCTGTTACGGATGCTTTGTTGGGATTGTTTCGTTGGAAATACATAAATGCTATTTCTGCCACTTGTTGGACTCTTTCTTTTTACAAAGTAAAAACCTATGAAGTTAAAGCCTTCTTTCAGTTTCGTTATTCGTGTCTTTTGGTGGTTAATAATGAGCGATAACCTCTTTACTAATTCTGTGAATTTCTCCAGCGCTAAGCTAGCACTCTTACGACATACCAAAATTGCATCATCACAATACCTATGCAAGGTTGCGCTTAGCTTTTCTGGATACCCCCTTGAGTGCCACACTTGGTCTATAACATTTAGGTAGATTACTATACAACGGTGATATTGGTGATCCTTGCGGTACTCCAACTTTCTTGCATGTAATTTTACCTTGTTTTACTATTGACGTTGTTAGGGTTTGTTTAATTAGCTTCAACATACTGCCATCTGCTATCCTTTTACTAATAAGTTTTAATAACTTTTCGTGTGAGATGCTAGTAAAGTATGATTGAAAATCAATCTCAACTACGCCCCATGCCTGCTGGTATAGATCTTCTCGGATCACTAAACTCGCTTGTTTGGCTCCTCGTTTCGGTCTATAGCCGTATGAACATTCATGAAAATCAGCTTCGAAGATCGGTTCAATGACTATTTTCATTGCTGTGAGCACTATGAGATCTTCTACGGTCATTACCTCTAGTGGCCTTGTTCCACCTTTAGCTTTGGGTATTTCTACCAACCTGCTTGAGGTAAATTTGTATAGCTTTGCGCGTAGTTGCTGCTGCAATTTATTGATAATCTTTGCCTCACCTTGATCTATTATATCACTTATGCTTTTACCATCAATCCCTGCTGAACCTTGATTTGCTTTGACTTGACGCCAAGCTTCCCAAAGTACATCTTTTAGATAAATTTTATCATATATACTATAAAATCTGACTTCCTTACATTGCTTGGATTTGAGATATAGAGTTCTTTGGAGTTGCTGAACTTTTAATGTTCCGTTCATAGCTTTAGGGCAATCAGACATTCTCAACTCTTTTAAACTCGTTAACTGAAGTAGGGTCCCTTTCCTCTTGAGTGGTTTCCCAATCAATACGAACGGTATTATAGACCCCGCGGACTTCTGATATCACCCTTATTGATTTCGCTTTACTTATACAATAAAGTTTCCAGTGGCCTACTGGATTCATATCAGATCTCCCGGACTACGATGTGAAACATTCATAGCGTGCAACCCCTAACACCCCGGCACTTGTATGATGGTCATGGTCTATTTTTTCCATCCTACTATCAGCCTTCCTGTAGCCACTAGATAGTCGGCAAATGCGCTTAAACGGCTTAACGAGGCTAATTTAGGTTCACTTTTGTTGCAGCCCGCTATTTTGCAGATGCATTTAAAGGTAACTTAAACCTGTGAATCACCCCACAAATCCAACCTCCTGCTAGACTCCCGAAATAGACAAATTAGAGTCAGGGGACTTACACCCCATTTGTTGCACACCTGTGCCGGCGTGCAATGGCTGCAGACTTAAAACACTTAAAACTAAGCAAAAGCTGCAGACTTGTCTCTATGCTCAGATAGAAAAAAGTCAACTGTATCACCATAACGATCTACTGTTCTATATAAATAGATCCACTTCCTGTTTAGTTTAACATAGGTCTCATCCATTCTCCAACTACCACCAACTGGTCGTTTTCTTTTGCTTACTGCTTCATCTATTAAGAGGAACAAACTTAATAACCCATCTTTGTAGCGTAGAATGATCAACTCTTGTGCCTCTCATACGCATCATCTCTTCCAAATCTCTATAGCTCAAGGAAAAACGATACTTCATCTAGACAAATAACAGGATGACTTCTGCTGAAGAACAATAGCCCTTAAAATAAGGTAATAATTTGGGCGAAATACTAAACATAATAACTACTTTTTTAACTGCAGATACTAAAATAATGATTTTTTAGAATAAACGCGACAAAACCAATATACATCCAAAACTTCACTTAAAAGAAAAGCCTTTACTAACGAAAATATAGACGCGACAGAACCTATGGCGTATTACTGGATTAAAAGGCCGCTATTTTGCATACTTTTTAAGCGACAATCATGGCGCATGGTACGCTTTACCATTGCCAGCAGCCGTTAAGGCCGCTATTTTGCATACTTTTTAAGCGACAATCATGGCGCATGGTACGCTTTACCATTGCCAGCAGCCGTTTTAGCTGACTGCAATATACCATCTTCTAGTAATAAAATTCTATCTGCAATGGTTGCCAACGATTGGTTATGGGTTACCAAGACGAAAGTTTGCTTTAACCGCTTTGAGAGATCTAAGAATAGCGCATGCAGCATTTCTGCATTTTTGGCATCAAGATTGCCACTTGGTTCATCCGCGAAAATAATCGATGGGCTATTGATCAATGCCCTAGCTATAGCTGCACGTTGCCGTTCTCCTCCAGAAACCGCCTCTGGCAGATGATTTTTTCGATGGCTAATGCCCAGTAAAGCTAACAGGTCAGCAGCCCTTTGTGCTACTTCTTTTTTTGATAAAAAACCAATATAACCAGGAATACAAATGTTTTCAAAAAGTGTAAATTCGGGTAACAGGTTATGAAATTGAAAGACAAACCCTATTTTTTTATTTCTAAATGTGGCCAATCCACTACCTTTTAGCTCTATAAGATCTATCCCATCCATCGTTAGGGAACCACTATCTGGCCTATCTAATGTAGATAAAAGATGTAACAAAGTGGTTTTTCCAGCCCCGGAGGGCCCCATAATGGCTACCATTTCTCCAGCATGGATGGATAAATGGATCTGTTTCAGGATCTTATATCCATGATAAGATTTACAAACTTCTTTGGCTACAAGCATATATGCATAAAATTTTGTATCTTTACTGGCGAATATACAAAATTTTGGTTGCGCGCTCGTAGTTCAATCGGATAGAACGTCGGATTTCGGCTCCGAAGGTTGAGGGTTCGAGTCCTTCCGAGCGCACGGTTTGCCTCTATCCATTTAGCCTTCTGGCAACACAAAACAAGAAAAAATGCCCATGTGTAAAAGGTTGCGATTAGAAAAGGTAACCCTAAAGTTGATCGGCCGATCAGCCTGTTTGAAGTCTGCACGGTGGGCAAGTTCTATTTTTCCAGCTTTAAGGGTAACTTTTTGGCAACTTTTTGCACAGGGCTTGATTTTTTGGGCTACTTCTTGATCAAGAAAAAAGTAGGCCATCACTTTCTTTGGTCAAGCAAGCAATAAGATACAAACTGCTTATCTTAAGCGATCTTCATTGACCAACTGTTCATCTTTTTTAATATGATACCGTGCCAATAGATTGGCTACTAAGGCAATGAAAGGAAGCATAATGCCTATTTTATAGCTACCATATCCACTCAGAAGATAGGCTATATGGGCCTTTTTAATAAGCACTAAAATCAAGATGAGCAATATAACCAATATTCGATTCATGCCAGCGGTTAAACGAAGCTGTAACTTTCTATTATCATGCCGTATGATGGCATACGTTGCGGTTACAATAAGGCAACAGGCTAATAAAGCGGACAGGCCATAAGGGAATATAATATGTTGCCCTGTAGAAGCAATAAGTGCATAGGGCCTGATGGTACAAACACCATCCAAATCTACTTTTACCCAAACTGCGACCCTAAGAAAGGCGACCATAATAATAGATACTGTGCCCAAATAGAGGGATTGAATTCTTTGAATCATGCGCAATACTATAAGAAACAAAAAATACAAAAACGAAGTAAAGTTATAAAGCACAGCATGACCAATAGGCCAGGTCCCAAAAGATGCGTTGGATCACCTCTATTATCTTCCTACCTTAGGTATAGCTTAAGGGATTAAGCCATATCAAAAACTGTATGCGTATATACAGCCTATTTGTTTACTAAGCTACTTTGTAGCTGTTAGAGGAACTGTTTTTCTATCTAATCCCAGATACAAGCGGTCTGGACGGGACTCGAACCCGCGATCTCCTACGTGACAGGCAGGCATTCTAACCAACTGAACTACCAGACCTTAAAACTTGCACGAAGTGCTACAGTCTAATGCAAATGTAATGCATAAATTGCTATTTATCAAAAATAATAGTCGTTTTATTGGGCGAAATAATTGCAAGTTCAAACTGTCTCATGTAAATTCATGGCATGATAATGAACTTGTTATCCATAGAATGGAAGGGATTTGATTGGTCTAATTAAAAACCACCCATCCATATCAACCGTTGTATAATCTTATAAATTAGTATACGTTATGACTAAAGCAGAAGTAATTTTAGCAATCTCTCGTAAAACGGGACTTGAAAAAGAAGATGTCAAAAATACGTTAGATGCGTTATTCCATGTTATTCAAGATGCAGTAACAAATAACAATCGCGTTCATTTTAGTGGATTTGGTAGTTTTTCTAAAAAAAAACGAGCAAAAAAAATTGGACGTAACATTAGTACCAATACAGCTATTGTTGTAGAGGAGCACTATATCCCATTTTTTAAGCATTCTAAGTTTTTTGCAGCAAAAGTTAAAGCTGTTGATTCTGTATAGCCTTTAAAGCTAGGTATATGACTGATCTCTATTATGGTAACTAACCGTTGTATGGTTTGTTTTTTGAGGATGACAAAATAATGTATGCATAAATAGATGACAGAAGTAGCCTACCAAAATAGATGCGTTGCTATAAAAGCTTTTATTGTGCTGAGTATGCCTTCAAGTACCAGCACCAGCTTACACCTTTAACGTTTACCAAGTTTTTTAAAGAAAGGTGAAAAAAAAGCTAATGGCTTATATGTCATTTTTTGCTTGATTAGACTTTTTAATCAAGTAAAAAGTCTAATCAAGACAATCTTTGTATGCGCTAGGTGCTTGACTTGAATGGATAGGTGGCTGGCACTTCCACTAGTGGTATGTTTGTTTAGTTAAACTGGTTCATAGCATGCACAATGCCTCCATTGCACCAAGCCATCGATATTTGGCACGCCCTATTTAAGTGACCATCTATCTCTTGTAATTCTTTTGTATTAAAATTGCCTAATACAAAATCTGACAGTCCTCCTTTAGGAAAATCGTTCCCGATACCCACTCGAAGACGCGGGTAATGGTCTGAGGTTAAAGCATCGGCAATGCTTTTTAGGCCATTGTGACCTGCATCAGAGCCTTTGGAACGTAGGCGCATTGTACCGAAAGGCAGTGTGATATCATCTACAATAGTTAAACTTTGTTCGATTGGTAGGTTTAAATGATGCAACCAATACCTAACGGACTTGCCACTATCATTCATATAGGTTGTAGGCTTAATCATATAGATTTGATGATAGTTGTAATTGAAAGAGGCAGTAGCAGCCAGTCTACCTACTCGAAATGAACCTTTTTGTTGAGCAACTAGATAATCCACTACTAAAAAACCTACATTATGCCTAGTATGAACATATTCTGCACCAATATTGCCTAATCCAACCAGTAACAACTTCATAATATATTTTGCCCCTTTAGCCAATGGTAATATTCTGAATACATGCAAAAAGCAATTTACTATTGCTTGCCTTTTTTCTCCTCTTTACTGGCGGCACTACGTAATGCCCTTGGAATTTCAATAGAGGCCACTGGCGTATTAGGCGATGCTAAAATGATATAGTTTTCTATTGGAATTTGGAATACACGTACAATTTGTCCTAAATCCAGATCAGAAACGTCGATATGGACCATCGATGGCATATCTTTAGGATATGCAGCAATCGTTAGTTTTCTTTGTTTTTTAGAGAGCACACCCCCCTTGGTCACACCTATGGCTTTACCAACAAATGCAGTAGGAATCTGCATTTTAATTTTTTTATGATCAAAAATTTGCAAAAAATCCACGTGCAACATCATTTCACTTACAGGGTGGAACTGCATTTCCTGTAGAATACATCTATAAATAGCTCCTTCCATATTTAGATCTACAAAATGGGCATAAGGTGTGTAAACCAAATCACGTAAAAAAACCATAGGCATATGGAAATGTACTTGTTCTGTGCCGCCATACAATACACCTGGAACGTGTGCAGCTGTTCTTAGCTTTTTAGACTCAGCTTTACCGAGATTTGCTCTTTTATACCCTAAAATCTCTATTACTTTCATATCTGTTGTTTGTGATCAATGTAAAAATTAAAATTTTTCTGATTAGTATATACCCAGGATTTGGTATACGATTACCATAGTGTAACTAAGTATAAGGAGCATCAAATTTAACAAAAAAGAACCGAGATAAAAAGATACCTTTAAATTGTTAAGGCTATCATAACGTTGCAAAGGAACCAGTTTAAAATGAAAGCGTTACCAAATTTTCAATGCACTACTTTAAAACGTGAGTTCTGGATTTATTTGACTGATTTACAACAATTTAATATCAATTATTTAGTTAATATTTGCACCTATTTAACAAGTTTTTATATCTAATTTTATAAATATAATATATATAATAAACTGATTACCAGAATTATTTGTTATTCAACTGCCTATTTAACTGTCTAATAAAACAAATTTTATAAATTTTCATTGATATTGATTATCAAGTGAAAAAATAATCTAATCCCGAACTCACGTTTACAGTCAGAAATGGATGACCATTTAGGTTATAAATAAGTATGCACGTAGTGATTCAGAGAATGTACGTAATGGATTATCCAGTAAGCAAGTTATTACTGATAATGGCGTTATATCGGTTGAAGTACCCAGAGATAGAGCATCGACTTTTGAACCTATTTTATTGCCTAATCGTCAAACAAGAATTTCTGGTTTGGATGATAACGTGAGTTCGGGATTAGCTTGTTAAAAAATAGCTTTAAAAAGCTTCTTTGTGTTTTAAATTTGGAGATAAAAAAATACTAACCAGATTATCCAAAGGAGCCAGTTATGAATGTAGAAATAATTAGTTGAAATATATTATGCTGTTGATGAATTTCTCATAAAGTTTATGCCGTATAGGAAGTGTTCTATAAACTGTGTCAAGGTGATAAAAAGTTATAAATTAATTAAATAAACATTAAAGGTTTTAGACATGGAAGAAAATAAGAACAATTCCTATGTTGGTTTAGTAGATTACAAATTTCTGGAGGAAAATATTTTGTGCTCTATCCGTTTAGGTAAGCCTTTAACAGGAAAAGGTGGTGCTTTAACGCCTCTGATAAAAAAGCTTCTAGAGGCAAGTCTAGAAGGTGAAATGGCACACCATTTATCTAGTGATTCAACAGAAAATAATAGAAGAAATGGAAAAAGCTCTAAAACTTTACGTACAAGTTCTGGTTCCTTTGATCTGCTAATTCCTAGGGATAGGACAGGTAGTTTCGATCCACAAATAGTTAAAAAGCGTCAAACAAGCCTACATCCTGAGCTGGAAAGCAAGATCTTAAGCATGTTTTCTAGTGGTATGAGCTATAAATCTATAGCCGTTCATGTTGAAGAGATCTATGATCATAAAGTATCAGCTGCTGAAATATCATCTATTACAGATAGCTTGTTACCGATAATAAATGAATGGCGTAACCGCCCTCTTCAATCAGTTTATCCGATAGTTTTCATGGATAGGATGTTTTTTAAGGTAAAAGAAGATGGCAGATGTGTAAGCAAATGCATGTATACCTTATTAGGCATAGATCAAGAGGGTAAAAAAGAAGTATTGGGATTTTATTTGTCTGAAAGTGAGGGGGCTAACTTCTGGTTGGGTGTACTTAACGAGCTTAAGGAAAGAGGTGTAGAAGATATCCTTATTGCCTGTGTTGATGGCCTAAAAAGCTTTCCTTCAGCCATAAATAGCGTTTTCCCTAATGCACAAGTGCAGGTCTGTGTAGTACATCAGATACGAAACTCACTCAAGTACGTAGCTAGCAAAGACGTAAAACGTTTTTTAACTGATTTAAAGCAAATATATCAAGCTTCAAGTAAGGAAGTTGCTGAGCATTATCTATTGGAATTAGAAGAAAAATGGGGGGGGAAGTATCCAATGGTTACCAAATCTCGGCAAAATAATTGGGAACATTTGTCTGGTTATTTTAAGTATTCAGATTCTGTCAGAAGGCTAATTTATACCACCAATCCTATAGAAAGCTTGCATAGGCAGATTAGGAAGTTTACCAAGACAAAAGGAGCGTTTACCAGTATAAATGCTTTGTATAAATTAGTATATTGTGCCATAAAGAAGATCGAGGATAAATGGACTATTCCGCTGCGAAACTGGGCGTTGACCATATCTCAGATAGACATCTTTTTTCCCGGTAGATTAAAAGAGACGTTGAGATGAACAGGAGATGTGACACAGTTTATAGAACACTTCCGAAGATAAGGGCTACAGCGGCTCACCTAACAAAACCTTATTAAAGGATAAAGCCTTAAAATCAGCTATTCAGAAGAAAGCCACTAGAAATAATCCCTTATCACCTACTGCCAAGAGGTTTAATAAATTCTAGAGTAAAGAAATCGTTGGACACTTAAAATTAGGCATATCTATTGCTTCTGATTGCTCGCAATACAGTAGCTGACTAACTTGATTCTTCATTGTTTACCCATTCTCTTCTCATCCCACCGTACGTTCAGTTTTCCCGAATATGACGGTCCGACAGTCTTCTTCATAAACCTTGCACAACTCTCTCAGGATACTTAATCATTCCACTACCAATGTACAACATCCCCATTGTATAGAGTTTGCTATTGGGATAGCTTTTCCACCCACACCCACGGCCTTTTCTTCTATGGGTTAAGTATCTGCGAAATCGGTTATTAATAAAGTCCTGCAATCTAACAAAAGCTTCACTCGCATTCGTATGTTTAAAATAGTTAACCCATCCTAACACTACTGGTTTTATTTGCTCGATGAATGTTTGAGGTTTGATTGGTGCTCTTCTACAAGTCAGGTATTTTAGTCTGTTACGGATGCTTTGTTGGGATTGTTTCGTTGGAAATACATAAATGCTATTTCTGCCACTTGTTGGACTCTTTACTTTTTACAAAGTAAAAACCTATGAAGTTAAAGCCTTCTTTCAGTTTCGTTATTCGTGTCTTTTGGTGGTTAATAATGAGCGATAACCTCTTTACTAATTCTGTGAATTTCTCCAGCGCTAAGCTAGCACTCTTACGACATACCAAAATTGCATCATCACAATACCTATGCAAGGTTGCGCTTAGCTTTTCTGGATACCCCCTTGAGTGCCACACTTGGTCTATAACATTTAGGTAGATATTACTATACAACGGTGATATTGGTGATCCTTGCGGTACTCCAACTTTCTTGCATGTAATTTTACCTTGTTTTACTATTGACGTTGTTAGGGTTTGTTTAATTAGCTTCAACATACTGCCATCTGCTATCCTTTTACTAATAAGTTTTAATAACTTTTCGTGTGGGATGCTAATAAAGTATGATTGAAAATCAATCTCAACTACGCCCCATGCCTGCTGGTATAGATCTTCTCGGATCACTAAACTCGCTTGTTTGGCTCCTCGTTTCGGTCTATAGCCGTATGAACATTCATGAAAATCAGCCTCGAAGATCGGTTCAATCTAGACTCCCGAAATAGACAAATTAGAGTCAGGGGACTTACACCCCATTTGTTGCACACCTGTGCCGGCGTGCAATGGCTGCAGACTTAAAACACTTAAAACTAAGCATAGGTTTTAGCCGTTTTTTGATAAACCTATGATCTTGTTCAACTCTATTATTCAAGTATTTGTTTTGAAATATTTGAATGGTATGATCTTGATCAAGTTCTGTATTGATCGTATCAAGGGCAGCTTTATTACTACCGCTTTTGTCAATTACTACTTTCTTAGGAATATTATTTTCTGTAATCGCCTTACGAAAAAAAGAAAAAGCTACAGACTTGTCTCTATGCTCAGATAGAAAAAAGTCAACTGTATCACCATAACGATCTACTGCTCTATATAAATAGATCCACTTCCCGTTTAGTTTAACATAGGTTTCATCCATTCTCCAACTACCACCAACTGGTCGTTTTCTTTTGCTTACTGCTTCATCTATTAAGAGGAACAAACTTAATAACCCATCTTTGTAGCGTAGAATGATCAACTCTTGCGCCTCTCATACGCATCATCTCTTCCAAATCTCTATAGCTCAAGGAAAAACGACACTTCATCTAGACAAATAACAGGATGACTTCTGCTGAAGAACAATAGCCTTTAAAATAAGGTAATAATTTGGGCGAAATATTAAACATAATAACTACTTTTTTAACTGAAGATACTAAAATAATGATTTTTTAGAATAAACGCGACAAAACCAAAAATATTGTAATCCCCAACCAGCGTTATGAATATAAGCTAATGAAATATGTCTAACATTAGGTAACCCATACGAATCCTTATATTTTTTTTGTAACTTTATAGCTTGTAAGGCAAGGCTGACTATTCAGTTCTGAGCACTTATGTAGAAGTCGTATATTTAATTTCATTTTTTAACTACGTAAAGCAGCATCAAACGAGTAGTTTAATAGCTGTTTTCAAGTAATCATAAAAGTCAACACCTTCCCCTTATGAATGCAACAGAAGGAGTTTTCAACTGGGATCAATATGACAAGGCTGGTAAATTAGGCAGTGCATATACAGATCAAAAAAGAGCAGATATTGCCGCAATATATGAAACTACCTTAAGCGCTATTAGCCAGTATGAAGTAATAAAAGGGTCTGTGATAAGCATCACCAATAAAGATGTTATTGTAGGTGTTGGGTACAAGTCCGATGGTTTAATTTCTGTCTCTGAGTTTAGGGATCTGCCTGAATTAAAACCAGGTGACGAGGTTGAAGTATATATAGAAGAAACAGAAAATGCCAAAGGTCAATTGGTTCTTTCTCGTAAAAAAGCAAAATTAGTAAGAGCTTGGGAGAAAATTCAGCATGCATTGGAACATGGGGAGGTATTAGAAGGACTTGTCAAACGTAGAACTAAAGGAGGATTGATTGTAGAGGTCTGTGATATTGAAACCTTTTTACCTGGTTCACAAATTGACATTAGGCCTGTTTTAGACTTTGATGTTTTTGTAGGTAAAACCATTGATGTAGTGGTTATTAAAATCAATCATGCCAATGATAATGTGGTTGTTTCCCATAAAGCACTAACTGAGAAAAAACTAGAAGGACAGAAACTCGAAATCATGAGTAAGCTTGAAAAAGGTCAAATTCTAGAGGGCTATGTAAAAAACATCACTAAATTTGGTGCTTTTATTGATTTAGGGGGGGTAGATGGCTTACTCCATAAGTTAGATATGGCCTGGAGTAGGGTCAACCATCCAGAGGAGCTGTTTACGCTTGGCCAAAAGCTAAGTGTAGTGGTCATTGGTTTTAATGAAGATAAAAAGCGTATTTCTTTGGGCTTGAAGCAGCTTCAAGGCCATCCATGGGATGCCCTTCCAGAGACGGTGCAAGTAGGATCCACCATTAAGGGCACCATAACCAATATTGCTGATTATGGCCTTTTTATAGAATTGATGCCAGGTGTTGAAGGTTTTGTATATGTTTTAGATATTTCATGGTCACAATATTTGCGTGATACCAATGAATATTACAAAATAGGTGATACCATTGATACCTATATATTGTCATTGGATCGGAAGAATCATAAAATATCTTTGGGCATCAAGCAATTAACTGGAGATCCGTGGGAACATGATACATTCTTATCTACTTATGCAGTAGGGACCACCCATGAAGGTATTGCGCGCAATCTGACCCACTTTGGTGCTTTTATAGAGCTAGAACCAGGTATTGAAGGTCTGTTGCACGTTTCTCGTCTTTCTGGTACTAAACGGGTGGCACACCCTGCTGACGTGTTGAAATTGGGTGAAAAATTAGAAACGATCGTATTAGGTATTAATCGGGAAAACAGGCGCCTCTCACTTGGATTAAAGCAGAGAAATTCATGGGATGCCTGTGAAAAGATTTTCCAAATAGGTACGCTACATAAAGGTACTGTACTGAAAAAGACTCCAGGTCGTGGGGCAATGGTTGAATTGGCGCATGGTATAGAAGGTCATGTGCCGCAGCAGCATTTAATTAAATCAGATGGTAGGGAAGCAGAAGTTGGAGAGGAGTTAGATTTTGAAGTAATCAAATTTTCTAAAGGAGATAAAAAAATAATTTTGTCATATCAAATTCTTTTTAATCCAGAAATGGAAACTAAAGTTGAGGGCAAAACAAAAGGGGATACAAAAGGAAAAATAGAGGAAGCACCATCTGCTAAAGGGTTTGAAGCTTTTGCTGACTTGAAAGAAAAATTAGAACAGAACACAAAAGGAGAAGAGAAAGGGTAGTTGCTGTATTTGGGTCGCGTGGCCGAGTGGTTAGGCGGAGGTCTGCAAAACCTCTTACGGTGGTTCAACCCCACTCGCGACCTCTTACCTATCCACTTTGAATGGTTCTTTCTATCTGCTCATAGACATCTATTTGGTAGTTGCTTTCGCTTTTTTACCTGAGTGGCGGAATGGGTAGACGCGTTGGTCTCAAAAACCAATGATAGTGATATCGTGCCGGTTCGATTCCGGCCTCAGGTACTATTAAGTGCTATGTTATTCGTGCAGGGTTAATGGAAGGATTTGCCCCACGCTTTGATCAAGCAATAAGTAAGATATAAAAATATTTTTTTGCTTTGGGTGTGAGCAGCGATAGTGAAGGAGCTATCTAATACCAGTTTTATTTTTGTAATTCTATTGGGCTTTGTTTATAATTAAATTATAGTTTATTCGCTTTGGAGGCTTCCCAAAATTAGAGCATTGCTGCTTCTATTGTTTGCCATGCAAATGTATAAAGTTGTAACTTTGAAGCGAAGTAAAGAACTTTACTTGAAGTGAGGCATTAGCCAAAAGCCGTACATTACGCAATTGGTTTATGTAGGAAACTTTTGATTGTATAGAGTCATGAAAAGAAATGAAATACTCAATCTAAATGATTGGAACTTGCATCAACTTACAAGAGCGGTGTCTGAAACGCCAAAAGAAATAAAACATACTTGGCCAAAGATACAGGAGGCGTATTCATGGGCAGAAAGGATTGCAAGACAAGCAAATTCAAAAATGTTCAAGCATTCCCTAAGGGCATCTATCGAGGTAGCTATGATTGCTGTTATGGAGCTGTCTTTGGGTCTTCCTGGTGTTATTACTGCGATCTTAGCGCCACCTTTCTTACAAGGCTTAGTCCAGAAAGCAACCATTCAAAAGCGTTTTGGCTTAAAAATAGTCTCTATATTAGTGGAGCTGAATAGATTAAAGCGTTACAAATTGTACCGTGGTGCCATGCTTAACGGTCAGAATGCTTCTGATCTAGCCGTTGTCCGTATTGTAGCCATCTTACTGCAAATTTGTGATATCGTTCGTGTAAGCTATAGGGGGGTGCCATTGGGAAGTTTAGATTCAGAATTGATCTACTATTCCAGTAGTAAACTTTTCCTTGATCTAAAATGTTTTTATATTCCATTTTCGCATAGAATGCGGTTATATAACATTCAAGCCAAATTAGCAGATTTTTGGTTCAAACATACAGATACCCTTGGTTATTATTCCATTACTGCGGAGCTGGGCATGACCAAGCTTCAAAGACAGCAAACTATAACTAATATATATATGACTGGTTCACAATATGTCTAATCCCGAACTGAGGTGAGTACTAAATGGTAGTACCTATTTAGCGGTATGGCCGTTCCACGAAAAAAATAAAAAAACCACCTCCTTAAAAAAGTTGCAATCAGAAAGTGCAGCTTGCAGTTGAAAAGAAAAATAATTGAAATAGGGGCTGAAAGGTGGCTTCTGCTTTTCTCGATGTAAGGGGGGATTTCAGAAACTTTTTACACAGGGCCTGATTTATATCACACTTTTTTCTTGATAAAAAAGTGTGATATAAATGCCTTTATTTAGCCTTGGTTAAGCTTGGCCTGAAAATTGGACAGTTTGCCTTGTTGATTAGGCTATGGTATTTTTTTGAGAGCATGCAAACTGCTGTCATCCAAACGATGCAAATAAACAAAAATATTACCATTAAAAATGGCGCCAGTTGATTGGGCTGTGCAGAAGTGAAAATAGTATAAAAGATAACTTGTAAAATAGCCCCCGCAGATTTCCCTATTTTTCCACCTAATATATCAACCGCTGCTTTTCCTTTTGTGCCCATTTCACAGTCTAAGGGAATGTAAACCATCTCTTTGGTTACATCAAAAAAACAATATTTAGTTCCCTTAGCTAATACGTTTTGTAGACCACCAATGGTTACAATAACAGCTAAAGTGGATATACCCATTATAGTCTCTGATAAAAAGTTGTAATGCGTGGCAATGATAAGCAGGAAAAAACAGCCTCCCACTATAAGTGTTGTAACAGGTGTAATCAGTGCTGCACCTAACCAACTTAGCTTTCGAATCACTACATTACCAAAACAAGAACAAGACAATGTACAAACGCCTGTCCAGAATAAGACCTTACCTTGGTAAGTAATAAAACTTGTAGGATCTTTCTTATAAAAAAGACTGGTTTCATAAAACCAGAGGCCTTCTATTAAGTGTACAACCATAGAGTAAGAGATCATTAATACACAAATTAATGCAAGGTATTTAGATGTGGAAATCATTTTAAAACTTTTATATAGTCCTAATTGTAATGTGGTAGCTGGCCTGGCTGGTACCCTTTGACTGTAGATAATATACTTTTCGATATACTTGTGTAAAAGTAGAATAAAGAGACATAAGGAGGTAATAACGATCATCAGCGTGGCTATTTTTGATGCTGCTTCCATTTTATAGCTATCTGTAAAGCGTAATAAAAAATGATCGGTATGCGAAAAGTATACTATGATAGTGCCGGAAATAAGTAGATTGGCTTGTCCAATCAAGTTGAAAAAGAAGTAAAACCGACCCGCTTCTTCTGTTGTAGTTATTTTATTGGCCAACTGCCAATATAACAGGGTAAAAACAATCATGGGCCACAGTTCACCTAGCATGTAGAAGAGTATTAATGTCCACTTACCCCACATGATAAAGAACCATTTAAAATGAGGATAAAGCTTAATGTAAGCATCTACCCTACAAGGATCGGGATGTAATAGCGTTTGATAAGGAAACAAAAAAAAGCCGAATAGAATAAAAAAAAAGAGAAAAAAAAGTATAATGCCTCTAAAAATATTTTCTGTTGTGACCTGATTACATAAGATGGTATAGATCACTACAAATAAAATCCCTGCGGGCATTTCAACAAATAGTTTAATAAAGCTCAATACTTCTGCTCCTATTAAGGTAACGACAAGACCATCTTTTATGCCACGGATTAAATTTTGATTCAACAAAATAAGAAACATTAAGATGGCCATAGAAAAAAATTTTTGCAGCGCACTGCCCTTAATAGGCCAGTGCATAAGGTGCCATTTTTTTAGTAGGACGCTTATTTGTTTCATATTGATTTTAAGTTTATTAAACGGGTATCCGTTCAGCCTTCTGGTCATACTACCCAAAAACAAGCAAAAAATAGCGTACAAATTCCTTTTATCAAAAAAAATAGGATACATCATTCTTAACCTTAGCATTTTCCCAGGAAAACCATTACAAGGCTGTGGGCAATAGAATAAGGAACGATTTGCAAAATGCGCATGGTTAATCCATTAAAGATTGCAAAAATTTTTTTTTCAACTATAATGTTATGTTTTAATCGACCTATCCAAGTCATACGCACCTCTGAGCCACAATTTTGAGTGGCGATCAGATCAAATGGCATACTTAAGGCAGATACAGCTATACCCAACAACGCACTCACAACTATATTTGCGCCTATCCCACTTATATCTTTTGTAAATTCGTAGGCCAGTATACATGCCGAGCCACCCAGTATGTTCCTTAAAAGAACGGGGGTTAAAATATCCATAACCTTTTCTTTTCGTTTCATTAAAGAACCTTTATTAGCGGCAATTTCTTTTGTTTCGCTGTATATGGTGACAACCGTTTCTACTATTCCAGCTAAAAAGCACTCCCAGATGACCAATAGCGTAAAATTGGTTATCGCACAATAGCCCGTAGAACAAAGGAAAAGCCATTGTGAACCCCCAAAGGCCAAAGCAGCTATAAACTGTCGAAGTGCATAAATATGTGCTCCGGAAAAAAACAATTTAAAATTTTTAGCACGTATACATCTTGTGACAATAGAGGAATATGATTCGCCTGTTTCTTGATAGACTACTTTTACAAATTGAGCAGGTGCAACTAGGTAAGCCACGATTACACAAGCTATACCATGTGCAAGTGGATCAAAAAAGAAGCGATATAGAAGTGTGTTATATTGCATAGCCATTAAGTGATTTAGCTGAAAGCCACTTACTGAATCCAAAGCAGCACTAAGTGTGGTATAGGTAGATAAACCTTGCAGAGATACAATCTGTCATTATAAATTTAGGGATTCCGCTCTATGCTAAGCTAACCCTTTGTCCAAAGGGAACCTATTTTTCAATGGATCCAGCATCAGGGGTCAAATATAGCCCTTTAAAAGGACTTTTTCAACTTTCTTGATCAAGAAGTATGCAAAAAAGCAAACACTGATACAAAAAGTTGCTGAAAAATCACGCTTAAAGCTAGGCAATCAGCATCCATTCTATAGGTCGTCATTAAGCTGATTTTCTGATCGCTTCTAGCGCGCTTATGTAACCTTATGATGAGGGTTGCCATCATGTTGGCGCTTTTTTTAAATGGAGGCCGTTGCAATAGAGTTTTAAGCTTTGGTATAAAAAGTGACTTTTAGTGTTATACAATAGTTAAATTATGTTACTTCTTTAATCGTTTATACTTAAGCTTTTTAATAGTATTGTTATGGCAATTCAAACAAGTGGTCAGTTAAGTTTGGCAGATATTTCAGCGAACAGGGGTAAATGCAAACATACCTTTTTTGATCAAATTAATAAGCTAGTTAATTGGTCATCAGTAGAAAAATTACTCCGCTCATATTACCCTAAAGGCTTACATTTATCAGGAAAGCCAGCGTATAGTCCGCTGCTTTTGTTTAAAATGTTCTTGCTTCAGACCTGGTATGCACTCAGTGACTATCAAGTAGAAGAAGAAGTAAATGATCGTATTACTTTTAGCAGATTTTGTGGTATTTCGATGGATAGTTCTGTTCCAGATCATAGTGTATTAAGCAGATTTAGGACTTCCTTTACCGAACAAAAGGCCCTAGAAAAGTTATTGAAAATGATTAATGATCAGCTAGCTGCACATGGACTACTCGTTCAACATGGTGCAGTTGTTGATGCCTCTATTACCCCCACGCCTAGACGGCCTAAAGGTAAAAAAAGCTATGATCTCCATGAAGATGGCACTATAACTGTAGCTGAAAGTTATCAAAAAGGTGTAGATCCAGAAGCGAGTTGGACAAAAAAAGGAAATAATCTCTACTATGGGTATAAGCGACACGTTCTTGTGGAAAGTAAAGAAGGCTTAGTCCTAGCAGTCAGTACCACAAAAGCATCTAGTCATGATAGTGCTCATTTACAAGTCTTATTGGATAAAGTAGAGCTAAAAGCAGGTAGTAGGCTATATGCAGATAAGGGCTGCAGCGGCTCACCTAATGAAACCTTATTAAAGAATAAAGCCTTAAAATCAGCTATTCAGAAGAAAGCCACTAGAAATAATCCCTTATCACCTACTGCCAAGCGGTTTAATAAATTAGTAACGTGAGTTCGGGATTTATTTGACTGATTTACAACAATTTAATATCAATTATTTAGTTAATATTTACACCTATTTAACAAGTTTTTATATCTAATTTTATAAATATAATATATATAATAAACTGATTATCAGAATTATTTGTTATTAAACTACCTATTTAACTGTCTAATAAAACAAATTTTATAAATTTTCATTGATATTGATTATCAAATGAAAAAATAATCTAATCCCGAACTCACGTTAGTAGCTCAAACTCGGTATAAGGTGGAACGCGTATTTGGAAGTATCAAAAGTTGGTTCCGAAGTTCAAGAGCGCGTTATATAGGTCTTGCTAAAACCCATACACAATACGTTTTGGACGCAATAGCCTATAACTTATACAGGTCGCCAAATAGCATATTAAAAGGTGTTTAGGGGAATGGTCTATCAAAAATAAACTGAAATAAACCTGAAAATCAATAAATAATAAGAATATTTAGACCCATAACACTAAAAATCAAAAAAATAATGCTAGAAAAATAGCAAAATTATATTATCGACCTATCACAACGGTCTCAAATGGCCTATATTTTAATGTGTATACCCAAAAATCTGTTGTAAGGTAGTAGCTATAGCTGAAACCGCCTGGCCTATATCTCCCGCACCAATGGTAAGGATGATCTGATGTGCTTGAATCGTGGCACAAACAGTCAGCTCTGTAAGTAAACCATCCATGGTCACCAAGGCTTTTCTTTTACAGGTTAGTTCATCAAAAATAAGTTGTGCGGTAACAGCTGGAATGGGTACCTCTCTGGCTGGATAGATGGGTAATATAAAAACCTGATCTGCTAGACTTAAGCTAGTAGCAAATGTTTTATAAAAAGCTTGGGTACGTGAAAAAAGATGGGGTTGAAAGATAGCCGTTATAGCACTATTAGGATAGAGCTTTTTAACCGAGCTTAGTAAAGCACTAATTTCTACAGGATGATGCGCATAATCATCTATAAAAAGATACTGCTCATGGTTGCAAACAAAAGAAAAGCGCCTTTTTATACCAGGAAAATTGGCAATGGCAGTCCGTATTTGGGTTTCTGTTATACCAAGTGTCAAACAGATTGTAATAGCTGCTAATGCATTTTCAATGTTATATAATCCCGCTATAGGTAAAACTACATTAGAAATGGTTGTACCCGGTCCTAAATAGTCGAAAGTACTTTGATGGGGTGCAATAGCTACATTACCCGCTACCACATCTCCTTGATCCAACCCATAGGTTAGGAAAGGTTTGTCATAATGGTTGCACACTTTTAGCTGATCTGCAGCTCTATGTTGTATAAGTAAATTTTTCTGATTTTTTTGGATAAACTCTATAAAACCATCCTCCATAAGGGCTGTTGTTGTATAGGTTTCTGGATGATCTGCATCTGCGGCAGTCACAATGCTAAAGGTGGGTTGAAGATGGAGAAAAGATCTATTAAACTCATCGGCTTCTGCTACCATTAGTTCTACGTCCTCTAATGAACGATTGTATAATAAGTTGGTATCATATAGACGCATCATACCTCCCACAAAGGCAACCATTGGCAGGTCGCTTTGATAGAGTATATGGGCGATCATAGCTGAAGTAGTCGTTTTGCCATGTGTACCCGCCACTGCTATCGTAGCAAATGGTTTGGAAATAATTCCTAGAACCTCTGCACGTGATTGGATCTTGTAACCAGCCCCTTTAAAATAGTTTAAAATAGGACTATCGGTTGGAATAGCTGGTGTATAAATCACTAGGGTTTGGTTGGGTTGGTTGCAAATAACTTCAGGAATAGCAGTCAGCGTATCATTACAATATATCGTAATACCTTCCCTTTCAAGTTGTAATACTACAGCAGATGGGTACTGATCATACCCAAAAACTTGGTAACCTTGCTTAGCGCATAATTGTGCCAAAGCACTCATGCCTATGCCACCAATACCTATAAAGTATATAAAAGCGTAGTCGTTAAATGGCAACATAACCTTGGGTTTGGAATGCAAAATAAGTTGAAGATAACTGAAATGTATCTATGATTTGACATCATCAAAAGCAAAAATAAGACCATGCGTTCTGCTCTCTGGCAATGTGATGGGGCAAGGAGAAAAGTATCCATCTAGCTTTTTGAGAAACACTGCCTAAAAACAAAAAACCACTCCTTGTAAAAAGCTATTAACGTGAGTTCGGGATTAGATTATTTTTTCATTTGATAATCAATATCAATGAAAATTTATAAAATTTGTTTTATTAGACAGTTAAATAGGTAGTTGAATAACAAATAATTCTGGTAATCAGTTTATTATATATATTATATTTATAAAATTAGATATAAAAACTTATTAAATAGGTGCAAATATTAACTAAATAATTGATATTAAATTGTTGTAAATCAGTAAAATAAATCCAGAACTCACGTTACTATCGTGTATAATGTACTACTAAGATATTAAGTAAGATTAAAACTTACTTTTGACTATTTCTATAAAATCTAAAATGTTTTAGAGCTATTTTTTTTGTATATTGCTAGGATTCCAATCTTACCGCTGTAAACTGGAATCATTCTAAAAAAGCATAATATTAGGGTTGCTACATAGCATCCGTTTGGGATTGGATTTTTAGTTACACTAAATTAAATTATTATTTTTAATTCCCAGCGTACGTTTGTGTAACCTTTAATAAAAATGAGTAAAGCGTGTAACCTAGTTGTATAGCCCTGACCAGACAGCCTGTTGTTGTAGGGTTCCCTTTGTTCTGCCTTTTTGTGGATATTTTGCTTTTATGCGTACTTATGTTTTAAGTGATCAATGGATAGTAATAAATTAGTAGAATCATTTGCAGAATTTGCTAAATCTAAAAATATTGATAGGCCCACCGTCATACGTATTTTAGAGGATGTGTTTCGTGCGGTTATGCTCAGCAAATTTAGAAACAGTGATAATTTTGATATCATTATCAATCTTGATAAAGGAGATTTGCAGATATGGCGTTTTCGTGAAGTTATAGCTGATGATGCAGTAGACGCATCTGCGCCTAATAAAATACCACTTTCGGAAGCTAGAAAAATAGAGGCTGATTTTGAGCTAGGGGAAGAGCTATCCGAGGAAATTAAAATTTCCGATTTTGGTAGAAGGCTCATACTGACTGCCAAGCAAATGCTTATACAAAAGATTCGAGCACTAGAGAAAGAGTCCCTATATAATAAATATGAACAGCTAGTGGGTTGCTTGATTTCAGCTGAAGTAAATCAAATTCTAAGTAAGGAAGTGATCTTATTGGATGATGAAAACAATGAGCTTTTTTTACCAAAGTCAGAGCAAATACCTAAGGATCAATTTAAAAAAGGAGAGCATATTCGTGCGGTCGTTTGCAAGATGACATTTAATAATGCGATTCCGCGCGTTATACTTTCTAGGACATCTCCTCTTTTCTTAGAAAGACTATTTGAAAATGAGATTCCTGAAATCCAGGATGGGCTTATTGCCATAAGAAAAATTGTAAGAGACCCAGGGGCTCGTGCCAAAGTAGCTGTTGAGACTTTTGATGATAGAATTGACCCAGTTGGGGCCTGTGTAGGTATCAAAGGGTCTCGTATACATGGTATTACTAAAGAGCTCCAGTATGAAAACATTGATATTATCAATTATACTGATAATTTAGAGCTGTATATTGCCCGTGCCCTAAGCCCTGCATGCATTAATCGGGTCGAGCAAAATGGTGAAAGAGTGTCTGTCTACTTAGATCCTGATCAAATTGCATTAGCCATTGGTAAAGGAGGCCAAAACATTAAACTAGCAGGTCTGCTCATTGGCAAAGAAATAGATGTTTATAGAGACATTCCCAACCATTTAGCGCAAAATGATATTCCGCTTTCTGAGTTTAGTGACACGATTGAGCCTTGGATTTTAGAGGAATTGCATAAAGTTGGTTTAGACTCAGCTAGAAGTGTTTTAACCTTATCCAGGGTAACCCTTGAGCAACGTGTTGATTTGGAAGAGGAAACGATAGATGAAATCTATGCTATATTAGATCAGGCGCTTAATGGTTAACCTAAATATGCCTTCTAGATAGAGAAAGATAGCCCATGAATGAAGAAAAAAACATGCGACTCAGCCAAGTGGCTCGAAAATTAAATGTAGGAACAGAGACCATTGCTTCTTTTTTAGCCCAAAAAGGGTTTGTAGTAGACAATAAGCCCAATGCTAAGATAACGGTTGAACAATTTAATTTGCTCGCTGCTGAATTTATCTCAGCTGGTGTGGATAAACAAGAAGCTGCGTATGTAACCATTGGCAAAACCTATCCAAGTCTTTCTGCTTTGGCTAGTAAACATACTCGTGTAAAAAGTAAAGAACAGGCCAAAAAGAAGACAGAAACGCAAGCAAAAATTAAAAGCGTAGTGCAAGAACACACCGCACCGCCTACTCATTATCAAGCTTCTGTTCCGGTTTTACCTGGTTTAAAGGCTATTGGGAAGATTGACTTAGCTGCTGAAAAAGTTAAAGCTGAAAGTCAGTCTGTTGTTACTGACACGACAGCATTGCCACCTGTTCCAGTAATAGTAGAATCCGGCACTACAGCACCTTTAAAGCAATTGGAGGAAGCAACGGAACAAGCCCCTGCTAAACCAGATAAAATAACTTTTTTAGATCAATTTAAAAGACCTACTATAGTAGGCAAAATGACGTTACCTGAATCTGCCTTTAGAAGGCATCGCTATAGCCGTGGAAGGGTATCACAAAAGCTGAATGGCTCAATGGGTACCTCTAAAATAGGAGACACAAAGCCACCAGCTAGGTTAAAAAACCCCATAGGCATCACTATTGTCCCTAGATCCATCGGTAATAAATGTAACGCACCCGTTACGCATTTTCGTAAAGAAAAGGGTCCTAAAATAGAATTAGGTCCAAAAGAACAAGAAGGCGTATCCTCTCAAGAAATAGAAAGCCAAATAAAAAAAACCTTAGCAAAGTTGCACCAAAGCGCCGGCGATGGTG
The DNA here is from genome assembly GCF_936981045.1 of Cardinium endosymbiont of Oedothorax gibbosus. Lineage (GTDB taxonomy): Bacteria > Bacteroidota > Bacteroidia > Cytophagales > Amoebophilaceae > Cardinium. The sequence continues at coordinate 182,862 of NZ_OW441264.1, forward strand.
CACGCTCTAGATATAAGAGAGATAGGCGTAGTGCCTACCTAGAAGCTCAGGAAAAGCGTCAATATCACGAAAAGGTAACAGAAAAAGTTTTAAAAATCACCGAGTTTATTTCAGCCAATGAACTAGCTTCTTTTATGGACGTTACGGTAAATGAGGTACTTTCTGCTTGTATGTCTTTAGGTATGATTATATCGATCAACCAACGTCTAGATAGAGAAGCCATTACTGTTGTTGCAGATGAGTTTGGCTATAGCGTAGAATTTGTTGACCTACATGATGAAGAAGCATCCAAGGATATAGACCAGGGAGGTGGCGAGCTTGTGGAGCGTCCACCTATTGTAACCATTATGGGGCATGTGGATCACGGAAAAACTTCATTATTGGATTGTATTCGTACTACAAAAGTAACCGCAAAAGAAGCTGGTGGCATTACCCAGCACATTGGGGCTTATGATATTATGACTGATCAAAACAAAAAGATTGTATTTTTAGATACACCTGGCCATGAGGCTTTTACAGCTATGCGTACCAGGGGTGCACAGGTAACCGATATTATTGTGATTGTGGTAGCGGCAGATGATAGCATTATGCCCCAGACCAAGGAGTCGATTAGTCATGCGCAAGTAGCTGGTTGTCCAATTATTATTGCCATCAATAAAATTGATACACCTCGAGCCAACCCAGAAAAGGTTAAAGAAGATTTAGCCCATCTCAACATCTTAGTTGAAGATTGGGGTGGGAAATATCAATGCCAAGAGATTTCGGCTAAAACAGGCCAAGGGGTAAATGAGCTTTTAGAAAAAATTCTTCTGGAAGCATCCTTACTGGAGTTACGGGCAACTCCTTCTAAAAAAGCAAGAGGTACGCTTATTGAGTCCTTCCTAGATCCTGGTAGAGGGTATGTATCGACTGGAATTGTACAAGATGGCACTTTACATCTAGGTGATATTGTGCTGGCTGGTGTCTATTATGGAAAGGTAAAAGCCATGTTAGACCATCAAAACATGGCGCGTAAAACAGCTTCTCCTGCCACACCTGTACAAGTGTTGGGGTTAAATGGTGCCCCCAGGGCAGGAGATACTTTTCGTGTGATGGATAGTATAAAAGAGGCAGGAGAATTGGCGCAAAAAAAGCAGCAGTTATTGCGCGAACAAGCATTACGTACCAAATCCCACCTTACCCTTGATGAAATTGGACGTCGTTTAACGGTAGGAAACTTTAAGGAGCTGAATATTATCATTAAAGGAGATATGGATGGTTCTATCGAGGCATTAGCAGACGCATTGCTTAGGTTATCACATGAAGAAGTAAAGGTGAATATTCTACACAAAGGTGTAGGAGCCGTTTCAGAGTCTGATGTACTCCTTGCTGCTACCGCTGAAGCGATTATTATTGCTTTCCACATTAAACCATCTGCACAAGCCAAAAAATTAGCTGAAAGAGAAGGAGTAGTAATCAAACAATATTCAATTATTTATAGTGCTATAGATGATCTGCGCAGTGCGGTACAGGGACTTTTAGCGCCTACTATAGAAGAAATTCCTACTGGTCGATCAGAAATTAAAAAGATCTTTACTTTTTCAAAAATTGGTAATATTGCAGGATGTCAAGTACAAACAGGTTTTATTGCACAATCCAATCCGATACGCGTAATTCGGAAAGAGCAGGTTGTATTTACGGGTGCGATCCACACTATAAAGCATGGGTTAGAGGAAATTAAACAGGTAAAATCTGTTTCTGAATGTGGTATACATATTAAAAATTTTGATGAAATTGAAGTTGGAGATATTATAGAAGGCTTTGAACGAAAGGAAATCAAGCGTCAACTCTAGAAAAAAAAGCTTACTTTTAACTTAAGTTCCAGGTAAGGAATTTGTATTTTACTTTTTGGTTGATCAACAAGTAGCAAAAAATTAAGTCCTGTGCAAAAATCTGCTGAAAACACACCGAGAAACACAGAAGCCACCCTGCGGCCTCTACATTTAACTGTTTTTCTGTGCAGTTGTAAGCTCTACTTTCTGATTGCAACTTTTTACAGGGGGAAGTTTTCTTATTTTTCAACTTATGGGATTTTTTGTATGCAAATCTGAAACAGAGATTAAGGTCATTATGGTTTTAATCTTTTGGGGCATTCAATGGTTATATAAGCATTTGACTGCTTCGGATGGTTCAACGGTTAATGAGGAGCTAGATGAAGATCAAGATGAGATAGAGGTAAAGGATAAGGATACCGCTCCTATTACGCCCCTTCCCATCACTAAACAAGTAGTGCGCAAAGCACCTCAAGCTGTTCCTTTGCACGAGGTAGTAGCGAAAAAACCCCAGTCCTCCCGATTAGCCTCTAGTGCAATAGAAGATCGAAAGGTCTCCTTTGGTAGAAAACGAAAATTATTTAGACATATATTACTGGTGGATGCGCTTATGCAGCGAAAAGATTTTATAGCGTAACTTTGTATAATAAGGAATTTGTATGCTAATTTTTGCTTGATCAAAAAGTAAGCAAAAAATCAAGCGTTGTGCAAAAAGTTGGTGAAAAGTTACCCCTAAAGCTGGAAAATCAGAAGCCGCCCCGAGGCCCCATTAAATTGAAGGGCTATTTCTTCTATGCGCAACTTTTTACAATACGCGATTTTTCTTGTTTTTAGGCAGTGTGGTCAGAAGGTTGAATCGATACAATTTTCAAAACAAAATAAATATTATATAAAAATAAGCAGTAATACTTTACCTTAAGTCCCCACCGTTGCCTGAGCGCATGCTGCGCATGCATTAACCCTATTACAGATGAAAGATTATCCTCTACCTGAAACACTTTTTACGGAATATGTCGTTACCGTTACAAAGGAACAGTCTAATCTCCGTATAGACAAATTTTTATCAGACATTTTACAAATCAGTCGAAATAAAATCCAAGAGGCGATTGCCAATCGATCGATTTCCGTCAATAGACATTTTATCAAGTCGAATTATATGGTACAGCCTGAAGACGAAATAGTAGCGCATATCCCTAAACCCATTGATGCAGCCACACTTACTCCAGAAACGATACCATTGGATATTGTATATGAAGATGACCACCTACTTGTTGTTTATAAACCGGCCCAAATGGTCGTACATCCGGATACAGCCCATCGAACCGGAACGTTAGCCCATGGACTATTGTATCGCTATAAGCATTTGCCTTTAAAAGACAATATGCCCACCAGGCCTGGCTTGGTACATCGGATTGATAAAAACACATCAGGTCTATTGGTAGTGGCCAAAACAGCGGAGAGCTTGGTAGCTTTGACCCGTCAATTCTATAATCATACCGTAACACGAACCTATTATACATTGGTCTGGAGCAATCCCCAAAATGAGATCGGCACGATTGATATCAATATAGGTAAAGACAGCCATAACCATCAAAAAATATCAGCTTTTCCAGACAATCAACAAGGTAAAAGAGCCGTTACCCATTATCAAGTGATCAAGCGACTACACCATGTTGCCCTTGTAGCCTGTAGATTAGAAACAGGACGCACCCATCAAATTCGCGTGCATATGCAACATATAGGCCACCCTGTCTTTGGTGATCCTCAATATGGCGGCGATGTAATTGCTAGTGGCGAGCGGTATGCCTCCTATAAGGCCTTTGTACATAATTGTTTTAAACTAATGCCTTACCAGGCACTCCATGCAGCTGTTCTTGGATTTAAGCACCCTGTAACAGAAGCAGCCATCTCCTTTGAAGCCCCTTTACCAGAAAACTTTATTAAACTGATAGAGAAATGGGAAAAATATGTAACATCCAGTAGCCACCATGTTGCATAAACTAAAAGATCGGATCAAACAAGCTTTTCATTTGGTTTTGTCGCGTTTATTCTAAAAAATCATTATTTTAGTATCTGTAGTTAAAAAAGTAGTTATTATGTTTAATATTTCGCCCAAATTATTACCTTATTTTAAGGGCTATTGTTCTTCAGCAGAAGTCATCCTGTTATTTGTCTAGATGAAGTGTCGTTTTTCCTTGAGCTATAGAGATTTGGAAGAGATGATGCGTATGAGAGGCGCAAGAGTTGATCATTCTACGCTACAAAGATGGGTTATTAAGTTTGTTCCTCTTATAGATGAAGCAGTAAGAAAAAGAAAGCGACCAGTTGGTGGTAGTTGGAGAATGGATGAAACCTATGTTAAACTAAACGGGAAGTGGATCTATTTATATAGAGCAGTAGATCGTTATGGTGATACAGTTGACTTTTTTCTATCTGAGAATAGAGACAAGTCTGCAGCTTTTTCTTTTTTTCGTAAGGCGATCACAGAAAATAATATTCCTAAGAAAGTAGTAATTGACAAAAGCGGTAGTAATAAAGCTGCCCTTGATACGATCAATACAGAACTTGATCAAGATCATACCATTTAAATATTTCAAAACAAATACTTGAATAATAGAGTTGAACAAGATCATAGGTTTATCAAAAAACGGCTAAAACCTATACTTAGTTTTAAGTGTTTTAAGTCTGCAGCCATTACCATTGCAGGGATAGAAAACATTCGTATGATTCAAAAAGGACAAGTAATTGGAGCTAAAAATCATCTTTCTACTTTTGAGAATTTTGTTATGCTAATGGCCAAATAATACCCAATATATATCCCTTCACTTAAAAGAAAAGCCTTTACTAACGAAAATATAGACGCGACAGAACCGTTTATTGATGTGTTATAAAAAGTTCGCCATGGCGAACTTTTTATAAATGATATATACAATATTGGTTAGTAATAAGCTTAGTTATAACGACTAACTAATTCAAAAGGACCTACAGTAGTATGTACAAGTTACCGATTGGTATTGATAATTTTCAAGAGTTAGTGAGAGGAGACTATCTGTTTTGCGATAAAACAGCCATGCTTGCTGAGTTTCTTGAAAAGGGTGATAAGGTTATCTTAATTACGCGTCCCCGTCGTTGGGGAAAGACACTGAATATGTCTATGTTTCAGCATTTTTTTGCATCAGAGGTTAATGGGATAAGTACAGCAGGCTTATTTGATAATTTAGCCATTGGTAGGCTAGATGGTGGCAAATACCTTAAGCAACATCAAGGTAAGTATCCTGTCATTATGCTAAGTTTTAAGGATGTCAATTCGGATGATTTTCAAGGAGCTTATAATGCGGTGTATGAATTGATATCGACCCTTTATGAGTCCTATGCCTATTTATTTAGTAGTGATAAAGTTAATAAAATACAGCTAAAAAAACTGTACAGAATTTCAGGTAATGAGGCTAATCAGCAACAGTTAGAAAGCTCTTTAAAGCTGCTGAGTCAGTGTTTGTATCAGCATCATGGCCAAAAAGTATATATTCTGATAGATGAATATGATACTCCGCTAAATAAAGCTTATGGCAATGAGCGATACTTGCAAGCTATGGTTAAGTTTATGCGTAATCTCTTTAGTAATTCTCTAAAGGGTAATACTACGCTAGAGAGGGGCGTATTAACAGGAATATTGCGTGTTTCTAAGGATAGTATGTTATCTGGGTTAAATAACTTAGAAGTCTATACCTTGCTAGACGAAGAATATAGTAGCCACTTTGGCTTTAGTGAAGATGAGGTTTCATCTTTATTTAAAGCAAATGGTCTTAATACTTCCATGGAAGAAGTAAGAAATTGGTACAATGGTTACAGAGTAGGCAAGTTAGTCATGTATAATCCTTGGTCTATTATTTCCTATATCAATAGATCGAGTTGCTTTGATGTCTATTGGGTGAATACGGGTAATAATAACTTAATCGAACAAAAGATACTTACTGCTGATTCGGATATCAAAGAGCAGTTCGAACAGTTGATGCGACGGGAATCCTTAGATATATCTATTAACAAACATCTTTCTTTTGACATCCTAGATAAAGACGATACATCTTTTTGGAGCCTATTATTATTTGCTGGTTATTTGACTTTTGAAACAAATAATTTAAGTGCCTATACGAATGTATATGATTGTAGAGTCAGAGTTCCTAATTATGAAATATGGAAACTTTATAGCACATTCTTTCAAGAATGGTTCATTAATCAGTTTGAGCGAAAGAGGCAATATGATTCTTTTGTAAAATATTTGGCAGCTGGTGAAGTCTCTTCTTTTGTAGAGCAGCTTAGCTACTTTTTGTGTAGAAGTGTTAGCTATTTTGATACAAAAAAAAGTAAAATACCAGAAGGCTTTTATCATGGTTTTGTGTTAGGGATGTTAGCAAGTTTAGGTATAACCCATTATATACGGTCGAATAGAGAAAGCGGCTTAGGCCGTTATGATCTTTTATTAATACCTAAAAAAGAAGGTTCAAAAGCGCTTCTATTAGAATTTAAGCAAGTTGGGCAAGAGGAAGAATTAGAAAACGCAGCTAAGCTGGCCTTAGCGCAAATACAAGCACAAGCCTATCATACTGAAATATTGCACTACCCTCATGTAAAAGAAGTAGTAGAGGTAGGCATTGCTTTTTCTGGAAAGTCGGTGTTAGCTGCTTATGCTACTTATGATCTGTTCAATAAGCATTCTGGATCAGTGAGTTTGACCAATAGATATGGCCAGGAAGGGGGCTATGAGTAGACTAATTGGAAGTGTTCTATAAACTGTGTCAAGGCGATAAAAAGTTATAAATTAATTAAATAAACATTAAAGGTTTTAGACATGGAAGAAAATAAGAACAATTCCTATGTTGGTTTAGTAGATTACAAATTTCTGTAGGAAAATATTTTGTGCTCTATCCGTTTAGGTAAGCCTTTAACAGGAAAAGGTGGTGCTTTAACGCCTCTGATAAAAAAGCTTCTAGAGGTAAGTCTAGAAGGTGAAATGGCACACCATTTATCTAGTGATTCAACAGAAAATAATAGAAGAAATGGCAAAAGCTCTAAAACTTTACGTACAAGTTCTGGTTCCTTTGATCTGCTAACTCCTAGGGATAGGACAGGTAGTTTCGATCCACAAATAGTTAAAAAGCGTCAAACAAGCCTACATCCTGAGCTGGAAAGCAAGATCTTAAGCATGTTTTCTAGTGGTATGAGCTATAAATCTATAGCCGTTCATGTTGAAGAGATCTATGATCATAAAGTATCAGCTGCTGAAATATCATCTATTACAGATAGCTTGTTACCGATAATAAATGAATGGCGTAACCGCCCTCTTCAATCAGTTTATCCGATAGTTTTCATGGATAGGATGTTTTTTAAGGTAAAAGAAGATGGCAGATGTGTAAGCAAATGCATGTATACCTTGTTAGGCATAGATCAAGAGGGTAAAAAAGAAGTATTGGGATTTTATTTGTCTGAAAGTGAGGGGGCTAACTTCTGATTGGGTGTACTTAACGAGCTTAAGGAAAGAGGTGTAGAAGATATCCTTATTGCCTGTGTTGATGGCCTAAAAAGCTTTCCTTCAGCCATAAATAGCGTTTTCTCTAATGCACAAGTGCAGGTCTGTGTAGTACATCAGATACGAAACTCACTCAAGTATGTAGCTATCAAAGACGTAAAACGTTTTTTAACTGATTTAAAGCAAATATATCAAGCTTCAAGTAAGGAAGTTGCTGAGCATTATCTATTGGAATTAGAAGAAAAATGGGGGGGGGGAAGTATCCAATGGTTACCAAATCTCGGCAAAATAATTGGGAACATTTGTCTGGTTATTTTAAGTATTCAGATTCTGTCAGAAGGCTAATTTATACCACCAATCCTATAGAAAGCTTGCATAGGCAGATTAGGAAGTTTACCAAGACAAAAGGAGCGTTTATCAGTATAAATGCTTTGTATAAATTAGTATATTGTGCCATAAAGAAGATCGAGGATAAATGGACTATTCCGCTGCGAAACTGGGCGTTGACCATATCTCAGATAGACATCTTTTTTCCCGGTAGATTAAAAGAGACGTTGAGATGAACAGGAGATGTGACACAGTTTATAGAACACTTCCTTTTTGAATCATACGAATGTTTTCTATCCCTGTAATGGTCTAGAGTAAAGAAATGGTTGGACCACTTAAAATTAGGCATATCTATTGCTTCTGATTGCTCGCAATACAGTACTGACTAACTTGATTTTTCATTGTTTACCCATTCCCTCCTCATCCCACCGTACGTTCAGTTTTCCCGAATACGGTGGTCCGACAGTCTTCTTTATAAACCTTGCACAACTCTCTCAGGATACTTAATCATTCCACTACCAATGTACAACATCCCCATTGTATAGAGTTTTCTATTGGGATAGCTTTGCCACCCACACCCAAGGCCTTTTCTTCTATGGGTTAAGTATCTGCGAAATCGGTTATTAATAACGTGAGTTCGGGATTAGATTATTTTTTAATTTGATAATCAATATTAATAAAAATTTATAAAATTTGTTTTATAGACAGTTAAATAGGTAGTTGAATAACAAATAATTCTGATAATCAGTTTATTATATATATTATATTTATAAAATTAGATATAAAAACTTGTTAAATAGGTGCAAATATTAACTAAATAATTGATATTAAATTGTTGTAAATCAGTCACATAAATCCTGAACTCACGTTAACACTACTGGTTTTATTTGCTCGATGAATGCTTGAGGTTTGATTGATGCTCTTCTACAAGTCAGGTATTTTAGTCTGTTACGGATGCTTTGTTGGGATTGTTTCGTTGGAAATACATAAATGCTATTTCTGCCACTTGTTGGACTCTTTCTTTTTACAAAGTTAAAACCTATTAACCTGAGTTCGGGATTAGCTTGTTAAAAAATAGCTTTAAAAAGCTCCTTTGTGTTTTAAATTTGGAGATAAAAAAATACTAACCAGATTATCCAAAGGAGCCAATTATGAATGTAGAAAAATTAGTTGAAATATATTATGCTGTTGATGAATTTCTCATAAAGTTTATGCCGTATATAGAAAAACAACTGTTAACCAACTCTAAAAGAAAACCCACTAGAACTTGTTCATTAACTTTGAGTGAAATAATGACTGTTCTTATTGCCTTTCATGTGATTGGTTTTAGAAATTTTAAGTCTTATTATATTCATTTACAGCAATTTCATTCTAGTAAATTTGGAAAGTTAGTAAGCTAGAATAGATTTATAGAACTGATCCAAAGAACGTTAGTTCCCTTGTACTGTTTTACACAAAGTCTTTCTAAAACAAAAACAGGTTGTTATTTTATGGATGCAACAGCCATCAAGGTTTGCCATATCAAAAGAGCCTATACGCACAGGGTTTTTAAATCGATTGCTACTAAAGGTAAAACCAGCACCGGTTGGTTTTTTGGATTAAAGTTACACTTGATAGTCAATGATTTAGGAGAAATTATGAATTTTCAACTGACCACAGGTAAAACTAATGATAGGCTTCCTGTAGAAAATTTGTGTAAACACTTGATAGGTAAAATGTTTGCCGATAAAGGTTACATAAGCAAAGATTTATTTAAAAAACTGATCGAGAAAGGCGTGGAACTCATTACCCAGATCAGAAAAAATATGAAAAATGCTTTTATGCCACTCTGGGATAAACTGATGCTTAGAAAACGATCTATAATTGAAACTATTATAGATCAGCTCAAAAATATTAGCCAGATAGAACATGCCAGGCATAGAAGCATACCTAATTTTCTAGTCAATTTGATAGCTGGAATTACAGCTTATGCACTAAAAGAGAAAAAACCTTCTATAACTAATATATATATGACTGGTTCACAATACGTATAATCCCGAACTGAGGTTAATAGACAGTTAAATAGGTAGTTGAATAATAAATAATTCTGGTAATCAGTTTATTATATATATTATATTTATAAAATTAGGTATAAAAACTTGTTAAATAGGTGCAAATATTAACTAAATAATTGATATTAAATTGTTGTAAATCAGTCAAATAAATCCCGAACTCACGTTAATAGTTTCAATTATAGATCGTTTTCTAAGCATCAGTTTATCCCAGAGTGGCATAAAAGCATTTTTCATATTTTTTCTGATCTGGGTAATGAGTTCCACGCCTTTCTCGATCAGTTTTTTAAATAAATCTTTGCTTATGTAACCTTTATCGGCAAACATTTTACCCATCAAGTGTTTACACAAATTTTCTACAGGAAGCCTATCATTAGTTTTACCTGTGGTCAGTTGAAAATTCATAATTTCTCCTAAATCATTGACTATCAAGTGTAACTTTAATCCAAAAAACCAACCGGTGCTGGTTTTACCTTTAGTAGCAATCGATTTAAAAACCCTGTGCGTATAGGCTCTTTTGATATGGCAAACCTTGATGGCTGTTGCATCCATAAAATAACAACCTGTTTTTGTTTTAGAAAGACTTTGTGTAAAACAGTACAAGGGAACTAACGTTCTTTGGATCAGTTCTATAAATCTATTCTAGCTTACTAACTTTCCAAATTTACTAGAATGAAATTGCTGTAAATGAATATAATAAGACTTAAAATTTCTAAAACCAATCACATGAAAGGCAATAAGAACAGTCATTATTTCACTCAAAGTTAATGAACAAGTTCTAGTGGGTTTTCTTTTAGAGTTGGTTAACAGTTGTTTTTCTATATACGGCATAAACTTTATGAGAAATTCATCAACAGCATAATATATTTCAACTAATTTTTCTACATTCATAATTGGCTCCTTTGGATAATCTGGTTAGTATTTTTTTATCTCCAAATTTAAAACACAAAGGAGCTTTTTAAAGCTATTTTTTAACAAGCTAATCCCGAACTCAGGTTAATCTAAAAATTATACTTTTATAATTGAAAATCAATAAAATAAAACCCTTAAGTTGACGCCGTTGGATGAACGGGTACATTTTCTGGAGTAATCACTGATATGTTTCTTTAAGTTGACGCCATGGGCTGAATGGATACGCTACAGCTGATTTTTATAAGGAAGTAAAAATGACAAGACAAAACCGCTCGAAGCACCCCCTAAATGGGAAATAGTAGTTATAGCTGGTTTAGTATAGGCATAATAGACCAATGGTAGCACTATTGAGTAATATAGCTAAAAGCAAATGCCATTTAACTTCTTTTTGTATGCATAGTCTATGACAGAGTATTCCTGTTAGGCCAGACCATACCAAAGACACACCATAAGATTGACAAAAAACATAGGTAGAGGTTTGTAAACCGAATAAAATAGCGCTTGTTAAAAATAGATATTTGGCAGGTAGTGCACTACTTAGGGCAGCAAAACCGATTAAATTCAAGGAATGATTCCATAGTGTTGCTCAGTGATCCCCATTATAAAATAGTCTGCTATACAAACTTTCATTTTTGCTGCGCAATTTGTGCACGGCATAAGGAAGGTGTAACGCTATAGCTGTTATAGTAAGGGGTTTAGCATAAGACTTTATAGGAGCAGCCGCTTGAATAGAAGGTGACAGCGCGCAGGTAAAAGCAATATATGGGCATAAAAGTGGCAATGATCGTTTTATTTTTAGCTTCATATTGGATTTGTTTATCTATCTAGAAATTTTACTTCTATCCATTCAGTCATCTGGAATACTACCCCAAAACAAGGAATCATGTCCCCTTGCAAAAAGTTGTGCTTGGAAAGTACACCCTACAGTTAAGCAGATACACAATGTAATGGTGTCCGTATAGTGGATTCTGTTTTAGTTAATAATCAGATAAAAATGCTTCCGTTTCTACATCAATTTCTACCGCTAGCTTTTGAGAAGCAATCAACCTTTTGCCGTCACCAGGTTGTTTTTCATATAGCTCATCTACAGTGGTATCATCTATATTGCCCACTTTTACAATCCTGCTGCCAAATAGTCTAAGTGCAAAAGCATCTATCCAGGTTAAGTTTTCTGCAGCGTTGGCGGTGTTGTACCAACAAACTGATTCAAAAGGTAGCTTGTTAAAATAATCTATTACATCTTTATACTTGAAAGTAGCTATAGTGTGATCTAAATAGGTGGGAGGATGGTTTCTACCCGGGACAATTAATTGAATAGATTCAATATCATACTCTTGTCTAGCCGTAATCTTATTAAAGATTACATGCTCTACCAATCTTAATGTAGAAATTTCCTTTGGAAAAAATTCATGCGTAGTAGTTTGTGCATCTTCTCCTGAAATTTGTAAATTTTTCAAAAATTGCGCTTGAGGCATGATTTCCGTCAGGGTGTCATCTATATAGGTTGTCAGTAATCCATTTTTTGCTCCATCTACAATGACTTTGGAAATTTCTTTGCCATGCATAAAACAAGGACCATTTTGTTTTTCATTTAAATATATTTCCCTCCAAACTTTTCTGGCATATAAAACATAGGCTCTAGCTATAGGTCGAGTAGCATGGGGACTATAACTTTGGGATAAATGATCTGTACGTCCATAGGACGATGCAATAGGACTTAACCAAATAGCTAGGGCAAAAAAACGCTTGTTGAAAGACATAGTAGTGGTACAATTAATTAAGTAAAATATTGAAGCATGATCTATCCATAATGGTTTCAACTTCATTTTTAAAGTTTTTTCTTTCTATTTTTTTTATTTCAACTACCAATCGATCACCTGGTTTAGCAAGAGATGCTATGCTGTGCAAATCCGCAATACTTTGGTTTACCTTTAATGTATGCACAGGACGACTACCTCTGGCTAACGTAATCACCCATTCTACTACTTGGTACCTGGCATCTTTGGGTAGGAAATCCTGAAAATACTTGTTGGGGATTACTTTTGCTTCAACTACCCTGGGCCCAGGTGCAGGTATGCCTAATTTCATATCAATAGGCTTATTTTTGGTGGTGATAGAAATTTGTGGAGTCGGAATATTTTGCACTATAAAAGATACTGTATCTATTAAGTTGTCTTCATTATATACTTTCAATTTAACTTCGTTAGCCTTAGGCATCACGGTGACTACTCCCTTTTTGGGCCCAGGTATGATAATACCCCCTTCTACTTTAAAGCGTGGATTATAGGCAGCACCAAGAGAAGGGACTTGAATGTCCAATTCGTTTCCACAATTGCGATAAAGTGACTGTACTGCAGCAGCCTTTACTTGAATTACAGGTTTGGCAACCTGATAGGGTATATCCTCTGTAATGATAGATTCCTTACCCCCAGGTAGCCTCAATTTTATAGCAGCTTTAAAGGTCTTTTTAGCAAATCCATGGCTGTCATAGCTACCAGGGGAGGTTGTAAAGGAGACTTTTCCTACGCCATCTTGTACCCTAATGGGTTGGCCATCGATAAACATTTCTGGAGTTACTGCAGAAGAAGAGGCCGCTAAAATTAAATCTGCTTCATACTTGCTTCCAGCAGTGACAATGTACGACTTGGTGTTGGCTAATAATTTAAGTGTGTCAAATTTAACATCAGAAGAACCAATAATGTTGCCCAATGTGTTGATGGCATCTGCTTCTGTAGTGACCACTTCAGATGCGAACTGGCTCAATGTAGCCAATGCAGCACCAAGTGGTGTGTGGTCAAAATTTAATGTAACAAAGTCTTTTTTAGCTTGATTGGGATCATGACTAAAAAAATCATGGTTCTTTGCATCAAAAGCAATAGGTGTATAAGGTTTATGAACCAGGTTAGAAAGCTGTGCTATATATCCATTTAATTTGGTTTTTAATATACCCCCTTCTCCTTTATTGATCATAAAGCGGGCTACTGCCGTGTCACTTTTCAACCCTTTGGGTAATTTGGTGAGGCGATCGATACCGCCCTCTGCATCAATTAACTGCTTTTTTAATCCATCGATATAATCCACTAGTGCTACCGTATCCTGATGCATAGCCAACACTTGTGTCAATATTTTTATATCTTCTCGACGATTGCCCATATCTTTGCCCATGTTTTTTAATGACTGAATGGCACGTTCATTTTGGCTGAATTGTAGCTTTCGACTGGTATCAATACTGTGACTCAATACCATGAATTTATCTAATACACTAGAGCTGACCTGAAGTGCTAACATGGCCGTTAACACTAGATACATCACCCCTATCATTTTTTGTCTGGAACTTAATTTTTCTTGACCCATACTATTTAAACATTGATTAGTAACTTATTTTTATGAATTATATAACCATTTAGCTTTTAAAAGCGGTTAAAGTCTTGGCATATATTTCGTTCAGGGCGGTTACTTTTTCATTTAGTAAGGCAAGCTCTTTTTTAAAGTGTATCGATTCGTTACCTGCTACTTCCATTGCTTTTAAAGCGGTTTCTAAATAGTCATACAGCGTACTGGTATGGGTAATCTGGTCTTCCATATGGGCTAAAGCTTTTTTATAAAGCCCATTCATGGAGGTTAATGTATCAGTCATTTCTTCCATTTGACTAAAATAATGGGTCAATTTACGCTCAGAAGAGAGCGTTATAAGCGAATGAAGTATATGCCCAACTGCGTCATTTACTTTAGCAATATCTCCAATCACTTGCGTAGCCTGTCCTACATGATGCACATAGGCTTCTGTGACCTCACTAACATTAGCAAAAGAAGGCACATTAGCCATATTTTCTGAAAAACGACGCATAGTAGCCGCTAAATTTTCTAATAAAGAGATGTCTATGGAAGCTTTTTCCAAGCATTGGTCAAACTTTTGGGTAATGGTATGGGCTGTTGGTACAGAACGATTTGCCAAATTTTTACCCTTATAATCAGGCGCTAGTTCAGGATATACGCGCGACCAATCTATGGCTTGTTCCTTAGGTGCAAAAGCACTTAAAAGGAAAATGATTGCTTCTGTAAAAAGTCCAATCCCCAACATGATGCTGCCTCCAGGTAGGTTTAATAACTTAAACATGGCCCCAAAAATTACAATGGCTGCACCAATATTGTAGATAAAGGGCATGATAGTATTATAAAACTTATATGTAAAAGAACTGTTTATTAGATTATGTTTCATTATGTTTTAAGAATTTAAATAGTCAATAAATGTATGATTAATACAAGTTATATGGCAGACATCACACATCTAAAGCCAATATAGCAGCGTGGTATATCTTTATGCTCACAATCAGAAATTCCTGTTTGTAGCGAATAGGCATAGTCTTTCCAGGAGCCTCCTTTGATGACCTTAAACACTCCTTCTTCATCTCTATAAAAGGGACTAATTGCCTCACTTTTATGGATCAGTAAGGGGCTATATGCATCTTTACACCATTCTGAAACATTACCTGCCATATCATAAAGGCCATAATCGTTAGGTGGAAAAGCCTTTACTGGAGCGGTATAGGCGTAACCAGATGCAGCATAGTTCCCCTTTGTAACCTGAAAATTAGCCAATAACTTGTCTTTTTGATCTCTTACAGAAGGACCTCCCCATGGATACTGTCCAGATGCTCGGCCTCCTTTTGCAGCATATTCCCATTCAGCAACCGTAGCAAGTCTAAAGTTAGGAGCAGGAGGTAGTCCTTGAGCTTCTAAATACTTGTTCCTGTAAATAGAACGAACATGTGCAAACTGTTGTGCTGCCTCCCAAGTGATGCCCACTACAGGGTAATGATCAAAGCGGCAATCATTCCAATAGTTTGCACCAAATGAGTCGTCCATAAACATATCTGGAAAATCTTTTCGCCAAACTGTTATGTCAGGAATTAACTTTTCATTGATATATGCTTCGTTTAACCCATATGCTGTTGGATCAGCTTGAACAATATCTATGAATGCACGGTATTTTGCATTGGTAACGGGCGCCTCATCTATATAGAATGGCGCTACAGTTGTAATTTGTGTGATATGGGTTTTGGCAATCACGCTTTGGTTGACCCCGCCACCCATTAAAAATGTACCAGCTGGAATAAGTACCATACCTAAAGGGACATCATTTTTCCATTTTACCTTATTGCTGTAACCTATAATTTCTCCTTTGTCATCAGGAATCGTACCACAACTGCCCATTGTTATATAAGTAAGTACCAATAGAATGGTTAAGCTACGCTTAAAAAGTTTAAATAAAAAGCATTTATAAGAAGCTAAAAACATAAGAATATTATGAAAAGATGTTTTTGTGAAGCAATAAACTCAATAAAGCTATGAACTTTTTTATTTTTCACAAAGTTTCCATAACATTACGAATGTCCATTGCCTGTTCAGCTACCTGGTCGTGTTAGCCAATACAAGCAAAAACCACGCCTTATAAAAAGTAAGATAGACACATGCTATTAAATAAATTGCTATTTGGCTATTAGCACAAAGGTAACCTTACCTGTAGAGATACCAGATGGTGTCCCAGCTGTTTTGCTAAAGGTAAGCGCACGCAGTGCATCTGCATAGATCTTTTCTACCATAGGGGTAACTGTTTTCTCAATAGTTTGAATAGAAATAATTTCACCATCTTGATCTACTTTAATTTCAAAAACTATTTTACCGCATTCTTCTGTAGTATCATTTGGATTGGGCACTGCATCCCATTCCCAACCCTTTAATTCAAGGATAGCGCCTGTTTGTTTGACACAGTTTTTTCCTCTGTTGTATAACCCTCTTTCATCTATTTTAGGCGTTTTAAGAGGTTTTTTATGAGGTTGTGCAAGTTTTTGTGTTCCCTTTCCATCTAGTTGCTTTCGGTGCTGCTGTTGCGCACGCAAGTACGTATTCTTTTTCTTAGATGACGGATTGGTTTGGGCGACTACTGGACGAGCGGTTTGTTTTTGTGCTTGAGGGTTATGGTTAGACGGATGATCTTTTGTTATAGTATAAATGGTAGCCGGTTGTAAAGCAATTCTATAAGCTTGCCCGCTAGAAGCGCCTGCCGTTGGGATGCGTTGCATATAATAGGCTAATCCTAAAACAAATAGATGTAAACCGATCGATATGGCGATGCCTTTTCCATTTGGGGAAAATAACCCGCTACTTTTCATCGTTTCTTTCCAAATTCGGTGGCTATGGAAACAGCAGCTCCTAGTTGATTAGCTATATCCGCTACTTTAACCATATGGGCTATAGAAAGCCCTTTATCCATATGTAATAAAACAACTTTACTGGATGTTTTGGCTAATACATCCTCTAATACGTTTTGTAGTTGGTTAAAGGCAACCCGCTTCCCTTCCACATAATAGGCTGGCTGAGCGGTAACAGTGACATTGACTTGTACAGGCTCGGTTCTTTCATGTGTACTTAATGGCAAGTCAATAGGAAGCGTCTTGGGGCTATAACTGGTTGTAATAAGTAAAAAAAGCAATAGTAAAAATATAATATCAGTCATAGAAGCCATGCTAAAAGAAGCATCTATTGTATTTTTTGTGCTGATTTTCAAATTCTTACTTGTTTTAGTATGCTGCCAATACCTATTTAACTTTAGCTAAAAAGAGATTTACTAGATAGCTCAACCTTGCTGTAGCTTTACTGACCTGAGCAATACAGTAATTATAACCCAGGTAAGCTATAATTCCAACTATCAATCCTGCTACAGTTGTAACCATTGCCTCATAAATGCCACTTGAAAAAAGCTGAGAAGAGATGTGATGCTTTTCTTCGGAAATGGCTATAAATGTTTGAATCATACCGGTTACAGTACCCAAAAAGCCAATCATAGGTCCTGCTCCAGAGATCGTCGCTAGGCAAGAAAGCTTTTCTTCTAAAAAGGCTATCATCCTATTAGATTCACTTTCTAAAATCAATGCAAGATTGGAAGCTTGCTGTTGCTCGATCCCTTTGCTGATTACTTTTTCTATGATGTTATCCTGTTCACCACAGATGTGTTGTATTTTAGACACATCTCCATTGTTTAATACTTCTTCTATCGCCTCTAAAAAACTGCTAGAACAGCTCAAGTACTTTCGATAAGTCAATAGACGCTCTGCTATTATGTAGAGGCTTATTAACGATAACAATACAAGCGGCAACATGAGCCAACCACCTTTTAACAGCAGGCCTAATAGTGTTCGTGAGGTATATATATTCATAGTTATTAACTAGTATAGGGTGGCTAAGGTTAGCCTAAATATAGGGATTAATATTTCAAAATAAAGATATTGTTGTACATTCGTTTGAATTGTGCAAGCTTTGCATCTGCTTCATATCGGGTTTTACTATGCCCTATAGTAACACGATAGTACTTTTCCCTCTTGTCGATTCTAGGTAAGATAAGGCAGACACCCAAGTTGTTTTTCATTAGCTGCTGCACCACTTTCATTGCAGACCATTTGTCTAAATGGTTGACCACCACTAGATGGTATATGCCCTGTGGTTCCTTTACTTCTTGATAGGTACCTGGTTTGACCAGTGACTTACTTTGTTTGGCTGCCAGCTGCTTTTGAGTCGCACTAATGCTTTTTTTTATTTTGTTGTTTTGTTTATGTTCAAACGTATTGGCCTCACAAACGGATGGATGGATTGTTGTATGAGCATTTGCACCCACTTCTGTTGAAGGCCTTATTTCGGAAGGCGATGGTTTACTTGTATCTGTGGTTTGGTCGGTAGTGGGCTTGTTATTGGCTGCTTGAGCACAAGATGTAGGGTTTTTTACTTCCTTAAAAAAGAAATTATAACTCACTTTGGCTGCGACAAGCAGGACGATTATACCTACAATAACCAGCAGGCGCCATGTAACTTTTTTTTTAGGCAGTGCTTGAAAGTCTGGTTTGGGCAACCCAAATTTATGATCCGTAAAGTTGGTAGACATACTAAAAAAATTTTGAATACAACTGAATGAAGCAAATTGCAGAATAGGTTGTGGCTGTATCCGCTAAAGCAATTATAATAAATTTCTAGAAAAAGTAGTGGATATGCTATTTTTTCTCCATAAAAAAGTAGCTAAAAAATCAGGCCCTCATGCAAAAAGTAGGGCCAACCCTAAAGATAGAAAGAAAATCAGTTTGGTTGGGTCCCGCAGAGCGGCTGCTGATTTTCTATCTTTAAGGGGTGGCCTTTCTAATCGCAACTTTTTACAAAAGGCGCTTTTTTGTTCGGCTAATAAAAAGTATTATATTTAACCATACTTATATGAATTAAGCTAAAACAGATTGGGGTTGACTGGAATTGACGGGAAGGTTAAATCCAATGTAAGCATGCGAGGTGTTGTAAGTATTACCTCTTAAATATAAAACTTACACAGTGCATAAACGGCAACTTAGCTGTTATCAATCCTCGCCGTTGCAAATTTGTTGCGCTTCGACGAGAAGAAGATGAAGATGAAGGAGAAGGCGGCGAATTGCTTCTGGCTGCTTAATCGATAGATTAAGGGGGATTTGTCCCGCTGGTTTTTGTTCTATGGGATCAGCATAGGGGCATCGATGCATAGGACTAGTGTTGCTAGGTGCGTGATGGCGACATAAGCAATAACTGCGCATAAGCGTAACATCAGGTGTGTGGCTGACCTTGGTTGCGCCGACAATAAACAGTGACTAAGCATGTAGAAAGCGTTGCGATTGTCTTGTTCGGACGAGGGTTCGATTCCCTCCAGCTCCACATTACGAACAAAATGCCTCCTTGTACAAAAGGTTACGTATGGGAAGTGTTCCCCTGAATAGTCTCAACTTAAGGCAAGTATGTTTTATTGCATCTGTGTGTATAGACCGCTTGTGTGGCGCTTTGCTGATCGTTGATGCTGATTTTCCAAATTTAAGGTAGCCTTGTAGCCATTTTTTTATCAGCGCTTGATTCTTTATCCACTTTTTGATCAAGCAAAAAGTGAGATAAAAATTCTTTTATCAAGCAAAAAGCAGCAGACCAGTTCCTTTATGGCCTTGTATCCTATAGAACTTTTTTACGAATCCATTCAAAATGAGCAATATTTCCAAATTGGTGCATTTAAAAAGCCCATTGGAATGGAAGGGGGCCTAGTGGCTTCATTTTTATATCCGTTAGATCATGCTGAGCTATTAAAATTACCCGCTCTATTTGTAGAAATAGATCATGCAAAAGTACCTTATTGCATTAAGCATATTATAGCTAGGGAGGCTAAAACGATTATACAATTAGATCTTATCCAGTCTAAAACAGAGGCTTATGCGCTCTGCAATCTACCCCTATTTCTGCCAGTAGCCCTTAAACCGGAATGGATAAAAACTACGCTGCCGTATAGTTTAGTAGATGGTTTAGTAGAGGAGGTTGTATTGGGTCAGCTTGGCAGTATACAAGCTATATATTGTGTACGAGACCAGTATATGATGGCTATTGACCATCATGAAAAAGAGTTATTGATTCCCTATTCTAAGCCATTTCTGGTAAACGTTAATGAAGCACAAAAAAAGGTTACCGTACAACTTCCAGAAGGTTACTTAGAGGCTATGTTATAACGTAAGTTCGGGATTTATTTGACTGATTTACAACAATTTAATATCAATTATTTAGTTAATATTTGCACCTATTTAACAAGTTTTTATATCTAATTTTATAAATATAATATATATAATAAACTGATTATCAGAATTATTTGTTATTAAACTACCTATTTAACTGTCTATAAAACAAATTTTATAAATTTTCATTGATATTGATTATCAAATGAAAAAATAATCTAATCCCGAACTCAGGTTTATAGTTTTTGCTCCTATCGATTCAACATGGTATCTGTTCAAAAAACGCAGCCATTTAGCCTTCTGGCAACATAAAAGAAGAAAAAACGTCCCTTGTAAAAAGTTTCGATAAGCTTTTTGCACAAGGCTTGATTTTTCGCTACTGCTTTATCAAGAAAAAATAGGGTGCAAATTCCTTTGATCAAGCAAAACGTAGCATGCAAATTCATTTTCCCGAAGGGATAGATAGAATAATTTGGATTCTACTGTAGATTTACATACCTTCCCAAAGCAAGCCTTGGCGCATTGTATCGTATTGGAATGCGAGAGCATATGAGTATAGATTAGTCCCCAACTGGTAAATTGAGCGGGGTTGCGTTGCTATTTATAAGCCAACAAATTTTCAATGCTGGTCCGTTTATAACAGTAAAGAAATAATAAAAATAAAGGTTTTGTTTGCCTAAATCTAAGATTATTAATGCACTATGAAAAGAACATTTCAACCATCACTTAGAAAAAGAAGCAATAAGCATGGTTTTAGGGAGCGTATGTCAACTGCTAATGGCCGTTCCGTATTGGCTAGAAGACGCGCCAAAGGAAGAGTCAAATTAACTGTTTCTGATGAACCTAGGCACAAACGTTAATATTGCCTTCCGCTACTGGTTATGCGACAAAACAGCCTGCCTAAGTGCAATAAGCTAGTCAACCGAAAGCATATAAAAATGCTTTTTCAGGAGGGGAGCGTTTTTAAGCTACCTGCCTGCAGTATCTTTTACCTAGAAAAAAGGAAGGAGCTATTGGTATGCAGTCAAGTTCTTTTTACTGCTTCTAAACGGCACCTTCGTGCTGCTGTGCAACGTAATAAAGTGAAGCGCTTGCTTAGAGAAGCCTATCGAACCAATAAATATATATTGGAAGATGCTTTGTTTACTACCCGTTCTAAATTTTTCTTTTTAATAGGATATGTGTATACTGGGAAAGAGCAAGAGATCCAATATCCTATTTTAAATAGGGCTGTTCTTAGATCGTTGCAACATTTTAGCACTTTGCTGGATCAAGAACTATCTTAAGAGTTTTTCAATAGCACCTATTGCTGTTTCGTATGGTTTTAATAATTGATGGATGGGTCCTTCTGTTGCTTATATGGAAAATTTAACAGGTGACTGTGGGGTAGATCTTTATACAGACACATTTTTGTAGTAATAATTACAGAGTTGACAATGCATTTAGACAGTCTTATTTTTGTCCCTTTTTTATTGATCAATCTATTGGTTAGCATCTGTGCGATTAAGTATGCTGGTATCCAAGCTACTCGCTTTACTACAGCCCATATTATAGCGGCTATTCTAGTCATAACCTATGGAGGGGAGGTGTTGTGTCATTCACTCCATATAGATAGCTTACTAAGCTTGACAGGTAGCGCGATGAGCTATTTTATAATAGGCATCTTGCTGGTATATCGTTTACATCTTTTTTTAAACAATTGCTCAGTAGCAGAAATAATGGGGCGACTCTATGGCAACTCTATTCGAAAAATTGTGGCCATATGTGGTATACTACATAGCGTTTCGGTAGTTGCCATGCAATTCAAACTACTTGCAATCGCTATGTGCTCGTGCTTTACTATTCAAGCACACTATAGTCTGCTTATAGCAGCGCTCCTTATAATGAGTAGTATGGGATCCAATAACCTACAATTACTGCCACTAATACGTGTAATACGTTGTACAATCTTTGGCATATTGCTCTCCATCATTGCTTGGATTTTATGGAAATGCATGGTAAACCAATATAATGCTGATCAGGCTAGCCTTGCTTTAGCCATGAAACGCTCTTGGAGTAGCTTGATGCATACTCATGCTGCTCCACTGGACTATATGGTTTATTTGACTGCTTTTGCGATACCCGCTTTTTACCCTGCTCAGGTAGCCTCTATTTTAATGGCTAAAAATGCCACCCAAATAAAGTGCTCTTTTAATGGTGCCGGTTTCTTTTCATTAAGCATAAACTTGCTTTTGCTATGGATTGCGCTGTTGACACAAAAAAATTCTAGTAGGTTGATGCTATCGGCTATTCCCTTAAGCACTTTTGATGCCTATCTAGGCTTAAAAGGGTTATTTATGATAGGCTTTGCTGCTTTAATCAGCTCTACAGCAGGTGCAAACTTGCATGCAGCTACTGGTTTAATGACTAACGACCTTCCCGATCTGTTTAAATGGATTAAAAAACCTATTATCTATCGGTTTATGGTAGGGGTGATGGCAACGCTGCTTGAACTATATCCTAAAGACCAAATGCTATGGATGACCATTATTTTATTTAAAACGTTTGTAAGCCTACCATTACTACTTTCTTTAATCGGCATTTCACTGCATCCATACACCGTTTTAATAGGTATGCTAACGGGTGGGATAACTACTATGGCGTGGTGCTGTTTTGTACCTAATGTAGGTATGAATGGGTTACTCCCAGCCATTGTGATGAATCTACTCAGTATGATGGTTGTCCAATTTTTCAAGGGTAAACAGAGTGCAGATCAACCTTACTTAACCAATAGCTTGGCCCAAGCACCAGTACCTAAACGGCTATCATTATGGAAACGGTTGGCTCAACATGTCTGGATTAAGAAATTTAATCTTTGGGATTATCTTCAAAAACAATTGCCTAAGGATAACCTACCGTATATACTTTTTAGTTTTTATATTCTCTTGACAGGTTATGGTTCTTTTTATACCTTCTCCAGTAATCCCATATGGTATGCTAGATTAGAAGCGTTTATCCTTTTGCCAAGCCTCTTTGTTGCCACATTTTTTTTAGTGTATGTCTTCATTGCACCCCAACCATATGTCCGTAAAATTGTGTCCGTAATATGGCCATTAAGCTATGTCTATTTTCTTTTCTTAGTAGGTACTGGCATCGCTATGCTTAGTAAGTTCGCGCATTTACATGACATCATTTTGATACTTAACCTCTGCTTATCTATCTTTCTTACTCCATTGATTGTGCTATTGTTTGAATGTATAATGAGTGGTATAGTGGTGTGGATAGTGCTCCACTATATAGATGGTAATAGCATATTGATAGATTGCTTCTTAGACCTGAATCTAAATATTGTCTATGCAATATTTATGCTATTCGTTTTAGTGGGTGGCTTTTTGTACCATAACAAGGGCTTGAATAAACGCTCATCCATGATACAAGCATTAACTAGTGAACAAAAGGAGCAAAATGCAAAGCAATTTTTTAATAAACAGCAAGTAGAAGCACTTGCTTATGAAAGCAGCTATATCATATCCCAATTGAATAATCAACTGATTCGTCGCTTAGAGCCATCAGAGGTTGGATTAGCATTGATCAACTATTAGCCGAATGTTTTGATGCTATAGAAATTAGAAATATATATGATGCGCCATATGTAATAATGCATACAAAGCACCTCTACATACAGTGTGCTATAGAAAGTATAAAAAATTAATTATCAGTAGTTTATACTCCTGTAACGCACATGAATCGTTACATAAAGCTCAAAGAAAAGATATCTCTCTATATATAGATGATACACAGTTGGGTTATTGACTAACCCTTTTACAGGGTAAACTACAAAAAATAAATGCAATCAGTTTTGTCATCACAACTGCAGCACGGTTGCCTACCATACGCTCCATCTATAAGGTGGCAGAAATGGCAGACATTCAGATCTTAAATGAAAATGAAGAAAGAATAGATTTGGAAAATCAACATATTGTGCATGCACATTACGGTTACTATGAGCGGTTCTGTTCCGAATCAGAAATCACCCATTTATACGTGATACCTGTAAATGTAAAAGAAATTACTAACGCATTTGCTACACTTTCGCCTGTCGTCTATACACAAAGGATGGCATTGGACCCAATAAGTATCAAAGAAGAAGCAACTTTTTTAGATACAGTTAAACAGAAAAAAGGCGTTAATCTGGATGCAGTTATCGATGCACTGCAATTGATTAAAGTCTATTATGCCACACAAAGAAGAAAAACAGGCGAGCTATTTTACTTGCATCCCATGGCGGTAGCTTCTATTTTATTGACTATAAACATGAGTTCGGGATTTATTTGACTGATTTACAACAATTTAATATCAATTATTTAGTTAATATTTGCACCTATTTAACAAGTTTTTATATCTAATTTTATAAATATAATATATATAATAAACTGATTACCAGAATTATTTGTTATTAAACTACCTATTTAACTGTCTAATAAAACAAATTTTATAAATTTTCATTAATATTGATTATCAAATGAAAAAATAATCTAATCCCGAACTCACGTTATAACGGAAGATTCTAGTGTGATTATTGCTGGTTTAGTCCATGATATAGTAGAAAATACGCCTTTTACAGAAGCAGGCTTAACGACCCTATTTGGCGCTTGTATTACACAGATTGTATGGGCTGCAGCGCGCTTAGAAAAAGAACTACCCAGCCAAAAAGCTGATAATGCAAGAACCATTTCTGGCCACACTGTAGAAAAACAGATAGAAAAAGTAAGGTTAATCCAAAAATTTTATATACCACTAGCAGCGCAATTGCAACTAGTCGATATAACCCATGAATTGCAGTTACATACTGAAAAGGTTTTAAATCTAGCTATGCTAAAGGATTAGTGGTTTATTGTAAACCATTCATTAATATAATGGATGATCCACGAAATGATTGTATTTTGCAACATATAATATTAGGGTCATTCGGTAGCGTTTTGTATTATGCATCTAAAAGGGAAAAAAATATTTATTACAGGTGCTTCACGGGGCATTGGGAAAGCGATTGCACTTAAATTAGCAGAAGCAGGAGGCGATATTGCTTTTACCTATTTCGAATCTGATTTGGAAGCAGTACAAGCTACAGAAGCGGCATTACGCGCCTTTGGTGTAGAGGTAAAGAGCATTCATGCAGATGCCTCTGACTTTAATGCTACCCATAAAGTAGTAGAGGATGTGGTAGAGGCATTTGGTGGATTAGATGTGTTGATTAACAATGCGGGTATCACTAGAGACAATTTACTACTACGCATGTCAGAAGCTGATTGGGATGTGGTATTGAATGTGAATTTAAAATCTGTTTTTAACACAGTGAAAGCATCTATAAAAACCTTTCTCAAGCAGCGCAGTGGTTCTATTATCAATATAGCCTCTATTGTAGGCATTAGGGGCCATACCGGACAAGCAAATTATGCTGCTTCCAAGGCTGGTATGATTGGTTTTACCAAATCCATTGCTTTAGAGCTAGGAAGTAGAAACATACGTGCCAATATTGTTGCTCCAGGCTTTATAGCAACTGCTATGACAGATCAACTTGAGAAATCACTACAGAAAGAATGGATGCAAAAGATTCCGCTTAAGCGCGTGGGGCTTTCAGAAGATGTAGCCAATTGTGTACGCTTTTTAGCTTCCGATGCGTCAAGTTATATTACAGGGCAGGTCATTCAGGTTGATGGTGGTTTGCTTACATAGCACCAATGGATAGTGCAGCAGCTATTTTTCGGGTTAACCCTTGTAAAACAGTTCCTGGGCCACATTCAATGCATTCAGTAATACCATCTTCCACCATATGGCAAATCGTTTTAGTCCAAAAAACAGGTGCAATCAACTGTTGCAGTAAGTTGGCCTTGATGGTTTGGGGATTGGTCACAGGCTGTCCGGTAACATTTTGATAAATGGGGCAGATCCCCTTAGAAAAGGGAATAGAGGAGAGTACCTCTGCAAAACTTTCCTGAGCATGCGCCATCAGCGGAGAATGAAATCCTCCTTCTACTTGCAATGGTATGACTTTCCGCGCACCCGATTTGATTAAAGCTTCTACAGCCAACGCCACGCCTGACTGGCTTCCAGAGATAACCAATTGGCCTGGACAATTATAATTAGCTGGTACAACGATTTCTTGTGTAATCTTTGCGCAAATTTCTTCAACTACTTCATCCCTTAGACCGAGTACAGCGGCCATTGTACCAGGGCAAAGCTGACAGGCTTTTTGCATAGCTTTAGAGCGGACGGCTACCAAATGCAACCCATCTTCAAATGGAATCACTTCACTGGCCACTAAGGCCGCTATTTCACCTAAAGAATGGCCCGCTACAGCTGCTGGATGAAACGCATCACTCACAAAAGCAGTAACAACCGAATGTAAAAAAATAGCAGGTTGCGCAACTGCAGTTGCTTTTAATGCTTCCTGAGAACCTTCTAGCATCATTTGCGTCAGATCCATATCTAAAATTCGATCAGCTGTTTCGAACATTTGACGTGCTGATCTGCTATGGTGATAGAGCACTTTGCCCATTCCTACATATTGACTCCCTTGACCAGGAAATAAATAGCCTTTCACAGGCATAAATTTAAATTTGTAATGTAACCCATAGTTGCTATATAATTTTTATATATTGAAAGTCTGTTTATAACTTATGTAGCGGACTGTACATATTACGAAAAAGCACGCGCCTTGTAAAAATTTGCAATTAGAAAGCGCAGCTTTCAGCAGCCTTTTATAAGGCGCGTGCTTTTATTTTTTGCCCAGCATGTACATAAATATATAGTTTAGGTTTATAACGTACTACTAACCTAGCTACTATTTTTCTTTGTTCGTTAATTTTTATATATTTGAGTCACACGCACCCTGGATGTGGTGGGGTTTTAAGGTGGATCGCTTGATCCGGCTTAGATTTTTATTTAAACTTGCCCTCTCGCTATATATCCTTTCTGGTTTTTTTTGCTAGTTTTGGAGCGATCGAGTGGGTACGATTAATGTTTAAGTGATGATTGGAATCATAGGAAAGAAGATTGGGATGACCAGTCTTTATGATAGTAAAGGTCAAAAGAAGGCATGTACCGTTATTCAAGGAGGTCCTTGTGTGGTGACACAGCTTAGAACAAAACCTATAGATGGGTATCAGGCGGTTCAGTTGTCTTATGGCCATAAAAAAGAAAAGAATACGGTTAAGCCCCTTATAGGCCACTTTGCCAAAGCTGCTACTACCCCCAAGCGAAAACAAGTTGAGTTTAGGTGTGATGATGAGGAGTTGTTCCAGCAGATGGTATTGGGTCAGGTGATGCGTATAGAAGATGTTTTTCAGGAGGGTGAGTTTATAGATGTGGTGGGCACATCCAAGGGTAAGGGCTTCCAAGGTGTTGTAAAGCGACATGGTTTTAGTGGGGTAGGCGGACGTTCCCATGGTCAACACAATCGAGAAAGGGCACCCGGTTCTGTTGGTGCGGCTTCTTTTCCATCCCGTGTATTCAAGGGAATGCGTATGGCTGGAAGAACAGGTGGCCATAGGGTTAAAGTGGCAAACCTTCAAGTGATCAAGGTGTTGCCAGAAAAAGATCTGATCGTACTCCATGGAGCAGTCCCTGGTGCAAATAATGGTTATGTAATTTTGGAGAAGTAAAATGAACCTATCAGTATTAAAATATACAGGGGAAGAGGCGGGTCGTTCTATTGTATTGCCAGAGGAGGTTTTTGGTATTGAACCAAATGATCATGCTGTTTATCTGGATGTAAAGTCTATTCTGGCCGGTCAGCGTCAAGGGACCCATCAGGCAAAGGAGCGTGGTGCAGTAAGTGGTTCTAGAAGAAAAATTAAGAGACAAAAAGGTACAGGTACGGCTAGGGCTGGTGACATCAAGTCGCCTCTGTTCAGAGGAGGAGGTCGTATTTTTGGTCCAAAACCAAGGGATTATAGTTTTAAATTGAATCGTAAGGTAAAAAAATTAGCCAGAAAATCTGCATTTACCTATAAAGCTAAGGCAAACCATATCTCCATTTTAGAGCCCTTTTCTTTTGATGCACCAAAAACAAAAAATTACTTAGGCATGCTACAAAACTTGTCTTTTTTTGATGAAAAGACATTATTGATCTTACCCAACGCAGACAAAAATATTGTGCTATCCAGTAGAAATATCAAGCAAACAAAGGTGCTTTGTGTGGATCACGTCAATACCTATGACCTGTTGCATGCAAAAAAATTGTTGATTATGGAGAATGCAATAGCACCTATAGTAGAAAAATTGACTCAATAACAGATGAGCATCCTAAAGAAACCTTTGGTAACCGAAAAAGTATCGGCACTTAATAAGTATGGTGTGTATGGTCTAATTGTAGATAGTCGTGTAGATAAGCACCAGATACGAAAAGAAATCGAACGCTTTTATGGCGTTACAGTGGATAAAATTAATACCATGCGTTATGCTGGTAAACCCATAACGCGGTATACCAAGTCCTGCGTAATGAAAGGGAAAAGGCCTTCCTATAAGAAAGTACTTGTAACGCTTAAGGCAGGGGATGTTATAGATTTTTATAGTAATTTCTAACCTTTTGCATTGAATTTTATAGCTGTTAGTTGATCTAGTTATGCCATTAAAGAAACTTAATCCAACCACCCCCGGTCAGCGTTTTAGAATAGCGCCAGATTTTTCTACCGTTATTACGGCTCGTAAACCGGAGAAGTCACTCTTAGTGAAGACCAAGCGCACAGGTGGTCGGAATAATCGAGGTAGAATCACCGTTCCGCATAGAGGGGGTGGACATAAGCGCCGTGCCCGTCTTATTGATTTCAAGAGAAGGAAATTTGGTATTCTTGCATTTGTGCACGCTATTGAGTATGATCCTATGCGTACGGCATACATAGCCCTATTGCATTATGTAGATGGTGAAAAAAGCTACATTATAGCACCGGAAGGGCTTAAGGTTGGGGCTAAGGTTGTAGCAGGTTCAGATGTCCCAATAGATTTAGGAAATGCTATGGAAATGAAGGATATTCCATTGGGAACGATTATTCATAATATTGAGCTAGCACCTGGGCGTGGCGCTGCACTAGCCAGAAGTGCTGGGTCTTATGCGCAGCTGCTTTCTAAAAGTGGCAAGTATGTGGCCATTAAATTGCCTTCTGGTGAAAGGCGTTTGGTATTGGGCCATTGCATGGCTACTATTGGATCTGTTTCCAATAGTGACCATGATAATGTTACCATTGCTAAAGCAGGCAGAAGCCGTTGGCTCGGTAAAAGGCCGCGTGTCCGGGCAGTTGTAATGAACCCTGTTGATCACCCAATGGGTGGTGGCGAAGGCAAGGCCTCTGGAGGTCATCCTAGGTCTGTTAGAGGGTTATATACAAAAGGTAAAAAGACCCGAAATCGCAATAAATATTCTGCTAGACTGATCATTAGTAAAAAGAAAAAATAATGGGTAGATCTATAAAAAAGGGACCCTATGTGGCGCATCATCTACAACGTAAGATAGATATACTCAATCAATCCGGTAAGAAAACGGTAGTTAAAACCTGGTCTAGGCGGTCAACCATTACGCCAGATTTTGTAGGCCATACCCTTGCGGTGCACAATGGTCATAAGTTTATTCCTGTTTTTATTACAGAATCAATGGTAAGTCATAAGGTAGGTGAGTTTGCCTTATCAAGAAATTTTAAAGGCCATACGTCTAAAAAAAGATAATTTGAACTATGGAGGCAACTGCAAAGTTAAGAAAACTACCTATATCTGCGCGTAAGATGGGGCGATTGGTGGCGCTTATTAGAGGTAAAGGCGTGGTTACATCATTAGCTATTTTACAGAGCAAGCCACAGCAGGCTGCTGTTCAACTTAAAAAACTCTTGCTTTCTGCTATTTCAAACTGGCAGAATCATAATGGAGTGGATTTGGAAGAGGTGCCAATTTTTATAAAAAAGATAACCGTGGATAGGGCAGGTATGCTCAAAAGAATTATGCCCGCACCAAGAGGTGTAGCGCATAGAATTAGAAAAAGATCTAGTCATGTTGTTATTGTGGTAGATAGCGCAACCAATTTTGCTGCTGTCCCGCGTGAGATCGTTTCAAGTACAACTACCTAGCCACACTATAGATGAAATAATACTACAATGGGTCAAAAAGTTAATCCCGTCGGCTTTAGAGTTGGGTTTATCCGAAAGCCAGATTCTAGTTGGTTTGCATCAAAAGCCTCCTATGCAGAAAAGTTAATGGAGGATGAAAAAATACGGGTCTATCTAGATGCTCGAATGGCTAAAGCCAGCGTTGCTAGAATTCTTATAGAACGTGCGGGCAAAAAAATTACCGTTACCATTCGAACCGCTCGCCCAGGCATTGTGATTGGCAAGTCGGGAGCGGAAGTCGATAAGGTAAAAGAGGAGCTCAAAAAGCTCACTAAAAAACAAGTTGCACTCAATATTGTTGAGGTAAAAAGACCAGATTTGGAAGCTAGGTTGGTTGCCTTGCAAATTGCACAACAGATTAGAGGTCGTATGCCTTATAAGCGCGTGGTGAAGCAGTCTATAGCTGCAGTGATCCGTGCCGGTGCGCAAGGTGTTAAGATGAAGGTTTCCGGTAGATTAGATGGTGCTGAAATGGCTAGGTCAGAAGCGTTTAAAGAGGGTTCTGTGCCGCTCCATACGCTTCGTAACGATATGGATTATGCGGCCGTTGAAGCCCATACCATTTATGGTAGAATAGGTATTAAAGTTTGGATTTCTAAAGGTGATGTTGCGGTCCATCGTGCACAACGTTCAGCAAGCAAAGCAAATAGGATAGCAGAGAAAGCCATCGCGCCTTCTAGAGAACGGAAATAGCTAGATGCCCCTTACCATGATGTTAACTTTTGTATTAAATCACTAAAATGTTACAACCAAAAAGAGTACGTTACAGAAAAACGCAGAAGGGGAGAATAAAGGGCTTATCTATGAAGGGAAATTCATTAGAATTTGGTACCTTTGGGCTGAAGGCCCTAGAACCTTCCTATATTACTGCTCGGCAAATTGAAGCCATGCGTATTGCCATTACAAGAGAAATGAAACGGCAAGGGCAGGTTTGGAGTAGAATCTTTCCAGATAAACCCCTAACCAAAAAACCAGCTGAAGTAAGGATGGGTAAGGGTAAAGGTGCGCCAGATTGTTTTGTAGCGGTTGTTAAGCCTGGTAGAATTCTCTTTGAGTTAGATGGTGTTACTAGGGAAGTAGCAGAACGTGCCATGCGTCTTGCCATCCATAAGTTACCTATTAAGGCAAATTTCGTAGTCCGAAGGGATTATCATCCAGCTGCATAGGTTCGATGGGTCGCATGGCATGTAAGGTGGTTTGCCTATGGCTAGGTGCTATATTAGGTGGATGTTCAATAAGTTTTTAAAATGAAGTACAAAGAGATTCAGTTGCTTTCTTCTCAAGAACGCAACGATAAGTTAAAGGAAACGTTGGATTATTTAGTAAAGCTAAGGTTTGCCCATTTGGTCTCTCCCATTGAGAATCCTATGAAAATTAGGGGAACAAGAAAATGTATTGCAAGACTAAAAACAGCTCGGAATAGTTGCCTGAAGCAACCATTAGAATTGTAATCACCATGCTGAGAAATAGAAGAAAAGAAAAGGTAGGAAGGGTCATCAGTAGCAAGTCCTATAAGACCATAACCGTTGTCATGGATACCAAGGCCATACACTCCGTATATGGTAAGTTTGTCAAAACGGCCACCAAGTTTATGGCACATGACGAGGAAAATACTTGTAGTATTGGTGATCTGGTGAGAATTATGGAAACGCGTCCTTTAAGTAAAAAGAAGCGATGGAGGCTGGTTGAAATCATAGAAAGAGCTAAATAAAAGATGATACAACAGGAATCAATACTAAAAGTAGTCGATAATAGTGGCGCAAAGACAGCCCTGTGTATTCGCGTGTTGGGTGGAACGCGTAGGCGGTATGCCCATGTTGGTGATAAAATTGTAGTAACCGTAAAGACGGCTAACCCTTCTAGTGCGCTTAAAAAGGGCACCATTTCTAAAGCTGTGGTGGTTCGTACTCGAAAGGAAGTAAAGCGTAAAGATGGTTCTTATATTCGCTTTCAGGATAATGCTATTGTGTTAATTGAAAACAACAATGAGCCCAAAGGCACAGGTGTTTTTGGGCCAGTTGCTCGAGAAGTTCGAGATAAAAAGTTTATGAAAATAGCTTCTTTAGCTGATGAAGTACTATAAAGCATGAAGAAAACAATAAAAAAGAATCTCAAGATTCACATTCGAACAGGGGATCGCGTAAAGATTTTGGCAGGCAAACATAGAAATGAACAGGGGACTGTTGTAAAAGTATTTCCCAAAGCATACCGTGCCATTGTCGAAGGTATGAACATAGTCCTCAGACATGTAAAGCCTTCTCCTGAACGTCCTACGGGAGTCATTCAGAAGCAACCGTCTCCTATTCATATCAGTAATCTCATGTTAATTGATCCAATAAGTGGGGGCGCTACTCGTGTGGGAAGAAAGCATAATGCATCCGGTAAGCTCCAGCGGTATGCTAAAAAAACAGGAAATTTCATACAAAATGTTTAAGCCTAGATTACAAGAAAAGTATTTTTCAAAAGTTATTCCCTCGCTCAAAGATCTATTTGGGTATAAATCTCCTATGCAAGTCCCTAGATTACAGAAGATATGTATTAATCAAGGATTAGGTGATGGTGTATCCAATAAAAAATTAATCCAGCTTGGGTTAGAAGAGTTAACCGCGATTACTGGGCAATGTGCGGTACCTACCCGTGCCAAAAAATCAGTTTCTAATTTTAAGCTTAGAGTAGGTATGCCTATTGGTGTAAAAGTTACTTTGCGTGGCAAGCTTATGTATGAATTCCTGGATCGCTTGATATCCATTGCACTGCCCAGAATTAGAAATTTTTGGGGGATACGCACCACTGGATTTGATGGAAAGGGTAACTACAATGTAGGGATTCAGGAACAAATCATATTCCCAGAAATTAGCATTGATAAAGTCATTAAGATCAATGGTATGAATATAACTTTTGTTACAACTGCCCAAGACAATGAAGCCGCATTTCAGCTCTTGAAAGCTTTGGGAATGCCCTTTAATGTGGAGCAAGATTAATTTAAAAAGTTATGGCAAAAGAATCCGTCAAAGCAAGAGATAGGAAAAGAAGGTATTTGGCAGCCAAATATGCTGCTAAAAGGGTTGCATTAAAGAAACAGGGTAACTATATAGCACTCGATAAACTTCCTAAGAATGCCTCTCCGGTTAGATTGCGCAACAGGTGCAATGTAACGGGTAGAGCACGTGGATATATCAGAAAATTTGGTGTCTCTCGACTGGTCTTTAGACAGTGGGCTTTAGAGGGAAAGTTACCAGGTATACGGAAAGCAAGTTGGTAGTCATCTAACTATAAATGTGTATACCTATTTTTATTATTTGTTAATGTATAAGTACTATGACTACAGATCCAATAGCTGATTATCTTACTAGGATTAGAAATGCTATTCATGCCAGGCATAGCATTGTAGAAATCCCCGCTTCAAAAACCAAGACGAAGCTTACGGAGGTCTTGCAAGAAAAAGGATATATTCGAGGATATAAGGTGACCTCTAGGCCCAACAGCGTTCAGCCTATCATTAAAATTGCACTCAAGTATGATGCTTTTACAAAGCAATCTGCTATTGTAAAGTTGAAACGTGTAAGTAAGCCAGGCTTGCGTAAATATGCCACTTTTGCTGCTATGCCCAGTGTCATTAATGGATTGGGTATAGCCATATTGTCTACCTCCAAGGGCATTATGACAGACAAGGAAGCCCGTAAAATTCATGTTGGTGGTGAAGTGCTTTGTTATGTTTACTAAAATTAGGAAAAATGTCAAGAATAGGGAAGCAGCCCATTCATGTGCCACCAGGGGTTGTGGTAGAGGCAATGGATGGAGGGATTGTACAGGTTAAAGGTGTTAAAGGTGTGTTGCAACAGCGTGTTGATCCAACTATTATGGTTGAAGTTTCCGAAGGGTTGGTTAAGGTAGTACCAGTTGATCCTAAAAAGTTTAAAGCCTTTTATGGCCTTTATAGAGCTTTGATTCATAATATGGTGGTAGGCGTCAGTGTTGGGTTTAAGTGCACGTTAGAATTAGTAGGGGTTGGTTACAAAGCCAATGTCCAAGATAAATTGCTAGAGTTAAGTTTAGGCTATTCGCATGATATTGTTTTGGTTTTACCAGAAGAGATCGCTGCCACGACTGAGTTGCCTAAAGGCAAAAATCCATTGGTTCATTTGGAATCTATGGATAAACAACTGCTTGGTCAGGTAGCTGCTAAAATTCGTTCTTTAAGAAAAGTTGAGCCTTACAAAGGTAAAGGTGTTAGATTCTTGGGTGAGCAAGTGCGACGTAAAGTCGGTAAATCTACTAAGAAGTAACATATCAATATATGTTTGAACTATTTGGTATTTCTATATAGTAGAAAAGATGAAAGTGAAGGATAAAAAGGTAGAAAGGAGGCTTAAAGTTAGAAAAAGGATTAGAAAGCGTGTGCACGGCACATTGGCGCAGCCACGTCTCTCTCTTTTTAAGAGCAATACCTCCATGTATGCACAGCTTATTAATGATGACAAAGGAGAAACACTGCTCTCTTCTTCTCTAGGTAAGTTAAAGATTAGTAAAAATAATGTTTCGGGGGCATTGGTGTTAGGAAAAGCCATTGCTGAGCAAGCCCTAGCTAAGGGGATTGTAACCATTGTATTTGATCGTTCTGGCTATGTTTACCATGGTAAGGTCAAAGCGTTGGCTGAAGGTGCTCGAGCACAAGGTCTTAAATTTTAGTCAAAATGATATTAGGTGGTAAAAAACTCAAGGCCAGTGACTATAATCTTGAAGAAAGGGTAGTGGCCATTAAGCGCGTTACCAAGGTGGTTGAAGGTGGTCGCAGGTTTAGTTCCGCTGTGGTGGTAGTAGTTGGAAATGGTGATGGCATTGTAGGTTATGGGCTTGGTAAGGCAAAAGAGTTAACAGATGCAATTGCTAAGGGGGTAGAAGAAGCCAAGCGTAATCTTGTCAAAGTCCCTATTTTACGTGGCACTATTCCCCATGGGGCAACTGGTAAATATGGTGGTGGAAATGTCCTGATTAAGCCAGCAGCCTCCGGTACCGGTGTGATTGCCGGTGGCGGCGTGCGTATTGTTTTAGAAAGTGTGGGTGTTAAAAACGTTTTGTCTAAGTCTCAAGGTTCTTCTAATCCGCACAATGTCGTCAAGGCGACTTTTAAGGCATTGTTGCAACTGCGTGATCCTGTGACCATTGCTAGGCAGCGTGGTATCTCTTTAGATAAAGTCTTTAATGGATAAGGTTGTTATGGAACAAATTAAAATTACTCAGGTACGTAGTTTAATAAAACGTTCTAAATCCCAAAAAGCTACCATTAAAGCACTTGGATTGGGGCGGATTAATAAGGGTATTGTCGTTGAAGTTACCCCTCAAATATTGGGTATGGTAAAAAAAGTCAACCACTTAGTAGTTACAGAAAAGATATAATTGTTTATGGAATTACATACACTTAAGCCAGCAATAGGTGCTTTAAAGCATAAAAAGCGCATAGGTAGAGGGCAAGGTTCTGGTAAAGGTGGAACCGCTACTCGTGGTTATAATGGTGCACAGTCTAGATCTGGTTATAAAAGAAAGATTGGTTTTGAAGGGGGGCAGCAACCCTTGCAAAGGCGTATTCCTATGTATGGATTTAAATGTCCTAGTCGAATCGAGTTTACACCTTTGAATCTTTCTACTTTGCAAGTATTAGCCGAGAAGTATCAGGTTTCTTGTATCGATCATTTTTTCTTGATAAAGTATAACGTAATCGGGAAAAATGAAAAATACAAAATATTGGGAGATGGCGCATTAATCTTTAAGCTTTCTCTTGCTGCGCATCGTTGTTCAGCTGCTGCTTTACAAGCCATTCAAGATCTTGGAGGAGAAGTTAGTATATTGCCCATATATGAATAAACTATTTAAGGTTATTAAGGATATCTTTTTGATAAAAGAGCTTAGGATTCGTATAAGGAATACATTGTTCTTTTTGGTATTTTTCCGTATAGGAAGTATTATTGTTTTGCCGGGTATAGATGTAACGCAAATTTCTGGTAGCGCAAAGCGCGTATTTGGCTTGCTCGATAGTTTTTTAGGCAGTTCTCTTAACCAGTTTTCTGTTTTTTCAGTCGGGGTTACCCCTTATATTTCCGCCTCTATTATCATGCAACTTTTGTCCATTGCTTGGCCCAAAATTCAAAAAATACAACGTGAAGGCGAAATGGGCAAACGTAAAATTGCGCAAATTTCTCGCGTACTTACTATTTTTATTGCTATATTTCAGTCTTTTCAATATTTATTTATTGCTACAGGTAGCGGAAATGTTTCCATAAGTCGCACTTTTTTTATTTTTATTTCTATTATTATTTTGACCGCAGGCGCCCTATTTTGTATGTGGCTAGGAGAAAAAATTACAGATAAAGGTATTGGCAATGGTGTGACCATGTTAATAATGGTAGGTATTGTATCTGCTTTTCCCTCTGCCCTATACGAGGAAGCGGTCCACCGTGGTAGTAGGTCTATGTTTTTATTTGCATTGGAGTTATTCGTGTTGTTTTTAATTGTGCTTGCGCTAGTTGCTTTTACACAAGCCACACGTAGGGTTCCCATTCAATATGCAAAGCAATTGAGTACCAGTACGATATATGGGGGGAAGCGTCAGTATATACCATTTAAGCTCAATAGTTCAGGTGTGATGCCCATTATATTTGCCAATCTTTTGATTGTTGCTATTTCATTTTTGTTAGGTCTTTGGAAAGATAAATTTCTTTGGTTGGCCTATATCAGTGGCATGTTGCAAGATTTTACCAGTTGGTTATTTAACCTTTTGTTTGCTTTTTTCATTATTGTTTTTACATTTTTTTATACCGCTATTACGGTCAATCCTGTTCAAATAGCAGAAGATATGAAGCGTTCGGGTAGTTTTATTCCTGGTATTACTTCTGGCAATGCAACCGCTCGTTTTTTAGATGGTGTGTTGGATAAGATAACCCTTCCAGCTGCTATTTTCTTGGGAGTTATTGCTGTTTTGCCTGCTTTTGCCTGTATGGCTGGTTTAAGTTCATCTTTTTCTAAGTTTTACGGAGGCACTTCTTTGTTAATTATGGTCAGTTCTATATTAGAAATCTTTCAACAAATTGAAAGTTACTTGTTAATGCGTCGATATGAAGTAATTATTAACAAAAGGGTTGGCGTGAAGTGATTTTTTGAATCAAGTAGTAAGTACTGGGTATTCACAATAAATTTAGTATATTGGGCCTGGTTGGGTCTTTCTTTGTTATATGATGATGGTGCGCATCAGAGCAGCGAGGACGGAAGTAACTAAAATTAAGATAAAGTAAAATTAGATAAAATAATATGGCTAAGATACCTCCTATTGAACAAGGTGGAATAGTACAAGAAGCATTACCAAATGCGGTATTTAAGGTTGCACTTAAAAACGGCCATATCGTTAGAGCTCATATTTCTGGGAAGATGCGTAAAAACTATATTAGAATTCTTCCTGGTGATTCTGTTAGGATGGAGTTAACTCCTTATGATTTAACGCAAGCCAGGATAGTGCACAGATACAAAACAACCGAGTAGTTACGCTAATTATGAAAGTTAAAACATCTGTTAGAAAAAGAAGCGCTGATTGCAAGATTGTACGTCGCAAGGGTGTATTGTATGTCATCAATAAGAAGCAGCCTAAATTTAAACAAAGACAAGGGTAGTATATGGCTAGGGTATTAGGTGTAGATATTCCAGATAATAAGCGTGGAGAGATTGCGCTTACGTATATATATGGAATTGGTAGGAGTTCTGCAAATAAAATTCTTGAAGCGGTTCAAATGGATAAAGATCGCCGGGTGTCTACCTGGACGGATGATGAATTAAAAGCCATTAGGACGGCCATTCGTGGTGTATATAAAATAGAGGGAGACTTAAAATCTGAGATTCGGTTGAATATTAAGCGATTAGTTGAAATTAGGTGTTATAGAGGTCATAGGCATCAAATGGGTTTACCCGTTCGTGGTCAGCGGACCAAGACCAATGCTAGAACACGTAAAGGCAAGCCTAAAACCATTGCGAATAAAAAGAAAGCTACCAAATAAAAGCTACCTTTCTTTTAAATTTAAAGAAAGTCTATAGAAGATTATGATGAAGAATACGGGAAAAAATAAAGTTAAAAAAAGGGTTGTAAAGGTTGGTAAAGAGGGGCAGGCGCATATTCAAGCTACTTTTAATAACCTGATTATTTCGATTACAAATGAGGCGGGTCAGGTGATTGCGTGGTCTTCTTCTGGTAAGATGGGCTTTAAGGGATCTAAGAAAAACACACCATATGCTGCTCAAATCGCGTCAGCCGATTGTGCAAAAGCTGCCCATGAGTTGGGTTTACGGCGGGTGAATGTATTTGTAAAGGGGCCAGGGATTGGGCGTGAGTCGGCCATTCGTACCCTTCAAGAGCATGCTTTAGAAGTAGTTTCTATTAGAGATGTTACACCTCTTCCGCACAATGGTTGTAGGTCACCTAAGCGTAGGCGTCCATAAAATAGATCTCTTGTGCAACCTATTTCTGATGAGCAATTTTTAGGAGCAGTGCAGTCGAGCACTGCAGAATACTAGATGTATTTGAGGAGCATAGGTAAGCTTTGGTACCAAAATTGCCATTAGAAATTAAGTTTCGAAAGAGAGCTGATGGTTACTTATTTATATTAGAAGAAAATAGCGTATGGCAAGATATCGTGGTCCAAAAGCAAAAGTTGCAAGAAGGTATAATAGTCCGATATTTGGTTCGTCTGTTAATAAGGTGTTGCAAAGAAAAAGTTATCCGCCGGGGCAACATGGTAAAAGGCGTAAAAGACGTTCTCAGTTTGCGCTTCAGTTGGTAGAACAGCAAAAAGCAAAATATACTTATGGGATATTACAGCGTCAGTTTAAGAATCTTTGTGAAAAAGCTGCTAAGAGTAAAGGTATTACAGGTGAAGTCATACTTCAGCGGTTGGAAGCTCGCTTAGACAATACCGTTTATAGGCTGGGTATTGCTACTACGCGCGGGGAAGCAAGGCAGATGGTATCCCATGGGCACATTACCGTTAATACTGGAATAGTGGATATTCCTTCCTATACTTTAAAGCCTGGAGAAATAATAGGCATCACCAAGAAAGCAAAGAAAATGGCTTTGATTATTAATAATATAGCAAATAATCCATCTAATAAATATAGTTGGTTAGAATGGGATCCAACATTGATGGTAGGAAAATTCCTTGCTTTCCCGCAACGTTCTGAAATACCAGAAGAAATTAATGAACGAAGTATTGTGGAGCTCCATTCCAAGTAATGTTTCTATTGTTTCCTTGTTAAATCAAATTAAAGATTCTATATGTCGTCATTAGCATTTCAAATGCCCGAGAAGATATTTGTGGAGAAGGTTGATCCCTTACATGGCATTTTTAGTTTTCGTCCCCTTGAAAAGGGATATGGTACTACTATTGGTAATACACTTAGGCGGGTATTGTTATCTTCCCTAGAAGGGTATGCTATTGTTGCCATTAAAATTCCTGGGGTCCGTCATGTGTTTTCTACTATTGAAGGTGTACAAGAAGATCTGGTAGAGATTATTTTAAATCTCAAGCAGGTTCGTTTAAAGAAAGTTGCAGAAGGGGGTGACGATATTATTTCGATTCGGGTTAACAAATCTGAGTTTCGTGCAGGTGATATTGCTAAAGCTACTCCTTTTTTCGAAGTTTTAAATCCAGATCTACTGATTTGTACGCTTGATGCATCTGCCAGTTTTGATATAGAACTCCATGTGGTAAAGCATAGGGGCTATCTTTTAGCTGAGGAGAATAAACCTAAGGAACCAGTTTTAGATCTCATTGCTATTGATGCTATTTTTTCTCCTATTGTAAGTGTGCAATATCGTGTGGAAAATATGCGTGTTGGGCAGCGTACAGATTATGAACAATTGACCTTTGAAGTAAAAACGGATGGTTCCATTAGCCCGGAGGAGGGCATTAGGCAAGCGGCTAACTTAATCATTCAGCACCTCAATTTGTTATCTGGACAGGAAATTCCTGTGCAGTTGCCAGAGGATGAAATCGTTCAGCTGTTAGATGAAGAAACAGTAGCCATGCAAAGGAATCTCAAAACCCATATTAGTGAACTGAAGTGTTCTTCTCGTGTGTTAAATTGTCTTAAATCAGCAGGTATTGAGACTTTAGAAGATCTGGTCACGGTGAAAGATTTTGATACCATGAAATTTAGAAACTTTGGTCGTAAGTCACGTGATGAGATCGATCAACTTTTGGCAGAAAAGAATTTGAAAATTGGTATGGATCTCTCTAGGTATAAGTTAGATGGGTAGTTTTTATTTAAAGTTAAGGCATACAGTACATTTAAGGTCGTATTAGTACAAATCAATGAGGCATAGAAACAAAATTAATCGGCTGGGTAGGCCTGCAGGGCATAGGAAAGCATTGCTTATGAATTTATCTAAGTCGCTTATTATGCATAAGCGTATCGTTACCACTTTAGCTAAAGGCAAAGCGCTGCGCGCATTTATTGAACCTATTCTTACCAGAGCCAAGCAGGATACTACGCATTCTAGAAGAATAGTTTTTTCTCACTTTCAAGATAAAGAGCCTGTAAAAGAACTGTTTAATCATATTGCTGAAAAAATTGACCAACGTCCAGGTGGCTATACACGTATCGTTAAGTTGGCCAATCGTGCTGGAGACAATGCAGCTATGTGCATGATTGAATTAGTGGATTACAACGATATCTATACAAAAGAAACCAAGTTCATTAAAACAACACGACGCAGAAGAAAGAAAAGTACGTCTTCTGTTGTATCGGAAGTAGTTGCTGAAATAGATTCTGATAAAAAAGAAGTAGAATAGTAGTAATACGTATTGAATACATTGCTTGTTAAGATGGTTCTTAATGCAGCTAGTGATATCATTTTTGGTGCGGACTTCTGTAGGTTCTGTCGCGTTGTGTGTCGTAGAGAGGTATTATCATGAAAAAAAGTGATAATAAAAGCTTCGTATGAGATGAAAGAAGGCCCTTCGAGATCGGTTTTCAGTAGCAGGTCTCAAACCACCTTAGTCGGTTGTCATTAAGAGTGATGGTCGTGAGCGCATAAGGAAAAGCTAAAAATAAATTCAGCAGGTGTGAATTAGAAAGATGAATAAAAATGAACTTTTGTTGACGTGTCGAGAAGAACATACATGACATCAAAAGTGGAATAGAATGCGGTTCCATGGTAAGTCTATAATTTACCTGATTGCTGTATAGACGGTATCCCGCATAAAGAGCGCATGATTCTAATTTTGGCTTATATGAGGAACTACGAGAACCAGTCGTCTTGATGTTAAGGGAGACCCCCAAATAGAAAACACTATAAGGGATAGAGTACCGATACAAGGCACTGGGGCGGATCAATCTATAGTAGTGAAGAAGTTTCTGTAATGGCAATGGAGCGAAGGGATTGAGCTTAAACAGTCATTAACAATATACAACTCGTAAGAGGATGAAGTATTGGTAAAGACAAAGCCGTTATGGTAAATGTGTTTGTTTAAGTGGGAGCCGTATGATGGGAGACTATCAAGTACGGTTCTGAGAGAGGCTAAAGCTGAAATGCCTTGGCCTACTCACCTGTTTTCAAGAAGTTCTTAGTTTTAGTAACTTTAGTTAAAAGGTATTTACTATGTTTAAGATTTCTTCCAAATTATTACCGTATTCTAAAGGCTATTGTTCTTCAGCGGAAGTGATCCTGTTATTTGTCTAGATGAAGTGTTGTCGTATGTTTATAGAAGTTTTCGTGCGTTTGTAGACATAAAGTAGATATAGATTTGTAAATCTAGAATAGAATAAAGAAGGATCTGGGAAAAGGCTGCATTCAAGTTGATATTAGATACCGTTAAGTACGTTCAGCCCCGAGGTCTTTCATCTTAAAAACTGAATAGTTCGATAGGCTTTAAAGCCTGTATATGCGACGTTAGTTTAAAAGATGAATCAATATAATACATATATTATAAATTATGAAATATATAGGCATTGATCTAGGAAAAAGCAACTTTGTAGCAGCTTTTCCCCAAGAAAAAGGATACCGTACCATTACCTATAAGAATGATACCAAGGGCATTGAAACCTTTTTAGCTCAACTTGATAAATCATCGATCACTGTGTTTTAGAAGCTACAGGAAACTATGGAGCCTTATTATTGCAGATGCTTACAGCACATGAAATAGTTGTGTCGATGGTCAATCCCAAGCAAACCAAACATTTTGCGCGCATGATGCTAGTTGTAACCAAAACCGATGAGGTAGATGCCCAACTTATTCCCCTTTATGGAGAAAAGATGCAGCCTACCCCTTATATAATTCCTTCGCCCAATATACAGACCTTAAAGCAACAACAAACGATTCTTAATCAGCTGAAAAAATAACTTACTATGTCCTATAATCTGTTAGAGTCTTTTAGTGTATTGCCTAAAGTAGATGCTTTAGCCATAAAAGCGCTCAAGAAAACTATAGCATTTCTGGAAGAACAGATAGCGTTTCTCGAGCAACAAATGCTTTCTATTACTCAGGCGACCTATAATGAGCTCTATAAGCGCATTAGTTCTATTAAAGGCATTGGTTATAGAATCGCTCTGGAGCTTATCGTTGCCACTGGAGGGGGGCAACATTTTCAAAGGGCCAAACAGTTCTCCAAGTTCATTGGACTGGCTCCTAGTTATGAACATTCAGGCTCTTCCATAAGGAAAAAGGGTCATATCAACCGTCATGGGAACTCCCAGCTGCGTTCTTTGCTCTATATGGCTTCTTGGTCGGCTATACGCTTTAATAAGGCCTGTAAAGCATTTTATGAAAGATTAAAAGCCAGAGGGAAACTTGGAAAGGTGGCGCTTATTGCTGTGGCTAATAAACTGATTAGGCAGATATTTGCTATCCTTGGGGATCATACTTTTTATGTGGATGGTTATCTATCTAAGCTGAAGGTAAATCCTTCTTAACGGGGGAATTGGGATTACATAAACCAAATTTTTTAAGATGATACTTGCTTTTTAACATAGTTCGTATTTAGAGAATGCCTTGATAGCCTTTGATCCATCCGAGGTTTTTAGTGTGTATAAAGATGAAATTAACACACTTAAGTATCAAAACGATGAACTTGCGAAGGCTTTAGGAAAAGCTACCGTTGAGTAAGATTGGGCAGTGGGAAAGCTAAAGAGCTTGAATTTACTAAGTAGTCTTTCCTGAAGTATTATTATAAGTTCTGAATTATATTATTTTTTATATTGATAATCACTATAAATAAAAATTTATTTTACATAACTCATCTTATATATAATTAAATAAAATAACTGAACAACAAGTTATTTTGATTATCAGTATATTATATATGATCTATAGATAAAATACTTATTTAGTAGATATAGATATTAACGAATTAAGTAATACTAAACATTTGTAAATCAGGCGAATAAATCTACAACTCAGGTTACTACAAATATTATATATCTGCTTAAATTTGATCCTTGTTTTGCAAGATTTTTATATAAAACAACTCAAAAAGTGATTATTTCTTAATACAAATTTAACAGATTTTTAATATTTTTTATTTTAATTAACAAGTAGATAAATAATACTTCAGGGACGACTAAGTAAGAAAAGTCTTGTTAGATCCAAGCTTCCCAACCTACCCAAGGAAAGACAATGTGCATTATTTAGGAAACAAAATTATTAATAATTTGTCTGAATAAATCAGTCCACTATAAAAAAGTTTAATTGGGGACCGCATGGTGGCTTCTGATTTTCCATCTTTAGGGGAACACTTTTGGCAACTTTTTGCATCAGGGCTTGATTTTTTGCATACTTTTTGATCAAGCAAAAAGTATGATATAATTCCTTTTTTC
This sequence comes from Cardinium endosymbiont of Oedothorax gibbosus, assembly GCF_936981045.1. Lineage (GTDB taxonomy): Bacteria > Bacteroidota > Bacteroidia > Cytophagales > Amoebophilaceae > Cardinium. The sequence continues at coordinate 227,023 of NZ_OW441264.1, forward strand.
TTTAAAAAACTAGCAAAATGAGATACAATTGGTTATTGAGTGCTTCGTTTTTTTGGATAGCTGTGTCTATATGCCACGCAGAAAGTGAGGCAGGGGCAATCAAGGATGCGGAATTTGTAATTGAAAAGCAAAAAAAGAATAAGGTAAACCAGGAAGAAAGGCTATTTTTTAACGCGCCCACTCGAACCACAAAAGGCCTTAACAAGCCTTTGGCAACTGTACAAGCGCTAACGCTAGAAGATATAGCATTTGATCCTGCACCTGTAATATATCTTCCCTTTAGTTTAGAAAAGAAAGGGGCTGGTCTTTCCTTTGACCACTATTGCAGGCTAGGTATTGGTTCCTTAGCGCTTCCTTATCTAGAAGTTGCACTAGACAACTGCTCCTTTGCGCAAGCCATTTGGTCGACCCATTTAGCTTTTGTTCCAGAGTTATGGAACAAAAAGTCAAGGGAAACTTCACTTTCCCTACAAGGCAAATATGGAATAGGGACATGGCTCCTACAACCCAATTTACATTATCAGCATGATTGGTACAAATATAGCGATAGTCATACAACCTTTAGACGCCTTCATCAAGGAAAGCTTGATCTAGTGGTTAAACAAGCTAATGAATCTTCCACTCAAGATGGACAGGTAGGTCTAAGCCTACTTAAGTACCACCATGAATACATAAACGAACAGCTGTTGACATTGAAATATAAATGGGTTAAACAGCTCGATAAGTGGTCTTTAAAAGTAGCTAGCTACAATGATATAGCTGGCTATAAAAACGATACAAACCAACCAACCCGTTTTATTTTTTCGATTGCGCCTAGTCTCTATTTAACCTTACCCAAAGCTATTCAGCTAAAAGTTGGTCTAGGAATGGCCTACCATAATGATCCAATTCCTGACAAAATACCTAATTTTGATCTGTACCCTATCGTCAAAATAGGTTGCATTGTGACCACCTGGCTTACTCCTTATATGGGCATAAAGGGTATCGGCGTAGGCGGTAGTGTTATTCCATTACATTTACATAATCTAGTAGCCAAAAATCCTTTTATAGCTTCTAATTCGAAGCTATTACACCCTCATCAATACTTCAAGCTATATGGTGGTACTAGAGGTATCCTTTCACCGCATCTTTCTTATCACCTGCATATGGTCTATCGAAAGCTTAAGAACCAATCTAGAATCGTTGCTGTTGCGGAGGATCAGATTAGACTGGAGTATAATCCACAGAACTGTAATGTATTAAAAGCCACTGGACTAGTCAACTATAGCATGCCTCATACAAAATTCCATACAACCATAAAGGGAACCTATTACCGATATTCCGGCAATACATCGAATCTGATCTGGTGGTACCATAAACCTCTATATAAATTAAAGCAAATGCTCACCTATAGACCACATTTAAAAGTTTTACTAAAAAGTAATCTGCATCTACATAGCCCAACCATTGTAAAAAATATAGATGGTACTCCTAGGCAACTCGGAAGCATTATAAATCTTTCTTTAGGTATGGATTATTTTATTACCGAAAAATTTGCAGCATTTTTAATGGTTAGTAACCTTCTAAACCGAAAGCATATTACTTATACCGGTTATCCTGATAAAAAAATCAACATTACAGGTGGCCTACAATATAGATGGTAATTTACATATTATGATGGATAGCATTGCCCAATTACTGGAAAAAATTGAAGGTACGATTATTAAGGATAAAGCAACATTAGAAAGCTTTCGGCGCGATTTTATCAGTAAAAAGGGGCACATTGCGCGCCTATTTGAAGCCTTCAAGCAGTTCTCTATTGCAGAAAAAAAAGCAATAGGTCCAGCGCTAAATAGTTTAAAAAATCAAGCACAAAAGAAGTTTAAAAATGCGGCAAGCGTACTAGAATCAGACGCGGTGCCATCTACAGCGCAACCAGTAGTAGATGTAACCCTTCCTGCTTTTGGTCCGATTATAGGTAGCCTACATCCCTTAACCATTGTGCAAAACAGGATTATCTCCATATTTCAGCGTATGGGCTTTAATCTTGTAGAGGGGCCAGAAATTGTAGGAGACTGGCATAACTTTAGTGCATTAAATTTCCCTGAAAACCATCCTGCACGTGATATGCAGGATACATTCTTCCTGCAGCGCAATCCAGATCAGTTGTTGCGCACACACACCACTTCTGTACAGATTTCAACATGTGTGGCTCAAAGCCCTCCTATTCGATCTATTGCTGTGGGACGTGTTTTTAGAAATGAGGCGATCTCTGCACGATCGCATTGTTTTTTTCACCAAGTGGATGGAATGTATATTCACACAGATGTTACCTTTAGTGACCTAAAGGGTACGATCTATCATTTTGTCGAGTCCATGTTTGGTCAAGCCACTAAGCTGCGTTTTAGAGCTTCTTATTTCCCTTTTACAGAGCCAAGTGCAGAGGTAGATATGAATTGTAGGTTGTGTCAAGGAAAGGGATGTACGGTTTGCAAGCACTCAGGCTGGGTGGAGATATTGGGTGCAGGTATGATTGATCCTAATGTCTTAACCAATTGCCATATCGATCCTGAACAATACAGTGGCTTCGCTTTTGGAATGGGCATAGAACGTATAGCGATGTTACGCTATCAAATTGATGACCTACGGTTGTTTTCGGAAAATCATCTTGCTTTTTTACGCCAATTTACAGCTTGTTAGGGGTTTCAAGGAGATGTAAAATTTACTTTTTGCTTGATCAAAAAGTGTGCAAAAAGTCAAGCCCTGTGTAAAAATTTGTTGCAAGCACTCCTTACTATACTGGACTGAAAAAATCGGACAAAAATATTTTAATTTATTTTCCGTATCGTTTAGTTTTAGAGTCATACAATAAATTAATCAGATGGGTAGAAATAAGATTAGGCATTTTAGTTCGGAATAAAAAATTAAGAACGTGAGTTCGGGATTTATTTGACTGATTTACAACAATTTAATATCAATTATTTAGTTAATATTTGCACCTATTTAACAAGTTTTTATATCTAATTTTATAAATATAATATATATAATAAACTGATTATAAGAATTATTTGTTATTCAACTACCTATTTAACTGTCTATAAAACAAATTTTATAAATTTTTATTAATATTGATTATCAAATGAAAAAATAATCTAATCCCGGACTCACGTTAAATACAATTACCAAAGGTTTCATTCTAGTATTAACTATCAAAAACCTATGAACGTCTATCTTAACCATGTAAAATTGGTAGATTAGCAAATGGGAAAAAATAGAAAATAAAATTAAGAAAAAAATGTCCGAATAAATTAGTCCAGTATAGTTGAATTTAAGCGCTTTTTTAAGTTAAAGGATAGCGAATAAATCAGAAAAGTTACAGCTCATACTGCCATACAAATTTCTCTACTATTAACCATCTAATTATACTATACATGATCCTTTTGCAAAGAAAGATCACTTAGTGGATCATCTAACCGATAGCGTACCCACTCTTTCTCTGGATCTATAGTCTCTAGTGGTACTTTTTTTCTTAGGTAAGTAGGTATTTCTAATTGTTCTTTTAAGTAGCGATCGTCCCAGCTTCTGGGTGGACTACCAGGTTTGGCATGCGTAATGACTGCATGGCCATATGGACAACTTTTTTCCAATTCCATTTCTTGAGGCAAACCAAAAGGTAAGGGCAATTGTACAGCAGATTCTTCCGCTTCACTAGACTCCTTTGTTCTTTTTTTGGGTGATTTTAATGCTATCTCAACCTCTGTTTTTTCCGTTGATGCTTGCAAGATCTGCTGATTGGGCGTTGGATGAGGCAACGTTTCACTACCAAAGTTAATGACATGCGGTTTTGGATGATCAAAAGCATCTTGATTCTCTGCTCCTTCTTCTCTATTAAACCCAGTCGCAATAACCGTCACCCTAATGCTTTCTGACATTTCTGGATCAGAACCATGGCCAAAAATCATTTCAGCATCATTTCCGGTTTGTTCCTGTATATAATTAGTAATAATGGTTAATTCATCCATTTGTAACTCAGCTGTTTGACCGGAAACAATAGACAAGAGTATCTTTTTAGCACCACGAATATCTGTATAGTCCAATAAAGGAGAAGCAAGTGCTGTTTCAGCAGCCTGTAATGCCCTGCCTTCACCCTCTGCTTCACCAGAACCCATAACCGCTGCCCCAGCATTTTTCATTACCGTCTTAACATCTTCAAAATCCACATTTACATAACCAGGTACCGTAATAATCTCGGCAATGCTTTTAGCAGCAGTGGTTAATACATTGTCTGCTTCTTGAAAAGCTTCACTGATAGAAAGCCCCCCTAATATGGATTGGATTTTATCATTTAAAATGATAAGCACTGTATCACAATGTTTCCGCAATTCATTAATGCCCTCCTGGGCCTGCAAATACTTTTTTTTACCCTCAAATGAAAAGGGGAGGGTGACAATACCAACGGTCAGAATACCCTGTTTACGCGCAATACTAGCAATTATAGGGGCAGCACCTGTACCGGTTCCACCACCCATACCAGCCGTAACAAAAAGCATCTTTGTATCATCGTCCAATAATTCTCGAATGCTTTCTTTGCTTTCTAATGCAGCATTACGCCCCACTTCTGGATTGGCACCAGCACCTAGCCCACTTGTAAGGGCTGCGCCAATTTGAAGTTTAATGGGTATAGGGCTACTTTGTAACGCTTGAACATCTGTATTGCAAACAATAAAGGAAACATCTTTAATGCCACGTTTATACATGTTATTTACTGCATTGCTGCCACCACCGCCTACCCCTATCACTCTGATAATAGATTTATGGCGAGAGGGTAGCTCAAACTTATAGGTAATATCCTTCATAACTTACACAATGCGGTACTTTGTACGAAAAATACCTATATTTAAGTAGTATGGTAATGTTTTGGCCACTAGTTATCATCATAATCATCTATTAAAAAAGCTTTCGTTTTGGTAATCATACGTGCAAAAGAAAAACTGCTTTTTTTTGCTTTTTTAATATGTTTTTTCGTAAAATTCAAGTCAACAGATTGGGCGGTTCTATAATAGGCTTCTCTATAATCCAACGTTTTAAATCCAGCTAAAGTTAGTCCAACAGCGGTTGCATAGCTATGATCGTGCAGTTGCTTGCTACTGCCCTCTTCTAAATACTCATCTGGAAAGCCCAAACGGGTATCCAATCCAGTGATCTGCTGAAACATGGATGGCATACCTGCTAAATTAGCACTTCCACCTGTTAGGACCATACCAGCGACTAGTTTTTCATAAAAACCAGAACGTAAAATTTCTTCATGGATAAAGGTTACTATTTCTTCTACACGTGCTTGTATAATTTTAGTCAAATTGCTGGTCACTACTTCCTTGGGCGTACGACTACGAAACCCTGGAATGGTTACTACCGCTTGAGTAGCCAAAGCACTAGGTTCAATGCTACCAAATTTTACTTTTAATAACTCTGCTTGCCGTTCCATAACCATACAACTTTGTTGTATATCTGAAGTAATCATATGCCCTCCAAGTGGAATGGTAGCGGTATAGCGAATAAGGGCATCATAAAACACCACCAAGTTAATAATGCTACCACCAAAATCGACCAAACAAACACCTGCTTTTTTTTCTTCATCGCTCAATATGGCCAAACTGGCCGCTAAGGCAGAAGCCATAACCATTTCTGCTTCTACACCAGCTTTTTTAACACACTTATGTATATTTTGAATGGCATGCGTTTTAGCAGTAACGATATGAAAATTTGCCTCCAATTTCACGCCTGACATGCCTACTGGATCTTGGGTTACAATTTCATAATCTATGGTATACTCCTGCGGCATGGCATGAACAATTTCTGTACCCAGAGGGGGTACAATGCGATACATATCACTAGTAAGTTTTTTGATATCTTCCACCGTAATCTCTTCCTCTAGCCTATCCCTAGTAATGCTACCATGGTGGCAAGCACCTGCTACATGCCTTCCAGCAATATTTACATTTACAATATTGATGTTTATGCCAGAATCTTCTTCAGCAGCTTGTAGTGCTTGCTTGATGGCAATAGCCGTTTTATCAATGTTAACAATCATACCGCGTACAACGCCATCTGCAACAGCACTGCCCATACCTAACACCTCAAGTTTATTGACATCATACTGACTTTGTGCCCCTATAACTACACGAATTTTACTGGTGCCTATGTCAAGACCAGCGATAATTTCTGACATGCCTAAAAGGGATACATGGTGATAACACTACGCTATACAGAACAGGTGCATCAATCCAACTTTATACTCAACTCATCCTACACTAATGCCCGGTAAAAAATGGCTGATGCTAGGTATACCAATTTATTAAAATTTATCCAAAATAAACTGAGATGATTGGATTTACTCTGGATTGTAAAAACCTTGCAGCCGCTAAAAGTTTAGCAAAGGTTCTCTACCTATCAGATAATGGCGTCAACGTAAGGATGCGCTCCCTCATCAGATGCAAGTTATAAAAACTTTATATACTATTTTTAGCTTAATCAAAGGCACATATATGCTACTGCTTACTTGACCAAAAAGTATGCAAGAAGTCAAGCTCTAATGGAAAAAAAGGCACACTTTTAAGCAACGATCAAAGCAACTGCTCCACTGCACGATATTCTGGGGAAAAACTAATCACAAATTCTGACTTAGCCTTTTGAATCCATGCATCAACGGCCTTTTTCTTTTTCTGCTGTAGTAAATCATAGTGGATCCTTTCATAATCCTGCGCGAGATTCATTGGATGAGCCGCTACCTTTTGCTTGAGATAGAGCAAGCGCCAAGCTGATCTATATGGTCTACCCATATACTGGGGCGCACTAACTGTGCCTGCCTCAAGCCCATCAATTGCAAAATAGACCTCTGGGTCCAAGTCTTCAACAGAGACTAGGCGGCCAGGTAACAAGTCTCCCCCTTGATGATTGGTCGTAATCAATCCTCCCTGAGCAACTGTTTCCTTGTCTTCTGAATATTGCTGTACAGCTGCTTTAAAGGTCAATGTGCCAGCAACTATTTTATTTTTAATTGCCTTCAATTCACGCTCCGTTAACCTAATCTCTTCTTCTGTTGGCTCAACAACCTTTAGGATATGGCGCGTATTATACTGGTCCTTATTACGCCCTATTCGCTCTATAAGGTGAAACCCAAATTCAGAGGCTATAGGATCACTTATCTCACCAGGCTTAAGCGAAAGAGTAGCCGATTCATAAGCGTGCGCCAATGCGCCCAAAGGTACCCAACCGATTTCCCCGCCTTTAGAGGCAGAATGGAGATCATCGGAATGTTGCTTAGCTAAGTCAGAAAAGGTAACCACACCATCTAGCAGCAATTGCTTTAGCTGCAAAAGTTTACTTTTAACTGCTTCTTGTCTTGCTGCACTTGCCTTAGGATAAATAATCAGTTGATGTACCTCAACAGAGGCAGGATAGTAGGGACGACTATGTGGCAGTAATGCATTAAAATAAGCTTTTACCTCTGCTGGCCGCACCACTATATGTTGTGTAAGGTGCTGGTAGACGCATGAAGCCAAATATTCTGCCTTGAGCCTCTTCTTTATACCTTTCTTAATATGATAAATAGATTGATGGGCAGCCTGAACAAGCTTTTCTTCAGAACCGTACTGCCGTATCAAACTGGCTATTCTAAAATCACACGCTCTTTGAATACGCGCTTTGGGAATTTTAACATCATCTAATAGAGCAGCCTTTGCCAAGAAAATTTTATTTAAAACCAACTCTCGCAATAGGTCCATCTCGACAGACTTATCTGCTTCCTTACCTTCCAAAGTCACTTGCTTGCACGCTTCTTCTAAATCAGAATGCAAAATCAGCTCTTGATTTACCGTAACAATGACTTTATCTAATAACAGTGTATCACTGGCTCTAGTTACAGGCAACCAAGCGTAAGTAAGTAAAACAAGAAAAGGAATAACGCTTCTAATCCATCTGGATAATACAAGTACGATTTTTTTTAGCATCTTCTAAGAGTTTACATTTTATTTTGTTAATCAGATCTAATTTCCTTTTATGGAGTATAATGGCTCTAATCCGATCTTCCACTGCTTTTAATGGAGCAATGTCTTGTGCTAATTTATACTGATTTATCTTTAAAAAATAGATATGTTTTTGACCTGCTACATGGATAAATTTATTGGTTTTTAACAATCTAGTTGCATCCCCAGGGGGATGGTAACCGATTTTAGCCAAAACAGCTTCCCAAGGAAACCATTGATTCGTTTCTAATATAGTAGTACGGGCATAAGGCTTACAGCATGCTTGTAATTTTTTTCGATCCGAAGCTTTGTTTGATAACATGAGCGACTTTACCGCATTAATACAAACCGCTTTTTTAGGAATCGCCAAAAAAATACCTCTTACAATATCATGATGGAGTATAAAGTCCCTCTGCTTATACTTTTGGTAATAATCTGCTATTTCTTTTGATGATACATTGGCGTCAAACTCAGATTCAATAAGGGTTTCTAAAAAATGGTATGCCAACAGGTCATGCTTATAGTCGTTGAACCTATCTTCCATAGAAAGCGGAATAGCTTGATGGTTGGCCTGGGCAATCAGGAGTTGTTTACACGCCCATTCCTCTACATATTTTTTAATAAAAAAATCCGCATCTGCAGCATCAATGTGAGAAAGATCTATTGACGAAATGTCTGACGGATATAAATATTGCTTACCTACACAAGCAATAAAAGACTCCTTTTGCGCATCTTGTGTACTTGTTTTAGCACTACAACTGCGCACCAGGCAGTAAACAAGGAGCAACAGCAAGAAGCTACAAACAAAAAGCCTACTCAAACGAGATATCCTCAAAATGAATCTATAAAAAATGATACTACAGTGAGATACTGGTCACTAAAAGTCACAGCAACCAGTATTTACCCATTCCTTATACTATAAAGCAATAAGAAAGAAGTGATTTATTTATTCTTAACAGACTTCTTAGTTGGAGCTGCTTTAGCAGGAAACGGAGCTTTCGAACCTACTAGAGGCGGTTGCACCTCTTTAGGCGCCATTGCTTTAAGTTTTTCCAATACAAGCTCAGAAAGATCCAATGACTTCTGAGCAAAAAGTACTACAGGACCAGCATCTGTGTTTTTGTTCAAAACAAAAGTATAAGCGTGTTTCTCTGCAACCTCTTTAATGACCTCTTGCATTTTGTCATGGAGGGGCTGCATAACTGCTTTATACTTTTCCGCCATTTGAGCAGGCTTTCGATCCTCAAGCCCCTGAATAACACGCCCCAAGTCTTGTATTTCTATTATTTTCTGCTTCTTTTGAGCTTCTGTAAGAGTATCTACCTGCTGCTGAAAGGCTTCAGTTTTTACTTGATATTCATCAAACTTTGTTTTAATCTGATTATTCAGCTGCTTTTCAAAGCTCTGTATTTCAGTACTATTTTTTTTAGCTTCTGGTAGATTGTCTAAAATATAACCAACATCCACATACCCAATCTTTAAACTAGATGGTGTTACTTGAGGCTTCTCCATAGCCTTAGGCGAATGATTCGCTTTTACACCAGTATACATGCAGATAACAAGTGCCAATGTAGATAAAAATCTATAATTCATTACAGTACAGTTTTAACTTTTAATTTATATCAATACAAAAGGAATATCGAATAGGGAACACGCCATACTTACTATCGCCTACCCACCCCTACCAACAAACAGCCTAATGATTACATAGTTACATATAAATAGGATAAAGATCAAGTGGACAAGCGAACAAAAAAAGCAGTGCTCTAATCAAGCTATGATCCAAATGCACTATACTACCCCGCTAATGGCTTACTACTTGAATGATGCTCCCCACTTCAATCAGGTGCTTATTTACTTGGTAAATTTAAATAAAAAAAGAGATTTTTTAAAAGCTAGCTATGAGATACGCAACCCTTTTAAATCTATTCATCCAGATTCCTTAACGCTTCCCACCAAACCAAATGGCACTAATGCTTCTCTTTATACTGATTTCCTAGGAGTTTCTCTCCCTTTTGAATCGCTTGCTCGATATTCCCGACCAAATTAAAAGCCATTTCAGGTAGATGATCTACCGCCCCATCGATGATCATATTAAATCCTTTAATGGTCTCTTCTATAGGTACACGTTCTCCTTTGATCCCTGTAAATCTTTCTGCGACATTAAATGGCTGGGATAAAAATCGCTCTACTTTTCTAGCACGGTAAACCGTGCGTATATCTTCCTCTGAAAGTTCATCCATACCCAAAATGGCTATAATATCCTGTAGTTCTTTATAACGCTGAAGGGTTTTTTTTACTTTTTGAGCAGTATCATAATGTAGACTTCCTAGTACTTCAGGATGTAATACTGTTGAAGAAGAAGCTAAAGGATCCACTGCTGGATAAATGCCAAGTGCGGCTATCCTTCTGGAAAGGACAGTCGTAGTATCTAGGTGGGTAAAGGTAGTAGCAGGAGCAGGATCGGTTAAATCATCTGCTGGAACATAAACCGCTTGAACAGATGTAATAGAGCCATGTTTAACAGAAGTAATGCGTTCTTGCATGGCACCCATCTCTGTGGCTAAGGTTGGCTGATACCCTACCGCAGAAGGTATGCGCCCCAATAAAGTAGAAATTTCTGCGCCAGCTTGTGTAAAACGAAAAATATTGTCAATAAAAAAGAGGATATCTTTTCCTGCTTCACCATAATCACGAAAATATTCTGCAATAGAAAGTCCAGTCAGTGCCACACGCGCCCTTGCGCCAGGAGATTCATTCATTTGACCAAATACAAGTGTAGCCTGAGACGTTTTCAATGCTTCATAATCTACTTTGCTAAGGTCCCAATTGCCTTGTTCCACAGCTTGCGTAAATGCTTCCCCATAATTGATTACACCTGCTTCAATCATTTCTCGCAAGAGGTCATTGCCTTCACGTGTGCGTTCCCCTACACCAGCAAATACCGAAAGACCATTATAGGATTTAGCAATGTTATCAATGAGTTCCATAATCAAAACCGTTTTACCTACCCCTGCACCACCAAACAATCCCACCTTACCACCCTTCACATAAGGAGCCAGTAGATCAACAACCTTGATACCGGTATAGAGGATTTCTGTTGTGGAAGAGAGTTGATCAAAAGGTGGTACAGCTCTATGAATGGGTAGCTTCTGATCCGTTTCTGGTTGAGCCATGCCATCTATAGCTACTCCTGTCACATTAAAAAGACGACCACGTACCACATCGCCTACCGGCACTTGAATAGGAGCGCCTGTATCTATTACCTCTAACCCTCTCGTTAACCCCTCTGTGCTTTCCATAGCAATGGCTCGTACACAATGCTCACCCAGATGTTGTTGGCATTCTAAGGTAACCAATTTGCCAGCAGGGGTTTTGATGTACAATGCATTCAATATGCTAGGTAAGTGAGCTGCCTCACTAAAACGGACATCAATTACAGGACCTATAATTTGAATAATTTTTCCAGTATGGGACATTATCTTGTTATGAAATCAAAAAATTAAAGACATTATAAATAGATCTTTTACCTATTGGTTCTACTACATCTTCAAAAAACGACCCTACAGAAAAAGAAATAGGAAGATGCAAATCTACGCAGAAGTTTGGTAAACATACCAATACTGCTAAGCAACTAGATCATCGTATGCCATACTACTAAAGACTACAAAACAACCCACCCCAACAGCTGTTTGTCAATTCTTTCAACTACTTTCCACGGTTCTTAACCACTTCAATGTATTTCAGTACAGCATCTAAATCGGTCCTTAAATTTATAAAAAAGGATTGGATTTGCTACTGTAATGTGGGCTAGCTTTAAGATAGGCAGACTGATATTTTCCTTAAGCCCTCACTACCAACTGAACAAATACCTATACCACACTTACATTAAGTGTTGGTCTTTTTCACAATGCCTTTATGGCTATTGCGTATAAAAGAGAGGATCATTTCTTTCTCTTGCGTATGGCCAACCTGTTTATCCACCTCTTCTAATGCCAGCGGCAACAATAATTGACTATGATAAATCAAACGGTAGGTATAGTATATGTTATTGCATTGTTCTTTAGTAAAGCCATTCCGTTGTAAGGCAACCAGGTTGATACCATAATAGCGCAATGGTTCTCGTGCTACTTTAATAAAAGGGGGCACATCCTTACGCACAATACTTTTAGAAGCGACCATACTATAGGCCCCTACCCGCATAAACTGATGGACCGCTGCCATACCGCCTATTACAGCATGGTGGTGCAATTGTACATGGCCTGCCAATTGTGCTGCATTGGTTACGATCACATGATCGCCAATGATACAATCATGGGCAACATGTACATAAGCCATAAGCAATACATGGGACCCTATAAGGGTATTGCCAAAAGCACCTCTATTGAGGGTAACAAATTCACGTATAACCGTATGGTCCCCGACTTCCACATAGGTGCTTAAATTGGTTGCTTTACGCTCCTGTGCAGAGGCACCAATAACCGCCCCTGGAAAAATCTGGCAGTTTTTTCCAATACGACTTCCAGACATAATGGTTGCATGAGGACCTATATAGGTACCATCACCTATGACTACATCTGCTTGAATCGTTACAAAATTACCTATGGTCACCGCTTTGCCCAGCAGAGCACTGGGATGGATATCAGCTTGCCTCATGTTGCTTGACAATTTGCGCCAATAATACTGCCTCACACACCAAATGCTCACCTACAAAAATACGTCCTTTTACCTTTGCAATCCCTACAGATTGCTTTTCAGTAGCACTAAATTTCACATCTGCCAGCAATGCACAATGCAATACTAAGGTATCTCCAGGTACTACTATACGACGGAATTTGCACCTGTCAATAGCAAGAAAATAGGTCAAATATTGCGCTGGATCTGGTACCTTATGCAACACCAATATACCACCGGCTTGTGCCAATGCTTCTATTTGTAGAACGCCAGGCATAACAGGGGTGCAGGGAAAATGACCTTGAAAAAAAGGCTCATTCATCGTTACATTTTTAACCCCAACCACATAGGAATTACCTAACTCCATAATTTTATCTACCAACTGAAAAGGATAACGATGGGGCAACATTTTACTAATCTGCTTTACATCAAATAGCGGTGTAGCTTGTAGGTCACAAATGGGAGCTCCTTTTTGTTCTTGCATCCATACATGCTTTCTTAAAGCCGCTACGAAACGTATGTTGGCGCTATGCCCAGGCTTATGGACCACCAGCTTCCCTTGCAGAGGCCTACCCAATAAGGCTACATCACCGATCAGGTCTAATAATTTATGACGAGCTGGTTCATTGATATAGCGTAGAGAAGATAAACTAGACGGAGCAGGTGTTATCAAATTTTCAACCTGTTTACCAGATAATTGGGTGACCTGCTGCAACCGTTCTGTATTATCGGTATGATCAGAGAAAATAACCGCTTTGATAGGATCGCCTCCCTGTAGCAACCCTTTGCGATACAAGGCAACGATGTCATCTAAATAGGTAAAAGTGCGGGCAGAAGCAATTTCTTTTTTAAAATGGGCTAATGTGGAGAGACTTGCATATTGATGCCCAATCGGCCATCTGTTGTAAGCAATGGTCACATGCAAGTTATAATCTGTATCAGGATAGACTTTATAATGGCTGCCGGTATAAGGATCATGATAGACAAACTTTTCCTTGAGTTTAAAAAACTTTCGGGAAGCTTCCTGTTGCAGCAGCCCTGCTTCTAATAGAAGATCTACAAAGGCTAATGCACTACCATCTATATCTGGCACTTCTGGTCCATTTAGTTGGATGCAAATATTATCCACTTGCAACCCTACAATGGCCGCTAACAAATGTTCGACAGTAGCTACCCGTGCTTGATCTTTTTCAAGAACGGTACCTCTTTCTACTGCAATTGCATGGATTACCAATGCCTTTATAAAAGGCTGATCTGGAAGATCCACCCGTTGAAATTGTATGCCTGTATCAATGGGCATAGGGGCCAGTGTAACCTTAACCTTTCTACCCGTATGAAGCCCAATGCCTTCAAAACTAATGATACGTTGAATGGTCTGTTGTTGGCGTTGCATCATAAAGATCTTTTAAAAAGGATTTTATATGATACTTTTTGCTTGATCAAAAAGTATCCAAAAAATCAAGCCCTGTCTAAAAAGCTGCTGAAAGCCCAGTTTAGAGCTGGAAAAGCAGAAGCCACCCTGCACACTCTCCCACTAAACTGTTTTTCTTTTCATCTGTAAGCTGCGCTTTCTGATCGCCCCTTTTTAAAAGGGGCGATTTTTCTTGTTTTATTCTATATTTAATAATCAGTAACGTTTATGCCTAAAAATTGACGCCATTGGCTCAGTGTATAGGGGTATTGTCGTCCTGGATAAAACTTGAGTTCGGGATTAGCTTGTTAAAAAATAGCTTTAAAAAGCTCCTTTGTGTTTTAAATTTGGAGATAAAAAAATACTAACCAGATTATCCAAAGGAGCCAGTTATGAATGTAGAAAAATTAGTTGAAATATATTATGCTGTTGATGAATTTCTCATAAAGTTTATGCCGTATATGGAAAAACAACTGTTAACCAACTCTAAAAGAAAACCTACTAGAACTTGTTCATTAACTTTGGGTGAAATAATGACTATTCTTATTGCCTTTCATGTGATTGGTTTTAGAAATTTTAAGTCTTATTATATTCATTTACAGCAATTTCATTCTAGTAAATTTGGAAAGTTAGTAAGCTAGAATAGATTTATAGAACTGATCCAAAGAACGTTAGTTCCCTTGTACTGTTTTACACAAAGTCTTTCTAAAACAAAAACAGGTTGTTATTTTATGGATGCAACAGCCATCAAGGTTTGCCATATCAAAAGAGCCTATACGCACAGGGTTTTTAAATCGATTGCTACTAAAGGTAAAACCAGCATCGGTTGGTTTTTTGGATTAAAGTTGCACTTGATAGTCAATGATTTAGGAGAAATCATGAATTTTCGACTGACCACAGGTAAAACTAATGATAGGCTTCCTGTAGAAAATTTATGTAAACACTTCATGGGTAAAATGTTTGCCGATAAAGGTTACATAAGCAAAGATTTATTTAAAAAACTGATCGAGAAAGGCGTGGAACTCATTACCCAGATCAGAAAAAATATGAAAAATTCTTTTATGCCACTCTGGGATAAACTGATGCTTAGAAAACGATCTATAATTGAAACTATTATAGATCATCTCAAAAATATTAGCCAGATAGAACATTCCAGGCATAGAAGCATACCTAATTTTCTAGTCAATTTGATAGCTGGAATTACAGCTTATGCACTAAAAGAGAAAAAACCTTCTATAACTAATATATATATGACTGGTTCACAATACGTCTAATCCCGAACTGAAGTGCTAAATTCCTTTATTGAGGGCCATAAGCGGGGGGCACACTAACGATCCATACACACAGCTGCTCCACTACTTTTAGGGGCTAATGCTCCTTTCTTGCTGGCGTCAGATTTTTAAATCGAGCATAGCAATATAAGAATTTTTTATTTTCAAAAGCAGGTGTACCGGAAAGGGTAATATGTCCTTTTTGAAAGGAGCGGGTAATACCGGCTCGACCAATGGCTGTAATATGGTCTCCCAAATGGAGGTGACCCGCAATACCTGTTTGACCACCCAACCTACAATAATCACCTACCTTAGTGGATCCAGCAATCCCTACCTGTGCCGCAATACCGGTATGCTTGCCGATTTGAACATTATGGCCCACTTGAACCAAGTTATCTATCTTAGTCCCTTTGCCTACTATGGTGCTACCTACAGTAGCCGCATCTATAGTGGTATGGGCACCAACTTCCACATCATCCTCTAGTCGTACATTACCAATTGAAGGGATAGCTTTATAGCTACCATCCGGATGGCTTAAAAAGCCAAAACCTGCACTACCTATTACGGCACCGGAATGGATGACACATCGACTACCTATCACCGTATAAGCCACTATTTTAGCCCCACTATAGAGTACCGTATGGTCTCCAATGGTTACATAATCTCCCACATAAACATGTGGATAAATTTTTACCCCTTTGCCTATAACCACATGGTGGCCAATATAGGAAAAAGCCCCTCGGTAAATATCTTCCCCTACCGTAACCTGCTGGCCTATATAAGAGGGAAATTCTATGCCGCACTTGGGGGCCATGCTTTGCTGTTGCACTTCCTCTATGAGGAGACAAAAACAACCATAAGGATCTTGTACACCAATCAAGGCAGCTGCTACCGGTCCAACGGGTTTAAAATCTTTGGCTACCAAAATAGCAGAAGCTTGGGTTTGATAAAAATCAGCAGCATATCTGGCATCAGCAAAAAAACCAATACCGCCAGAACGCGCTTCTGTCAATGGACAAAGATGGGTTAAGGTTGCATCTCTACTACCACTTAACAGTTTCCCATTAAACCGCTCTACTAATTCCGATATGGTCCATTGCATGGTACTTATTTTAGCTGAAGGCATTATAAAACAACTTCCAAATTAATTTACACAAATTATCCCTTTTAGTTAAACCACAACACCCATCGTAGCCACCTCCGTACAAATTTGCTTCATAAAGTCATTTAACGCCATAGTGATTTGCCCATCTTGTTTTCGAACCGAAACGGTTTCATCTGCCATTTCTTTTTCCCCAACCACTACAATATAGGGGACTTTGCGCAATGTGGCCTCACGGATTTTTTTCCCAATGGTCTCATTCCGGCTATCTAATGTAGCACGCATACCCTTTTCCAATAGCTTTTGCTGTACAACCGTACCATAACCATTATATTTATGAGAAAGAGCCAAAAGAGCTACTTGTTCTGGGGCTAGCCAAAGTGGAAACTTTCCACCGGTATGCTCAATAAGAATGGCTATAAACCGCTCCAGAGAACCAAATGGCGCACGATGGATCATAACGGGTCGATGCTTCCCACCATCAGCTCCCATATAGGTCAAATCAAACCGAATGGGCAATTGGTAATCCAATTGCACGGTACCCAATTGCCAACTCCGTCCTAAAACATCTTTCACCATAAAATCGACCTTTGGACCATAAAAAGCAGCTTCACCAAGCACAGTAGTAGCTTGTAAACCCTTCTCTTGGGCAATGGCTTGAATCGCTGCTTCGGCCAAATCCCAATCCTTCGACTCCCCTATATATTTATCGCTATTAGGGTCTCTAAAAGAGAGTTGCGCAGTATAGTCCTTAAAACCCAATAAACCAAATATATAAAGCACCAAATCAATTACTTTAGCAAACTCTTCTGGCACTTGATCTGAACGGCAGAAAATATGAGCATCATCTTGCGTAAAACAACGGGTTCTGGTCAATCCATGCAAGGCACCATGTAACTCGCAACGATAGACGGTTCCAAATTCTGCCAAACGTATGGGTAGCTCTTTATAAGACCAGGGTATACTATTGTAAATCTCACAATGATGGGGGCAATTCATAGGCTTTAAGAGATACTCTTCTTCAGCTTCAGCAGTACGAATGGGTTGAAAACAATCTTCTTGATACTTTTCATAATGACCAGAGGTGATATACAGTGCCTTATGGCCAATATGAGGGGTAACTACCGGCCGATACCCACGTTTGATTTGCTCCTTTTTAAGAAACTGCACCAAGGTATCACACAATAGCGCACCATTAGGCAACCAAAGAGGCAGACCTAGGCCTACTTTTTCTGAAAAGGTAAACAAGCCAAGGGCTTTTCCGATCTTTATATGACTTCTTTTTTGGGCTTCTTCTCTAATATGGAGAAAATTAGAAAGTTCTTTTTTAGTTGGAAAGGTAATGCCATAGATACGGGTAAGCTGTTTATTTTTTTCATTGCCACGCCAGTAGGCTCCTGAAACATTTAAAATTTTAGCAGCCTTAACCCATGCAGTATGCGGAAGATGAACACCTTTACACAAATCTATAAAATCGCCTTGTTGGTATAAGGTAATCGTACCATCCTTTAACCCTTCTAGTAGTTCTAACTTATAAGGATCTTCTTTTTTACTAAAAAAGTCAACTGCTTCTTGTTTGGAAACTACTCGACGGATAAATGGATCTTTTCGCTGGGCCAGCGTAATGATTTTTTTTTCTATAGCTTCTAGGTCTAAAGCATCAGCCGCATAGACACCTAAGTCTACATCATAATAGAATCCCTGTGCAATAGGAGGACCTATACCAAATTTAACACCAGGATAAAGGAGCTCCAAAGCTGCCGCCAAAAGGTGCGCAGAAGAGTGCCAAAAGAGCTGCTTGCCTGCATCATCGTCCCATCTAAGAAAACGAAGGGGGGCATCTATTTCAATAGCACGGGTCAAGTCATAGACTTCCTCATTGACCTGAACCGCTAAAATGTCCATTTGCATCCCCAACTGTTGGGCAATATGTAAACCAGTAATCCCTTTGGGAAATGACCTTATCTGGCCATCAATTAGAATGTGAATCATTTATTCTATCATCTGCTATTATACGATGCACCACGTGACGCATATCAAAGGTGTATCCGGGATTAAGAAGTAAAAAAGCCGTTAAATACAGAGTGGGCTATTGGCTTTAAATTTAGAGATCAACTTACATTATTTAATATATGTAAAGCACCCAGCTACGAATTTAATACAATTCATAAAATTAAAGGAGTAGTTATCTGACTTTTTGCTCGATTAAAGGAACGTATATACTACTTTTTGCTCGATCAAAAAGCTTATATCTTAGTATTAACGTGAGTGCGGGATTTATTTGACTGATTTACAACAATTTAATATCAATTATTTAGTTAATATTTGCACCTATTTAACAAGTTTTTATATCTAATTTTATAAATATAATATATATAATAAACTGATTATAAGAATTATTTGTTATTCAACTACCTATTTAACTGTCTATAAAACAAATTTTATAAATTTTTATTAATATTGATTATCAAATGAAAAAATAATCTAATCCCGAACTCACGTGAAAAAAGTACTTTATGAACACATAACTAAAGGGATAAACCTGAACGAAGAATACAAGAAAATCAGCTTTATTTGTTTGAAACTATCAAGCAGTCTAATCCAAAACTAAAAGAAATAATCCCGTCAGTAGCTGAAAAATTCAGACAAAGGGAAACTAGAACTGGACAATTTTATAGTTCGTGTCAAGTTTTATATGCATTTTCCATACGTGAAAGGTTATCAACGAGCTGGTCTTTCTGTTGCATGCTGCACATTTCTTACTTTACAAGATTGATATCAGCTTTTGGGTAGTATGAGCAGGTTGGGAAGTTGAGACCTTCTGCTGAGCATTGCGCTTGTGGTAACTGTTCCTGTTGCAGGAACAGTTGCTCAAGCTTAGGCAGATCTTCGGTTACTTTGGCCAATAATTGATTAGACTGATCTGGTGTCGATTTTGATGCTATTTTACTGATATTCTGTTGCACCACTTACTCAAACAGTGGCTGTGCAATTAGTTATCTTGTAGCTAACTTTTTATGGACTGTTTGTATGGCTTGCGTATATAACTTAGGATCTTCCACTGTATCGGATACAGCTTTTTCAATACCACAAGCTTGGGCATGGTCTAACACCTTATCCATAAATGCATCTACTAAATCACGCGATCGTATACCCAATTTGATATCTATTTCTGGATTATAGCATTGAGCTTTAGGAGCTTTTAGACTGTACCCTGTCCATGTATACTCGGAAGACTCTTATATTTAAGAAGAAATTGCTATTCTGTAAAATTTTCTAACACTATATAACTTAGCATAAGGGATATGCCAGATAACAATAGTATAAGGTTGCAATTCAGAATCATTAACTTCCCTATAAATAGCCCAGCAATAAAGAAACCCATGGAAGCTATTTGCCCGCTACTACCGATTATCTTGCCTTGACTTTCTTTGCTTACGCTACCAGCAAATAAGTTGGTAAATCCTAATGTAGAAAATGGAGTAAATATATAAAATAATATTGCTATTATCCATGTAATATACAGGTGATCTGTTACAGATAAACATGATATGATTTGTCTGGAAATTGAACCAAATATTAATAATAGGGCAGTGACGAGTAGTGATAACTTGATTTGAGTTTTATAAGTAATGTACTTAACCATTAGTTTTTGTAATGAATACATGCTCATTGCCATAGTTATGAACATGACTATAAAGAATATACCAATCTTATTAGGTGTATAACTATGGTTATATGCTAGATACAGTGATAGTGATTCTACAAATAGCCCAAAACCAAGCATAAATAATAAATAGCTAAAAGCCAACTTGATTAAGTATGGGGTACCAAATATATATGTTAATGAAGTTGCTATCGACCTTAGAGCATGTAATAGATTAAAGCAAGATTTATTGGGTGTCATCTCCATATGGTACTTTATGTTAATTTTCCTAAAGCTATTCCATAGTAGCAGGAGGTTAGCTATGCTAAGTATACAAACGATAACAAATGGAATAATTAATGGATTGGCCATATTTATTTGACTGATGCATATAGATAATCCGGGACCTAATATAAAACCCAACATAGATGCAAGCATGGGTAACTTAAAATTATTCATTCTGTCCTGTTCATTATCAGATATATAACTAATTAAGGCATTACCTACTGCATAAGTACCAGATAAAAATCCACTTAAGCATATGCTCAGTAGAAATAACCATATATTATGGGTTGCTATTGCAGCTATACTTAATAGGCTATTCATTACTAATCCTATCAATCCATATAGGATAATTTTACTTTTCTCATACCTATCTGATAGCGCTCCTAATATTGGCATGCCAACCATACTTGATAAAGGAAATAAAGCAAGCGTTAGGCTATACAATGTCTCATATGCGCAGCATATATTGTCAATTTTTAGTCCAAGCTTACGATTCATAAATAACTCTGGAAGTATAGGAAACAGTAAACCACTGTTTATTCCATCGATAAGTAACATCAAACAAATGCTGTATAAGAGAGGTTTCATTTTAATTATTTATTCTATTTTATTTATTGGTGTTTTGGAATTACCATTGTGGATTCTTGCAGGGGCACTTTATACTATGTAAGTACTTATATGCTTATAATTGCCATTAATATTACAAGATTTTAATTTTATTGAAAATATAGTGGTTATGCATTTCTACATAAGCGATTTGATTTATTTTATGTTCTATAGCTAAAGCAGCTGAATAATCACCCTTTACCCTTAATGGAAAACAATACCAACTTTTCGGATACCGATTTTGTTTACTAGCAAGCGCAATAGTATTTGCCCCCATGGTCTCAATGGTGTTAATCGGATAGGATAACCCCTGCCCATTTGCTTTAATCAATGATTCTTTTTTAGTCCATATATCGTAAAAAAAACTAACTTTTGCATCACCATTCAGGCAAGTAAAAAAGCGATATTCTGTGGGAGTAAATACCAGATGAGCCAGCTCTTGCACTTCTAGATTCTTATCATGTAGTTCAATATCAATACCCACTCTACTATCTAAAGCAATCGCATAACCAACTAGGTCATGCGAATGGGACATATTAAAGGTAATATTAGACTCCTTCAAGAAAGGTTTACCATAGGCTCCGTAGGAAAATATAATATCTTTTGGATGCTGCTTAGTGTAATAGCCTAATATATACCTTAAAATTCCATGTGAGATAATGTACTGCCTCCTTAAATGGTCCGTATAATATTTGCTGGCTTGAACTTGTTCTTCAGCTGCTAAACATTGAAGGAATGGGTTTATATTTAATTTGCACTCAGCTAGATTGACAATATAAATAAACACTTTATTAGGGTTTTGATTGAATACCAACTGGTCTAAAAGTTTTTGTTCAAAAATACCAGCACATTCCATTAAACCCTTTAGCATATATTGCCCTAGCTTATGATTATTTCACTTTATGTCCTATAGCCCATATGCAAACATACACCAAGTATCAAGCAAAGCTGCTTTGCTTAGATTTTCCCTAATTAGAGGCAGTTAATTTGTCCATTTTTTCCCTAAGGCTTTTTGGTTTCATATCTGTCCATACCTGATTGATGTATTGCAAGCACTCCTCTTTACTACCTTTGGGCCTAACCTGCTTCCAACCATGTGGAATGGGTTTCCATGCAAACCAAAGTGAATACTGTTCTTCCTCATTTATCAAGCATATATATGTTTCATGTTTGTCTGACATAGTATATAATAATTTACTGGTTACATCTTGTTTGCGACAATGGACTTAGATTGGAGGATTGGTCATCCCCACAGTTGTGTTCTAAGCCCCTAAGTATAGAGTTAAAATAAACATTAAAATAGATACAGTACAAGACCCTAATTTAGCATAATCTTATTCTTGTCATAAATTATACTCTTAATCACATAAAAATAATTTTTTAAAAGAAGAATTTTTATATAAAATATCAGAGCATATTGCATAATACAATTTTTTTCCTTTTATATCGTACATAAAGCCTTGTTGAAATTAAAGGTCTAAGAGGAGCCTTAAAAAGCAGGAGCAAGGTTAGGAAATGAATGCATGGTAACCAATCAAAGATAAATATAGTCTTATATCGGTGAAATCATCATATCATTTTATTTTGGAGGCATCCTTTCCTAACTATATGGTACCTTCTAAAATATTTTTTTAATGCTTTTCCCTAACTTCCTAACGGAAAGACGGATTTGTTAAGAGTACAGCAAGAGGCTCACTAACAGTGTATACATAAAAAATAGGTTTAAGTAAATTGAATATGCTGATTAGTTGGTTACATAACTAAAATGATAAAAAGTCATGGGACGATTATTATTATCACCTTTTCATAAAATATTTTTTTATGAATGGAAATTAGATCCATATAGAAGTGATTACAATATAGTATGGGATCAGGAGTTAACAGGTAAATTAAATATATCTAGATTAAATGATGCTATTCAACGCTTTATTGCTGATCATGTAATATTAAATAGCCATATCGAAGAGATAGATGGAGAACTATATTGGATAAAGAACCCTAAAATATATGCATTAACCCATTTTAAAAATGGATTAACCAAACAAGATGTATTAGCATATATACAAAAGCCTTGTGAGTTAACAAATGGCCCATTGTATAGATTTGGATTGGCAAAAACACAAAGCAATCAGTACAGGTTCATTATTGTTTTGCACCATATAGTTGTAGATGGATTATCATTTGATCATTTTGTAAATGAGTTATCCAATTACTATAATAGCAAGTATTATACATCCGCTGTTTCTACTCAAGAGCAAGTATTAAAGATTTCAGCTTTATCTGATACATTGGTAAAAAATTACCAACGCAACCATGCAACTAGCAAGTTATTTTGGAGAGAAAAATTGTTGGACAGCGAACCTATAGATTTAAGTTTTCTACGCTTTAGATGCAACCATCCTATACAAGATGTATCTGGATGGTCAATCTCCGAGCTTACTGGTATAGGAGAGCTAAGGTTCAGCTTTGATCAAACAGTATTATTGAAACTAGATAGGTTGAAAGAACAATGTAACATAACCCCTTATCTATTTAGTCAGAGTATATTTGCCCTTTTACTGTACAAATACACTGGCCAAAATAATTTTGGCATAAGTTATCTAGTGCCCATTGAACAGGGAAGAGATTTCTTATATGGGGTCGGTTTTAATACCAATATCATTCTTTATAACTTTAGTCAAGTAAATAATATTTTAGATCTAATTGATCAATCTAAAGCATTTATCCAATCATTAAAATATGGGGTTGTTGACCATAGCTATCTACCTATATTTGATATTATATCAGTATCCGACAAATCTCTATTAGATGTCCAGTTTGTTCAGACGAACTTAAAAGATAAGCCTTTTGCATTTAAAGGTATAACAGCACAGGTTCATAGTAATACTAATATTGATCTATCTACAAAATTATTATTTGAACAAGAATTTAGGGATAATCAAATTTGTTATCGAGTAAGGTATAGATTAGATAACATTAACAGAGATTTATTAGATGACTTTATAGACAGCTATAAGCGGCTGTTTTTAGCCATCTTGGATGAATTGGTTGCTGTAAAGGATATAGCCAATTTAAAACCTATTATATCTTACTTGCTACTTTCTAAGGAACAATATGATCAAATTGTTTACAATTGGAATGCTACAGATAAAGTATATCCAGCTCATAAGACTATCCATCAGTTATTTGAAGAGCAAGTAGCAAGAACCCCAGATCATATAGCAGTAGTATATGAAGATGTAAGGCTTACTTATAAAGAGCTAAATGCAAGAGCCAATCAGTTAGCCAACTATTTAATAGAACATTATCAGCTTCAACCTGATGCGTTAATAGCCTTATGTTTGGATCGCAGTGCGCATATGTTGATAGTGATTTTAGCTGTATTAAAAGCTGGAGGAGCCTATGTACCCATTGACCCAAGCTATCCTGATGAAAGGATTCAGTATATATTAGAGGATACGGGTACTAAGTTAGTATTGACTAATGAGGTATACCAGAAAAGGTTAGAAGCTATTAATCAGTATAATTTGACCAATACAGCTGGAATAGCCAATCAGGAAGATATAGCAGTAAGTCAACTATGCGACATCTTAGCTATAGATGGTAAGCCTTTAGGGGAACAATTATTGTTACAATCAATAGCTAATCCAAATACAGAAACAATAAGTACGCATCTAGCCTATGTAATTTATACTTCAGGAACTACTGGTAAGCCTAAGGGGGTATTACAACTGCATGGTAATATTATGAGGTTATTTACAGCAACAGATAATTGGTATCAGTTTAGTGATAAAGAGGTTTGGACATTATTCCATGCCTATATATTTACCTTTAGTGTGTGGGAGATATGCGGAGCATTACTTTACGGAGGCAAGTTGGTTATACCCTCCTATGAGGAAACAAGAGAGCTCAACTTGTTTTACGAGTTATGCAATAAGGAGCAAGTAACCATATTAAATCAAACGCCTAGTGCTTTTTATCAATTTACAGAGATAGCTATTCGTAAGGAAAAACTAACCCACTTAAGGTATGTTATATTTGGCGGTGAAGCTTTAAAGCCCTTCCAATTACAAGATTGGTTTGCTTGCTATGGCTATGATCAGCCTAAGTTAATCAATATGTATGGTAGTACAGAAACTGCTGCGCATGTCACTTATAAACCAATAACACAACAGGATCTAGTAGCGTACTCATATATAGGTAAGATCATACCTGATTTAAAATCATATGTATTAGATACCACCTTAACTCCCTTACCAATAGGCACCATAGGGGAATTATATATAAGCGGAGCAGGTCTGGCCCGAGGTTACTTAAATAGAGCCGATCTTACCGCCGAGCGATTTATGGCCAATCCCTTCCAAACTGAAGACGAAAGAAGATCAGGAAAAAACGCAAGGTTATATAAAACAGGAGATTTAGTTAGATGGTTACCTGATGGTAATTTGGAATATATAGGAAGGAATGATTTTCAAGTTAAGATTAGAGGTTATCGTGTTGAACTAGGAGAGATTGAAGCTGCTTTATCTAGTTATCCAGCTATTAAACAAAGTGTGGTACTAGCTAGAGAGCATAAGGACAAGGCAGAGGGTGGAGTTGGTCATAAATATCTAGTGGGTTATTATGTAGCAGAGACTAGATTAGATGAAGGAGCAATACTTAATTATCTGCAATCTAAATTACCAGACTATATGGTACCTGCTCTATTAGTACACTTAGATCAGCTACCCCTTACCATTAATGGTAAATTGGATAGAAAAGCTTTACCAGAGCCTGAATTTACCAATCAAGATAGTTATGTAGCGCCAAGGAATGAGCTAGAAAGAAAGGTATGCCAGATATGGGCAGAGGTATTGGGATTAGCTGCAGATAAGGTAGGCATAGAGGATGATTTCTTTAGATTAAGGGGGGATAGTATTGTAAGTATTCAACTGGTCAGTAGATTAAGGCAAAAACTGGGATTACATATTCGTGTTAAAGATATTTTTACTTATAAAACCATTGAAAAACTTTATGATCATGTCTTAAGTAAAAAGGTAGACAGTGATGCAGAGCTAAAAACTGAGCAAGGTATGCTAACGGGTGAACTACCCTTACTACCGGTACAACAATGGTTCTTTGCACATAACTTTACTGCTGCTCATCATTGGAATCAAGCATTTCTAATCAAAACACCTAATTTAGATTTAAATCAACTAGAAAAAAGTATAGCGCAACTGTTCCAGCACCATGATGGCTTTAGGTTAAGGTATAAGAAAGTAGCAGAGCAGGAGCATTATGGGCAATATTATGATGCAAATGCAGTAGTAGAACCACTAAAGGTGTTAGATGTTAGGACATTGTCAGTTAAAGAAGGTAGTAAATCATTTGAGGCTAAGTTACGGGAAGTATTAACCGATTGGCAAAGTGAATTTGATTTGGAAAATGGACCAGTCTATAGCATAGGCTATATCCATGGCTATCAGGATGGTAGTAGCCGCATCCATTTTTCCCTACACCATTTAATAGTAGATGCGGTAAGTTGGCGTATATTAGCTGAAGACTTAAGAGCTATTTACTACAGTAAAGATCTAGGTAGTAAAGGCAGTAGTAACCGCCAATGGGTGCATGCAGTAGAGGCATATGCCGTTAGCCACTCATCTGAAAAAGACTACTGGATCCATGTTTTATCCGATTACAACAGCAGTCCATTGGATGTCTTGATGGTCAGTGAAACTACCTGCCACTACAGCAGCCTACAGCTAAGCAAGCAACAAACGGTCCGGTTGTTACAGGAAAGTAACCAAACCTATCATACCCAAATCAATGATTTATTACTGACAGCGCTTGGTTATAGCTTAGCTGAAATTACTCGCCATAAGGTTAACCATATTGTGTTAGAAGGTCATGGTCGAGAAGCTATTGATGGTAGTATTGATGTAACTAGAACATTGGGTTGGTTTACTACCATCTATCCAGTTCGCTTAGAGATTGGTGCATCATTAGCAGATAGTATCAAACATACCAAGGAAAATCTAAGAAAGATCCCTCATAAGGGCATAGGTTATGGCACTTTATTGGGTTATAAAAAGGATCTCCCCAGGATAAGTTTTAATTACCTAAGGCAATTTGATAAAAAAGATGGAATAGATCAATGGCCTATTGTTGGTGAAGCGACTGGTGTAACCATAGATAGTGCCAATCAAGATCCTTATATCATTAATATCAATGGCTTAGTAATCAATGGTCAACTGCAGTTTGATATATCTAGTAAGCTAGATACAGCCACTACCCAAAAACTGGCTCATACATTTAAGCAAAAATTGGAAGAGGTCATTGATCATACCATAGAGCAAACCAGAAGTTATTTAACCGTAAGTGATATAGATTACATCATCAGTCAAGAATGCTTGGATAGCTTACAAAGCGATAAAGAGGTAGCAGGAGTATATTTGGCCAATAGCCTACAGCAAGGCTTTATCTACCATGCCTTAAGCCAAGGAGATATCGATGATGCCTATCGCGTACAAGTGATTTGGGAATATCATACTCCATTAGATGTTGATCATTTAAAAGAAGCTTGGCTATTGGCTCAAGCTAAGTTTGGTAGTTTACGATTAAGGTTAGACTGGCAAGAGGAGTTGATTCAAATAATAGATAAGATAGGCCATTTAAATTGGCACTATATCGATGTAAGTCAAACACAAGATCTGGTTGCCCAATCTACTAAGATTAAGCAAATTCAAGAACAAGATCGACAGGAACCCTATAACCTAGCCTTAGGTAATCTGTTTAGAGTATATTTAATTAAACAAAAGAAAGATTTATATACCTGCATTTTTAGTAATCATCATGCCATACTAGATGGTTGGAGCAACCAAATACTATTTAAATATGTGCATGATACCTACTTAAAAGTACAGGCGCAAGCAGTCATACCATTAAAGGTAGATGTTAGTTATCCAGCTGCCCAGCAATACATACAGGCGCATCAAACAACTAATAAGGATTACTGGGATGCATATATAGCACAAATAGAAGAACGAACTGACTTAAGTGGATTATTATCCAGTAGTGGACAACAGTTACGCATCAACGAGCATAGACATATCCGTAATCCTCAGGATCAAATAGTAAGCATTACAGGTAACCTGTATGATGGATTAAAACAACTAAGCCAAGTAGCAGGTGTAACCTTAAATGCATTATTACAATATGTATGGCATAAAGTATTAAGTATTTATGGCAACAGTCTTCAAACGGTAGTAGGTACTACTGTGTCAGGTAGAAATCTTCCTATAGATGATATAGAACACTCAGTAGGGTTATATATCAATACCCTTCCTTTGGTAGTAGTCCATCAGAGTGATATAAGTGTTATAGAGGCTATCAGGAAGATCCAAAGCGATATCAATGAGATCAATAGCAGAAGCGATATAAGCTTGGCTAAGCTACAGAAAGAGGGTCAAAGGTTATTTGATAGCTTATTTGTATATGAAAATTATCCTGATTTAATTGGTAAGGAAGCGCATGAAGATATAAAAATAAGCTTTAAAGAATTGGTAGAGAAACTAGACTATCCATTAGCAGTAACAGCTTATGAAGCCAATCATCAGTTAACTTTTGCGCTTAAATATGCAGGGGAATTATTTAGTAAAGATACTATAGCAGATTTATTATTGATCGTTCAAGGCTTACTTGAACAAATAGCTGGTGATCCTGATCAGCAGGTATCTAATCTGGATTATCTTACCCCAGCACAGTATAATCAAATTATAGCTACCTGGAATGCTACAGATAAAGCATATCCAGCTCATAAGACCATTCATCAATTGTTTGAAGAACAGGTAGAGAAGACTCCAGGTCATATAGCAGTAGTATATAAGGAGGTAAAGTTAACCTACAGGCAACTCGATGAAAGCGCTAACCGGTTAGCTAACTATTTAATAAAACATTATCAGATTCAACCTGACGTGTTAATAGCCTTATTTTTAGATCGCAGTGAGCATATGTTGATAGCGATTTTAGCTGTATTAAAAGCTGGAGGAGCCTATGTACCCATTGACCCAAGTTATCCTGATAAGAGAATTCAGTATATACTAGAAGATACTGATACTAAATTAGTATTGACTAATCAGGTCCATCAGCAAAGGTTAGAAGCTATTAGTCAATATAATTTGACCAATACAGCTGGAATAGCCAATCAGGAAGATGTAGCAGTAAGTCAACTATGCGACATCTTAGCTATAGATGGTAAGCCTTTAGGGGAACAATTATTGTTACAATCAATAGCTAATCCAAATACAGAAACAATAAGTACTCATTTAGCCTATGTAATCTATACTTCAGGAACTACTGGTAAGCCTAAGGGGGTAATGGTAGAGCATAAAGGAATAGTAAATTATATTTTGAATTTTCAGAATTATATAGAGTTATCTTATAGTGAGAAAGTTGACCTGTCTTCAAGTCTTAGTTTTGATTTTACTGTTACAACTACATTATGTAGTTTGTGTTTAGGGTTCCAAGTTGCTGTTTATGGTGGTCAATTAGAAGATTTGGAATCATACAGAAATTATCTAGTCAATAATTCAATATCTATGGTGAAGCTATCACCAAGTTATGGTGAGTTATTAATTGATTTTTTAAATGGTACACGAATTAATAAAGTTATATTTGGCGGAGAGAAATTAGGTGTCACTATTCTAAGCAAGCTACCATATCTTAATAACAAGGTAAAAATATATGATGAATATGGTCCAACTGAAACAACAGTTGGTGTTTATTGCATTGAGATACATTCTAATGGTAATGTAGCTAAAAGAAATATATATGATAATTGTAAGTTATATGTGTTAGATACCACTTTAGCTCCCCTACCTATAGGAGCTATAGGAGAATTGTATATAGGCGGAGCAGGTCTAGCCCGAGGTTACTTAAACAGATCTGACCTTACCGCTGAGCGGTTTATAGCTAATCCATTCCAAACTGGAGAAGAGAAAAGATTAGGAAAGAATGCAAGATTATATAAAACGGGAGATTTAGTACGTTGGTTACCAGATGGTAATTTGGAGTGTATAGGAAGGAATGATTTCCAAGTTAAAATTAGAGGTTATCGTATTGAATTAGGAGAAGTTGAAACTGCTTTATCCAGTTATCCAGCTATTAAACAAAGTGTGGTACTAGCTAGAGAGCATAAGGACAAGGCAGAGGGTGGAGCTGGTCATAAATATCTAGTGGGTTATTATGTATCAGAGACTAGATTAGATGAAGGAGCAATACTTAATTATCTGCAATCTAAATTACCAGACTATATGGTACCTGCTCTATTGGTACACCTAGATCAGCTACCTCTTACCATTAATGGTAAATTGGATAGAAAAGCTTTACCAGAGCCTGAATTTACCAATCAAGGTGGTTATGTAGCGCCAAGGAATGGGCTAGAAAAAAAGGTATGCCAGATATGGGCAGAGGTATTAGGATTGGATGAAGATAAAGTAGGCATAGAGGATGATTTCTTTAGATTAGGGGGAGATAGTATTGTAAGTATTCAGTTGGTCAGTAGATTAAGGCAAAAGCTAGGATTACATATTGGTGTTAAAGATATTTTTACTTATAAAACCATTGAAAAACTTTATGATCATGTCTTGAGTAAAAAGGTAGATAGTGATGCACAGTTAAAAACTGAGCAAGGTATACTAACGGGTGAACTACCCTTACTACCGGTACAACAATGGTTCTTTGCACATAACTTTACCGCTGCTCATCATTGGAATCAAGCATTTCTAATCAAAACACTTAATTTAGATTTAAATCAACTAGAAAAAGGTATAGCGCAATTGGTCCAGCACCATGATGGCTTTAGGTTAAGGTATAAGAAAGTAGCAGAGCAGGAGCATTATGGGCAATATTATGATGCAAATGCAGCAGTAGAACCACTAAAGGTGTTAGATGTTAGGACGTTACCAGTTAAAGAAGGTAGTAAATCATTTGAGGCTAAGTTACAGGAAGTATTAGCCGATTGGCAAAGTGGATTTGATTTGGAAAATGGACCAGTCTATAACATAGGCTATATCCATGGGTATCAAGATGGTAGTAGCCGCATCCATTTTTCCCTACACCATTTAATAGTAGATGCGGTAAGTTGGCGTATATTGACTGAAGATCTAAAGGCTATTTACCATGGTCATAAGTTAGGCTTAAAAGGCAGTAGTTACCGCCAATGGGTGCATGCAGTAGAGGAATATGCAGCTAGTCATGCATCTGAAAAAGACTACTGGATCCATGTTTTATCCGATTATAACAGCAGTCCGTTGAATGGTTTGATGGTCAGTGAAACTACCTGCCACTACAGTAGTTTACAACTAAGCAAGCAACAAACGGTTCGGTTGTTACAGAAAAGTAACCAAGCCTACCATACCCAAATCAATGATCTATTGTTGACAGCCCTTGGTTATAGTTTAGCTGAAATCACTGGCCATAGGGTTAACCATATTGTGTTAGAAGGTCATGGTCGAGAAGCGATTGATGGTAGTATTGATGTAACTAGAACATTAGGTTGGTTCACTACCATCTATCCGGTTCGCTTAGAGATCAGTGCATCATTAGCAGATAGTATCAAGCATATCAAGGGCAATCTAAGAAAGATCCCCCATAAGGGCATAGGTTACGGCACTTTATTGGGTTATAAAAAGGATCTACCCAAGATAAGTTTTAATTACCTAGGACAATTTGATAAGAAAGATGGAACATTAGATGGATGGCCTATTGTTAGTGAAGCGGCTGGTATAACCGTAGATGGTGCCAATCAAGATCCTTGTATTATTAATATCAATGGCCTAGTAATCAATGGTCAACTTCAGTTTGATATATCCAGTAAGCTAGATATAGCCACTACCCAAAAACTGGCTGACGCGTTTAAGCAAAAACTGGAAGAGGTCATTGATCATACCGTAGGGCAAACCAGAAGTCATTTAACCACAAGTGATATAGATTACATTATCAGTCAAGAGCGGTTAGATCTATTACAGGAATCCAGAGAAATAGAAGGAGTATATTTGGCCAATAGCTTACAACAAGGCTTTATCTACCATGCTTTAAGCCAAGGAGACATCGATGATGCCTATCGCATACAAGTGATTTGGGAATATCATACTTCATTAGATGTTGATCACTTAAAAGAAGCTTGGACATTGGCTCAAGCTAAGTTTGGTAGTTTACGATTAAGACTAGACTGGCAAGGGGAGTTGATTCAAATAATAGATAGGGTAGGTTACTTAAATTGGCATTATATCGATATAAGTCAAATGCAAGATCTGGCTGCCCAATCTACTAAGATTAAGCAAATTCAAGAACAAGATCGACAGGAACCCTATAACCTAGCCTTAGGTAATCTGTTTAGAGTATATTTAATTAAACAAAAGAAAGATTTATATACCTGCATTTTTAGTAATCACCATGCCATACTAGATGGTTGGAGCAACCAAATACTATTTAAATATGTGCATGATACCTACTTAAAAGTACAGGCGCAAGCAGTCATACCATTAAAGGTAGATGCTAGTTATCCAGCCGCACAGCAATATATACAGACTCATCAGGCAGCCAATAAGGATTACTGGGATGGATATATAGCACAAATAGAAGAACGAACTGACTTAAGTGGGTTATTATCCAGTAGTGGCCAACAGTTACGCATCAACGAACATAGGCATATCCGTAATCCTCAGGATCAAATAGTAAGCATTATAGGTAATCTGTATGATGGATTAAAGCAATTAAGCCAGGTAGCAGGTGTAACTTTAAATGCGTTGCTACAATATGTATGGCATAAAGTATTAAGTATTTATGGAAACAGTCTTCAAACGGTAGTAGGTACTACTGTGTCAGGTAGAAATCTTCCTATAGATGATATAGAACACTCGGTAGGGTTATATATCAATACCCTTCCTTTGGTAGTAACCCATCAAGGTGATATAAGCGTTATAGAGGCTATCAGGAAGATCCAAAGCGATATCAATGAGATCAATAGCAGAAGCGATATAAGCTTGGCTAAGCTACAGAAAGAGGGTCAAAGGTTATTTGATAGCTTATTTGTATATGAAAATTATCCTGATTTAATTGGTAAGGAAGCGCATGAAGATATAAAAATAAGCTTTAAAGAATCGGTAGAGAAACTGGACTATCCATTAGCGGTAATAGCTTATGAAGCCAATCATCAGTTAACTTTTGTGCTTAAATATGCAGGAGAATTATTTAGCAAAGATACTATAGCAGATTTATTATTGATCGTTCAAGGCTTACTTGAACAAATAGCTAGTGATCCTGATCAGCAGGTATCTAATCTGGATTATCTTACCCCAGCACAGTATAATCAAATTATAGCTACCTGGAATGATACAGATAAAGCATATCCAGCTCATAAGACCATTCATCAATTGTTTGAAGAACAGGTAGAGAAGACTCCAGGTCATATAGCAGTAGTATATGAAGAGGTAAAGCTTACTTATAAAGAGCTAAATGAGAAATCTAACCAGTTAGCCAACTATTTAATAAAACATTATCAGATTCAACCTGATGCGTTAATAGCCTTGTGTTTGGACCGTAGTGAGCATATGTTGATAGCGATTCTAGCTGTGTTAAAAGCTGGAGGAGCCTATGTACCCATTGACCCAAGCTATCCTGATGAGCGAGTTCAGTATATACTAGAAGATACTGATACTAAATTAGTATTGACTAATCAGGTCCATCAGCAAAGGTTAGAAGCTATTAGTCAATATAATTTGACCAATACAGCTGGAATAGCCAATCAGGAAGATGTAGCAGTAAGTCAACTATGCGACATCTTAGCTATAGATGGTAAGCCTTTAGGGGAACAATTATTGTTACAATCAATAGCTAATCCAAATACAGAAACAATAAGTACTCATTTAGCCTATGTAATCTATACTTCAGGAACTACTGGTAAGCCTAAGGGGGTATTACAACTGCATGGTAATATTATGAGGTTATTTACAGCAACAGATAATTGGTATCAGTTTAGTGATAAAGAGGTTTGGACATTATTCCATGCCTATATATTTGACTTTAGTGTGTGGGAGATATGGGGAGCATTGCTTTACGGAGGCAAGTTGGTTATACCCTCCTATGAGGAAACAAGAGAGCTCAACTTGTTTTACGAGTTATGCAATAAGGAGCAAGTAACCATATTAAACCAAACGCCTGGTGCTTTTTATCAATTTATAGAGATAGCTATTCATAAGGAAAAACTAACCCACTTAAGGTATGTTATATTTGGTGGTGAAGTCTTAAAGCCCTTCCAATTACAAGATTGGTTTGCTTGCTATGGCTATGATCAGCCTAAGTTAATCAATATGTATGGTATTACAGAAACTGCTGTGCATGTCACCCATAAACCAATAACACAACAGGATTTGGTAGCGTACTCATATATAGGTAAGATCATACCTGATTTAAAATCATATGTATTAGATACCACCTTAACTCCCCTACCTATAGGAGCTATAGGAGAATTGTATATAGGCGGAGCAGGTCTAGCCCGAGGTTACTTAAACAGATCTGACCTTACCGCTGAGCGGTTTATAGCTAATCCATTCCAAACTGGAGAAGAGAAAAGATTAGGAAAGAATGCAAGATTATATAAAACGGGAGATTTAGTACGTTGGTTACCAGATGGTAATTTGGAGTGTATAGGAAGGAATGATTTCCAAGTTAAAATTAGAGGTTATCGTATTGAATTAGGAGAAGTTGAAACTGCTTTATCCAGTTATCCAGCTATTAAACAAAGTGTGGTACTAGCTAGAGAGCATAAGGACAAGGCAGAGGGTGGAGCTGGTCATAAATATCTAGTGGGTTATTATGTATCAGAGACTAGATTAGATGAAGGAGCAATACTTAATTATCTGCAATCTAAATTACCAGACTATATGGTACCTGCTCTATTGGTACACCTAGATCAGCTACCTCTTACCATTAATGGTAAATTGGATAGAAAAGCTTTACCAGAGCCTGAATTTACCAATCAAGGTGGTTATGTAGCGCCAAGGAATGGGCTAGAAAAAAAGGTATGCCAGATATGGGCAGAGGTATTAGGATTGGATGAAGATAAAGTAGGCATAGAGGATGATTTCTTTAGATTAGGGGGAGATAGTATTGTAAGTATTCAGTTGGTCAGTAGATTAAGGCAAAAGCTAGGATTACATATTGGTGTTAAAGATATTTTTACTTATAAAACCATTGAAAAACTTTATGATCATGTCTTGAGTAAAAAGGTAGATAGTGATGCACAGTTAAAAACTGAGCAAGGTATACTAACGGGTGAACTACCCTTACTACCGGTACAACAATGGTTCTTTGCACATAACTTTACCGCTGCTCATCATTGGAATCAAGCATTTCTAATCAAAACACTTAATTTAGATTTAAATCAACTAGAAAAAGGTATAGCGCAATTGGTCCAGCACCATGATGGCTTTAGGTTAAGGTATAAGAAAGTAGCAGAGCAGGAGCATTATGGGCAATATTATGATGCAAATGCAGCAGTAGAACCACTAAAGGTGTTAGATGTTAGGACGTTACCAGTTAAAGAAGGTAGTAAATCATTTGAGGCTAAGTTACAGGAAGTATTAGCCGATTGGCAAAGTGGATTTGATTTGGAAAATGGACCAGTCTATAACATAGGCTATATCCATGGGTATCAAGATGGTAGTAGCCGCATCCATTTTTCCCTACACCATTTAATAGTAGATGCGGTAAGTTGGCGTATATTGACTGAAGATCTAAAGGCTATTTACCATGGTCATAAGTTAGGCTTAAAAGGCAGTAGTTACCGCCAATGGGTGCATGCAGTAGAGGAATATGCAGCTAGTCATGCATCTGAAAAAGACTACTGGATCCATGTTTTATCCGATTATAACAGCAGTCCGTTGAATGGTTTGATGGTCAGTGAAACTACCTGCCACTACAGTAGTCTACAACTAAGCAAGCAACAAACGGTTCGGTTGTTACAGAAAAGTAACCAAGCCTACCATACCCAAATCAATGATCTATTGTTGACAGCCCTTGGTTATAGTTTAGCTGAAATCACTGGCCATAGGGTTAACCATATTGTGTTAGAAGGTCATGGTCGAGAAGCGATTGATGGTAGTATTGATGTAACTAGAACATTAGGTTGGTTCACTACCATCTATCCGGTTCGCTTAGAGATCAGTGCATCATTAGCAGATAGTATCAAGCATATCAAGGGCAATCTAAGAAAGATCCCCCATAAGGGCATAGGTTACGGCACTTTATTGGGTTATAAAAAGGATCTACCCAAGATAAGTTTTAATTACCTAGGACAATTTGATAAGAAAGATGGAACATTAGATGGATGGCCTATTGTTAGTGAAGCGGCTGGTATAACCGTAGATGGTGCCAATCAAGATCCTTGTATTATTAATATCAATGGCCTAGTAATCAATGGTCAACTTCAGTTTGATATATCCAGTAAGCTAGATATAGCCACTACCCAAAAACTGGCTGACGCGTTTAAGCAAAAACTGGAAGAGGTCATTGATCATACCGTAGGGCAAACCAGAAGTCATTTAACCACAAGTGATATAGATTACATTATCAGTCAAGAGCGGTTAGATCTATTACAGGAATCCAGAGAAATAGAAGGAGTATATTTGGCCAATAGCTTACAACAAGGCTTTATCTACCATGCTTTAAGCCAAGGAGACATCGATGATGCCTATCGCATACAAGTGATTTGGGAATATCATACTTCATTAGATGTTGATCACTTAAAAGAAGCTTGGACATTGGCTCAAGCTAAGTTTGGTAGTTTACGATTAAGACTAGACTGGCAAGGGGAGTTGATTCAAATAATAGATAGGGTAGGTTACTTAAATTGGCATTATATCGATATAAGTCAAATGCAAGATCTGGCTGCCCAATCTACTAAGATTAAGCAAATTCAAGAACAAGATCGACAGGAACCCTATAACCTAGCCTTAGGTAATCTGTTTAGAGTATATTTAATTAAACAAAAGAAAGATTTATATACCTGCATTTTTAGTAATCACCATGCCATACTAGATGGTTGGAGCAACCAAATACTATTGAAATATGTGCATGATACTTACTTAAAACTACAAGCGCAAGCAGTTATACCATTAAAAGTAGATGCTAGTTATCCAGCCGCACAGCAATATATACAGACTCATCAGGCAGCCAATAAGGATTACTGGGATGGATATATAGCACAAATAGAAGAACGAACTGACTTAAGTGGATTATTATCTAGTAGTAGCAAACAGTTACATATCAATGAGCATAGACACATTCGTAATCCCCAGGATCAAGTAGTAAGCATTATAGGTAATCTGTATGATGGATTAAAGCAATTAAGCCAGGTAGCAGGTGTAACTTTAAATGCGTTGCTACAATATGTATGGCATAAAGTATTAAGTATTTATGGAAACAGTCTTCAAACGGTAGTAGGTACTACTGTGTCAGGTAGAAATCTTCCTATAGATGATATAGAACACTCGGTAGGGTTATATATCAATACCCTTCCTTTGGTAGTAACCCATCAAGGTGATATAAGCGTTATAGAGGCTATCAGGAAGATCCAAAGCGATATCAATGAGATCAATAGCAGAAGCGATATAAGCTTGGCTAAGCTACAGAAAGAGGGTCAAAGGTTATTTGATAGCTTATTTGTATATGAAAATTATCCTGATTTAATTGGTAAGGAAGCGCATGAAGATATAAAAATAAGCTTTAAAGAATCGGTAGAGAAACTGGACTATCCATTAGCGGTAATAGCTTATGAAGCCAATCATCAGTTAACTTTTGCGCTTAAATATGCAGGAGAATTATTTAGCAAAGATGCTATAGCAGATTTATTATTGATCGTTCAAAGCTTACTTGAACAAATAGCTGGTGATCCTGATCAGCAGGTATCTAATCTGGATTATCTTACCCCAGCACAGTATAATCAAATTATAGCTACCTGGAATGCTACAGATAAAGCATATCCAGCTCATAAGACCATTCATCAATTGTTTGAAGAACAGGTAGAGAAGACTCCAGGTCGTATAGCAGTAGTATATGAAGAGGTAAAGCTTACTTATAAAGAGCTAAATGAGAAATCTAACCAGTTAGCCAACTATTTAATAAAACATTATCAGATTCAACCTGAT
Source organism: Cardinium endosymbiont of Oedothorax gibbosus (assembly GCF_936981045.1). Taxonomy (GTDB): domain Bacteria; phylum Bacteroidota; class Bacteroidia; order Cytophagales; family Amoebophilaceae; genus Cardinium. The sequence continues at coordinate 265,207 of NZ_OW441264.1, forward strand.
GCGTTAATAGCCTTGTGTTTGGACCGTAGTGAGCATATGTTGATAGCGATTCTAGCTGTGTTAAAAGCTGGAGGAGCCTATGTACCCATTGACCCAAGCTATCCTGATGAGCGAGTTCAGTATATACTAGAAGATACTGATACTAAATTAGTATTGACTAATCAGGTCCATCAGCAAAGGTTAGAAGCTATTAGTCAATATAATTTGACCAATACAGTTGGAATAGCCAATCAGGAAGGTGTGGCAATAAGTCAACTATGCGACATCTTAGCTATAGATGGTAAGCCTTTAGGGGAACAATTATTATTACAATCAATAGCTAATCCAAATACAGAAACAATAAGTACTCATTTAGCCTATGTAATCTATACTTCAGGAACTACTGGTAGACCTAAAGGAGTCATGATAGAACATAAAGGGGTCGTGAATTTAAGATATGATTTAACAGGTAGGTATCAGCTTGGTCATACAGATAATAATGAAGCTATTTTACAATTTGCTGATTATGTGTTTGACGCTTCAGTAGAGCAAATGGTATTGCCTCTATTAGGTGGTCACCTGTTGGTACTTATTCCAAACCAGTTATGGTTAGATAAACAACAGTTTTATAATTATCTAATTACCCATAAAGTTACTCATATGCATGCTACGCCTGCCTTTTTAGAGCAATGTAATTTTAGCCAAATTGCAAGTTTGAAGAGATTGGTATGTGGAGGCGACTTACTCAGTCAAGATCGCTACAACAAAATAAAGCTAGCGGTAGGTGATGATCTCACCATAATAAATGAATATGGACCTACGGAAGCATCTATAACTTCTACAGTTAGTGTTATCCAACATAATACTCTAATCACGATAGGAGTGCCTATTTCCAATATGAGGTGCTATATATTAGATGATAGCCTAACCCCCTTACCCATAGGGGCGATAGGAGAATTATACATAGGCGGAGCAGGTCTATCCCGAGGTTACTTAAACAGATCTGACCTTACCGCTGAGCGGTTTATAGCTAACCCATTCCAAACTGGAGAAGAGAAAAGATTAGGAAAGAATGCAAGATTATATAAAACGGGAGATTTAGTACGTTGGTTACCAGATGGTAATTTGGAGTGTATAGGAAGGAATGATTTCCAAGTTAAAATTAGAGGTTATCGTATTGAATTAGGAGAAGTTGAAACTGCTTTATCCAGTTATCCAGCTATTAAACAAAGTGTGGTACTAGCTAGAGAGCATAAGGACAAGGCAGAGGGTGGAGCTGGTCATAAATATCTAGTGGGTTATTATGTATCAGAGACTAGATTAGATGAAGGAGCAATACTTAATTATCTGCAATCTAAATTACCAGACTATATGGTACCTGCTCTATTGGTACACCTAGATCAGCTACCTCTTACCATTAATGGTAAATTGGATAGAAAAGCTTTACCAGAGCCTGAATTTACCAATCAAGGTGGTTATGTAGCGCCAAGGAATGAGCTAGAAAAAAAGGTATGCCAGATATGGGCAGAGGTATTAGGATTGGATGAAGATAAAGTAGGCATAGAGGATGATTTCTTTAGATTAGGGGGAGATAGTATTGTAAGTATTCAGTTGGTCAGTAGATTAAGGCAAAAGCTAGGATTACATATTGGTGTTAAAGATATTTTTACTTATAAAACCATTGAAAAACTTTATGATCATGTCTTGAGTAAAAAGGTAGATAGTGATGCACAGTTAAAAACTGAGCAAGGTATACTAACGGGTGAACTACCCTTACTACCGGTACAACAATGGTTCTTTGCACATAACTTTACCGCTGCTCATCATTGGAATCAAGCATTTCTAATCAAAACACTTAATTTAGATTTAAATCAACTAGAAAAAGGTATAGCGCAATTGGTCCAGCACCATGATGGCTTTAGGTTAAGGTATAAGAAAGTAGCAGAGCAGGAGCATTATGGGCAATATTATGATGCAAATGCAGCAGTAGAACCACTAAAGGTGTTAGATGTTAGGACGTTACCAGTTAAAGAAGGTAGTAAATCATTTGAGGCTAAGTTACAGGAAGTATTAGCCGATTGGCAAAGTGGATTTGATTTGGAAAATGGACCAGTCTATAACATAGGCTATATCCATGGGTATCAAGATGGTAGTAGCCGCATCCATTTTTCCCTACACCATTTAATAGTAGATGCGGTAAGTTGGCGTATATTGACTGAAGATCTAAAGGCTATTTACCATGGTCATAAGTTAGGCTTAAAAGGCAGTAGTTACCGCCAATGGGTGCATGCAGTAGAGGAATATGCAGCTAGTCATGCATCTGAAAAAGACTACTGGATCCATGTTTTATCCGATTATAACAGCAGTCCGTTGAATGGTTTGATGGTCAGTGAAACTACCTGCCACTACAGTAGTCTACAACTAAGCAAGCAACAAACGGTTCGGTTGTTACAGAAAAGTAACCAAGCCTACCATACCCAAATCAATGATCTATTGTTGACAGCCCTTGGTTATAGTTTAGCTGAAATCACTGGCCATAGGGTTAACCATATTGTGTTAGAAGGTCATGGTCGAGAAGCGATTGATGGTAGTATTGATGTAACTAGAACATTAGGTTGGTTCACTACCATCTATCCGGTTCGCTTAGAGATCAGTGCATCATTAGCAGATAGTATCAAGCATATCAAGGGCAATCTAAGAAAGATCCCCCATAAGGGCATAGGTTACGGCACTTTATTGGGTTATAAAAAGGATCTACCCAAGATAAGTTTTAATTACCTAGGACAATTTGATAAGAAAGATGGAACATTAGATGGATGGCCTATTGTTAGTGAAGCGGCTGGTATAACCGTAGATGGTGCCAATCAAGATCCTTGTATTATTAATATCAATGGCCTAGTAATCAATGGTCAACTTCAGTTTGATATATCCAGTAAGCTAGATATAGCCACTACCCAAAAACTGGCTGACGCGTTTAAGCAAAAACTGGAAGAGGTCATTGATCATACCGTAGGGCAAACCAGAAGTCATTTAACCACAAGTGATATAGATTACATTATCAGTCAAGAGCGGTTAGATCTATTACAGGAATCCAGAGAAATAGAAGGAGTATATTTGGCCAATAGCTTACAACAAGGCTTTATCTACCATGCTTTAAGCCAAGGAGACATCGATGATGCCTATCGCATACAAGTGATTTGGGAATATCATACTTCATTAGATGTTGATCACTTAAAAGAAGCTTGGACATTGGCTCAAGCTAAGTTTGGTAGTTTACGATTAAGACTAGACTGGCAAGGGGAGTTGATTCAAATAATAGATAGGGTAGGTTACTTAAATTGGCATTATATCGATATAAGTCAAATGCAAGATCTGGCTGCCCAATCTACTAAGATTAAGCAAATTCAAGAACAAGATCGACAGGAACCCTATAACCTAGCCTTAGGTAATCTGTTTAGAGTATATTTAATTAAACAAAAGAAAGATTTATATACCTGCATTTTTAGTAATCACCATGCCATACTAGATGGTTGGAGCAACCAAATACTATTGAAATATGTGCATGATACTTACTTAAAACTACAAGCGCAAGCAGTTATACCATTAAAAGTAGATGCTAGTTATCCAGCCGCACAGCAATATATACAGACTCATCAGGCAGCCAATAAGGATTACTGGGATGGATATATAGCACAAATAGAAGAACGAACTGACTTAAGTGGATTATTATCTAGTAGTAGCAAACAGTTACATATCAATGAGCATAGACACATTCGTAATCCCCAGGATCAAGTAGTAAGCATTATAGGTAATCTGTATGATGGATTAAAGCAATTAAGCCAGGTAGCAGGTGTAACTTTAAATGCGTTGCTACAATATGTATGGCATAAAGTATTAAGTATTTATGGAAACAGTCTTCAAACGGTAGTAGGTACTACTGTGTCAGGTAGAAATCTTCCTATAGATGATATAGAACACTCGGTAGGGTTATATATCAATACCCTTCCTTTGGTAGTAACCCATCAAGGTGATATAAGCGTTATAGAGGCTATCAGGAAGATCCAAAGCGATATCAATGAGATCAATAGCAGAAGCGATATAAGCTTGGCTAAGCTACAGAAAGAGGGTCAAAGGTTATTTGATAGCTTATTTGTATATGAAAATTATCCTGATTTAATTGGTAAGGAAGCGCATGAAGATATAAAAATAAGCTTTAAAGAATCGGTAGAGAAACTGGACTATCCATTAGCGGTAATAGCTTATGAAGCCAATCATCAGTTAACTTTTGCGCTTAAATATGCAGGAGAATTATTTAGCAAAGATGCTATAGCAGATTTATTATTGATCGTTCAAAGCTTACTTGAACAAATAGTGGGTTATCCTCATCAGCAGGTATCTAATTTAGGTTATCTTACCCCAGCGCAGTATAATCAAATTGTTTACAATTGGAATGCTACAGACAAAGCATATCCAGCTCATAAGACTATCCATCAGTTATTTGAAGAGCAGGTAGCAAGAACCCCAGATCATATAGCAGTAGCATATGAAGAAACCCAGCTAACCTATAAAGAACTCAATGCAAGAGCCAATCAGTTAGCTAACTATCTGATACAGCATTATGAGATTAAGCCAGATACATTGATTGCTTTATATTTGGATCGCAGTGAGCATATGTTGATAGCGATTTTAGCTGTATTAAAAGCTGGAGGAGCCTATGTACCTATTTCTCCTGATTATCCCGATGATAGAGTGGAATATATATTAGGTGATACTGGTACTAAGTTAGTATTGACTAATCAGATCCATCAGCAAAGGTTAGAAACTATTAATCAATATAGTTTAACCAATATAGCTGGAATAGCTAATCAGGAAGGTGTGGCAGTAAGTCAACTATGCGATAGCTTAGCTATAGATAGTAAACCTTTACACGAACAATTATCATTACAATCTATTGATAATCCAGATATAGCAGTAGTAGATACCAACCTAGCCTATATAATTTATACTTCAGGAACTACTGGTAAGCCTAAAGGAGTGATGGTGGAACATAAAGGGGTCGTGAATTTAAGATATGATTTAACAGATAGGTATCAGCTTGGCCATACAGATAATAATGAAGCCATTTTACAATTTGCTGATTATGTGTTTGACGCTTCAGTAGAGCAAATGGTATTGCCTCTATTAGGTGGTTACCTATTGGTACTTATTCCAAACCAGTTATGGTTAGATAAACAACAGTTTTATAATTATCTAATTACCCATAAAGTTACCCATATGGATGCTACACCTACCTTTTTAGAGCAATGCAATTTTAGTCAAGTTGCAAGTTTAAAGAGATTGGTATGTGGAGGAGACTTGCTCAGTCAAGATCGCTACAACAAAATAAGGCTAGCAGTACGTGATGATCTCACCATAATAAATGAATATGGACCTACGGAAGCATCTATAACTTCTATAGTTAATGTTATCCAAAATGATACTCTAATAACGATAGGGGTGCCTATTTCCAACATGAGGTGTTATGTAGTAGATAGTAACTTAACCCTCTTACCTATAGGTGCCATAGGAGAACTATACATAGGAGGTATAGGTCCAACTAGAGGTTATTTCAATAGACCAGATCTTACCGCCGAGCGATTTATGGCCAATCCCTTCCAAACTGAAGACGAAAGAAGATCAGGAAAAAACGCAAGGTTATATAAAACAGGAGATTTAGTTAGATGGTTACCTGATGGTAATTTGGAATATATAGGAAGGAATGATTTTCAAGTTAAGATTAGAGGTTATCGTGTTGAACTAGGAGAGATTGAAGCTGCTTTATCTAGTTATCCAGCTATTAAACAAAGTGTGGTACTAGCTAGAGAGCATAAGGACAAGGCAGAGGGTGGAGTTGGTTATAAATATCTAGTGGGTTATTATGTAGCAGAGACTAGATTAGATGAAGGAGCAATACTTAATTATCTGCAATCTAAATTACCAGACTATATGGTACCTGCTCTATTAGTACACTTAGATCAGCTACCCCTTACCATTAATGGTAAATTGGATAGAAAAGCTTTACCAGAGCCTGAATTTACCAATCAAGATAGTTATGTAGCGCCAAGGAATGAGCTAGAAAGAAAGGTATGCCAGATATGGGCAGAGGTATTGGGATTAGCCGCAGATAAAGTGGGCATAGAAGATGATTTCTTTAGGTTAGGAGGAGATAGTATTGTCAGTATTCAGTTGGTAAGTAGGTTGCGACAAAAATTAGGATTACAGATTAGTGTTAAAGATATCTTTAGCTATAAAAGCATTGCTAGTCTTTATGATCATGTTTTAAGCAAAGTGCAGGATAAAGCACTACCACTTATACAAGCCGAACAGGGTATATTAAGTGGTAAAGTCGACTTACTACCAGTACAGCAATGGTTCCTTGAACATGATTTTTCTAATCCTCATTATTGGAACCAATCATTTTTAATTAAGACGCCAAAATTAGAGCTGGATCAATTAGAAAAGAGTCTAGTTAAATTGATTCAATATCATGATAGTTTTAGATTAAAATATAGCAAGTCAGGTGATGGGAGTTACTATCAATATTATGATGCGCAGGCTATACCAGCATCATTAAAAATATTAGATATTCAGACATTAGGATTGCAAGAAGTCAGTCAACCATTTGAAAACAAACTACAAGAAGTATACACTGCTTGGCAAAGTAACTTTAACTTAACAGAGGGCCCACTCTATAGCATTGGTTATCTATATGGTTATAAGGATGGCAGTGCTAGAATCTATTTTGCCCTTCATCACTTAATGGTAGATAGCGTAAGTTGGCGCATATTAGCTGAAGACTTAAGAAATATTTACTATGGTAAAGATTTAGGTAGTAAAGGCAGTAGCTACCGCCAATGGGTAAAGACAGTGCAAGCATATGCTATTAATCATCAAGAGGAAGAAGCTTACTGGAATGCTATCTTAGTGGATTATGATGGGGATCAATTCAATAAATTAATAGTTAGTGAAACTACTGCTAACCAGGCCAGTATACAACTAAGTCCAGAACAAACTACTCAGTTGTTACAGGAAAGTAACCAAGCCTATCATACCCAAATCAATGATCTATTGTTGACAGCCCTTGCTTACAGTTTGGCTAGAGTTACAAGCAATAAGGTTAATCACATAGTGTTAGAAGGCCATGGTCGGGAAGAAATTGATAGTAGTATTGATGTAACTAGAACATTAGGTTGGTTTACTACTATTTATCCAGTTCGGTTAACGGTAAGGGAGAGATTGGATGATAGCATTAAACATATTAAAGAAAGTTTAAGGGAAATACCTAATAAGGGAATAGGTTATGGTCCATTAATAGGTTATCAAGATGATGTCTTACCAAGGATAAGCTTTAACTATTTAGGACAGTTTGGTAGTGGTCAAGTTCAGAATGATTGGCAGATAGTAGGAGAGGGTAGTGGTGTACAAATAGATGCTACTAACCAAGACCATCATATCCTGAACATTAATGGCTTAGTGGTAGATGGAAGGTTGACCTTTACTATACTAAGCAAACTGGATAAACAAGCTACTGATCAATTAGCGAATAGTTTTAAGAAACACTTAGCAGCTATCATTGACCATACTGCAAGTCAAAGCAGAAGCTATTTAACGGTAAGTGATATAGATCATATCATCAGCCAAGAGAGGTTAGATCTATTACAGGCATCCAGGGAGATAGAAGGAATATATTTAGCCAATAGTTTGCAACAAGGCTTTGTCTATCATGCTTTACATCAGGGAGATGTGGATGATGCTTATTTTGTTCAAACGATTTCGCAATATCATAATCCATTGAATGTAGAGCAACTAAAAGAAGCCTGGAGCCACGCACAGGCTAAATATGCTAGTTTACGATTAAGATTAGATTGGGAAGAAAAAGTGGTACAAATCATAGATAAAGAAGGTAGCCTAGATTGGCGCTATATAGATCTAAGTCAAGAAGCAAACTTAACAGAGCAAGAAAATCAAATCAAACATATTCAACAACAAGATCGCCTTGAACCCTATGATTTAGGGGAAGGTAATTTGTTTAGAGTCTATTTAATTAAACAAAAACAGAATCTTTATACCTGTATCTCTAGCAGCCATCATATTATATTAGATGGATGGAGTAGCCCCATCTTACTAGGGTATGTGCATGATTGTTACATACGATTACAAAATCGAGAAGTGATTTCAGTACAGCCAGATCATACTTACCTATCGGCACAGCACTATCTACAAAACCATCAAGCAGATCATAAGGATTACTGGGACAACTATATTGCTCAAATAGACGAGCATAGCGATTTGAGTGGTTTGCTTATAAATAGAGATAAGCGGCTAAGCGATTATAAGCATATTCTTCAACCAGTTGAGCAAACCTTAACTATTAGTGATAACTTATATGGTCGTCTAAAATCATTAAGTCAGCAGGAGGGTATAACCTTAAATTCCATATTACAATATAGTTGGCATAAACTACTTAGTATTTATGGAGATAATACTCAAACGATAGTAGGCACTACGTTATCAGGTAGAAATTTACCAGTAGATGATATAGAGTGCTCAGTAGGACTGTATATTAATACTTTACCTTTAGTAGTCAAACACCAGTTAAATAAAAGCATTATAGATGCTATTAAGAATATTCAAAGTACCATTCATGAGCTAAATAGTAGAAGCAATGTAAGTTTAGCTAAACTACAGCCAGGTGGTCAACGCTTATTTGATAGTTTGTTTGTCTATGAGAATTATCCTAATCCAACTGGTGGCCATCAAGATAAGATTAAGCTAAGCTTTAAGGGAAGTATAGAGAAATTAGATTATCCATTGGCAGTTACAGCCTATGAAGGTAATAACCAACTAACAGTTACCTTTAAATATGCTGGTGAATTATTTAGTGAGGACACGATAGCCTCTTTGTTATCCTTGATTAGGTTACTATTGGAACAAATAGCAGCTGATTGTTATCAAGCAGCAAGTAATTTAGATTATCTTATTGATAAGCAGTATAATCAAATTGTTTACAATTGGAATGCTACAGATAAAGCATATCCAGTTCATAAGACCATCCATCAGTTATTTGAAGAGCAGGTAGTAAGAACCCCAGATCATATAGCAGTAGTATATGAAGAGGTAAAGCTTACTTATAAAGAGCTAAATGAAAAATCTAATCAGTTAGCTAATTATTTAGTAGCGCATTATCAAATTCAACCTGATGCGTTAATAGCTTTGTGTTTGGACCGTAGTGAGCATATGTTGATAGTGATTTTAGCTGTGTTAAAAGCTGGAGGAGCCTATGTACCTATTGATCCAAGCTATCCTAATGAAAGGATTCAGTATATACTGGAAGATACTGATACTAAGTTAGTATTGACTAATCAGATCCATCAGCAAAGGCTAGAAGCTATTAGTCAATATAATTTGACCAATACAGTTGGAATAGCTAATCAGGAAGGTGTAGCAGTAAGTCAATGCGACATCTTAGCTATAGATAGTAAGCCTTTAGGGGAGCAATTATTATTACAATCAATAGCTAATCCAAATACAGCAACAATAATAAGTACTCATTTAGCCTATGTAATCTATACTTCAGGAACTACTGCGAAGCCTAAGGGGGTAATGGTGGAGCATAGAGCAGTTATATCCCTTATAGTAAATGTTACTTATGTAGATATTGACGCTACTGATTCATTTATCCAACTTGCTGATATAGCATTTGATGCTGCAGTCTTTGAAATATGGGGTGCTTTATTAAAGGGAGCCCGATTACGTATTCCAGGTAATAGAATGGATATACTTAACAATACTAACCTGTTTATAGAAATATTAGCAACTAATGGAATTTCAGTATTGTTTTTGACAAAAACTTTGTTTGATCAGTTGTTTTTAATGGACCAAAGCATTTTTAGAGGACTTAAGTATCTACTAGTTGGTGGCGAAGCACTAGATCCAAAGCTAATATCTCAACTAATAAGCTCAACATATATACCTCGAAATATTGTTAATGCTTATGGCCCTACTGAAAATAGCGTATTTAGTTGTGCATTAAATATCAATAGAGATAATATAGCTGATAAAAATTCTATACCTATTGGTATTCCATTAACTAATAGAAAGGCATATGTATTAGATACCACCTTAACTCCCCTACCTATAGGAGCTATAGGAGAATTGTATATAGGCGGAGCAGGTCTAGCCCGAGGTTACTTAAACAGATCTGACCTTACCGCTGAGCGGTTTATAGCTAATCCATTCCAAACTGGAGAAGAGAAAAGATTAGGAAAGAATGCAAGATTATATAAAACGGGAGATTTAGTACGTTGGTTACCAGATGGTAATTTGGAGTGTATAGGAAGGAATGATTTCCAAGTTAAAATTAGAGGTTATCGTATTGAATTAGGAGAAGTTGAAACTGCTTTATCCAGTTATCCAGCTATTAAACAAAGTGTGGTACTAGCTAGAGAGCATAAGGACAAGGCAGAGGGTGGAGCTGGTCATAAATATCTAGTGGGTTATTATGTATCAGAGACTAGATTAGATGAAGGAGCAATACTTAATTATCTGCAATCTAAATTACCAGACTATATGGTACCTGCTCTATTGGTACACCTAGATCAGCTACCTCTTACCATTAATGGTAAATTGGATAGAAAAGCTTTACCAGAGCCTGAATTTACCAATCAAGGTGGTTATGTAGCGCCAAGGAATGGGCTAGAAAAAAAGGTATGCCAGATATGGGCAGAGGTATTAGGATTGGATGAAGATAAAGTAGGCATAGAGGATGATTTCTTTAGATTAGGGGGAGATAGTATTGTAAGTATTCAGTTGGTCAGTAGATTAAGGCAAAAGCTAGGATTACATATTGGTGTTAAAGATATTTTTACTTATAAAACCATTGAAAAACTTTATGATCATGTCTTGAGTAAAAAGGTAGATAGTGATGCACAGTTAAAAACTGAGCAAGGTATACTAACGGGTGAACTACCCTTACTACCGGTACAACAATGGTTCTTTGCACATAACTTTACCGCTGCTCATCATTGGAATCAAGCATTTCTAATCAAAACACTTAATTTAGATTTAAATCAACTAGAAAAAGGTATAGCGCAATTGGTCCAGCACCATGATGGCTTTAGGTTAAGGTATAAGAAAGTAGCAGAGCAGGAGCATTATGGGCAATATTATGATGCAAATGCAGCAGTAGAACCACTAAAGGTGTTAGATGTTAGGACGTTACCAGTTAAAGAAGGTAGTAAATCATTTGAGGCTAAGTTACAGGAAGTATTAGCCGATTGGCAAAGTGGATTTGATTTGGAAAATGGACCAGTCTATAACATAGGCTATATCCATGGGTATCAAGATGGTAGTAGCCGCATCCATTTTTCCCTACACCATTTAATAGTAGATGCGGTAAGTTGGCGTATATTGACTGAAGATCTAAAGGCTATTTACCATGGTCATAAGTTAGGCTTAAAAGGCAGTAGTTACCGCCAATGGGTGCATGCAGTAGAGGAATATGCAGCTAGTCATGCATCTGAAAAAGACTACTGGATCCATGTTTTATCCGATTATAACAGCAGTCCGTTGAATGGTTTGATGGTCAGTGAAACTACCTGCCACTACAGTAGTCTACAACTAAGCAAGCAACAAACGGTTCGGTTGTTACAGAAAAGTAACCAAGCCTACCATACCCAAATCAATGATCTATTGTTGACAGCCCTTGGTTATAGTTTAGCTGAAATCACTGGCCATAGGGTTAACCATATTGTGTTAGAAGGTCATGGTCGAGAAGCGATTGATGGTAGTATTGATGTAACTAGAACATTAGGTTGGTTCACTACCATCTATCCGGTTCGCTTAGAGATCAGTGCATCATTAGCAGATAGTATCAAGCATATCAAGGGCAATCTAAGAAAGATCCCCCATAAGGGCATAGGTTACGGCACTTTATTGGGTTATAAAAAGGATCTACCCAAGATAAGTTTTAATTACCTAGGACAATTTGATAAGAAAGATGGAACATTAGATGGATGGCCTATTGTTAGTGAAGCGGCTGGTATAACCGTAGATGGTGCCAATCAAGATCCTTGTATTATTAATATCAATGGCCTAGTAATCAATGGTCAACTTCAGTTTGATATATCCAGTAAGCTAGATATAGCCACTACCCAAAAACTGGCTGACGCGTTTAAGCAAAAACTGGAAGAGGTCATTGATCATACCGTAGGGCAAACCAGAAGTCATTTAACCACAAGTGATATAGATTACATTATCAGTCAAGAGCGGTTAGATCTATTACAGGAATCCAGAGAAATAGAAGGAGTATATTTGGCCAATAGCTTACAACAAGGCTTTATCTACCATGCTTTAAGCCAAGGAGACATCGATGATGCCTATCGCATACAAGTGATTTGGGAATATCATACTTCATTAGATGTTGATCACTTAAAAGAAGCTTGGACATTGGCTCAAGCTAAGTTTGGTAGTTTACGATTAAGACTAGACTGGCAAGGGGAGTTGATTCAAATAATAGATAGGGTAGGTTACTTAAATTGGCATTATATCGATATAAGTCAAATGCAAGATCTGGCTGCCCAATCTACTAAGATTAAGCAAATTCAAGAACAAGATCGACAGGAACCCTATAACCTAGCCTTAGGTAATCTGTTTAGAGTATATTTAATTAAACAAAAGAAAGATTTATATACCTGCATTTTTAGTAATCACCATGCCATACTAGATGGTTGGAGCAACCAAATACTATTGAAATATGTGCATGATACTTACTTAAAACTACAAGCGCAAGCAGTTATACCATTAAAAGTAGATGCTAGTTATCCAGCCGCACAGCAATATATACAGACTCATCAGGCAGCCAATAAGGATTACTGGGATGGATATATAGCACAAATAGAAGAACGAACTGACTTAAGTGGATTATTATCTAGTAGTGGCCAACAGTTACGCATCAACGAACATAGGCATATCCGTAATCCTCAGGATCAAATAGTAAGCATTATAGGTAATCTGTATGATGGATTAAAGCAATTAAGCCAGGTAGCAGGTGTAACTTTAAATGCGTTGCTACAATATGTATGGCATAAAGTATTAAGTATTTATGGAAACAGTCTTCAAACGGTAGTAGGTACTACTGTGTCAGGTAGAAATCTTCCTATAGATGATATAGAACACTCGGTAGGGTTATATATCAATACCCTTCCTTTGGTAGTAACCCATCAAGGTGATATAAGCGTTATAGAGGCTATCAGGAAGATCCAAAGCGATATCAATGAGATCAATAGCAGAAGCGATATAAGCTTGGCTAAGCTACAGAAAGAGGGTCAAAGGTTATTTGATAGCTTATTTGTATATGAAAATTATCCTGATTTAATTGGTAAGGAAGCGCATGAAGATATAAAAATAAGCTTTAAAGAATCGGTAGAGAAACTGGACTATCCATTAGCGGTAATAGCTTATGAAGCCAATCATCAGTTAACTTTTGTGCTTAAATATGCAGGAGAATTATTTAGCAAAGATACTATAGCAGATTTATTATTGATCGTTCAAGGCTTACTTGAACAAATAGCTAGTGATCCTGATCAGCAGGTATCTAATCTGGATTATCTTACCCCAGCACAGTATAATCAAATTATAGCTACCTGGAATGATACAGATCGAGATTATCCAAGTAGTAAGACTATCCATCAGTTATTTGAAGAGCAGGTAGCAAGAACCCCAGATAACACAGCTATAGTATATGAGGAGATAAAGTTAACCTACAGGCAACTTAATGAAAGCGCTAACCAGTTAGCTAATTATTTAGTAGCGCATTATCAGATTCAACCTGATGCGTTAATAGCCTTGTGTTTGGACCGTAGTGAGCATATGTTGATAGCGATTCTAGCTGTGTTAAAAGCTGGAGGAGCCTATGTACCCATTGATCCAAGTTATCCTGATGAAAGGATTCAGTATATACTAGAAGATACTGATACTAAGTTAGTATTGACTAATCAGATCCACCAGAAAAGGTTAGAAGCTATTAGTCAATATAATTTGACTAATACAGCTGGAATAGTTAATCAGGAAGGTGTAGCAGTAAGTCAACTATGCGATAGCTTAGCTATAGATGGTAAACTTTTAGGGGAACAATTATTGTTACAATCAATAGCTAATCCAAATACAGAAACAATAAGTACTCATCTGGCCTATGTAATCTATACTTCAGGAACTACTGGTAAGCCTAAGGGGGTAATGGTGGAGCATAGGGGGGTAATAAATACTATATTATCCTTAAATGGGGTATATGATTTTAGCAAGGGAGATAAGGTTACTGCATTTACCTCATATGTCTTTGATGTATCTGTTTCAGAGTTTTTTACTGTATTATTTCAATCTGGAGCACTACATCTCTTGAGTGAAGCAGTAAAAGCTGATGCATTACTAATCAGTAGGTATATAACAGATCATTATATCAATTATGTCTACTTACCTCCGGTATTACTATCGGTTCTACCCAGAGTAGCATATACAACACTATATAGCATCATATATGCAGGGGAGCCATGTGATAAGGATACAGGTAAGTATTGGTCAGATAATTATCAACTTTATAATTATTATGGACCTGCAGAAGCAACCATATATACAACTGGTAAACAAATAATAAGTGGAGATACTCATTTAATAGGTGCTCCTATATCTAATTCTAGATGCTATGTATTAGATAGTAATCTAGCTCCCTTACCAATAGGTGCTATAGGAGAACTATACATAGGCGGAGCCGGCCTAGCCCGAGGCTACTTAAATAGAGCTGATCTTACCGCTGAGCTATTTATAGCTAATCCATTCCAAACTGCAGAAGAGAAAAGATTAGGAAAGAATGCAAGATTATATAAAACAGGAGATTTAGTGCGTTGGTTACCAGATGGTAATTTGAAATATATAGGGCGTAATGATTTCCAAGTTAAAATTAGAGGTTATCGTATTGAATTAGGGGAAGTTGAAACTGCTTTATCTAGTTATCCAGCTATTAAACAAAGTGTGGTACTAGCCAAAGAACATAAAGATAAGGCAGATGGTGGAGCTGGTCACAAATATCTAGTGGGGTATTATGTAGCAGAGACTAGACTAGATGAAGGAGTAATACTTGGTTATCTGCAATCTAAATTACCAAGCTATATGGTACCCGCTCTATTGGTACACCTAGATCAGCTACCCCTTACCATTAATGGTAAGTTGGATAGAAAGGCTTTACCAGAGCCTGAGTTTACCAACCAAGATGGTTATGTAGCGCCAAGGAATGAGCTAGAAAGAAAGGTATGCCAGATATGGGCAGAGGTATTAGGATTGGATGAAGATAAAGTGAGTATAGAAGATGATTTCTTTAGATTGGGGGGAAATAGTATATTAGCTATAAGTTTAATGAGTAAGTTAAATAATTGTTTCCAATCTAAATTAAAGGTAGTTGATATATTTGTATATAAGCATATTGTATCATTATCATCTAGAATATTTCAAGCTAAAAATAGTTATCAAACACTTATTAAACTGAATAACACCTATGACAAACCCAATATGTTTATGATACATCCAGCAGATGGAGGGTGTGAAGTCTATATTTCTTTAGCTGATGCATTAGCTTACGACTTTAGTTGTTATGGCATAGATTCATATAATTTATATCATGAGCATAAAATAGATAGCTTATATGAATTAGCTAAATATTATCTATCATATATTGATGAGGTAATGAGTAGAACAGATCAAGAAATTTACCACTTACTGGGTTGGTCATTAGGAGGGCAATTAGCATTAGAAATCGCATCTATTTTAGAGCAAAGAGGAAATACTAAGATTAAAATTTATTTACTGGATACCATATTACTTGACCAACATTTACAATCTATAAGGAATAATGATGCAGACTATAAAAATAGATTTATGGAATATATAATGTCACAAGGATATGATCCATCATATGTAGAGAAAGTAATATCAAATATGGATGCAGAAGATAAATTGGTAGAGCAGCATATATCTTCCATATTAAAGCATAGCCATATATTATTATTTAAAACAATGCTTGAAAATACAAAGGTGAAAATAAAAGAAATACACGAATATACTTCCACCCTTACGTATAATAATGTAGATAAAATTGTCAACAATCAATGCAACATTAAACTTATTAAAATGGACAATGTGCATCATATGAATATATTAGAGCAAGAAGCATCGCTAGCTTCCGATATTACAGCATGGTAAGCTTCTGGTTTAAGGGGTCTTTTGTTTTAAGTGTGTAAATATATTTCGGGTTATAATATTTAGATAAACTAAAATACTTAAAACAATGAAAAGAAAAGAGACAGTTAAAGATGGGATAAGCAAGGCCATAGATGTACTGATAGACTCAGGTGTAGAGCTATCGACCCTATTTGATCAAGGCGGCTTACTCAAACAATTAAGCAAACGTCTTGTAGAAAAAGCATTAGCATCAGAAATGGATAACCATTTAGATTATAACAAGTATGCAGGTAGTGATTCAGATAATGCTTGTAATGACTTGTCTAGTAAGCAAATTATCACTGATAATGGGGTTATATCGGTTGAGGTCCCTAGAGATAGATCATCCACTTTTGAACCTGTTTTATTACCTAAGCGTCAAACAAGAATACCTGGTTTAGATGATAAGATCTTATCTCTATATGCTAAAGGCATGAGCCTATCAGATATTCAGATTCAAATACAAGAGTTATATGGCGCAGAAGTTAGTGAAAGCCTGATAAGTAACATCACAGATGCTGTTATCAAAGATGTTAAAATATGGCAAAATCGTCCCTTAGAGTCGGTTTATCCTATCGTTTTTTTTGATTGTTTTGTAGTTAAAGTTAGACAGGATAAGCGCATAAGCAATAAATCAGTCTACGTTGCGTTAGGTATAGATAGATTGGGCATGCAAGATGTTTTAGGTCTTTGGATGAGTGAAAATGCAGGAGCTAAATTTTGGTTGGGGAATTTAACAGAACTCAAAAATCGTGGCATGCACGATATACTCATTGCGTGTACAGATAATTTGCCAGGTATGTCTGAGGCCATTACTGCTGTACACCCGAAAACGGAACATCAGCTCTGTATTGTTCATGCTATTAGGAATAGCTTGCAATATGTTTCTTATAAACATAGAAAGGCATTAGTTGCTGATTTAAAACCAGTTTATACTGCAGTTACTGAAGAAGAAGCATTGATGGCCTTAGAAGCTTTTGCTACCAAGTGGAATCAACAATACCCACAAATAGCCAAATCTTGGTATGCTAACTGGGATAATTTGATGGTATTTTTACAATACCCTAGTGCCATACGTAGAGTGATTTACACAACAAATGCTGTTGAATCTGTAAATAGTCAATTCCGTAGAGTTACCAAAAATAAAAGGGTATTTCCTAACGATCTAGCTGTTTTTAAAACATTGTATCTAACTATTAATTACATGACTAGAAAGTGGACCATCCCTATTCATAATTGGAGTGAGGCTATGGCACATTTTTCAATTAAATTAGAAAATAGAATCTAATAAACCAAAAAAATAATTTACACACTTAATTGGACAGATCCGGTTTAAGAATTAACTCAAACAATTGTAACTATGAAAACACCTACTTACATACTCGGCATTAACCATACCTATCATGAACTAAGCGCAGCTATTATTAGAGATGGCATATTAGTTTCTTGTATAGAAGAAGAAAGGTTATCTCGTATAAAACATGGCAAGGATGCGCAAGTTGATAACCCTAACATACTCCCTATTGCTTCTATTGACTACTGTTTAAAATCAGCAGGAATTCAGCCTAAAGAGATCGATTGCATAGGTATATCATTTGAACCTAGGCAGCGGCTACGAAATATAGATATTGATCCCTACTATGAACATCATAACTGGGGAAGTAAGATGGGAGAAGAGTTGTTTGTAGAGAAATTAATGCAAGTTCCTGATTTATTAAGTGCCCATTTAGAAGGGTATGATAAAAGTAATATCAAGTGGATTCCTCACCATATTTGCCATGCAGCAAGTGCGTTTTTTGTCTCTCCTTATGATGAGGCAGCTATTATTTGTATAGATGGCATAGGAGAATTTGCTAGTACTTGGTTAGGGCAAGGTAAGGGTAATAACATGTCTGTTTTAAAAGAAATAAATTACCCCAATTCATTAGGATTTCTCTGGGAAAAAATTTCTAAATTTTTGGGATTTTCAGATTATGACGCTGCAAAAGTAATGGGGTTAAGTGCTTATGGCAATCCAGATAAATTTCACCACTGTTTTCAACAATTGTTAAGTTTAGAGCGTGACGGTACTTTTAGCATTAATAATGATATTACTAGATTCAGATTAGAAGATTTCCACAGTCTTGAGGAACTGTTTAAAGTAAAAAAGGTTAATAACTTGAGGGAAATTACATCAGCTCATAGAGATATTGCAGCTGGTATGCAGAAAATCACTAATGACACTATGTTACATCTTGCTAAATACATTGCAAATGCAACAAAATCAACATATTTATGCCTAGCAGGCGGTGTAGCATTAAATTGTGTGGCCAATCATGAAATTTTAAAGAGTAAATACTTTGAAAGTATCTACATACAACCAGCTTCTAACGATGCAGGAACAGCTTTAGGTGCAGCTTTTCAAATTTGGAATTCATTAATGGGCAACCAGCGAACATATGTAATGGATCATAGCTATACATCATCTGAGTATGGGGCCAATGACATAGAGCATGTTCTTCGAAAAGAGGAATTACACTACAATAAAATCACCAATATAGAAGAAGTAGTTGCTGAACTATTAGCAGAAGGCGATTATATTATAGGTTGGTTCCAAGGGAAAATGGAATGGGGACCAAGAGCTTTGGGAAATAGATCATTACTTGCAGATCCTAGGAATGCTAAGATGAAGGATATATTGAACCTGCGTATTAAAAAAAGAGAATCTTTTAGACCTTTTGCACCTAGCGTATTAGAAGAATACGCACAGGAGTGGTTTAAAATTCCAGATTGTTGTGATTCAATATCCAAACAATTTATGCTTTTTACTTTTCCGGTACATGAAGATAAGATTCCCATAATTCCTGCCGTGGTCCATGTGAATAATACCAGCAGGGTTCAATTGGTAAATAAAAGGACAAATCCCCGCTATTATCATTTAATAGCAAAATTTTTAGAAAAAACAGGCGTGCCCATGATTTTGAATACATCTTTTAATGATAATGAGCCTATCGTTTGTACTCCATTGGATGCTGTAAATACTTTTAAAAAAACAGAGATGGATTACTTAGTTATGGATAATTTTCTTGTGCACAGATAACACATTTATTGCATAATGATTATTTATTATGAAATATCTAAACAAGAATGACTCTTTGCTAATGTTAGAAGATGGCACAGTTTTCTATGGCCGTTCAGTTGGCAGTAATGGGGTTTCAGTAGGTGAAATTGTATTCCATACATCCATGAGTGGTTATCAAGAAATCATAACGGATCCCTCTTATGCATCACAGATAGTAGTGTTTACCTACCCTCATATAGGCAATACAGGTATCAACAGCTGTGATAGTGAATCTAGCCGGGTTTGGGTCTCTGGCATGGTAATGCGCGATTTTATTGAAATCGGTAGTAGTTATAGAATGGAAAAATCATTAAGGGCATATTTGGATGAAAACAATACACTTGCTGTTTCTGGAATAGATACAAGATGTCTGACCCAACACATTCGTAAATATGGTTCTCTAAAAGGATGCCTTATGTGTGGAAATATAAATGAGGTACTTGCGCTTGATTTAATACAAGCATTTAATGCAAACATGAATTTTAATCTTATTGATAAAGTTACTTGTAGAGAAGCCTATAGGTATAACCCAAACAATGCTCCCAATCGATTCTTTTCTGAGTCGACTAAGCTAGACCAAATAGATAAATACAGAGTTGTAGTTTATGATTTTGGGGTAAAAAACTCCATATTAAATTGCCTAGTTGCTAAAGGGCTAGAAGTAATGGTTGTACCATCACATACACCAGTTGCATACATTGTCCGCCTTAAGCCAGATGGTATAGTTTTATCTAATGGTCCAGGAGATCCTAGAGCATATCTACCTCTTATTGCTAAAGTAGAAGAGATCTTACAAACTAAGATCCCTACGCTAGCCATTTGCTTAGGTCATCAACTTTTGGCATTAGCCTGTGGAGCTAAAGTTTTTAAAATGAAGTTTGGCCATCATGGTGCTAATCATCCAGTCTATGATTATGGAAGATCAGCTGTTATAATTAGTAGTCAAAACCACAACTACGCAGTATCTGATGAGGATTTGCCAGATACCTTATATGTAACAAGCCGCTCACTTTTTGATAACACCATACAGGGCTTAAAGCACAAGCATTTTGATGCAATGGGTTTTCAGGGTCATCCAGAAGGTGGCCCTGGTCCAAGAGATGGTAATTATCTATTTGATTGTTTTTTAGAGTGTATCAAAAAAAATAAAAAAAATGCCACGAAGAGATGATATAACAACTATACTAGTTATAGGCGCTGGCCCCATTATTATAGGTCAGGGCTGTGAGTTTGACTATGCTGGCACACAAGCATGTAAAGCTTTACTGGAAGATAACTATAAAGTGGTGTTGGTCAATTCAAATCCAGCAACTATCATGACAGATGTAGCAATTGCTCATGCAACTTACATAGAGCCTATTACGGTAGAGGTTATTGAAAAAATAATTGACAAAGAAAAACCTGACGCTATTCTATCAACAATGGGTGGGCAAACCGCTTTAAATATAGCTATGCAATTGCATGAGTCCGGCATACTAAACAAGTATGGAGTTAAAATGATAGGCGCTAGTTATGCTTCTATAAAAAAGGCAGAAGATAGGGAACTATTTAAATATTTAGTACATAAGTTAGGGTTGGAGCTACCTAAATCTTTAATAGTAGAACATATAGATCAAGCACTTTGTGCATTAAATGAATTGGGTTTACCTTGTGTGATAAGAAGCTTTTTTAGTTTAGGTGGTAATAAAAGCGGTATTGCTTATACAAAAGAAGAATTTCTAAAAATTTGTCAACAAAATTTTGCTTTGAACAGCAAACAAAAGCTTATTATTGATCAATCAATAATTGGGTGGAAAGAGTTTGAAATGGAGGTAGTGAGAGATCCTTCTGATAATTGCATCATTGTATGTACCATAGAAAATTTAAATCCAGTAGGGGTACATACAGGAGATTCCATCACTGTAGCACCCGCCCAGACCCTAACAGATAAGGAATATCAATATATGCGCGCTGCAGCTTTTGCACTTATAAGAGCAATTGGCATAGATACAGGAGGAGCTAATGTGCAATTTGCTGTGCACCCTAAAAATGGTCAAATATTGCTTATTGAGGTCAATCCCCGCGTTTCACGTTCATCAGCGCTTGCCTCTAAAGCAACTGGTTTCCCTATTGCAAAAGTTGCAGCAAAACTAGCGGTTGGTTATACCCTGAATGAATTAAGGAATCAAATCACCCATTCCGTAATACCCTGTTCATTTGAGCCAACTATCGATTATGTCGTTACAAAAATACCCAGATTTGATTTTGAAAAGTTTCCCAATACCAGCAATAGACTGGATACGCAAATGAGATCAGTAGGAGAGGTTATGGCAATTGGACGTAACTTTCAGGAATCTTTGCAAAAAGCTTTACAAAGTCTCGAGTTAGGCTTTAGTGGATTAGGTAAAACCCATAAAAAAAAACAACTAACTTCGCAGTGTTTACTAGATGCCATTAGGTTTCCCCAACCAAATACTGTTTTCCTTATAGCGGATGCTTTACGTTTAGGTTGCAGCATAGAAGAAATATATGAAGTAACTGCTATAGATAGGTGGTTTTTATTACAAATAAAAGATCTAATCGATGCAGAAATCCTGGTAACTAGCTTAACACTACAAGCAATAGATGCTTCTATGATGTGGGAGCTAAAAAGCAAAGGTTTTTCTGATAGTTATCTAGCTTTACTGTTGAATGTAACCGAGGATCAGGTGCGTTCTTATAGGCATAAGCTTAAAATTAGGCCTGTCTATAAAAGGGTTGATAGCTGTGCAGCTGAGTTTGCTACATCAACAGCTTATATGTATTCGACCTATGACTTGGCTTGTGAAGCTTTACCTACAAAAAATAAAAAGGTAATCATTCTAGGTAGTGGCCCCAATAGAATAGGACAGGGCATAGAATTTGATTTTAGTTGCACCCATGCAGCTCTTGCGCTTAAGGAGAAAGGTTTTGAGGTAATTATGGTTAACTCCAATCCTGAAACTGTTTCTACAGATTATGACATATCTGATCGATTATATTTTGAACCATTGACGCTAGAACATATATTAGAAATAATTAATATAGAAGAGCCACTTGGTGTTATAGTTCAATTTGGTGGTCAAACGCCTCTTAAACTAGCCTCAGCTTTACATAAGATTGGTGTCAAGATTCTAGGTTCTTCTATGGCTTCAATAGAGACAACTGAAGATCGAATCTTATTCAAAGAATTTATTCATAAACTAGAAATACCACATTTTCATAGTTTGCTATTCGATAGTAAGCAAAAGATCCAAGAAGCTACCCTTGCCTATCCAATTATTATACGTCCTTCTTATGTGCTGGGTGGGGGAAATATGAAAATAATATATAATCAAAAGGAATTAAAAGATTACCTTCTTAATCTTAGTGAAGCTAACAGAAACAATGTCCCATTTTTAGTAGAGCAGTTTGTAGAGCATGCCATTGAGATTGATGTAGATGCTGTTTTCGATGGCAAAGAGCTTTTAATTGGAGCAATAATAGAACAAATGGAAACTGCAGGCATTCACTCAGGAGACTCGATATGTTGCTTGCCTGCTTTCAGCTTAACTAAACATATAACTGACAAAGTAATAAAATATTGCAATATGCTGGCTATAGCTCTTAATGTGAAAGGCCTTATGAATATTCAATTCATTGTTAAGTATAATGAAGTATATGTCTTGGAAGTTAACCTTAGAGCCTCAAGAACAGTCCCTTTTGTTACTAAAGCAACTAAGGTTCCACTAGCTAAAATAGCAGCATTATGCTTAATGGATATTGGGTTAAAAGAACAAAAATTAGTTGCTAAACCATTACCAAATTTATTTTCAATTAAAATGCCTGTTTTCCCGTTTGCTAAATTTTTATATACGGATAACTTTTTAGGACCAGAAATGAAATCTACTGGAGAAGTGATGGGTATAGATAGTAGCTTACATAAAGCCTTACTAAAAGCTTGTTTAGCGGTAGGTTATACCATTTCATTGGAAAGTAACATTTTAATATGGCAATCCCCTCATGATCAAATAGCTAGAATCATTGGTTTAATAAACAAAGCCTTTTCTAATGTTTTTATTAATCATAAGCTAAATACTCACCTTGCAAATATAAAAAACTTAACCTATAAAGTCCTTGTTATAAGAGAAAATGACATTATCGATTTAATGAGAAATAAACATTTTGATATTATTATTAATATACCTAATCTAGAAAAGCTAGAGATGTATGGCTGTGCCATTCGTCAAGAGGCATTTATAAGAAAAACTTTGTATTTGGATTCACTTAGAAGTGTAAATACGTTTTTCAACGTTGAATTAACTAAACCCTATAAAGTGAAAAGTCTACAAGATTATTATAACGCAAGTTTGGGATTTATTTGACTGATTTACAACAATTTAATATCAATTATTTAGTTAATATTTGCACCTATTTAATAAGTTTTTATATCTAATTTTATAAATATAATATATATAATAAACTGATTATCAGAATTATTTGTTATTAAACTACCTATTTAATTATCTATAAAACAAATTTTATAAATTTTTATCAATATTGATTATCAAATGAAAAAATAATCTAATCCCGAACTCACGTTTATAGGGAACACATGAGGGAAGCCGCAGGTAAATTGATTCGTAATATAGTCTAAAAATTATAGGCATCAATTAACAAGGGGCTAACTGGGAAGGTAATAAAAGTTGATACTTACTAGCCAATTAAAAATAATTCATAGAAAGTAACTTTTTGTGCAGAGCATTGGTTTAAAAGAATAATATTATGATAAAAATTGCTGTAGTAATTTCAGGATGTGGTTTTTTAGATGGAGCAGAAATTTTTGAAACAATCTTTACGTTGCTTGAATTAGATAAACATGACGCCAGTGTCAAAATTTTTGCTCCTAATCAAAAACAACATTGCGTAATCAACCATTTAACAGGCCAAGCAATGACCCAAGAACGCAATATTCTGGTAGAATCAGCCCGTATTGCGCGTGGTAAAATTTACCCATTAAGTAAACTAGATGTTACAAATTTTAATGCACTTATATTACCTGGTGGAGCTGGTGTTGCTACAAGCTTATCTGATTTGGCTTTTAAAAATGAAAATGCTATGGTAATAGATGACTTAAAATCTATTATTGTCCAGTTCTACAAGTCATTAAAACCAATCGGAGCCATATGTATTGCTCCAGCTATATTGGCTTTAGCCTTGAAGGAATATACTAAGGTAAAAATTACGCTAGGAGCAAGCAATCCATTAATAAATAAAATAGGCGCACTAGAAGAGACTTGTAAAGCTAATAGTATTGTTGTAGACCATGATAATAAATTAGTTACTACACCTGCTTTTATGTCAAATGCTCCATTAACTAAGATACATCATGGTATTAGCAACCTAGTAGCCAAGGTTATTGAGATGAGCTGTAAATTAGCTATCGGGTCTTTTGTTTTAAGTGTGTAAATATTTTTTAGGATTTATCTTTACCTAAATCATAACACTTAAAACAATGAAAAGAAAAGAGACAGTTAAAGATGGGATAAGCAAGGCCATAGATGTACTGATAGAATCAGGTGTAGACCTTTCCAGACTTTTTGATCAAGACGGCTTACTCAAACAATTAAGTAAGCGTCTTGTAGAAAAAGCATTATATGCTAAAGGTATGAGTCTATCAGATATTCAGATTCAAATACAGGAATTATATGGCGCAGAAGTAAGTGAAAGCCTGATAAGTAACATCACAGACTCTGTTATTGAATATGTTAAGATATGGCAAAATCGTCCCTTAGAATCAGTCTATTATATTGTTTTTTTTGATTGCTTTGTAGTTAAAGTTAGACAAGATAAGCGCATCATCAACAAGGCAGTCTATGTCGCTTTAGGTATAGATAGATCTGGCATAAAGGATGTTTTAGGGCTTTGGATGAGTGAAAATGAAGGGGCTAAATTTTGGTTAGGCAATTTAACAGAACTCAAAAATCGGGGTATGAACGATATGCTCATTGCATGTACAGATAATTTGTCAGGCATGTCTGAGGCCATTGCTGCTGTATACCCAAAAACGGAACATCAGCTCTGTATTGTTCATGCAATTAGGGGTAGTTTGCAGTATGTTTCTTATAAACATAGAAAGGTATTAGTTGCTGATTTAAAACCAATTTATACAGCAGTTACCGAGCAAGAAGCATTGATGGCCTTAGAAGCTTTTGCTACTAAGTGGAATCAACAATACCCATAAATAGCCCAATCTTGGTATGCTAACTGGGATAATCTGATGGTATTTTTACAGTACCCTAATGCCATACGTAAGGTCATTTACACAACAAATGTTTGGAATCTGTAAATAGCCAATTTCGTAGAGTTACCAAAAATAAAAGAGTGTTCCCTAACGATCTAGCTGTTTTTAAAACATTATATCTAACTATTAACTACATGACTAGAAAATGGACCACCTCTATTCATAACTGGAGCGAGGCTATGGCACATTTTTTAATTAAATTTGAAAACAGAATTGAATAAAACCAAAAAAATAATTTACACACTTAAGTGGACAGAGCTGCTTCTAAGGGAAGTGTTCTGTAAACTGTGTCACATCTCCTGTTCATCTCAACGTCTATTTTAATCTACCGGGAAAAAAGATGTCTATCTGAGATATGGTCAACGCCCAGTTTCGCAGCGGCATAGTCCATTTATCCTCGATCTTCTTTATGGCACAATATACTAATTTATACAAAGCATTTATACTGGTAAACGCTCCTTTTGTCTTGGTAAACTTCCTAATCTGCCTATGCAAGCTTTCTATAGGATTGGTGGTATAAATTAGCCTTCTGACAGGATCTGAATACTTAAAATAACCAGACAAATGTTCCCAATTATTTTGCCAAGATTTGGTAACCATTGGATACTTCCCCCCCCATTTTTCTTCTAATTCCAATAGATAATGCTCAGCAACTTCCTTACTTGAAGCTTGATATATTTGCTTTAAATCAGTTAAAAAACGTTTTACGTCTTTGCTAGCTACGTACTTGAGTGAGTTTCGTATCTGATGTACTACACAGACCTGCACTTGTGCATTAGGGAAAACGCTATTTATGGCTGAAGGAAAGCTTTTTAGGCCATCAACACAGGCAATAAGGATATCTTCTACACCTCTTTCCTTAAGCTCGTTAAGTACACCCAACCAGAAGTTAGCCCACTCACTTTCAGACAAATAAAATCCCAATACTTCTTTTTTACCCTCTTGATCTATGCCTAATAAGGTATACATGCATTTGCTTACACATCTGCCATCTTCTTTTACCTTAAAAAACATCCTATCCATGAAAACTATCGGATAAACTGATTGAAGAGGGCGGTTACGCCATTCATTTATTATCGGTAACAAGCTATCTGTAATAGATGATATTTCAGCAGCTGATACTTTATGATCATAGATCTCTTCAACATGAACGGCTATAGATTTATAGCTCATACCACTAGAAAACATGCTTAAGATCTTGCTTTCCAGCTCAGGATGTAGGCTTGTTTGACGCTTTTTAACTATTTGTGGATCGAAACTACCTGTCCTATCCCTAGGAGTTAGCAGATCAAAGGAACCAGAACTTGTACGTAAAGTTTTAGAGCTTTTTCCATTTCTTCTATTATTTTCTGTTGAATCACTAGATAAATGGTGTGCCATTTCACCTTCTAGACTTGCCTCTAGAAGCTTTTTTATCAGAGGCGTTAAAGCACCACCTTTTCCTGTTAAAGGCTTACCTAAACGGATAGAGCACAAAATATTTTCCTCCAGAGATTTGTAATCTACTAAACCAACATAGGAATTGTCCTTATTTTCTTCCATGTCTAAAACCTTTAATGTTTATTTAATTAATTTATAACTTTTTATCGCCTTGACACAGTTTATAGAACACTTCCCCTTTAAGCCCTTATCTACAAAGGCACATTTCACCTTAGTACCAGATAGTTTTTCTGCTTGTAATAAACTCCTCTGTAAGCTATGTCCATCATATACATTAGGATGTAAAGCTTCCGTGGATACAATTAACCCCTGTTTATGGGTTAGCGTAAATTGTACCTTGCAACCATATTCATACGGATTTGAAGGCTTACCTTTACTCACACAGTAGACAGAGGGTTCATGGATACTGTAAACTTTATTTTTACTTTTTTTGATTGGTTGATAATTCTTTTTCTTAGAGATAGTAGCTGTGTAAATTGAGTGCGTATTTGCTCATCACAGGATTGTATAGAGCGTTATACATCTCTTACTACGCGCCCAAGATAGTTTTTTAATGTTTTAACGCCCTTGGATAAACGTTTAAATTGCTTAGCATGTGCATAGCCATCAACTTTACGTTTGATAGCTGCTCTTAGACGTTGGTAGTTTTGACGAAGTTTAATACCTGTTTTCTTGGCTATACTGACCAGCTTTTCTCTAGCCTTATTCAGCAATGAAGAATCAGTAGGAAAGCGAATATTTTTCTCCATTACAGCAGTATCAGGTATCACTTTTTCAAGTTCTTTTGAGCAAACTACTTTTTTTAAGGGCTAGTTGTATAGTCATCGATAAGATTTTGTTGAGACCTTCTTCTCCCAATCTCTGAGGCCAACGGGTTAATGAACTAGGATGACAAGGTGACTTAATCTGAAAATAATCATAACCACAAAAGTATTGCCAATAAGGATTTTCTATCCATCTAAGGACTACTTGCTCATCAGAAATGTGATACATATGACTCAGAATCAGCAGGCCTACAATGAGATGAATAGGTAAGGGAAGCTGTCCAGGGCCATAGGTAAAGCAGCGGTCTAAATCTGACTCTAGAGAGCGCCAAGGAAGCGAATCAGCTAACTGGAATAAAGCGTGTTTTGGATTAAGAAAACTAGATAAGTGTTGCTCAAGCAGTCTACCATAATTATGATATATCTTCTTAGATTTTATCCCTATTTTGCAAGCTTTTTGTACAAAACAAACCAAAATTTGGTTATTCTATAATACAAATTTAATCATATTTATCTTGATTAACAAATAAATATATAATATTTCAGGGACGACTACATAAGCAAAGATTTGTTTGAAAAACTGATCGAGAAAGGCGTGGAACTCATTGCCCAGATCAGAAAAAATATGAAAAATGCTTTTATGCCACTCTGGGATAAACTGATGCTTAGAAAACGATCTATAATTGAAACTATTAACGTGAGTTCTGGATTTATTTGACTGATTTACAACAATTTAATATCAATTATTTAGTTAATATTTGCACCTATTTAACAAGTTTTTATATCTAATTTTATAAATATAATTTTAGGCCGTTGTGATAGATTTCTATTATAATATTTTTAGGGTTGTTTAGACTGATTTTTGGTATTAAAGTGGTATTAATTTTATTATTTATTGATTTTCATGTACTTTTATTGCATTTTAGACAGACCATTCCCCTAAAGACCTCTTAATATGATATTTGGCGACCTGTATAAGTTATAGGCTATTGCTTCGATAACGTGTTGCGTATGAGTTTTAGCAAGTCCTATGTAGCGAGCTCCTGAGCTTCGGAATCAACTTTTAATACTTCCAAATACACGTTCTACTTTATACCTGGTTTTAGCTACCAATGTATTAAACCGTTTAGCAGTAGGTGATAAAGGATTATTTCTAGTGGCTTTCTTCTGAATAGCTGATTTTAAGGCTTTATTCTTTAATAAGGTTTCATTAGGTGATCCGCTATAGCCCTTATCTGCATATAGCCTACTACCTACTTTTAGCTCTACTTTATCCAATAAGACTTGTAAATGAGCACTATCATGACTAGATGCTTTTGTGGTACTGACTGCTAGGACTAAGCCTTCTTTACTTTCCACAAGGATGTGACGCTTATACCCATAGTAGAGATTATCTCCTTTTTTTGTCCAACTCGCTTCTGGATCTACACCTTTTTGATAACTTTCGGCTACAGTTATAGTGCCATCTTCATGGAGATCATAGCTTTTTTTACCTTTAGGGCGCCTAGCGGTAGGCGTAATAGAGGCATCAACAACTGCACCATGTTGAACTAATACACCATGACTAGATAGTTGATCGTTAATTATTTTCAATAACCTTTCTAGGACCTGCTTCTCCGTAAGCGCAGTCCTAAACCTGCTTAATACGCTATGATCTGGAACAGAACTATCCATGGAAATACAACAAAATCTGCTGAAAGTGATACGATCATTTACTTCTTCTTCTACTTGATAGTCACTCAGAGCATACCATGTTTGAAGCAACAGCATTTTAAATAAAAGAAGCGGGCTATAAGCTGCCTTTCCTGATAAACACAAACCTTTAGGATAATACAAGAAAAGTTCTTTTTCTATTACTTTCCAAGTAATCAGCTTATTAAGCTGATCGAAAAAAGTATGCTTACACTTACGTCGACTGGCTGAAATATCTGCAAAACTTAATTGATTATTTGTTTTGACGGCCATAACAATATTATTAAAAAGCTTAAGTTTAAACGATTAAAGAATCAACCTAATTTAACCATTGTATAACACTAAAAGTCACTTTTTATAACAAAGCTTAAAACTCTATTGCAACAACCTCAATATATATAATAAACTGATTACCAGAATTATTTGTTATTCAACTACCTATTTAACTGTCTAATAAAACAAATTTTATAAATTTTCATTGATATTGATTATCAAATGAAAAAATAATCTAATCCCGAACTCACGTTATTATAGATCAGCTCAAAAATATTAGCCAGATAGAACATTCCAGGCATAGAAGCATACCTAATTTTCTAGTCAATTTGATAGCTGGAATTACAGCTTATGGACTAAAAGAGAAAAAACTTTCTATAACTAATATATATATGACTGGTTCACAATACGTCTAATCCCGAACTGACGTACATACCCAAGAAATATATGCTTTCTAGGCTGTTTTTAGGTCATTTTTTAAGCTTATAAGTTCAAATCTTGTAACCATTTTCCTTAAAAATCCCATACAAATCTGTCCTATAGCCATCATCCGTAGCGAATAGATTCTTTCGCAGAAGGTCTACAGAAAATATTCCTATAGAGGCAGAAGCAATAGAGGAATTAATGTCTAAAGGGTAAGAAAGAAATGTATATCATACCTTTTTGCTTGATCAAAAAGTAGCCAAAAAATCAAGCCTTATGAAAAAAGTTGTTGAAAATACACCTTACAGCTGGAAAATCAGTAGCCACCCTATGGGCTCCATGAAACTGTTTTTCTGATCAGCTGTAAGATGTGCTTTCTGATTGCAACTTTTTACAAGGGACGTTTTTTTCTTGTTTTTAGGCAGTATTGCTAAAAGGCTGAATGGATACCATTGCCATACCGCTGAATAGATACAGTAGCTTTGCTTGCATAATGGTTTAGCGTATAAATGCTATATTAAAATAAATAATCAAGATACCAATGATTTTATTATTTCAAATTTAGGTCATGCCTAGCGTATAATAAAGTATGATTAGGTATAATAAATGCGTTTTATCCTTGGGCCTATTTGCGTGAGCAATTCGTAGGAAATGGTACCTAACTGCTCCGCTAGTAGATCTATAGAGTGTGCTGCACTAAAAATAATCACTTCATCACCAAGTTTTACCGTTATACCTGTCACATCAACCATAGCCATATCCATACATACATTGCCTATAATAGGACATGCATGACCTTGAATGATTACTCTGCCTTTTCCGCAGCCAAATGATCTGCTGAAACCATCTGCATAACCTATCGGTATGGTCGCAATCGTCATAGCTTGCGTGGCTATGGCTTTTCGATCATATCCTATGCTATCGCCTTTTTGAATAGATTTGACCTGTGAGATCGTAGTTTTAAGCGTGCTGGCTGGTAGTAGATAGGGCCGTATGGTTGGCGCAACCCCTACACCATGTAACCCAATCCCTATTCGTACCATATCAAATTGAAACTGGGGAAAACGTAGTATACCATTGGTATTTAAAATATGTTTTAAAGGATTGATTGACAGATGTTTTTCTATATATTCCGTCATCTGTATAAACTTTTCTACTTGCAAGCAGGTATACGAATCGTGTACATCTGTTTGTGAAGCGGCTAAATGGCTAAAGATACTCACGACATGTAGACAAGGCATGTGTTGTAGTTGCCTTATGAGCTGGTCTAGTTCTCTTTCCGTTATGCCCAAACGGTGCATGCCCGTTTCTAGTTTAAGGTGGATGGGTATAGGTTGGATCGATCTTTCTGATATAAAAGCAGCTAGTTCATCTAATAATGCTAAACTGTATATTTCTGGCTCTAAATGGTAGTTTAGGATGGCATCAAAGTGATCGTCTGTTGGTTTCATCACCATAATTGGTAAGGTAATGCCTTTTTTGCGCAAACAAATGCCCTCATCCATATAGGCAACTCCCAGATATTCAACACTATGGCGCTGTAGTGCAGAAGCGAGTTCAAAACTACTGCTGCTACTGCCGTAGGTGGAGGCCTTGACCATAGCCATGATTTTGGTACCTACTTTTAGTTGCCTTCTAAAGTAGGAGAGGTTGTGCCTAATCGCATGCATATCTATCTCTAAAATCGTTCCATGGGTATTTTTTTCTATCGTTTGCACCACGCGTTCTAACCGAAAGCTACGTGCCCCCTTTACTAGGATGGTTTCATCTTTAAAGGATGGCTTTTCTGCTATAAATGCTTCTACGCTATTAAAAAAAATAGTTTTTGACATCGAAAAAAGGGGGCTATAGTGGCTGATAACTGGTCCAATACCAATCAATCGATCGATTGCATATTTGGCCAATAATATAGCTAGTTCCTGATAAAGATGGTGATCAGGTGTGGCACATTGGAGCATATCAGATAGAATAACCGTTTGTTTGGTGAGCTGTTGTTGTTTCATAAAATCTAATGCAATCCTTAGGCTGACTATATCATTGGTGTAGGTGTCATCTATAATCTGACACCGATGGATGCCAGCTTTAAGGGTCATGCGCATCGGTATGGCTTTAAGCTGCAGCAGTGAACGTTGCAGTTGTGCTGGATCAAACCCATTGTCTAGTAGATAGACCAGACAATGGGTGATATTTTCTATGGAAGCACTATCTTGAAAAGGGGTTACAAAAGTATTGCTTTTGGTTGATCTAGTAATTTGTAATGTGGTTTGGTTGGCTAGTCGCTTGCAGGTAACCAGATAATCTGCTGTTGGGTTGTGAAAAGACCAATTTACCAGTACTTTTCCATATAGTTGTGCAAGGGTTAGGTCAATCAGTGGATGGTCTTTACAATAGTAAATGGTGCTACAGCTGGTAAACAATTTTAATTTCTCCTCAATCTTTTGCGTAATGTTTTGAAAGCCTTGGCTGTGCGCAGGGCCGATGTTGGTCAGTAGTCCATGGGTGGGTTGAATAAGTCGAGCCAATTTTTCCATTTCACCTGTTTGCGAAATACCTGCTTCGAAAACTCCATATTCATGGTCAGGCTGTAACAAACTTACAGCAAGTGGTACACCCACTTGAGAATTATAACTGTGTGGATTGCTAACGGTTTTGTACTTTCTGGATAACCATTCATGCATCCACTCCTTGACAGTCGTTTTGCCATTGCTGCCTGTAATACCCAACAGCGGTAAGCGATATTTTGATCGGTAAAAAGTAATAAATTGGTGTAACGCTTCTAATGTATCCGTTACGGCTAGAATATTTACATCGTTGTATGTTTCTATGATAGAGTAGTTGCATGAGTGGTTTACTACAAACTGGCGTATGCCTTTGTTATACGCTTCTGTTATATAATCATGACCATTGTGGTTAATACCTACCATTGCAAAAAAAAGCGGAAATGGTGTAAGGGTTTTACTCCTGCTGTCTATGCTGAGTTCTGTTATGGGCAAATTAGCTGTTTCAGCTACTACTCGGCCTGCTGTAACGGCTACTAAGTCACTAAAGTAGGCAAGGATGTGCGGGAGGTGCATAGTGGACTGAATTTGGTTATGCGATACATAAAGAAATGTATTCTATTTTTTGCTTGATAAAAGTAAGTAAAAAGTCAAGCGCTTTTGTTAAAGAACGCCTTAGCGATTTACTATTAGTGGGAGGGAAGTCATACGCCAGTATAGCGGCTAGAAACAGGCTTAACGAAGTTTGGTAACCATTTTGGCAATGTGATCCCGCTGGGACTCGAACCCAGGACCCTCTCCTTAAAAGGGAGATGCTCTACCAGCTGAGCTACGAGATCAACATCAATTTGATGAATGTAAATTTATTCTATTTTTAGAGAAAATAAAAATTATGCTACTATCTGTTTAGCAAATAGTGAGGGCTTAAGAGCTTACTTCGTCAGAACTACTTTAATAATAATTTGATATTCAATAAAGTTAAGATATGAAGGCTGGTAGCAAGGGGCCACACCAACCATAGATGTCAAGTTAAGCACATTATAAGGAATAATTTTGGTTCTGTCGCGTTTGTTTTTAAGAAGTTACTAGGTGTTTAGTCCCAAAGTGTAGTGGAAAGGATTAGTATGAAATAATTCAGGCTTTTTCTCCCACTGCTTACAAATAAACTCATAAGGTGAAAGCCCCTTAAGTGTTTTAAGCCGTTTAGCGTGATTATAAGCTATAATAAAATGATAAAGATGCGTTTTTAGATGCTCATGAGATTGATAATAGTATTTTTTCACTGTAGCATCTTTAAGGGTTCGGAAGTGTTCACTAAACTGTGTCAAATCTTTAAAAAGTTATAATTTACATACTTAACAGATAAAGGTTTTAGCCATAGAAGAAACAATGCATAATGACTACGTTGGCTTAGTAGATTACAAATCTCTAGAGGCAAATATTTTATCCTCTATCCGTTTAGGTAAGCCTTTAACAGGCAAAGGTGGTGCTTTAACGCTTCTGATAAAAAAGCTTCTAGAGGCAAGTCTAGAAGGTGAAATGGCATACCATTTATCTAGTGATTCACGAGAAAATAATAGAAGAAATGGCAAAAGCTCTAAAACTTTTCGTACAAGCTCTGGTTCATTTGATTTAGTAACCCCTAGGGATAGGACAGGTAGTTTCGATCTGCAAATAGTTAAAAAGCTTTAAAAAAGTTTACATCCTGAGCTGGAAACCAAGATCTTAAGCATGTTTTCTAGTGGTATGAGGTATAATTCTATAGCGTCTCATGTTAAAGAAATTTATGATCATAAAGTGCCAGCTGCTGAAATATCGGCTATTACAGATAACTTGTTACCGGTAATAAATGAATGGCGTAACCGTCCTCTTCAATCAGTTTATCCAATAGTTTTTATGGATGGCATGTTTTTTAAGGTGAAAGAAGATGGAAAATGTGTAAGTAAATGCATGTATACCTTATTAGGCATAGATCAGGAGGGGAAAAAAGAAGTATTAGGCTTCTATTTGTCTGAAAGTGAAGGTACTAACTTCTGGCTAGGTGTACTTAACGAACTTAAGGAAAGGGGTGTAGAAGATATCCTTATTGTCTGCGTTGATGGCCTAAAAAGCTTCCCTTCAGCCATAAATACCGCTTTTCCTAATAACGTGAGTTCGGGATTTATTTGACTGATTTACAACAATTTAATATCAATTATTTAGTTAATATTTGCACCTATTTAACAAGTTTTTATATCTAATTTTATAAATATAATATATATAATAAACTGATTACCAGAATTATTTGTTATTCAACTACCTATTTAACTGTCTAATAAAACAAATTTTATAAATTTTCATTGATATTGATTATCAAATGAAAAAATAATCTAATCCCGAACTCACGTTAATACACAAGTTCAGGTCTGTATAGTACATCAGATACGCAACACACTCAAGTATGTAGCTAGCAAAGATGTAAAATTTTTTTAACTGATTTAAAGCAAATATATCAAGCTTCAAGTAAGGAAGTTGCTGAACATTATCTATTGGAACTGGAAGAAAAATGGGAAAAAAAGTATCAGATGGTTACCAAATCTTGTCAAAATAATTGGGAGCATTTATCTGCTTATTTTAGGTATTCAGGTCCTGTCAGAAGGCTAATTTATACAACCAATCCCACAGAAAGCTTGCACAGGCAGATTAGACAATTTACTAAGAAAAAGGGGGCATTTACCAGTATAAATTCCTTGTATAAATTAGTATATTGTGCCATAAAAAAGATGGAAGAAAAGTGAACTATGCCCGTGCGAGAATGGGCTTTGTCCACTTAAGTGTGTAAGTTATTTTTTTGGTTTTATTCAATTCTGTTTTCAAATTTAATTAAAAAATGTGCCATAGCCTCGCTCCAGTTATGAATAGAGGTGGTCCATTTTTTAGTCATGTAGTTAATAGTTAGATATAATGTTTTAAAAACAGCTAGATCGTTAGGGAACACTCTTTTATTTTTGGTAACTCTACGAAATTGGCTATTTACAGATTCCAAACATTTGTTGTGTAAATGACCTTACGTATGGCATTAGGGTACTGTAAAAATACCATCAGATTATCCCAGTTAGCATACCAAGATTGGGCTATTTGTGGGTATTGTTGATTCCACTTAGTAGCAAAAGCTTCTAAGGCCATCAATGCTTTTTGCTCGGTAACTGCTGTATAAATTGGTTTTAAATCAGCAACTAATACCTTTCTATGTTTATAAGAAACATACTGCAAACTACCCCTAATTGCATGAACAATACAGAGCTGATGTTCCGTTTTTGGGTATACAGCAGCAATGGCCTCAGACATGCCTGACAAATTATCTGTACATGCAATGAGCATATCGTTCATACCCCGATTTTTGAGTTCTGTTAAATTGCCTAACCAAAATTTAGCCCCTTCATTTTCACTCATCCAAAGCCCTAAAACATCCTTTATGCTAGATCTATCTATACCTAAAGCGACATAGACTGCCTTTTTGATGATGCGCTTATCTTGTCTAACTTTAACTACAAAGCAATCAAAAAAACAATAGGATAGACTGATTCTAAGGGACGATTTTGCCATATCTTAACATCTTCAACAACAGAGTCTGTGATGTTACTTATCAGGCTTTCACTTACTTCTGCGCCATATAATTCCTGTATTTGAATCTGAATATCTGACAACCTAAGTTCGGGATTAGCTTGTTAAAAAATAGCTTTAAAAAGCTCCTTTGTGTTTTAAATTTGGAGATAAAAAAATACTAACCAGATTATCCAAAGGAGCCAGTTATGAATGTAGAAAAATTAGTTGAAATATATTATGCTGTTGATGAATTTCTCATAAAGTTTATGCCGTATATGGAAAAACAACTGTTAACCAACTCTAAAAGAAAACCCACTAGAACTTGTTCATTAACTTTGAGTGAAATAATGACTGTTCTTATTGCCTTTCATGTGATTGGTTTTAGAAATTTTAAGTCTTATTATATTCATTTACAGCAATTTCATTCTAGTAAATTTGGAAAGTTAGTAAGCTAGAATAGATTTATAGAACTGATCCAAAGAATGTTAGTTCCCTTGTACTGTTTTACACAAAGTTTTTCTAAAACAAAAACAGGTTGTTATTTTATGGATGCAACAGCCATCAAGGTTTGCCATATCAAAAGAGCCTATACGCACAGGGTTTTTAAATCGATTGCTACTAAAGGTAAAACCAGCATCGGTTGGTTTTTTGGATTAAAGTTGCACTTGATAGTCAATGATTTAGGAGAAATTATGAATTTTCAACTGACCACAGGTAAAACTAATGATAGGCTTCCTGTAGAAAATTTATGTAAACACTTGATGGGTAAAATGTTTGCCGATAAAGGTTACATAAGCAAAGATTTATTTAAAAAACTGATCGAGAAAGGCGTGGAACTCATTACCCAGATCAGAAAAAATATGAAAAATGCTTTTATGCCACTTTGGGATAAACTGATGCTTAGAAAACGATCTATAATTGAAACTATTATAGATCAGCTCAAAAATATTAGCCAGATAGAACATTCCAAGCATAGAAGCATACCTAATTTTCCAGTCAATTTGATAGCTGGAATTACAGCTTATGCACTAAAAGAGAAAAAACCTTCTATAACTAATATATATATGACTGGTTCACAACGCGTCTAATCCCGAACTGAGGTTATAAGATACTACTCTTTTTCTTGAAAGATCTCGCAAATGTCGTCATATTGTAGCTTCGCTCCCATTGGGCCTCTAATGCTTTATAATCTAGTAACGTGAGTTCTGGATTAGATTATTTTTTCATTTGATAATCAATATTGATAAAAATTTATAAAATTTGTTTTATAGACAGTTAAATAGGTAGTTGAATAACAAATAATTCTTATAATCAGTTTATTATATATATTATATTTATAAAATTAGATATAAAAACTTGTTAAATAGGTGCAAATACTAACTAAATAATTGATATTAAATTGTTGTAAATCAGTCAAATAAATCCCGAACTCACGTTGCTAAGCCAACACAATCATTGTGTATTCTTTCTTCCATGGCTAAAACCTTTATCTGTTAAGTATGTAAATTATAACTTTTTAAAGATCTGACACAGTTTATCGAACACTTCCATACGCTAGGTGCATTGCTGCAGGGTTCTGTCGCTTCTATATTTTCGTTAGTAACGTCTTTTCTTTTAAGTGAAGTTTTGGATATATATTGGTTATTATTCGGCCATTAGCATAACAAAATTCTCAAAAGTAGAAAGATGATTTTTAGCTCCGATTACTTGTCCTTTTTGAATCATACGAATGTTTTCTATCCCTGCAATGGTAATGGCTGCAGCCTTAAGACACTTAAAACTAAGCATAGGTTTTAGCCGTTTTTTGATAAACCTATGATCTTGTTCAACTCTATTATTCAAGTATTTGTTTTGAAATATTTGAATGGTATGATCTTGATCAAGTTCTGTATTGATCGCATCAAGGGCAGCTTTATTACTACCGCTTTTGTCAATTACTACTTTCTTAGGAATATTATTTTCTGTGATCGCCTTACGAAAAAAAGAAAAAGCTGCAGACTTGTCTCTATGCTCAGATAGAAAAAAGTCAACTGTATCACCATAACGATCTACTGCTCTATATAAATAGATCCACTTCCCGTTTAGTTTAACATAGGTTTCATCCATTCTCCAACTACCACCAACTGGTCGCTTTTTTTTTCTTACTGCTTCATCTATAAGAGGAACAAACTTAATAACCCATCTTTGTAGCGTAGAACGATCAACTCTTGCGCCTCTCATACGCACCATCTCTTCCAAATCTCTATAGCTCAAGGAAAAACGACACTTCATCTAGACAAATA
This sequence comes from Cardinium endosymbiont of Oedothorax gibbosus, assembly GCF_936981045.1. Classification (GTDB taxonomy): domain Bacteria; phylum Bacteroidota; class Bacteroidia; order Cytophagales; family Amoebophilaceae; genus Cardinium. Next base: position 303,828 of record NZ_OW441264.1, read on the forward strand.
ATAGGATGACTTCTGCTGAAGAACAATAGCCTTTAAAATAAGGTAATAATTTGGGCGAAATATTAAACATAATAACTACTTTTTTAAATACCGATACTAAAATAATCATTTTTTAGAATAAACGAGACAGAACCTTCATGAGCGTATCAATATGGGCTTGTTATGCATACCGGAAGCAATTAAGGATTTGAATAATGTCCGAATTTATAATATATTTGTAGGTATTTTAAAGCATATAGAAAAATGGCAAGAATTTGTGATATAACGGGAAAAAAGCCTATTGTAGGGAATAATGTATCCTATGCAAATAACAAAACCAAAAGATGGTTTTATCCAAACTTGCAAAGGAAACGTTTTTATGTTCCGGAACAGGATATTTGGATTCCATTGAAGGTTTGCACTTCTATTATTCGTACCATCAATAAGAAGGGGATTTATGCGGTGTTAAAAGAGGCCAAGCAGAAGGGGACTTTGTCCAAGCAATACCACTGGTTGGTCTAAATAAGTAATCACTTGAAACTTGATAAATAGTAGTAAAGCAAAATGGCAAAGAAAAAAGGCAGTAGGGTTCAAGTAATCTTAGAGTGTACAGAGCATAAAAGTAGTGGAATGGCAGGCATGTCGCGGTATTGCACGGAAAAGAATAGAACGACTACTACTGCACGCATGGAATTAAAAAAGTATAATCCTATACTTAAACGTCATACCCTTCATAAGGAAATTAAATAATCACCCATTATGGCAAAGAAAGTAGTGGCAACCCTTTCTAAAGGAGATGCAGTCAAGTTGACCAAGCTGATTCAAGTAAAAAAATCAGCAAAAACCGGGGCTTATACCTTTCGTAGCAGAATTGTACCCTCCGAAGCAATAAAAGAGATACTATCTAGTAGAACATAGCCATTGGTCTCTGCTAGCCTTAATAACAGATCGTCTCTTGCCTTGTATATTGCGCAATAGACTGATTCAGCAATCTATAGTTTTGCATAGGCAGGAAAATAAGTTACTTGCTATGAGTATTTTTGATTTTTTTTCTAAGCCAGCCACTCCTAAAACACATTTAGTAGAAGTGCTTTCTAAGACGCGTCAGTCTTTTTGGAGTAAGCTTTCCAAAATTATCGCTGGAAAATCTACCGTTGATAGTGATGTGCTGGATAGGTTAGAGGAATTGCTGATTGGTTCAGATGTGGGTGTATCTACAACCCTTAAGATTATAGGTGCTATAGAACAACGTGTAGCACGGGATAAATACCTTACCACAAGTGAACTAGACCAAATTTTACAGTCTGAGGCGGAGCAGCTTTTACATGTTGCACCTATATCGAATAAGGATGCTATTGCTCCTGTTCATCCGCACATCATACTTGTAGTAGGGGTGAATGGTGTAGGTAAAACTACTACCATTGGCAAACTAGCTGCACAGTTTATAACCCAAGGCAAAAAAGTTATACTGGGTGCTGCAGATACTTTTCGTCCGGCGGCGGTAGAACAGCTTACCATTTGGGGCAATCGCATAGGGGCAGAAGTAGTAGCACGAGAGATGCAATCAGACCCTTCATCCGTTGCATATGAAACGGTACAACAGACTATACGAAATAATGCAGATGTGGCCATTATAGACACGGCGGGCCGGTTACATACCAAAGTACATCTTATCAATGAACTAGCTAAAATTAAACGAACCATTCAAAAGTGTCTTCCTGGAGCTCCACAAGAGGTATTATTGGTGCTGGATGGCACAAATGGACAGAATGCCTTCCTTCAAGTAGAAGCTTTCACAGCTGCTGTAGCCGTAACCGGAATCGTTGTAACCAAACTAGATGGAACCTCTAAAGGAGGCATGGTACTGGGTATAGTAGATCAGTTTTCTATTCCAATTAAATATATTGGTGTGGGCGAAAAAGTAGAAGACTTAAGGCCTTTTGATCCCCATGCATTTATCACTTCCTTATTTCATAAATGGTAAAGAATGTATATTTTATTTTTTTTGCTTGATAAAGAAGTGTGATATAAATTTTTACCACTGACTTGAACAGGTACTAGCCCAGGCTTACAAAAAGCGGTTAATGGATGGTTGGTATGCCCCCACGCTTATGGCTGCCGACAAAAAATTTGGCGCGCAGTAAAATTAAGGCAACCACTAACCTTTTTTGCCCGGCTGCCCTTCCGTATAGGACTTTAATGGCAATTGTACATAAAAAGGTGCATGGAACAAGAAAGAAATAATTTCTTGACTTATGGTAGCCGTGAATTTTCTAAACAAGTGATAGGCTTCAAACTTAAAGGTTATAATAGGGTCTTGCCTTTCATAGATGGCATTTTGAACCGATTGCTTTAAATCATCCATAACCCGTAAATGACTTTTCCAATGTTGATCAATTACATGAAGGACAACCATGCATGCTAAATTTTTAACCAGCTCTCTTCCACCAGACGCCATAAAGAGTGTAGGGTACACAGTCGCTCTAATGTACATTTTACCATCAAAAAAGGGAACTTCCACACGATCACTACTGCCTATAACAGACGCCTTAAAATAGGAAAATAACCTCTCCTGTAATGCTGTAGTGCGTTGGGAATATGTCTTTGCCAGTTGCTGATAGATAGCCTCTATAAGGACTTCTTTCTTTTTACCTGCAAAAAATGATTCTGAAAAGGTATCTCCAAATACAGCAGAAAAAATGGGATTTAGAAAACTTGCTTCTAGTTTACTATCTTCATGCTCTATAATGTTGGTCACCGTATCGTAGAGCATATTGATAATATCCACTTCAACCCCTTTGCCTAATAAAGCACGGTTCCGCCTCTGATAAACTGCACCACGATGGGTACCCATTTCACGGTCATACTCTAACAAACGCTTGCGCATAGCAAAGTTATTCTGTTCTACCTTTTTTTGTGCCCTTTCGATAGACCTGCTGACCATACCATGTTGAATGACCTCTCCCTCTTCCAAACCAATTTTATCCATTATAGCCGCAATTCTATCAGAACCAAAGAGACGCATTAAACTATCCTCTAAGGAAAGAAAAAACTGAGAAGAACCTGGATCGCCTTGTCGCCCAGAACGGCCACGCAACTGCCTATCGACGCGTCTTGATTCATGACGTTCTGTACCAATAATGGCCAACCCACCAGCTGCTTTTGAGGCCTGGTCCAACTTAATATCCGTACCGCGACCCGCCATATTTGTGGCAATCGTAACGGTACCAGCTATACCAGCTTGTGCCACTATTTCCGCTTCTTTTTGATGGTGTTTTGCATTTAAAATCTGATGGGGAATTTTACGAAAAGCAAGCATTTTGCTGACCAATTCAGATACTTCTACAGAAGTAGTACCCACTAAAACCGGTCTCCTTTTGGCAGATAAGGAGACTATTTCTTTAATGATGGCATTAAATTTTTCCCGTACTGTCTTGTAAACCTTATCTTCTTTGTCCTCTCGCAACAATGGCCTATGGGTGGGAATAGGTACTACCGCAAGGCCATAAATATCCCAAAATTCCTCCGCATCCGTCTCGGCTGTACCAGTCATACCGGCTAACTTATCATACATATGGAAGTAGCTTTGAAGGGTAATAGAGGCATAGGTCTGAGAAGGTTTTTCAATCTTAACACCCTCCTTGGCTTCTAAGGCTTGATGGAGGCCATCTGAATATCTACGGCCATCCAATACCCGACCGGTTTGTTCATCTACAATTTTTACTTTACCCTTGGATACAATATAGGCCACATCTTTTTCAAATAAGGCATATGCTTTTAACAACTGATGCAAGGCATGAATACGTTGTGCTTTTACCTTATAAGTTTGCTGAAAATAAGAACGCTTAGCGAGGCTTTCTTCATGGGTCAAAGCAGTATCATTCTCAATAGCCGCAATATGAGCTGCTACGTCTGGCAATATAAAGAAAGAGGGATCTTTTTCTTGTTCGGTTAGATAGGTGAGCCCTTTTTCAGTGATCTCAACATTGTTATGCCTTTCATCAATGGAAAAGAAAAGGGAGGCATCTGCTTGAGGCATCATCTTAGCATTTTCCTGTATGTAATAAGATTCTACATTGTCTAGGATTTGACGCATGCCTTTTTCACTAAGAAATTTAATTAAAGGCTTATACTTAGGCAATCCCCTATAGGCACGAAAAAGAGCTAGCCCTCCTTCCTCTATATTGCCTGCTTTTATTTTTTGCTTTGCTTCTTGTAGCAGCTTAATCACTAGTTCCTTTTGTAGTCTATAGAGCTGTGCAATTTTAGCAGCCAACTCTTTATAAATGTGCTCATCACGCTCTTCTACGGGACCTGAAATAATAAGTGGTGTTCTAGCATCATCAATAAGGACAGAATCAACTTCATCTACAATAGCAAAATAGTGCGCACGCTGTACCAAATCACTGGCATCTGTTACCATATTATCCCTGAGGTAGTCAAAACCAAATTCATTATTGGTACCAAATATAATATCGGCTTGATAGGCACGTTGCCGCTCAAGGGAGTAAGCAGGATAGCGATCTATACAGTCTACTGTAAAACCATGGAATTCAAAAATAGGCGCCATCCATTCTGTGTCTCTCTTGGCCAAATAGTCGTTTACGGTAACCACATGGACGCCTGCATTGCTTAATGCATTTAAAAAGGCAGCTAAGGTGGTAATCAGGGTCTTACCCTCCCCAGTAGCCATTTCAGCTATTTTCCCTTGATGTAAGACCATCCCTCCTATTAATTGCACATCGTAGTGAACCATTTCCCAAACAACCATACGCCCACTTACTTGCCATTGATTCTGCCAAATGGCTTGATCGCCCTCTATGGTCACGTAAGACTTACGGGCAGCAATGGCTCGATCATGGTCATTGGCGGAAACGCTTAACTGACTATGATCTCTAAAACGGCGAGCGGTTTCTTTGACAATGGCAAAGACACGTGCCAATACCTGATCTAAAATGGATCCCAATGCTACTCTGTGGTGTTTTTTTAACTGCTCTAGCCGCTTGTAATGGTCTACCCTGGCGTGAACTGTAGCCAAAGCATCGGTTAGCTGTTCATCTGCTGATCTACTTAGCCGCTCAATTTCAGATGTAATAAGTTGCAAGTGCGTGTCTATCTCTCCACGAACAGCCGTAACCTCTGCCCGTAATTGATCATGAGAAAGAAGCTGTAACGACTGATAAATTTGGTTGATTTCAGGTATTTTTTGATTATAAAAACGGAGTTGTTGCTCTTTCTTTGAAGTAAAAATTTTAGAAAAAAGTTGATAAAGCATCTTTATATGAGTGCAAAAACAGTTATAGGCTTAGATGGTAAGATATAAGGTGGTGATGAGAGGACTCGAACCTCCGGCCCACGGATTTTCAGTCCGATGCTCTACCGACTGAGCTACATCACCAACATAATCAAGGGACAAGAAATTTACTGATTTTATCATGCTTATACAAATTAATTTAACATAAAAATGAGTTCTTTTGGACCTGTTTTCAGAAACAAGCTGATGATGGCTTGCTTCATAAGTATACTGGACTGAAAAAATCGGACAAAAATATTTTAATTTATTTTCCGTATCGTTTAGTTTTAGAGTCATACAATAAATTAATCAGATGGGTAGAAATAAGATTAGGCATTTTAGTTCGGAAGAAAAAACTAAGATAGTATTCGCTTTACTAAAAGAAGATTTAACGCTAGTTGAGCTGTCTTCCAAATATGGCGTCACTAGTAAAACCCTTCAAAATTGGAAGCGTCAATTTTTAGAGAATGCCTCTATAGCCTTTGATCCATCCAAGGTTGTTAGTGTGTATAAAGAGGAAATTAGCACACTTAAGCATCAAAACGATGCACTTGCGAAGGCTTTAGGAAAGGCTACCGTTGAGCGAGATTGGGCAGTGGGCAAGCTAAAGAGCTTGGATTTACCAAATAAGCAAAGTCTTGTCACATGCAAGCTTCCCAATTTATCCAAGGCAAGACAATGTGCATTATTATCGATACATCGCTCTTTGATATATTACAAAGCTAGGGAATTAAGTGGTTGTAATACATCTGTTTTAAACAAAATAGATTCAATCTACAGGGAACATCCGGAATATGGTTATCGCTATATATACAATCAGCTACAAGAGGATGGCTTTAATGTAGGCAGAGATCGTGTGCTTAAGTATATGGGTGTACTGAATATATCGGCTGTTTATCCACGTAAGAAGCCCTCTATTTCTTGTAGAAATGCTCAGCATAAGGTCGTATGTTTATAGAGGAAAAAAATGGGTCTTTTGTTTTAAGTGTGTAAATATTTTTTAGGATTTATCTTTACCTAAATCGTAACACTTAAAACAATGAAAAGAAAAGAGACAGTTAAAGATGGGATAAGCAAGGCCATAGATGTACTGATAGAATCAGGTGTAGACCTTTCCAGACTTTTTGATCAAGATGGCTTACTCAAACAATTAAGTAAGCGTCTTGTAGAAAAAGCATTACAGTCAGAAATGGATTACCATTTAGGTTATAATAAGTATGCACGTAGTGATTCAGAGAATGTACGTAATAGATTATCCAGTAAGCAAGTTATTACTGATAATGGCGTTATATCGGTTGAAGTACCCAGAGATAGAGCATCGACTTTTGAACCTATTTTATTGCCTAATCGTCAAACAAGAATTCCTGGTTTGGATGATAAGATCTTATCTTTATATGCTAAAGGTATGAGTCTGTCAGATATTCAGATTCAAATACAGGAATTATATGGCGCAGAAGTAAGTGAAAGCCTGATAAGTAACATCACAGACTCTGTTATTGAAGATGTTAAGATATGGCAAAATCGTCCCTTAGAATCAGTCTATTCTATTGTTTTTTTTGATTGCTTTGTAGTTAAAGTTAGACAAAATAAGCGCATCATCAACAAGGCAGTCTATGTCGCTTTAGGTATAGATAGATCTGGCATAAAGGATGTTTTAGGGCTTTGGATGAGTGAAAATGAAGGGGCTAAATTTTGGTTAGGCAATTTAACAGAACTCAAAAATCGGGGTATGAACGATATGCTCATTGCATGTACAGATAATTTGTCAGGCATGTCTGAGGCCATTTCTGCTGTATACCCAAAAACGGAACATCAGCTCTGTATTGTTCATGCAATTAGGGGTAGTTTGCAGTATGTTTCTTATAAACATAGAAAGGTATTAGTTGCTGATTTAAAACCAATTTATACAGCAGTTACTGAGCAAGAAGCATTGATGGCCTTAGAAGCTTTTGCTACTAACGTGAGTTCGGGATTAGATTATTTTTTCATTTGATAATCAATATTAATAAAAATTTATAAAATTTGTTTTATAGACAGTTAAATAGGTAGTTTAATAACAAATAATTCTGGTAATCAGTTTATTATATATATTATATTTATAAAATTAGATATAAAAACTTGTTAAATAGGTGCAAATATTAACTAAATAATTGATATTAAATTGTTGTAAGTCAGTCAAATAAATCCCGAACTCACGTTATTCATAACTGGAGCGAGGCTATGGCACATTTTTTAATTAAATTTGAAAACAGAATTGAATAAAACCAAAAAAATAATTTACACACTTAAGTGGACAGAGCCATATTTAGCAATCCCTCATCTTTTATACCCTAAAAAAGGGCTACCCACTTAGGTCAACCGTAACGAATAAAGAAAAGGAAGGGTATTAAATATCTAATAGCTACCATGCACAATGCGGTTAAAAAACTTGGTAAAGAAACCATTATATATGGTATAAGCAACATTATCGTACGCGGATGTGCGTATTTGGCTTTACTACTTCAAACCAATGTACTGACGCCCAGTGCATATAGCATTATTATAGAATTCTATGGAAGTTATATTGCTTTGGGCCACGTCATCTATGATTTGGCCATGGATATGACCTATTTTAGGTATGTACATACATTAGGCAAACAATATACCTTCAATATAATTGTAACTATATTACTGGTTACCAGTATTATTTTTTCAACCTTACTCATCATATATACCCCACAAATCGCAAAAATAACCAACCACTTAGCCCATATACGTTATTTCTATTATATGGCTGGTATTCTTATGCTAGATACCCTATTGATGATGCCCTATGCGAACCTACGTGTAGAAAAAAAGACCTTTTGGTTTCTGGCGGTGAAATTTTTACAAGCTTTTGCGAATCTTACTTTTTCTTTTATTTTACTTTATTGCCCTCTATATTTAAGATATATAGAATATTTAATGTATAGTGGTTTAAATGTAACCCTATATTTAAATGGGTTAGATGCTGTTTTTATAGCCAATTTATTGTCTAACCTAACCGCTTTAGCCTTTCTACTACCAAATTTTAAGGGATTTTATTTAATCTGGAATAGCCGTACAACTCGGGCAATAGGCGGTTATGCAGCCACTTCTTTTTTTACAACGTTGTTTTTTAGGATGAATGAGACACTACCTCTTTTATTATTTCGACAATTGGTTCCTAATAATTTTTATAGCACCCATACAAAGGAGGAAATGTTAGGCAACTTTGGCACCTCCTATAAGCTAACTCTATGTATAACATTAGGGATTCAAGCCTTTAAACATGCTGCAGAACCATTTTTTTTTGCCAACTCAGGTCGCAAGGAGGCGCTAAAGCTATATAGCCAAACGATGCATCTATTTATACTAGCATCCTGCTTCTGCCTATTGCTTTTTAGTTTAAATATAAATTGGGTGGCAAAAATCCTGATTCCGAATGCAGGTTATCGTCACACCATTGACACCGTATCCTACTTAGCATTTGCACATATTCTTTTAGGTGTCTATTACAACTTTAGTGCGGCCTTTAAACTGAGCGATCATCCACGATATAATACTTGGATCAGTGCATTGGGCAGCCTAGTGATTGGGTTTACAGCACTTCTATTGATACCGAGATGGGCCCATTGGGGCTGCGTATACGCCTCTATCAGTGGTGTAACTGCTATGGGGCTACTGGGGTATTATATGGGTCAAAAATGTTATCCAATACCTTATCATGCACATGGTTTTTTACTTCTTTTGCTTACCTTTTTAGTATTGGGGAAAGTTTCCTTATGGCCAGCCCAACTCGCTTTTTTAGGCACAGGGTGGGCCTATATATTCCTTCATATAACGATTTTGGCCACCTTTTATATCATATCCATTGGATGGAAAAAGTTTATTAACCTTACAAAATAATAGCTGGTCAAGGAATTATACTGGACTGAAAAAATCGGACAAAAATATTTTAATTTATTTTCCGTATCGTTTAGTTTTAGAGTCATACAATAAATTAATCAGATGGGTAGAAATAAGATTAGGCATTTTAGTTCGGAATAAAAAATTAAGAACGTGAGTTCGGGATTTATTTGACTGATTTACAACAATTTAATATCAATTATTTAGTTAATATTTGCACCTATTTAACAAGTTTTTATATCTAATTTTATAAATATAATATATATAATAAACTGATTATAAGAATTATTTGTTATTCAACTACCTATTTAACTGTCTATAAAACAAATTTTATAAATTTTTATTAATATTAATTATCAAATGAAAAAATAATCTAATCCCGAACTCATTTTATTATTTATTGGTTTTCAGGTTTATTTCAGTTCATTTTTGATAGACCATTCCCCTAAACACCTTTTAATATGATATTTGGAGACCTGTATAAGTTATAGGCTATTGCGTCCAAAACGTGTTGTGTATGGGTTTTAGCAAGACCTATATAATGCGCTCTTGAACTTCGGAACCAACTTTTGATACTTCCAAATACGCGTTCTACCTTATACCGAGTTTGAGCCATTGCACGCCGGAACAGGTGTGCAACAAATGGGGTGTAAGTCCCCTGACTCTAATTTGTCTATTTCGGGAGTCTAGCAGGAGGTTGGATTTGTGGGGTGATTCACAGGTTTAAGTTACCTTTAAATGCATCTGCAAAATAGCGAGCTGCAACAAAAGTGAACCCAAATTAGCCTCGTTAAGCCGTTTAAGCGCATTTGCCGACTGTCTAGTGGCTACAGGAAGGCTGATAGTAGGATGGAAAAAAATAGACCATGACCATCATACAAGTGCCGGGGTGTTAGGGGTTGCACGCTATGAATGTTTCACATCGTAGTCCGGGAAATCTGATATGAATCCAGTAGGCTACTGGAAACTTTATTGTGTAAGTAAAGCGAAATCAATAAACGTGAGTTCGGGATTAGATTATTTTTTCATTTGATAATCAATATCAATGAAAATTTATAAAATTTTTTTTATAGACAGTTAAATAGGTAGTTGAATAACAAATAATTCTTATAATCAGTTTATTATATATATTATATTTATAAAATTAGATATAAAAACTTGTTAAATAGGTGCAAATATTAACTAAATAATTGATATTAAATTGTTGTAAATCAGTCAAATAAATCCCGAACTCACGTAATAAGGGTGATATCAGAAGTCCGCGGGGTCCATAATACCGTTCGTATTGATTGGGAAACCACTCAAGAGGAAAGGGACCCTACTTCAGTTAACGAGTTTAAAAGAGTTGAGAATGTCTGATTGCCCTAAAGCTATGAACGGAACATTAAAAGTTCGGCAACTCCAAAGAACTCTATATCTTAAATCCAAGCAATGTAAGGAAGTCAGATTTTATAGTCTATATACCTGAGTTCGGGATTAGCTTGTTAAAAAATAGCTTTAATAAAGTTCCTTTGTTTTTTAAATTTGGAGATAAAAAAATACTAACCAGATTATCCAAAGGAGCCAGTTATGAATGTAGAAAAATTAGTTGAAATATATTATGCTGTTGATGAATTTCTCATAAAGTTTATGCCGTATATGGAAAAACAACTGTTAACCAATTCTAAAAGAAAACCCACTAGAACTTGTTCATTAACTTTGAGTGAAATAATGACTATTCTTATTGCCTTTCATGTGATTGGTTTTAGAAATTTTAAGTCTTATTATATTCATTTACAGAAATTTCATTCTGGTGAATTTGGAAAGTTAGTAAGCTAGAATAGATTTATAGAACTGATCCAAAGAACGTTAGTTCCCTTGTACTGTTTTACACAAAGTCTTGCTAAAAAAAACAGGTTGTTATTTTATGGATGCAACAGCCATCAAGGTTTTCCATATCAAAAGAGCCTATACGCACAGGGTTTTTAAATCGATTGCTACTAAAGGTAAAACCAGCATCGGTTGGTTTTTTAGATTAAATTTGCACTTGATAGTCAATGATTTAGGAGAAATTATGAATTTTCAACTGACCACAGGTAAAACTAATGATAGGCTTCCTGTAGAAAATTTGTATAAACACTTGATGGGTAAAATGTTTGCCGATAAAGGTTACATAAGCAAAGATTTATTTGAAAAACTGATCGAGAAAGGCGTGGAACTCATTACCCAGATCAGAAAAAATATGAAAAATGCTTTTACGCCACTCTGGGATAAACTGATGCTTAGAAAACGATCTATAATTGAAACTATTATAGATCAGCTCAAAAATATTAGCCAGATAGAACATTCCAGGCATAGAAGCATACCTAATTTTCTAGTCAATTTGATAGCTGGAATTACAGCTTATGCACTAAAAGAGAAAAAACCTTCTATAACTAATATATATATGACTGGTTCACAATACGTCTAATCCCGGAGTCTTTTGTTTTAAGTGTATAAATATTTTTTAGGATTTATCTTTACCTAAATCATAACACTTAAAACAATGAAAAGAAAAGAGACAGTTAAAGATAGGATAAGCAAGGCCATAGATGTACTGATAGAATCAGGTGTAGACCTTTCCAGACTTTTTGATCAAGACGGCTTACTCAAACAATTAAGTAAGCGTCTTGTAGAAAAAGCATTATATGCTAAAGGTATGAGTCTGTCAGATATTCAGATTCAAATACAGGAATTATATGGCGCAGAAGTAAGTGAAAGCCTGATAAGTAACATCACAGACTCTGTTATTGAAGATGTTAAGATATGGCAAAATCGTCCCTTAGAATCAGTCTATTCTATTGTTTTTTTTGATTGCTTTGTAGTTAAAGTTAGACAAGATAAGCGCATCATCAACAAGGCAGTCTATGTTGCTTTAGGTATAGATAGATCTAGCATAAAGGATGTTTTAGGGCTTTGGATGAGTGAAAATGAAGGGGCTAAATTTTGGTTAGGCAATTTAACAGAACTCAAAAATCGGGGTATGAACGATATGCTCATTGCATGTACAGATAATTTGTCAGGCATGTCTGAGGCCATTGCTGCTGTATACCTAAAAACGGAACATCAGCTCTGTATTGTTCATGCAATTAGGGGTAGTTTGCAGTATGTTTCTTATAAACATAGAAAGGTATTAGTTGCTGATTTAAAACCAATTTATACAGCAGTTACCGAGCAAAAAGCATTGATGGCCTTAGAAGCTTTTGCTACTAAGTGGAATCAACAATATCCACAAATAGCCTAATCTTGGTATGCTAACTGGGATAATCTGATGGTATTTTTACAGTACCCTAATGCCATGCGTAAGGTCATTTACACAACAAATGTTTGGAATCTGTAAATAGCCAATTTCGTAGAGTTACCAAAAATAAAAAAGTGAGTTCGGGATTTATTTGACTGATTTACAACAATTTAATATCAATTATTTAGTTAATATTTGCACCTATTTAACAAGTTTTTATATCTAATTTTATAAATATAATATATATAATAAACTGATTACCAGAATTATTTGTTATTCAACTACCTATTTAACTGTCTAATAAAACAAATTTTATAAATTTTCATTGATATTGATTATCAAATGAAAAAATAATCTAATCCCGAACTCAGGTATTGATTATAATTGTAATGGAAAGATTTTTTAGAACCCTAAAATATAATTGCATATTTATCAATGATTTTAAAAATATTAAAGTGTTAAAAGAGGGAATTAATAGGTACATTACCAAGTATAATTATAAAAGATTCTATTCTAGCATTAACTATCAAAAACCTATGAACGTGAGTTCGGGATTAGATTATTTTTTCATTTGATAATCAATATCAATGAAAATTTATAAAATTTGTTTTATTAGACAGTTAAATAGGTAGTTGAATAACAAATAATTCTGGTAATCAGTTTATTATATATATTATATTTATAAAATTAGATATAAAAACTTGTTAAATAGGTGCAAATATTAACTAAATAATTGATATTAAATTGTTGTAAATCAGTCAAATAAATCCCGAACTCACGTTATGAGTGTTTATCTTAGGTATTTAAAAAATGGGGGCTAGAAAATGGGAAAAAGTAGGAAACAAAATTAAGGAAAATTTGTCCGAAGAAATCAGTCCAGTATACAATTCATAGCGTGCAACCCCTAACACCCCGGAACTTGTAAGATGGTTATGGTCTATTTTTTCCATCCTACTATCAGTCTTCCTGTAGCGACTAGACAGTCGGCAAATGCGCTTAAAAGGTTTAACGAGGCTAATTTGGGTTCACTTTTGTTGCAGCCCGCTATTTTGCAGATGCATTTAAAAGTAACTTGAACCTGTAAGTCGCTTCACAAATCCAACCTCCTTCTAGACTCCTGAAATAGACAAATTAGAGTCTGGGGACTTACACCCCATTTGTTTCACACCTGTGCCGGAGTGCCATTAGAAATCCGATACATATGGCTGATAACGAGCAAACCTACAATCAAACGAATAGGTAAAGGAGGTTGGCCAGGACCATGGCTAAAATAGCGGTCTAAATCTGATATTAGGGAGTGCCAAGGAATGGAATCAGCTAACTGAAATAAAGCCTGTTTGGGATTAAGAAAACCAGATAAGCGTTGCTCAAATAACCTATCACAATTATGATATATTCTCTTAGATTTCATCCTTATTTTGCAAGGTTTTTATACAAAATAACGCAAAATTTGGTTATTCTACAATACAAATTTAATCATATTTATCTTGATTAACAAATAAATATATAATATTTCAGGGATGACTATTTAACTACCCGCTCAACTGGGTGATATACAATCGCATTTGCACAGAACGAGTGCGTAGTTCAAGCTTCAATGCATAATTTGTAGCCTATCCAGGGCTTTTCTATATTTATAGGCATTTTTTAAATGTGCACTATAATGACGCGCAAAGTAATGCAACCCTGAAAAATCTTCTTTCGCTGAAAAAAAAAGATAATCATGTGGCACATAATTGAGTACCGCATCAATCATAGCCACGCTGGGTAAACCAATAGGTCCAGGTGGTAGACCTTTCTTACGATAAGAATTATAAGGCGAATCGATATAGGTATCTTGTTGCAACACTCTGTTAATAAGCAGTTGCTTTTCTCTCAGTGCATAGATAAGCATTGGACAGGATTGAAGCGGCATATTACGTTTTAGTCTGTTTAGATAGACCCCTGCAATCATAGCTGCTTCTTGTGGATCATTTGTTTCCGCTTGCACGATAGAAGCCAAAATAGAAACATCAATTGGACTTAATTGTATTTTTTTTGCTTTATGCATCCGTGTTGTGTTCCAAAAACGTTGATAAGCCAGGTGCATTTTTGATAAAAGTTGTTCTGCAGTAATGGTCCAGTATACCTCATAGGTGTCTGGAATAAACATGGTTAATACATTTTCTGGCGTAAATCCATAGGAAGATAACTTTTTAGCATCATGTAGCAAGTTGCATAGTGCTTCTTTGTTTACACCTATACGGCTGATCAGTTGGTCTACTAACGAAGTTGTATTGGCCGCGGTGGAAAAAGTAAGCTTAACGGGATGCTGCATACCACCACGCAACATCCTGATCAATTGCCAATTGGTTATATTACCCATGAGTCGATATTGGCCGGGTGTATTTTTAGGATGGTACTTCAACAAATAGACTGCCCATAAAAAGGCAGCTCCATTTCTTATATATCCTTCATTTTTTAGTTGCTCTTTGAGTTGGTAGCGTGTACACCCTCTTGGAATAAGCAATAAACAACTGGTTGCATGGACATTAGGCAGACCAAGTATCGCATATAAAGTAACGCAAATCAAAAAGGTAATCGCAACCATCCATTGCATCCTTTTTTTAAAAAAGAAAGCAGTATAAATGGAGGTAAGATCTACCATAGATTAATAGACAATTATACAATCATTGAACAACTAGGTAAAAGACAGATGAAGTCCATAAAGCGCAATCTGAAAACCACCAATTTTTACGCCACTGTTTGATTTGCGCCTATAGGGTATACTTATATCTCCAATGTGCTGCCTTACCATGCTCCGCTATATAATCCATGCGTTCTGTACGTATTTGTACTTCTAATTGTCCATATTTATAGGTTTCAAAGGTAAGATGAAGCGATTCGTAGCTACTGTCTCTTGGTGTACTGACCCAGTCCCTCATAATATTGCACATTGGCTTATAAAGATTACTAATGATACTAAGCATTCTCCAACAAGCTACTTTTTCCTCTTGTAACGTTTTACCATCCATATTGGTTAGAATGATTCTGATGGCAGTAAGGTCATGTACTTGGTCAAAGCTAATCTTTAATTTTTTAATTTTATGCCAAATAGAATAAACAGATTTAATCCGTTTTTTTATGATAAAATGAATGCCACGTGTTTGCAGAGCGGCTTGAACTTCCTCAGCAATAAGATTTAGCTTTTGTTGCCTTTTCATTTTAGTCATCCCAAGTTTGGCAGTGATGGCATAGTAACTAAGTGTATCTGTATGCTTTAGCCAAAAATCTGCTAATTTGGTTTGAATATCATACATCCGCATTCTATGCGAGAGTGGGATATAAAAATATTTTAGATCAAGCAATAGTTGAGCACTAGAATGGACCAATTCTGAATCTAGATTTTCCAAAGCTACACCGCTACAATGTACACGAATGATGTCACACATTTGTAGCAAAATGGCTACAATATGGTGGCAATTTATATCAGGATGATGCGGATAATTACGAATGGTATCATTACGCAATCTATAGCGCTTTAGTGCTTCCAGTTCCTTCAATATGGAGGTTGCTTTTGCGCCAAATCGCTTTTCAACAGCTTCTTCTTTAATCAATCCTGCTAAAAAAGCTGGTGTTAAGATCGCGGCTATAGCAGTAGGCAGATCTAAAGACATCTCCGTAGTAGCAATGATCGCTACTTGTAGTGACTCTTTTACCGAAGGCTTGAATGTAGCTTTGTCTACTTGCTCTCCAAAGTGCTCTGCCCATTGATATGCTTCCTGGATAATGGAACAGGATTGTTTTATGTCATTTGCATGCTGGCTTACCGCTCTTGCAAGTTGATGCAGATTCCAAGCGTTGACATCAGGGACTGTATGCTTTTTCATCATTCTGTACAATCAAAAAAAAATTACATTGGCCAGTTCCACAAGCTTATGCGTTTAGGTGATCGGCTTACCCCTAAGGTAAGCTCTCTATTTTAAAGTTACAAACTAATCATGCGAACAGCAAAAATAATCTTATAACCTAAGTTCGGGATTAGCTTGTTAAAAAATAGCTTTAAAAAGCTTCTTTGTGTTTTAAATTTGGAGATAAAAAAATACTAACCAGATTATCCAAAGGAGCCAGTTATGAATGTAGAAATAATTAGTTGAAATATATTATGCTGTTGATGAATTTCTCATAAAGTTTATGCCGTATATGGAAAAACAACTGTTAACCAACTCTAAAAGAAAACCCACTAGAACTTGTTCATTAACTTTGAGTGAAATAATGACTGTTCTTATTGCCTTTCATGTGATTGGTTTTAGAAATTTTAAGTCTTATTATATTCATTTACAGCAATTTCATTCTAGTAAATTTGGAAAATTAGTAAGCTAGAATAGATTTGTAGAACTGATCCAAAGAACGTTAGTTCCCTTGTACTGTTTTACACAAAGTCTTTCTAAAACAAAAACAGGTTGTTATTTTATGGATGCAACAGCCATCAAGGTTTGCCATATCAAAAGAGCCTATACGCACAGGGTTTTTAAATCGATTGCTACTAAAGGTAAAACCAGCACCGGTTGGTTTTTTGGATTAAAGTTGCACTTGATAGTCAATGATTTAGGAGAAATTATGAATTTTCAACTGACCACAGGTAAAACTAATGATAGGCTTCCTGTAGAAAATTTGTGTAAACACTTGATGGGTAAAATGTTTGCCAA
Organism: Cardinium endosymbiont of Oedothorax gibbosus; assembly: GCF_936981045.1. Taxonomy (GTDB): domain Bacteria; phylum Bacteroidota; class Bacteroidia; order Cytophagales; family Amoebophilaceae; genus Cardinium. Next base: position 320,953 of record NZ_OW441264.1, read on the forward strand.
TAAAGGTTACATAAGCAAAGATTTATTTAAAAAACTGATCGAGAAAGGCGTGGAACTCATTACCCAGATCAGAAAAAATATGAAAAATGCTTTTATGCCACTCTGGGATAAACTGATGCTTAGAAAACGATCTATAATTGAAACTATTATAGATCAGCTCAAAAATATTAGCCAGATAGAACATTCCAGGCATAGAAGCATACCTAATTTTCTAGTCAATTTGATAGCTGGAATTACAGCTTATGCACTAAAAGAGAAAAAACCTTCTATAACTAATATATATATGACTGGTTCACAATACGTATAATCCCGAACTGAGGTGCTTACTAATAATGGCAACCCACCCAAACCCACATGCATGTTTCATTAACATTACTTTTCATAAAAAAACTAAATGGCCGAAAAAACGGCTTGTTTTAAATTTCTTTGTGGCATACAAATTCTATTTATTAGACAACGTGATAAAAACCTATTTCTGTTGTAGTGCATCTTATACATTTAATAATTATTTATTTCAATAACCATTTGGCTTACCTGTACTGGTTTATTTGTATTTTCAAAGGGTCTCATTATCTTTATAAATAGTTTAAAAATCTACAATTTTTAATGCATGGTTACAACTATTTCAGAGAACTACCATATGCCAGTAATGGTAGATGAAGTGATGAAAGGATTGGCTATAGTACCAACAGGGCACTATGCAGACCTTACTTTTGGAGGAGGGGGCCATGGAAGAAGAATAGTTGAATCGCTTTCCAGCGGCTATTTATTTGCCTTTGATAAGGACCCAGAGGCTGCTAAAATGGCCCTCTTGTTTAGAGGTAAGCCTTTCACCTTTATCAGAACATCATTTCGGTTTGTAAAGGAGTTTATAAACTTTTATGGAATCAGACAATTAGATGGTTTACTGGCAGATTTAGGCACCTCTTCGCACCAAATAGATACCCCAGAACGTGGTTTTTCTACTCGATTTGATGGCGTATTGGATATGAGGATGGATCCAAATGTCGCACATTCGGCGCAGAGGGTGGTGAATACCTATTCAGTAGAACAGTTGGCTTATATATTGCATTTTTATGGGGAAGTGGTCCGCTCAACTGCTATTGCCAAGGCCATTATAAAGGCACGCAACCGTGCACCTATTGCAACGACCTATCAGTTGAAAGCTATTATTGAGCCATTTGCCCCTAAACTAAAAGTAAATCAGTACCTTGCAAAGGTATTTCAAGCCTTTCGTATTGAAGTGAATGATGAGCTTGGTGCATTAGAGAGGTTGTTAAAGCATAGTGTTGAATTGATTAAACCTAAAGGGCGTTTGGCCATTATTGCTTATCACTCTTTGGAGGATCGATTCATTAAAAACTTTTTTAATACAGGAAATGTGTTGGGACAAGTGCAAAAAGATGCTTATGGTAATCTAGTACGTCCTTTTGTTCCACTACAAAAAAAGCCTTTTTTACCTTCTATAGAGGAGGTAGGTAGAAACAGTCGTGCCCGAAGTGCACGATTACGGGTAGCTGTACGTGTTGCATAACCCTATTGAACTAGGGGATATAAGATCTATCGATCTTTTAATGAGCATGAATTGATAATGGTTGTAGCGTTTTTTGCACTTTTTCTTTCAGCATTACTAGGTGGCCTAGTCGTTATTGCGCAATGTTCCATTAACATTTTACCACATTTGCTAACTTTTTCGGGTGGTTACTTATTGGCAAACACTTTTTTGCATCTAATGCCTGAGCTCTTTATTTCTAAGGTTATGGCCATTCATGTTGGGGGCTATATCATGATTGGATTTTTTTTGCAGCGTTTTATTGAAACCTTTAGCGCTGGCGTAGAGCATGGCCATTCTATTGCTCCAGCTTCAGGCCACTATTGTGTAAAAAACTATAAAATACTTTCTTTTTTAACTTCTATAGCATTGCATGCGCTCTTAGATGGTACCCTTTTGGCCCATGGTCATGCCGATCATGCTACCCAAGAGGGGCTTTTACTTGGCATGATGCTTCATAAATTTCTAGAGGCGGTTGCTTTAATGATTGTGTTGAGTGGATTTACCCTATCCGTACGACGGATGTTGTTCTATTTAACGCTGTTTGCTTTAGCCGCTCCAGTAGGGTTGTGGCTAAGTAGCTATGCCAACCATTATATTTCTGATTATGGTAGTATCATATTATTATCCATTGTAACCGGTAATTTTTTATACATTTCGGCTACTATGCTTTTTGAAGCAAGTCCCAATCATCATTCGAACCAGCTTACGTTGTGGATCAGTTTACTTGGAGCTACCCTCGCGGCATTGGTCGAATTTTTATTGTAGTTGGCTAGGTTGAGGCCTATCTGTGTCAGGTCACTGGCAAAATGGGTAGTGCTGTCAGAAGGCTGAGTAGATGCCTTGAAGCTAGAAAAGAATAGGTTAAGTTTTATATATGCAGTAACTCATCCATGGAACAGTCCGATATCAGTCAGGAAATCAAACGTTTAGTAGATTTAATGCACTACTACAATGAATGTTATTTTCAAAAGGGGATTGCTGAAATCTCCGATTATGCATATGACCAATTATTGGAACGGTTGACTCAATTGGAGCAGGCCTACCCGCATTTAAAGCGCCCTGACTCTCCAACTGAAGTGATTGGAGATCGACCTTCTAAAGGTTTTGCAGTGGTCTATCACCAAACCCCTATGCTCTCTTTAGCTAAAACCTATTCAGAAAAAGAAATAGAGCAATTTGTTGTAAGGGTAAAAAAAATGCTTCCAAATGCAACTGTAGATTTTATATGTGAACCTAAAATAGATGGCGTTGCATTAAGTATCCTTTATGAAGAGGGCGATTTGGTACGTGCGGTAACACGTGGTAATGGTCAAAAAGGAGATGATGTAACCCACCATGTGACCCAATGTTTGCACTTGCCCCAAAAAATTCAAGGTGCCCCATGTTCCTCATTTGAAGTACGTGGGGAAGCCTTTATGTCCAAAACTGTTTTTAAAGCATTAAATAGTAGACGTAAAGCAGAAGGAGAACCCTTATGGGCTAATCCCCGTAACCTTGCAGTAGGCACATTAAAAACATTAGATGTAGATTTAGTTAAGGAACGTCAATTGACATTTTATGGGTATAGTTTTTATGCCTCATCTTATCATTGTGCTACTCAAGAAGCAGCTCTAGTGTTGCTAGATAGACTAGGTTTTTCTATTGCACCTACTTATAAAGTATGTCATAATGTTATGGAAATAATGACCTACATCCATTATTGGGCGCAACATAGAAAAGAATTACCTGTCGATATAGATGGAATCGTGATAAAAGTAAATAACCTCCATCAGCAAGGTATTGTGGGTATGACTTCAAAATCGCCCCGTTGGGCCATTGCCTATAAATATCAACCAGAGATGGCCTATTCCACCTTAAACAAGGTCAGTTTTCAGGTAGGCAGAACAGGTGCGGTTACGCCAGTAGCCCATTTTAGTCCAATTCCATTGGCGGGCACTATGGTGCGTCGTGCATCTTTGTATAATGCAGATGAACTAGTTAGGCGAGATCTTTATTTGGGCGATACGATTTTTATTGAGAAAGGAGGGGAGATTATTCCCAAGGTAGTAGGTGTAGATAGGACGCGCCGCAATACAACCAGCAAGCCCATTGTTTTTATTGGTGCTTGCCCTGCTTGTGGCACACCACTCCATCGAGCACCAGGAACAGTTGCTTACTATTGCCCCAATAAGCAACAATGTTTGCCGCAATTAAAAGGCACCTTATTGCATTTTTCCCATCGAAAAGCTATGGATATTGGTACATTAGGACCTAAAACGTTTGATGCGTTGTTGGAGGCTAAATTGGTGCAAACTGCAGCAGATCTTTATAGATTGCGTTACGAGGCGGTCAATAGTTTGGAAGGATTTCAAGCGTTATCCACACAAAAATTATTATCTAATATTCAGACGTCCAAAACAAAACCTTTTGATAACGTATTGTTTGCTTTGGGCATTAAACATATAGGGGAGACGGTAGCCAAGAAACTAGCTGTACATTTTAGGTCTATGGAGCGTTTGAAAAGGGCTACTGAAGCAGAGCTGTTACAGTTACCAGATATTGGGGAGAAAATTGTGCAGAGTATATTGGATTACTTCCAGGACCCTTACCAACAAGCCATTCTTCGTGGGCTTCAAATTGCGGGACTGCAGTTTGCGCTACCAGAAACAGTTGATACCTTCTTGCCTTTATCCTCAAAAAATTTTGTTATTTCGGGTACCTTTCAAAAATTTACAAGAGAGGAATTGACTAAATTAATTGAACAAGCAGGAGGAAGGGTATTGTCTGCTATGTCTGCTAAGGTCGATTATTTAGTAGCAGGGATCAAAGCTGGTCCATCAAAGTTGGCCAAGGCAATGCAATGGACGATTCCCATTTTAGAAGAAAATGATCTTATAAAGATGATACAATGATGCGTCTATACTTAAGTTTTAAGTTTTTTGTTTTAGGCATTGTTACCCGTTTTGTCTCAAAAAATAAGACTGCTGTGCGCAGTAATGTAGGGTTAAACCAAGCAACCACCATAGGCGTACTGTATAGCTATGAGGGTCCCGCCAAGCATGAAGTTGTACAACGTTTTATTCGAGATTTAAAAAATTTGGATAAAAAAGTTAGTGTGCTTTGTTACACTACAGCAAAAGACTGCGTACATGCCAGCAGTAATTTACGCTATGCTTTTGGACATAATGCCATTACTATTTTGGGGAAGGTAAAAAGTGACCGTATAAAAAAGTTTATAGAGACTTCTTTTGACTATTTGTTTCACTTAGATTTGCATACGAATGCAGTGTTAGATTGTATTGTAGCCAAGCATCACACCAAATGCCGTGTAGGTCATTTTGACCCTATGCGTAAAAATTTATTTGAAGTGATGGTACAGGTAAGTCGGACCACTCCAGTTGAAGACATTAAAAGGCTGGCCCGTCAGATGTTGCACTATACAGGATGTATGGAGGGGTAAAGAATGTAAAAGTGTGATATAAATGCCTATTATGGATATCTATTTAGATCATGCAGCTACTACCCAATTAGATCCAGAAGTATTGGCCTCTATGATGCCTTATATGGCCAATTTATGTGGCAACCCTTCTTCTGTGCATCGTTATGGTTGCCATGCAAAAGCAGCCATTGAAAAAGCCAGAAAAAAAATAGCTGGATTATTCGATGTTGCGCCTTCTGAAATATTGTTTACCTCTGGAGGCACAGAGGGGAATAATATGCTATTAAGGGGGATTATAGATGCCATGCACATTATGCATGTGTTGACTTCTCCATTGGAGCATCTTGCCGTACGGATGCCACTAGAAGCGTTAGCCAAGCAGGGGAAGATTAAATTATCCTATGTGCGGGTCAACCAAACTGGAGACTTCATGTTGGATGAAGTAGAGCAGTGGCTAAAGGGACATCCTCATGCTTTGGTGAGTTTTATGCAGGTCAATCACGAAATCGGCAATATAACAGATATCGTGGCCATGGGGCAGCTTTGTCGAAAATATGGCGCATTTTTGCATTCAGATACGATTCAAGGCATCTATTGTTGTATTGCTGATTTCTTATCTTGCCACCTTGCCCTTGTCTCTGCCCATAAAATACATGGACCTAAAGGTATTGGCTTTGTCTATGTTGATGCTAAAGTTTCTGTTGCACCCCTTATTACTGGAGGTAGTCAAGAGTTAAATATGCGCGGAGGCACCGAAAATGTAGCCCATATTGTTGGAATGGCTAAAGCATTGGAAATCGCTTTCCGAGATAGGGGAAAAGTGGTTGCACATTTGTTAGCTATTAAGCAGCATATGATCGCGTTACTAAAAACACATATGCCCAATATAACCTTTAATGGCCATAGCGAAAGCTTAACCCAAAGCAGTCCCAACCTATTAAATATTTCATCGCCTGACTGGAAAGAGCATAATATGCTGATTTACAATTTGGATATTCATGGTATAGCGGCTTCTACAGGAAGTGCTTGTACCAGTGGTAGTGCTTTGGGTTCGCCCGTTATAGCTGCTTTGCAAAAAGAAACCAACCATGCCATACGTTTTTCCTTCAGCAAATATACTACCTGTGCAGAAGTTGAAGAAACAGTTGCCCTTTTGGTGCAACTAGTGTCCTGAAAAAATCGGACAAAAAAGTATACTGGACTGATTTATTCGGACATTTTTTTCTTAATTTTATTTTCTATTTTTTCCCATTTGCTAGTCCAGCAATTTTACATGGTTAAGATAGACGTTCATAGATTTTTGATAATTAATACTAGAATAAAACCTTTGGTAATTGTATTTAGTAATGTACCTGTTAATTCCCTCTTTTAACACTTTAATATTTTTAAAATCATTGATAAATATGGAATTATATTTTAGGGTTGTAAAAAATATTTCCATTACAATATTATCAATGCTTCTACCTCTGCCATTCATAGAGATTTGAATATTATGCCTTTTTAATAAGTCTGTATGCTTAACAACCACTTAATTCCCTAGCTTTGTAATATATCAAAGAGTCATGTATCGATAATAATGCACATTGTCTTGCCTTGGATAAGTTGGGAAGCTTGGATCTGACAAGACTTTGCTTATTTAGTAAATCCAAGCTCTTTAGCTTTCCCACTGCCCAATCTCGCTCAACGGTAGCCTTTCCTAAAGCCTTCTCAAGTGCATCGTTTTGATGCTTAAGTGTGCTAATTTCCTCTTTATACACACTAACAACCTTTGATGGATCAAAGGCTATAGAGGCATTCTCTAAAAATTGACACTTCCAATTTTGAAGGGTTTTACTAGTGACGCCATATTTGGAAGACAGCTCAACTAGCGTTAAATCTTCTTTTAGTAAAGCGAATACTATCTTAGTTTTTTCTTCCGAACTAAAATGCCTAATCTTATTTCTACCCATCTGATTAATTTATTGTATGACTCTAAAAACGTGAGTTCGGGATTAGATTATTTTTTCATTTGATAATCAATATTAATAAAAATTTATAAAATTTGTTTTATAGACAGTTAAATAGGTAGTTGAATAACAAATAATTCTGATAATCAGTTTATTACATATATTATATTTATAAAATTAGATATAAAAACTTGTTAAATAGGTGCAAATATTAACTAAATAATTGATATTAAATTGTTGTAAATCAGTCAAATAAATCCAGAACTCACGTGATTATACTGGACTGAAAAAATCTGACAAAAATATTTTAATTTATTTTCCGTATCGTTTAGTTTTAACGTGAGTTCTGGATTTATTTGACTGATTTACAACAATTTAATATCAATTATTTAGTTAATATTTGCACCTATTTAACAAGTTTTTATATCTAATTTTATAAATATAATATATGTAATAAACTGATTATCAGAATTATTTGTTATTCAACTACCTATTTAACTGTCTATAAAACAAATTTTATAAATTTTTAACCTGAGTTCGGGATTAGCTTGTTAAAAAATAGCTTTAAAAAGCTTCTTTGTGTTTTAAATTTGGAGATAAAAAAATACTAACCAGATTATCCAAAGGAGCCAGTTATGAATGTAGAAAAGTTAGTTGAAATATATTATGCTGTTAATGAATTTCTCATAAAGTTTATGCCGTATATGGAAAAACAACTGTTAACCAACTCTAAAAGAAAACCCACTAGAACTTGTTCATTAACTTTGAGTGAAATAATGACTGTTCTTATTGCCTTTCATGTGATTGGTTTTAGAAATTTTAAGTTTTATTATGTTCATTCACAGAAATTTCATTCTAGTGAATTTGGAAAGTTAGTAAGCTAGAATAGATTTGTAGAACTGATCCAAAGAACGTTAGCTCCCTTGTACTGTTTTACACAAAGTCTTTCTAAAACAAAAACAGGTTGTTATTTTATGGATGCAACAGCCATCAAGGTTTGCCATATCAAAAGAGCCTATACGCACAGGGTTTTTAAATCGATTGCTACTAAAGGTAAAACCAGCACCGGTTGGTTTTTTGGATTAAAGTTACACTTGATAGTCAATGATTTAGGAGAAATTATGAATTTTCAACTGACCACAGGTAAAACTAATGATAGGCTTCCTGTAGAAAATTTGTGTAAACACTTGATGGGTAAAATGTTTGCCGATAAAGGTTACATAAGCAAAGATTTATTTAAAAAACTGATCGAGAAAGGCGTGGAACTCATTACCCAGATCAGAAAAAATATGAAAAATGCTTTTATGCCACTCTGGGATAAACTGATGCTTAGAAAACGATCTATAATTGAAACTATTATAGATCAGCTCAAAAATATTAGCCAGATAGAACATTCCAGGCATAGAAGCATACTTAATTTTCTAGTCAATTTGATAGCTGGAATTACAGCTTATGCACTAAAAGAGAAAAAACCTTCTATAACTAATATATATATGACTGGTTCACAATACGTCTAATCCCGAACTTAGGTTGATATTGATTATCAAACGAAAAAATAATCTAATCCCGAACTCATGTTAATCCAAATTTCACTTAAAAGAAAAGCCTATACTAAGGAAAATATAGACGCGACGGAACCGTTTTTTCTTATGTATGGGGTCCTTTTGAATATGGAAAATTATTGTTCGTATGACGGATACGGATATAAAGTAATTTATATTCCTTGCATACTTTCGTAATAGCTGTCTGCCAGCAGATTGGTATAGCTACTAGCTACAGCGAGCTGATCACAACGTTCATTCTCATAGTAGCCAGCATGGCCCTTCACCCAACGAAAATGAACAAGATTTTTTTGATAGACTATCCAAAAACGTTTCCATAGATCAGGATTTTTTTTATTTTTAAAATCTATTTTGATCCAATTTTTAAGCCATCCTTTTTCTATAGCATCTATTACATATTTGGAATCGGAATAGATCGTAACCTCTTGTTCGGTCTGCTTTAAGGCTTCTAAGCCTATGATAACAGCTAACAGTTCCATTCGATTATTGGTTGTTTTTCTGTAGCCTTGGGATAGTTGTATCGTATAGTTATTGTGCTTTAGGATAACGCCATACCCACCCGGACCTGGATTACCTCTAGAAGCACCATCTGTGTAGATATGAATCATCTAAAATAATTGTAATGGCCATAATCGCTTAAAATTTAAAGTCGACACCCGTTACATCCCAGTTTTCTATCACATTAATTTCCTTTTCGTAAAAAATTACTGGGTTCGGCTCAATGTTTTGAAGTACATCCCCAGGCGACCATTCCTCTTCCCCTTCATTGAGCACCAATAAACGCATTCTATAGGAACCAGGCATAATCATTTTAAATTGGTAACTTTTTGCATTCCGAATGGCATCTACGCATTCATCTTTTTGATTCAGTAACTCAATAATGAAATAGGCCGTAGTGGTCTCTACAATTCCTGAAATGGTTCCTGTTTCATCTTTTTTTCTAAGTGGATAGGTTTGACTAATCTTTTTATGGGTTGATTGATCAAATGCCATACAAGCACCTGGTTCTATCTGTAAAGCAACCACCTGCTTTATACTTTTACCCTTATGGTCTCTTTCTTCCTCTTGTATGGCAAACTGCATGATCTCTTCTGGAGTGAAATGTTTCCGTATGGTCAGTTTGGTTCGATTTCCGTTCCACGTCCATTCCCCTTGCTTAAGTGCAATGTTCTGTTGATTTTTACATTCAAAATAAATTAATGCTTCGTTAAATTCTTTGATGGGTTTGTTAAATACAATGGATTCTGTAAAATCAGGCAGTATAGAAGGAAGTACGCGTGGCGATAGGCTATAGCTTAGACTTGTTTTGTCTGTTTTTCCTTCCTTGAAGTGAATAAGTATATTTTTTTCTAATGACCTATGCAAAGCATCCTCAGCCTTTAATTTAACCTTCAAGGTATCTCCTTCTAGGAGACCAAAAGTATTGTAAATAGCGATTACTTTAGGTGATTGCTCTGAAAGAAAGCTATAGATTGCTGGCTTCCCCTTTGTCCCTACCGTTTGAAGGGGTATCACTTGATAGTTGGTTATGGCTTTGTTAAAAACTATTTCAAAAAATCCTTTTTGGGGCGTACTACGTAGTAATTTTAAATCACGCACATCAGCTGTTATAAGCGGGAGTACAATATCTTCTCGAGCGTCGTTCAAATCGATGGGATTTTTTAAAAATCCATAGTTATCTTTTTCATAATCAATTTTATAGGTGTTGTCTTTCCCAGTAGTAGCCCGTATATAATACTTGCCCAAGTGTATGCAGCTTATGGTAAAATTTCCATCTTGATCAGCTGTGGTATAATAATCCGGTATACCTTTTTCCTGCCATTCTTTAGGATCTCGTTCTGCACTATAGAGATAGACCCTCACATCCCCTATTGGTTTATTGGTTAATAGTGCTTTTATTTTTCCCTTAACGGTAATGGGATCTATAAAAGAGCCTGTACTAAAGGTTAACACCTCACCAGTAGCCTTGGTACCCTCATGTGTGTCTTTAACTGCTTTACTAAAGTGGATGGAGTAGGTAGTTTCCTTTTTTAGAGGAACATTTAGCTTAAGTTGTAAGGTTTTTTCATATACGGTATAGGTGTAGGGCTGTTTATTTTTCGGTTGATCTAACTTGGGCATAATCAGCAAATTATTGTAAGGGTTTTCAACAGCAATATCTTTATTGAAGGTAAGTCGGATGATTTTACGCTTAAAATTTAATGCGCCGCCTTCTGGAAACGTACGAACTAGTTTAGGCGGGCTTTCATCAGGAGGGCCACCTTCTGGTTCCTGTACCGAGACACAGGAAACAATAGGCACGAGTAATACATACCTGAAATGAAACAGCCGCAAAATTGCGGCAATGAATTTAAGCATCATTAAAGTATAAGCTTTGTCTGGTGGAGAATGGGGGACTCGAACCCCCGACCTTCTCGATGCCATCGAGACGCTCTAACCAACTGAGCTAATCCCCCTAGCATGGGCACCATGCAACGATACCAATATTTCTTAAATAAATCAAGTATAATCTACTTTTTCAGCTGTAATAGCAGTGATTTTATACTAGTTGTAGCATGTAAGTGGCCAGCTATTTGAGCCACGTTGATGCGATGTTGTGCCATAGAATCGCGTTCACGGATAGTAACGGTTTCATCTTCTAAGGTTTGGTAGTCAATGGTAATACAATAAGGAGTACCGATAAGATCTTGTCTGGTATATCGCTTGCCAATGGATTGGACCTCTTCATAAATAAGCGGGAAGTTATATTTGAGCTGATCAAATAGTGCTAGAGCTTTTTGGGCTAATCCATCCTTTTTTACCAATGGGAAAATAGCTGCTTTAATAGGTGCTAATGGAGGTGGAAACTTTAAATAGGTTCTGTTCCCTTTTTCATCTGCTGGGTTATGCTCTTTTTCTAAAGCATTACTCAGCAACATTAAAACCAATCGGTCAAGCCCTGCAGAAGTCTCTATTACGTATGGTGTGTAACTCTTTTTCAGATCAGGGTCAAAGTATTGCAATTTCTTTTTGGCATAATGTGCATGGCTTCTTAGGTCAAAGTCTGTTCTAGAGTGGATCCCCTCTACTTCTTTACATCCAAATGGGAATGCATATTCAATGTCAACTGCAGCGGCTGCATAATGTGCCAGCTGTTGATGAGGATGTATGTGGATCTTTTGCTGGTTAATACCTAAGCTGCTATACCAAGCTTTACGTGTTGCTTGCCAATAGTCGAACCAACTTTTTTCTGTTCCAGGTTGAATAAAAAACTGCATTTCCATTTGTTCAAACTCACGCATACGGAAAGTAAATTGACGGGCTACAATTTCATTCCGAAATGCTTTCCCAATTTGGGCAATTCCAAAAGGAACTTTCATCCGTGCTGTTTTTTGGACATTCAAAAAATTGACAAAAATACCCTGTGCCGTTTCTGGTCGCAAATAAATAGTGGTAGCATCATTTTGTCCACCCACTTGAGTGGAAAACATAAGGTTAAATTGACGCACGGGGGTCCAATGGGTGGTCTTAGATAGGGGGCATGCAATAGCGAAGGCTTGCAGGAGCTGATCCAAGCCAGATAGGTTACCAGTTTGTAAACAAGCCTCCATCTCTTTCATTAAGGCGTCTGCTTGAGCAGACTTTCCTTGAGCCGCTAACTGCATGGCATGCTCCTCTATAAGTAGATCCACGCGATACCGCTTTTTGGAATCCTTATTGTCGACCATTGGGTCTGTAAATCTATCTATATGACCAGAGGCCTTCCAGGTAGTAGGGTGCATCATAATCGCCGCATCAATCCCTACAATATTTTGATGTAGTTGGGTCATGCTTTGCCACCAGAAGTTTTGTAAATTCCGCTTTAGTGCTACGCCATAAGGACCATAATCATAAATAGACTGCAAGCCGTCATATATTTCACTAGATGGATAGATAAAACCATAGGCTTGCGCATGGCCAATCAATTCTTTAAATGTATGGGTTGAGTGATCTAAAGCAGCATCTGTAGTAGACATCTATCTATTGGGTTATGATGAACACTTTTTAGGAACCTTTCCTAAGTTTGTACAATGGGCATTCTAATGCCCTTGATTGTTGTAGCCCAAAGCTAATGATTTTTCTTAAATTAAATTTAAAGCTTATTTTATGGCAACCTAAAAAATCAGTCCGTTGAGCCTATTATTTTATTTGGTTGGGGTTGGTCTTAAAGATGTATGCTTTTTAACTTAAAGCTTTGATACAAATAACAAAATTAGAGCAGAAAATATTTTTTATATCAGATTTGCACCTACCACTTCGGCCCAGTGGGGTAGGTCATGCTCCCCAACTAGAGGATAAAGTACTAGATTGGTTGGCTTATATAAAGCCACAAGCACAGGCACTATTTTTACTAGGAGATATCTTTGACTTTTGGTTTGAGTATAAACATCTTGTCCCTAAAGGTGCCATTCGATTTCAAGCAAAACTTTGGGAGTTCTATAAAGCCCAGATACCTGTTTATTTTTTTTTAGGGAATCATGATGGGTGGTCTATAGATTATTTAACGCAAGAATGTGGTGTGCAGTTATTTAGAGAACCTGCATCCATTACCATTGCTAATAAGCGATTTTTGGTTGGGCATGGCGATACGTTTCATTCCACTATGCATTATACCATGCTCCGCACATTATATCATAGTGCTTGGTTCCAATCTTTTGTGCGGGCTTTGCCGCCTGATTGGGTGTATAATAGGGTATACCGTTATCTTACCAAGAAAAAATATACGAAACCTTCTTTTTTCCAAGAAAAGGACCGTATATTTCATTATTGTAAGGATAAGATAGAACCTTTTAATCACCACGAATTTTATATATTTGGTCATACACATTGTCCATATATAAAGGCGTTGAACCATTCAAGCAGTTATTGTAATCTTGGAGACTGGATTTCGCATGATACCTATGCTTGTTTTGATGGTGTAGCCCTTTCATTGCTTAAATTTTAAGACTATAATGGTATAGGTTATATGGTTGAGTAATCTTTTATTAAAAACTTTTTCGTTAATACAAACGCATCAACCTGTCAGTTATAACACATGGGAATTTGGAGTTATTTTTATATGGATATTGCGGTCGATCTAGGAACGGCTAATACTTTAATCATACACAATGATAAAATTGTTGTAGATGAACCATCTATTATAGCAATAGATCGAAACACGAATAAGATGATAGCAGTGGGGAAAGCTGCGATGCAAATGCATGAGAAAACGCATGATACGATAAAAACCATTAAACCGCTCAAGGATGGTGTAATTGCGGATTACCATGCAGCAGAGCTCATGATTCAAGGTATGATCAAGATGTTGTCTAAGAAAAAATTATCTTTGTTTACCCCCTTCTTTAATAGGATTATCATCTGCATTCCATCTGGTACCACTGATGTGGAAAAGAGAGCGGTTCGGGACTCTGCTGCCCATACGGGTGCCAAAGAAGTCTATATGATTTATGAGCCCATTGCGGCTGCTATAGGTATAGGCGTTAAGATTGGAGAGCCTGTTGGCTGTATGATTGTGGATATTGGTGGTGGCACAACAGAAATAGCCGTTATATCCTTATCTGGTATTGCATGTGATCAATCTATTAAAGTGGCAGGCAATGTTTTCAACAAAGATATACTGGACTACATGCGTAAGCAGCATAATCTGGTGATTGGAGAGCGTACTGCAGAACAAATTAAAATAGCCATAGGAGCTGTTTGGGTGGATTTAGCGAAACCACCAGCTGATTATGGAGTACATGGAAAAGACCTTATGACCGGTATTCCTAAGATTATATCGGTAAGCTATAGAGAGATAGCCGTTGCCTTAGAGGAATCGGCTGTAAAAATTGACGATGCGGTTCTAAAAGCATTGGAAATAGCTCCACCTGAATTGGCTTCTGATATATACAAAAATGGCATTCATTTAACAGGGGGTGGTGCCTTATTACGGGGCTTAGATAAACGGTTGCATCATATAACTAAACTTCCTGTCCATACTGCAGAAGAGCCCTTACAAGCAGTGGTGCGGGGCACGGGTGCTGCATTAAAAGATGTAGCAACCTACCGCAGTGTACTTATGAATTAGGGGCAAGGCATTTTGTATACTGGCCTGAAAAATTCGGACAAAAAAGATGATAATTTGTTTCTGTATATTTTAGTTTAATGATATTAAAATAGAGCTATCCAATGGTCAGAAATAAGATTAGGCATTTTAGTTCGGAAGAAAAGACTAAAAACGTGAGTTCGGGATTTATTTGACTGATTTACAACAATTTAATATCAATTATTTAGTTAATATTTGCACCTATTTAACAAGTTTTTATATCTAATTTTATAAATATAATATATATAATAAACTGATTATCAGAATTATTTGTTATTCAACTACCTATTTAACTGTCTATAAAACAAATTTTATAAATTTTTATTAATATTGATTATCAAATGAAAAAATAATCTAATCCCGAACTCACGTTAAAATAGTATTCGCTTTACTAAAAGAAGATTCCACACTGGTTGCATTATCGTCCAAATAGCGAGTAACGACTAAAACTATTCAAAATTGGAAACGTCAGTGTTTAGAAAATGCTTCAGTAGCCTTTGATCCATCAAAAATTGTTAGCGTTTATAAAGATGTAATACAGACTCTTAAGGATCAAAATGATGCACTGGCTAAAGCTTTAGGGAAGACTGCCGTTGAGCGAAATTGGGCAGTGGGAAAGCTAAAGAGCTTGGATGTATTAAGTAAGAAAAGTCTTGTTAATGTGAGTTCGGGATTTATTTGACTGATTTACAACAATTTAATATCAATTATTTAGTTAATATTTGCACTTATTTAACAAGTTTTTATATCTAATTTTATAAATATAATATATATAATAAACTGATTACCAGAATTATTTGTTATTCAACTACCTATTTAACTGTCTATAAAGCAAATTTTATAAATTTTCATTGATATTGATTATCAAATGAAAAAATAATCTAATCCCGAACTCACGTTAGCAGTATGTCTATAGCCTTGCTTATTCCGTCTTTAGAGGGGGCTTTTCTTTGCATTGTTTTAAGCGTTGAGGCCGTTGTGATAGATTTCTATTATAATATTTTTAGGGTTGTTTAGACTGATTTTTGGTATTAAAGTGGTATTAATTTTATTATTTATTGATTTTCATGTACTTTTATTGCATTTTAGACAGACCATTCCCCTAAAGACCTCTTAATATGATATTTGGCGACCTGTATAAGTTATAGGCTATTGCTTCGATAACGTGTTGCGTATGAGTTTTAGCAAGTCCTATGTAGCGAGCTCCTGAGCTTCGGAACCAACTTTTAATACTTCCAAATACACGTTCTACTTTATACCTGGTTTTAGCTACCAATGTATTAAACCGTTTAGCAGTAGGTGATAAAGGATTATTTCTAGTAGCTTTCTTCTGAATAGCTGATTTTAAGGCTTTATTCTTTAATAAGGTTTCATTAGGTGATCCGCTATAGCCCTTATCTGCATATAGCCTACTACCTACTTTTAGCTCTACTTTATCCAATAAGACTTGTAAATGAGCACTATCATGACTAGATGCTTTTGTGGTACTGACTGCTAGGACTAAGCCTTCTTTACTTTCCACAAGGATGTGACGCTTATACCCATAGTAGAGATTATCTCCTTTTTTTGTCCAACTCGCTTCTGGATCTACACCTTTTTGATAACTTTCGGCTACAGTTATAGTGCCATCTTCATGGAGATCATAGCTTTTTTTACCTTTAGGGCGCCTAGGGGTAGGCGTAATAGAGGCATCAACAACTGCACCATGTTGAACTAATACACCATGACTAGATAGTTGATCGTTAATTATTTTCAATAACCTTTCTAGGACCTGCTTCTCCGTAAGCGCAGTCCTAAACCTGCTTAATACGCTATGATCTGGAACAGAACTATCCATGGAAATACGACAAAATCTGCTGAAAGTGATACGATCATTTACTTCTTCTTCTACTTGATAGTCACTCAGAGCATACCATGTTTGAAGCAACAGCATTTTAAATAAAAGAAGCGGGCTATAAGCTGCCTTTCCTGATAAACACAAACCTTTAGGATAATACAAGAAAAGTTCTTTTTCTATTACTTGCCAAGTAATCAACTTATTAAGCTGATCGAAAAAAGTATGCTTACACTTACGTCGACTGGCTGAAATATCTGCAAAACTTAATTGATTATTTGTTTTGATGGCCATAACAATACTATTAAAAAGCTTAAGTTTAAACGATTAAAGAATCAACCTAATTTAACCATTGTATAACACTAAAAGTCACTTTTTATAACAAAGCTTAAAACTCTATTGCAACAACCTCAAAATATACTTTTTTATATAAAGACATGGTAGAGAAAGGGAAAAATATTATTTTACGAATTAAAGATACCATACACTTGCGTAAGTTTCCAGTGAAGCATTGTTTGGCAAAAAATAGTTTCACACGCAGGAGAAAACTTACATTTCCAGTGGTATTTTCTATGATTTTGAGGTTAGTTAAAAAAAGTTTAGGTATAGAGTGTGAACTTATGGAACCATCAACTTTTAAAATTCCCCCATCCAAGCAAGCTTTTTCAAAAGCAAGATATAAAATTGCTCATACAGGATTTAAAGAATTATTGGATTTAAGCCTTCAAACAGCTTATCAAGGTGATACCTCATATGGAACATGGAGAGGTTATAGAGTTATTGCTAGAGATGGCTCCTCAGTTCGCTTGCCTGGTTCTCAAGAAATCGTCTCTAAGTTTGGTCGCCTTAACCCGAATGGAACTACAGGCACTATGCCTTCATTGGCTAGAGGTTCCCTTTTCGTTGATTTATGTACTTCTCTGATTATCAGTGCACGTTTTGCACCTTGGCATGTGGGAGAGCAAACAATGGCAGAAGAACAATTACCTGAAGTAATTAACCAACTGCGTTCATTAGAGCAAGAAAAACTATTATTCATCTATGATCGTGGTTATATTTCAATAAAGTTTATTGAGCAACATAATGCTTGCCAAACAGACTTTATTTTTCGTGTGCAAGAAAAAAATTATACCAATCTATGGAAAATGGTTTCATCTGGTAAATCAGATTTTGATTTTATGTTGGCAAATAATTCCAAGACAATCGGCCAAAAAATAAGGGTCATAGCCCTTAGTTTACCCAACGACAAACTGGAAGTATTGGTTACCTCTCTTTTTGACCGAGAAAAATTTACTGCAGACGATATCAGCAAAGCATACCTATTAAGGTGGCACATAGAGGAGTGTTATAAACGACTTAAGATAGGTTCAGAATTAGAGAATTTCTCTGGAAAAAACTTAGATGCCGTACTACAAGAGTTTTGGGCACACTTAGTGATGTGTAATATACTATCACTTCATATGTGTGATAGACAAGGCGCTTGGAACCCAGACCAAATTGCTCAATATCGGTTAAACTTTTCCGTTTTATTTGGTGTAATGAGGCAGAAACTGTATCAGGTTCTTGTTGGCGATTGCTCTCCCAAAAGCTTTCAGAGACTTTTTAATAGAGCCAGTATACGTGCTAAAATTAAAATCCGGATAAGTCGATTATATAGTCGAGACAAGGTCGATAAACCTAGACGGAATCATGTTTTTAGAAGAGTTTGCTAACCAATAAACCCTTAAGTTGACGCCATTTCTTGTGCACCTCCTGAAATTTTATCTAAAGACCTTTCTGACTATAATGATTTTATTTGACCAACAAGGTCGTATGTTTATAGAGGAAAAAAAGACCTGGAAAAAGGCCGCCACAAGGTTGGTTATTTAGATACCGTTAAATACGTTGAGCCCCTAGGTCTTTCATCTTAAAAACTGAATAGTTCGGTAGGCCTTAAAGCCTGTATATGCGACGCTAGTTTAAAAGATGAATTAATATAGTATATATATAATAAGTTATGAAATACATAGGCATTGACCTAGGAAAAAGCAGCTTTGTAGCAGCTTTTCCCCAAGAGAAAGGATACCGTACCATCACCTATAAGAATGATCCCAAAGGAATTGAAACCTTTTTAGCTCAACTTGATAAAACAACGTATCACTGTGTCTTAGAAGCCACAGGCAACTATGGCGCTTTATTACTGCAGATACTTACAGAGCATGAAATAGTTGTGTCGATGGTCAATCCCAAGCAAACCAAACATTTTGCTCGGATGATGCTAGTTATAACTAAAACCGATAAGGTAGATGCCCAACTTCCCTTTATGGAGAAAAGATGCAGCCTGCCCCTTACAGAATGCCTCCCCAAAATATACAAGGGTTAAATCAACAAAAAACGCTTCTTGTTTAGCTAAAAAAACAACTTACTATGTTCTATAATCTCCTAGAGTCTTTTAATGTGTTGCCTCAAGCAGATGACTTCGCCTTAAGAACACTCAAGGAAACTATAGCCTGCCTGGAAGAACAAATAGAGCTTCTGGAGCAATAAATGCTTTCTATCACCCAGGAGAGCTATAATGAGCTCTATAAGCGCATTAGTTCTATTAACCTCAGTTCGGGATTAGACGTATTGTGAACCAGTCATATATATATTAGTTATAGAAGGTTTTTTCTCTTTTAGTGCATAAGCTGTAATTCCAGCTATCAAATTGACTAGAAAATTAGGTATGCTTCTATGCCTGGAATGTTCTATCTGGCTAATATTTTTGAGCTGATCTATAATAGTTTCAATTATAGATCGTTTTCTAAGCATCAGTTTATCCCAGAGTGGCATAAAAGCATTTTTCATATTTTTTCTGATCTGGGTAATGAGTTCCACGCCTTTCTCGATCAGTTTTTCAAATAAATCTTTGCTTATGTAACCTTTATCGGCAAACATTTTACCCATGAAGTGTTTACATAAATTTTCTACAGGAAGCCTATCATTAGTTTTACCTGTGGTCAGTTGAAAATTCATAATTTCTCCTAAATCATTGACTATCAAGTGCAACTTTAATCCAAAAAACCAACCGATGCTGGTTTTACCTTTAGTAGCAATCGATTTAAAAACCCTGTGCGTATAGGCTCTTTTGATATGGCAAACCTTGATGGCTGTTGCATCCATAAAATAACAACCTGTTTTTGTTTTAGAAAGACTTTGTGTAAAACAGTACAAGGGAACTAACGTTCTTTGGATCAGTTCTATAAATCTATTGTATCTTACTAACTTTCCAAATTTACTAGAATGAAATTGCTGTAAATGAATATAATAAGACTTAAAATTTCTAAAACCAATCACATGAAAGGCAATAAGAACAGTCATTATTTCACTCAAAGTTAATGAACAAGTTCTAGTGGGTTTTCTTTTAGAGTTGGTTAACAGTTGTTTTTCCATATACGGCATAAACTTTATGAGAAATTCATCAACAGCATAATATATTTCAACTAATTTTTCTACATTCATAACTGGCTCCTTTGGATAATCTGGTTAGTATTTTTTTATCTCCAAATTTAAAACACAAAGGAGCTTTTTAAAGCTATTTTTTAACAAGCTAATCCCGAACTTAGGTTATTAAGGGCATTGGAGATAGAACCGCTCTGGAGCTTATTGTTTCCACTGGAGGGGGGCAACATTTTCAAAGGGCCAAACAGTTCTCTAAGTTCATTGGCTTAGCTCCTAGTTATGAGCATTCAGGCTCTTCCATAAGGAAGAAGGGGCATATCAACCGTCATGGGAACTCCCAGCTGCGTTCTTTGCTCTATATGGCTTCTTGGTCTGCTATACGGTTTAATAAGGCGTGTAAAACATTTTATGAGAGATTAAAAGCCAGAAGAAAACCTGGGAAAGTGGCGCTTATTGCTGTCGCTAATAAACTGATTAGACAAGTGTTTGCTATTCTTAAGGACCATACTTGCTATATTGATGGGTACCTTTCTAAGCTGAAAGTAACTTCTTAGCAGTTAAGAGAAGACTTTTAGGAGCATCTTAAAGCGCTCTTGTTTGAGATTAATGAACCAAATAATTATAAAAATTTCTACGATCAGATTTGTTTTTTAACATAGTTCGTATATAGTTACTTGTTGGATAAATATTGGGTCAACGCTGGTACAACAAAGCAGGTGCATGTACCTAAACCGAATCAAGTTTGGAGTGGGGATATTACTTATATTCGCACCAGTATTGGGTTTATCTACCTCTCAGCTATTATAGATTGGCACAGTAAAGCCATATTGAGTTATAAGGTATCCAATACTATGGATACAACGCTTGTAATAGATACCTTGCAAGAGGCACTGAGTAAATATCCTCCACCAGAATGCTTTAATAGTGATCAAGGCAGTCAATATACTAGTCATAAGCATACAGACTTATTAAAAAGGCATAATATTCAAATTTCTATGAATGGCAGAGGTAGAAGCATTGATAATATTGTAATGGAAAGATTTTTTACAACCCTAAAATATAATTCCATATTTATCAATGATTTTAAAAATATTAAAGTGTTAAAAGAGGGAATTAACAGGTACATTACTAAATACAATTACCAAAGGTTTCATTCTAGTATTAACTATCAAAAACCTATGAACGTCCATCTTAACCATGTAAAATTGGTAGACTAGCAAATGGGAAAAAATAGAAAATAAAATTAAGAAAAAAATGTCCGAATAAATCAGTCCAGTATACCCTTAGAAGCATAGCAAAAATTATACCACCGACCTATCACAATGGCCTCTTTTTATCAAGCAAAAAGCAGCATATACATTCCTTTTTTACCATTAACTTGTATAGATACGCTTATTCAGGAAGAAAACAGCATATACATGGCTTAAGCCCCACCATTGGCTAAATAGATGTAAAAACTATTGGTATTCCCAACAGACGCCATTCGGGTGGTCCTTTATAGCAATGCCTATTTTATGGAGTGAGGTGCGTATAAAATCAATTTGATCGTAGCGCTGCGCTTCTTTAGCTTCTTGGTAAATGGTGCGCAATATTTCTAACGTTTGGTCAGTAGTGGATGGATGTTCCTCTTTTAAACCTAGTAGGTCGATCATAAAGGTCGTATAGGTACTACGTAATTGGTTGAATGCAGCTTTTGAAATCGAGCCATCATTCAGTGTGCCATTGTGCCATCCATTTATTTTTTTGAGTAAATTAAATAAATGCGCCAAAACCTTTGCCGTATTAAAGTCGTCATTGATAGCGCTATAGCAAGCTGCGCAATCTGCATAAATGGCTGCATCTAACGGCCCACTTGTTGTAGAGGGCTCTATTGCCTTGTGGTGGAGCCTTTCCAGGAGATGCAGGCCATTCATTAATTTACGATAGCCCTGATGGGCTGCTTTTAAGCCCTCTATGGTAATAGAAAGTGTGCTTCTGTAATGGGCCTGTAGCATAAAAAATCGAAATGCCATAGGACTGTAGGGCTCGTCTATGGCCAGATGGTTTCCTGTAAAAAGCTCATCTAGTGTAATAAAATTACCCAATGATTTTCCCATTTTTACACCATCAATGGTAACCAAGTTATTGTGGATCCAATAGGTAGCTAAATCTGTTTTTAAGGCAGCTTGTGCTTGTGCGATTTCACATTCATGGTGTGGAAAAAGCAAATCCATTCCTCCCCCATGAATGTCAAACTGGTTGCCTAAATACTTTACAGACATTGCAGTGCATTCAATGTGCCATCCAGGAAAACCCTCTCCCCAAGGAGAAGGCCAACGCATAATATGCATAGGGGTTGCTTTTTTCCATAAAGCAAAATCTACCCGTTGTTTTTTATCTGTTTGTTTGGCCAATGCACGCGTTCCTGAGCGGGTGGTTGCTATACTCCTTCCCGAAAGTTTACCATAATGATGCATTTGATTGTATTTGGCTACATTAAAATAGACAGATCCATCTATTATGTAGGCTAAGCCATGTTGAATGATTTGTTCAATCATGGCAATTTGTTCCAAAATATGTCCGCTTGCGCAGGGCTCAATGCTAGGGGGTAATACATTAAGCTGTTCCATGTTTTTATGATAGGCATGGGTGTAGCGTTGCGCTACCTCCATAGGACTGATCTCCTCCAGCTTGGCTTGTTGTTGTATTTTGTCTTTTCCTTCATCTAAATCTCTTTCCAAATGGCCTACATCCGTAATGTTGCGTACATAACGAACTTTGTAGTTCAAATGTTGTAGATAACGAAAGATGATATCAAAGGTAATAGCCGCACGTGCATGACCTAGATGTGCCTTTCCATAAACCGTTGGGCCACACAGATACATGCCTACAAAAGGCGGCTTGAGTGGCTGAAACATTTCTTTTTGCCTGGTTAAGCTGTTGTAGATCCGTAATATTTGATGCATCTTTGTATAGGTGAAAAATATTTTAGATTTTTGTTAGCGCGCTGTGTGCTTATTTGCATAGTGGGCGGATAGTACTAGTATAAGGTCCCTTTAGGGCTCAAGGAAAAAGATGATGGTAAAAATACAAAAATAAAATTCCTATGTACGACCAATTTAGTAAACAGGTTGCAGGTAAAAAGGTGGTTAGTGCTGTTGTTGTGGTTGCATTGGGCGTATCTCTATCGTTGGCCAGCCCTTATGCAAGGAGTAAAAACGAAGGCTTAGTTCCTGTTACCTCTGTGCAGCAGGTTGCTGCTGTGGAGCCCCGTCAACCATTGGGAAAAAGCCCATTGGGATCAGAAGGTAAAGCTTTGTTGACAACCCTACCTGATTTTACCTATGCAGCTAGAGTGGCTACACCAGCCGTGGTGCATATAAAAGCATCTCAGCATCCTAAATTACTTAGACGAGAATCTCTTAGTCCTAGTCCTTTAGAGCAGTTTTTTAGAGAATTTTTTGGAGACGGATTATTGGTGCCTAAAGAATATGAACGACCTGCCCAAGAGTCTTCTGGGTCTGGGGTGATTTATACTAGTAATGGATATATTATTACCAATAACCATGTGGTTGAGGGAGCTGATCAAATAGAAGTAAAATTAAATGATAATCGGCTTTATAAAGCAAAATTAGTTGGTTCAGACCCTCTTACTGATTTAGCACTTTTAAAAATTGAAGCATCTGGTCTGCCTGCTTTAGTGCTGGGTAGTTCGGATAAATTAGAAGTAGGGGAGTGGGTTTTGGCTGTTGGTAATCCCTTTAACTTGTATTCTACGGTTACCAAAGGGATTGTAAGTGCTAAATCTAGATCTTTAGAGACCCTTGGTAGCGGAAAATTAGGTATTCAATCTTTTATTCAAACTGATGCAGCGATTAACCATGGTAATAGTGGTGGCGCGTTGGTTAATATATATGGGGAATTGGTAGGCATTAATACAGCTATTTGTTCTTCAAGATCAGTTTCCTTTATAGGATATGGCTTTGCTATACCTTCTTCCTTGGTAAAAAAAGTGGCTGATGATTTCATCCAGTATGGTGTTGTACAACGGGTATTATTGGGTGTAACCATTCGGGATGTCGATGCTGAATTGGCTAAAAAATTAGGCTTAAAGATAATTAGTGGTGTCTATGTTGATGCAGTTAAAGACAATAGTCCTTGTGCAAAGTTATTGCAAAAAGAAGATGTGATTACCCAAATCAATAGCCGTCTAATTCATAAAAGTTCAGAGTTGCAAGAAGTAATAGGTTGTGCTAAGCCGGGTGATAAGGTAACCATTACCCTATATCGTAGGGGACAAGAGAAGTGTATTAACGTGCTGTTGGAAAAACAACCTGATGCGATACAAACTGTGCGAAAAGAGGGTACACTGCAGGTGGAAGGTGCTATTTTTCAAAATGTGGATGAAAAAATAAAAGCGAAACTGAAACTTTCTGGTGGGGTGCTAGTGCAGGAGGTTGCCAAAGGAAAATTTCAAGCTGCTGGCCTTAAAAAAGACTATATTTTACTTGCTTTTGATAAGCAACCTGTTAAGAATATAGCGGACTTAGATGAAATGATTCGACGTACTACCGAGCCTGTTCTGATACAGGTTCTGGAACCTAATCAAGGGGGGATCTATTATTTGGCAGTCGAGTTGGGCACCCCTCATGGGGAGCGATAACGCTTAGTATATCCTTTTTTATGGCTGGTATATACTATTTTTAGTATGATGATCAGAAAAAATTGCTCTTTTAAGCTTACTTATAGAGGCAATGGCCTTGTAGGGCTATTGTACTTTTTTATAATGGGGTGTTGCACGCCAATATATGCAGATTTTCAGGAAGGAGTGCCTCTATTGGAAACGACTCGATTTGAGCTATTGGCTACAGATGGTGGTAGGTTATATGCAACCATTAAGGCAGGTGAGATGTGTCAATATGAAAATGGAAATGTAGCATTAGCAGGTGGTATAGAAATCGTTTTATGGGCCAATACAGTGGATCAAGAGGAGGGTCCTACACACATTCAAGCCGATACCCTCTCTTATAGCAAGGAAAAAGACCTTTGTATGATAGCAGGCAATGTGCTGGTTAGTAAACCACAGCAATCATTAAGCATGCATACGGAGCAGTTGTGGTACGATACAAAGCAAGAAATAATATTTACAGAATGGCCCATCGTAATAACAGACAAAGGGCATGTGTTAAGAGGGAGTGGGTTGCGTGCTACAAAGGATTTAACCAAATATACAGTTACTGGTACTAGTGGAACAGTAGAAATAAAGCAAGAAACAGTTTTAGGGGCTAATCCATTATAATATTTTATGCGTGTTTTGATAGGTTGTGGGGGTACCGGGGGGCATATTTATCCTGCTATAGCTACTGCTGATGGCATTAAAAGCAAGTTTCGAGATGCAGTGTTCTTGTTTGTGGGTGCAAAAGGGGGTAGGGAAGTGGGATTGGTAGTTGCTGCCGGTTATTCAATTAAGCCAATCAGTATACGGGGGTTTCAAAGAAAAAAGGTCCTTAAAAATGTATGCTTTCCCTTTCTTCTTTTCAAAAGTCTCTATCAAGCAAGGTCTATTATTCAATCATTTAAGCCTGATGTCGTTATTGGAACGGGCGGATATGCCTCTTTTCCTACGCTATTTGTAGCTGCTATGCAAAAGATTCCTACGCTTATTCAAGAACAAAATAGCGTGGTTGGGTTAACCAACCAATTCCTTGTTAGATTGGTAAGTAAGATTTGTACAGGCTATCCAGATGTGGTTTTGCCTTGTGTCAAGGAAAAAGTAGTATTTACGGGTAATCCCATACGTTCTGCACTCTGTACTTTCCAAGAAGACCAAATGGATGCGCTTGAGTATTTTGGTTTTTCTGGCTTTCAGGAAAGAAAATGCCTACTTGTGATTGGTGGCAGCGGAGGTGCAAGTGTATTGAATACAACGATCCTAGAATGGAGGGCACAATTGTGCGCCTTAGATATGCAAGTTATATGGATAACGGGCGAGCGGTATTTTGAGTCTATTAAAAAAGCCATGAAGGACTATCGTTCTATAAAATGTTATCCATTTTTAAGTAATATGGAGATGGCGTATGCAGCGGCGGATATTGTTGTTTCTAGAGCTGGCGCCTTATCTATTGCAGAGCTTTGTGTAAGGAGAAAACTGACCATTTTGGTGCCATCATCCAATGTAGTAGGGGACCATCAAACGAAGAATAGTTTGCCATTGGCTGATCAGGGAGCGGTTATATGTATTACAGACCAGGAATGTCCCTTTTTACTCATCCCTAAGGTAAT
Source organism: Cardinium endosymbiont of Oedothorax gibbosus (assembly GCF_936981045.1). Classification (GTDB taxonomy): domain Bacteria; phylum Bacteroidota; class Bacteroidia; order Cytophagales; family Amoebophilaceae; genus Cardinium. The sequence continues at coordinate 347,052 of NZ_OW441264.1, forward strand.
GGAATTATTGAATGATGAGGCGCAATCATTAGAACTCGTCCAACGCATGGAGCCTTTTGCTGCATTACATGCAGGTGCGCAGGATAAAATAGCCGATGTAGTGGTTGATTTGGTAAAATCGAACGCTGATTGCGGTCCATCTAAATCTCTTGATTTCAACTAATGCATGCTGTTTTTATGTGATCTGTAAAATATACCTGCCCCCAAGCCTAAGCTCATATTCCGCACCAGGATCATAGATAAATTTTAATTTAATCTTTTGTAAATTAATTGGATTGAATTTTTCTGTCATTAGTTTACTAATGTATTCGAATGTTAAAAGAAGAACAAATTATAGGCAGCTTAGTCCTAGATCATTTAGGATTAATTTCCAGTGTAATAACCTGAGTTCGGGATTAGCTTGTTAAAAAATAGCTTTAAAAAGCTTCTTTGTGTTTTAAATTTGGAGATAAAAAAATACTAACCAGATTATCCAAAGGAGCCAGTTATGAATGTAGAAAAGTTAGTTGAAATATATTATGCTGTTAATGAATTTCTCATAAAGTTTATGCCGTATATGGAAAAACAACTGTTAACCAACTCTAAAAGAAAACCCACTAGAACTTGTTCATTAACTTTGAGTGAAATAATGACTGTTCTTATTGCCTTTCATGTGATTGGTTTTAGAAATTTTAAGTCTTATTATATTCATTTACAGCAATTTCATTCTAGTAAATTTGGAAAGTTAGTAAGCTAGAATAGATTTGTAGAACTGATCCAAAGAACGTTAGCTCCCTTGTACTGTTTTACACAAAGTCTTTCTAAAACAAAAACAGGTTGTTATTTTATGGATGCAACAGCCATCAAGGTTTGCCATATCAAAAGAGCCTATACGCACAGGGTTTTTAAATCGATTGCTACTAAAGGTAAAACCAGCACCGGTTGGTTTTTGGATTAAAGTTACACTTGATAGTCAATGATTTAGGAGAAATTATGAATTTTCAACTGACCACAGGTAAAACTAATGATAGGCTTCCTGTAGAAAATTTGTGTAAACACTTGATGGGTAAAATGTTTGCCGATAAAGGTTACATAAGCAAAGATTTATTTAAAAAACTGATCGAGAAAGGCGTGGAACTCATTACCCAGATCAGAAAAAATATGAAAAATGCTTTTATGCCACTCTGGGATAAACTGATGCTTAGAAAACGATCTATAATTGAAACTATTATAGATCAGCTCAAAAATATTAGCCAGATAGAACATTCCAGGCATAGAAGCATACTTAATTTTCTAGTCAATTTGATAGCTGGAATTACAGCTTATGCACTAAAAGAGAAAAAACCTTCTATAACTAATATATATATGACTGGTTCACAATACGTCTAATCCCGAACTGAGGTTAATAGATAAAATTGGATTGATCCAAAAAATAGATGAATGCCTTCCAGTTTCACAAGAAAAAGGAGCTAAAGTAACGATGGGAGAGCGGGTCACTGCCATGATACTCAATGGGCTAAGATTTATGGACAATCGACTTTATATGTTTCCAGAATTCTTATCTAATAAACCTGTAGATAAGTTATTTAGGACTGATATTACAGCAGAAATGTTTAATGATGACGCTTTAGGGCGTTATCTAGACGCCATTGCGGAATATAGTCCAACCAAACTTTTTTCCCAAATCGCATTCCAGATTGGTACACAATTTTATCTATTAACCTCAGTTCGGGATTAGACGTATTGTGAACCAGTCATATATATATTAGTTATAGAAGGTTTTTTCTCTTTTAGTGCATAAGCTGTAATTCCAGCTATCAAATTGACTAGAAAATTAGGTATGCTTCTATGCCTGGCATGTTCTATCTGGCTAATATTTTTGAGCTGATCTATAATAGTTTCAATTATAGATCGTTTTCTAAGCATCAGTTTATCCCAGAGTGGCATAAAAGCATTTTTCATATTTTTTCTGATCTGGGTAATGAGTTCCACGCCTTTCTCGATCAGTTTTTTAAATAAATCTTTGCTTATGTAACCTTTATCGGCAAACATTTTACCCATCAAGTGTTTACACAAATTTTCTACAGGAAGCCTATCATTAGTTTTACCTGTGGTCAGTTGAAAATTCATAATTTCTCCTAAATCATTGACTATCAAGTGTAACTTTAATCCAAAAAACCAACCGGTGCTGGTTTTACCTTTAGTAGCAATCGATTTAAAAACCTTGTGCGTATAGGCTCTTTTGATATGGCAAACCTTGATGGCTGTTGCATCCATAAAATAACAACTTGTTTTTGTTCTAGAAAGACTTTGTGTAAAACAGTACAAGGGAACTAACGTTCTTTGGATCAGTTCTATAAATCTATTGTAGCTTACTAACTTTCCAAATTCACTAGAATAAAATTGCTGTAAATGAATATAATAAGACTTAAAATTTCTAAAACCAATCACATGAAAGGCAATAAGAACAGTCATTATTTCACTCAAAGTTAATGAACAAGTTCTAGTGGGTTTTCTTTTAGAGTTGGTTAACAGTTGTTTTTCCATATACGGCATAAACTTTATGAGAAATTCATTAACAGCATAATATATTTCAACTAACTTTTCTACATTCATAACTGGCTCCTTTGGATAATCTGGTTAGTATTTTTTTATCTCCAAATTTAAAACACAAAGAAGCTTTTTAAAGCTATTTTTTAACAAGCTAATCCCGAACTCAGGTATATAGACTATGAAATCTGACTTCCTTACATTGCTTGGATTTAAGATATAGAGTTCTTTGGAGTTGCTGAACTTTTAATGTTCCGTTCATAGCTTTAGGGCAATCAGACATTCTCAACTCTTTTAAACTCGTTAACTGAAGTAGGGTCCCTTTCCTCTTGAGTGGTTTCCCAATCAATACGAACGGTATTATGGACCCCGCGGACTTCTGATATGACCCTTATTGATTTCGTTTTACTTATACAATAAAGTTTTCAGTGGCCTACTGGATTCATATCAGATCTCCCGGACTACGATGTGAAACATTCATAGCGTGCAACCCCTAACACCCCGGTACTTGTATGATAGTCATGGTCTATTTTTTACATCCTACTATCAGCCTTCCTGTAGCCACTAGACAGTCGGCAAATGCGCTTAAACGGCTTAACGAGGCTAATTTAGGTTCACTTTTGTTGCAGCCCGCTATTTTGCAGATGCATTTAAAGGTAACTTAAACCTGTGAATCACCCCACAAATCCAACCTCCTGCTAGACTCCCGAAATAGACAAATTAGAGTCAGGGGACTTACACCCCATTTGTTGCACACCTGTTCCGGCGTGCAATGACTGCAGACTTAAAACACTTAAAACTAAGCATAGGTTTTAGCCGTTTTTTGATAAACCTATGATCTTGTTCAACTCTATTATTCAAGTATTTGTTTTGAAATATTTGAATGGTATGATCTTGATCAAGTTCTGTATTGATCGTATCAAAGGCAGCTTTATTACTACCGCTTTTGTCAATTACTACTTTCTTAAGAATATTATTTTCTGTGATCGCCTTACGAAAAAAAGAAAAAGTTGCAGACTTGTCTCTATGCTCAGATAGAAAAAAGTTAACTGTATCACCATAACGATCTACTGTTCTATATAAATAGATCCACTTCCCGTTTAGTTTAATATAGGTCTCATCGATTCTCCAACTACCACCAACTGGTCGTTTTCTTTTGCTTACTGCTTCATCTATAAGAGGAACAAACTTAATAACCCATCTTTGTAGCGTAGAACGATCAACTCTTGCGCCTCTCATACGCATCATATCTTCCAAATCTCTATAGCTCAAGGAAAAACGACACTTCATCTAGACAAATAACAGGATGACTTCTGCATAACTACTTTTTTAACTACAGATACTAAAATAATGATTTTTTAGAATAAACGCGACAGAACCGGGTGGAGCAGGGGGGATTCGAACCCCCGGTACCCTTTTAGGGGTACACCCACTTTCCAGGCGGGCACCTTAAGCCACTCGGCCACCACTCCAACTGAATCTGTTCAAGTTAGTGGTAAAAAAGCATTTATATCACACTTTTTTCTTGATAAAAAAGTGTGCAAACAATCGAGCCCTGTGCAAAAAGTTGAGCAACTTTTTGCACAGGGGCGGTTTTTTATTTTTCCTAGCGAGGCCATACCGTTGAATAGATACTCCCAACTAATGGAACTAAATTTACAGCTTTTTTTCTAATTCGGAAAAAATAAAACAATTGTATGAAGCTGTTTGGTGGCTTCTCTTTTAGCAATGATAAGCATTATAATTTTTTAAGGAATCGAAAACTTTTATTGATCTAACTATTGAAGTGGCTATTGATACAAGTTATCAAGGTATACAAAAATTTCATATGAATGCTTCATATATTTATTCAAGCAAATATTGTATTTACTGCGCTTTATTGCAATGGTTTGGTCTGTTTTGTACAGATAGTCTACAAATAGCATAAGCGCTTTATAGCGATGTGAAATTTTATTTTTCTGATCTTGTTCCATCATACCATAACTCATATTGTATCCTTCTGGTTGAAAAATAGATTGCCAATTGGTTTGGTTCGGTGTAGAGCTACTCGGTTTAATCATTTTTCCCTGCATATTACCAGTAAATAATTTTACAGGCTGGTTCGGGACTTCTGTATAGGCAAAAGTAGAAATTTCTGTTGCAGTTTTATCTTCAAAATTTGATAAAATTCGTATTAGTCCTTCTAATCCTATTTGCTGTATAAAGGTTTTAATGTAAGGGCCATGTAGGCCATTTAAACTATTAAAACCTCAGTTCGGGATTAGACGTATTGTGAACCAGTCATATATATATTAGTTATAGAAGGTTTTTTCTCTTTTAGTCCATAAGCTGTAATTCCAGCTATCAAATTGACTAGAAAATTAGGTATGCTTCTATGCCTGGAATGTTCTATCTGGCTAATATTTCTGAGCTGATCTATAATAGTTTCAATTATAGATCGCTTTCTAAGCATCAGTTTATCCTAGAGTGGCATAAAAGCATTTTTCATATTTTTTCTGATCTGGGTAATGAGTTCCACGCCTTTCTCGATCAGTTTTTCAAATAAATCTTTGCTTATGTAACCTTTATCGGCAAACATTTTACCCATCAAGTGTTTACATAAATTTTCTACAGGAAGCCTATCATTAGTTTTACCTGTGGTCAGTTGAAAATTCATAATTTCTCCTAAATCATTGACTATCAAGTGCAACTTTAATCTAAAAAACCAACCGATGCTGGTTTTACCTTTAGTAGCAATCGATTTAAAAACCCTGTGCGTATAGGCTCTTTTGATATGGCAAACCTTGATGGCTGTTGCATCCATAAAATAACAACCTGTTTTTGTTTTAGAAAGACTTTGTGTAAAACAGTACAAGGGAGCTAACGTTCTTTGGATCAGTTCTATAAATCTATTGTAGCTTACTAACTTTCCAAATTCACTAGAATGAAATTTCTGTAAATGAATATAATAAGACTTAAAATTTCTAAAACCAATCACATGAAAGGCAATAAGAACAGTCATTATTTCACTTAAAGTTAATGAACAAGTTCTAGTGGGTTTTCTTTTAGAGTTGGTTAACAATTGTTTTTCCATATACGGCGGAAGTGTTCTATAAACTGTGTCACATCTCCTGTTCATCTCAACGTCTCTTTTAATCTACCGGAAAAAAAGATGTCTATCTGAGATATGGTCAACGCCCAGTTTCGCAGCGGCATAGTCCATTTATCTTCGATCTTCTTTATGGCACAATATACTAATTTATACAAAGCATTTATACTGGTAAACGCTCCTTTTGTCTTGGTAAACTTCCTAATCTGCCTATGCAAGCTTTCTATAGGATTGGTGGTATAAATTAGCCTTCTGACAGAATCTGAATACTTAAAATAACCAGACAAATGTTCCCAATTATTTTGCCGAGATTTGGTAACCATTGGATACTTCCCCCCCCATTTTTCTTCTAATTCCAATAGATAATGCTCAGCAACTTCCTTACTTGAAGCTTGATATATTTGCTTTAAATCAGTTAAAAAACGTTTTACGTCTTTGCTAGCTACATACTTGAGTGAGTTTCGTATCTGATGTACTACACAGACCTGCACTTGTGCATTAGGGAAAACGCTATTTATGGCTGAAGGAAAGCTTTTTAGGCCATCAACACAGGCAATAAGGATATCTTCTACACCTCTTTCCTTAAGCTCGTTAAGTACACCCAACCAGAAGTTAGTCCACTCACTTTCAGACAAATAAAATCCCAATACTTCTTTTTTACCCTCTTGATCTATGCCTAATAAGGTATACATGCATTTGCTTACACATCTGCCATCTTCTTTTACCTTAAAAAATATCCCATCCATGAAAACTATCGGATAAACTGATTGAAGAGGGCGGTTACGCCATTCATTTATTATCGGTAACAAGCTATCTGTAATAGATGATATTTCAGCAGCTGATACTTTATGATCATAGATCTCTTCAACATGAACGGCTATAGATTTATAGCTCATACCACTAGAAAACATGCTTAAGATCTTGCTTTCCAGCTCAGGATGTAGGCTTGTTTGACGCTTTTTAACTATTTGTGGATCGAAACTACCTGTCCTATCCCTAGGAGTTAGCAGATCAAAGGAACCAGAACTTGTGCGTAAAGTTTTAGAGCTTTTTCCATTTCTTCTATTATTTTCTGTTGAATCACTAGATAAATGGTGTGCTATTTCACCTTCTAGACTTGCCTCTAGAAGCTTTTTTATCAGAGGCGTTAAAGCACCACTTTTTCCTGTTAAAGGCTTACCTAAACGGATAGAGCACAAAATATTTTCCTCCAGAAATTTGTAATCTACTAAACCAACATAGGAATTGTTCTTATTTTCTTCCATGTCTAAAACCTTTAATGTTTATTTAATTAATTTATAACTTTTTATCGCCTTGACACAGTTTATAGAACACTTCCTATACGGCATAAACTTTATGAGAAATTCATCAACAGCATAATATATTTCAACTAATTTTTCTACATTCATAACTGGCTCCTTTGGATAATCTGGTTAGTATTTTTTTATCTCCAAATTTAAAACACAAAGAAGCTTTTTAAAGCTATTTTTTAACAAGCTAATCCCGAACTCAGGTATTAAAGCTTAGCGCAGTGTCTTCTACTAATACGGTATCTCCTAATAATAGAAGAGGCGGTTATACATTTGTTAATAGCGATTTCATCCAAAGATGCTTATAGTTCTGGTAATTCTAAGGAATGGTGCACCAACTTAAAAGGAATATCATTGCCTAAAATGGCATGAACCTGTTCTAGCTTTGATAGGTTGCTGGTAACGAAGTTGATGGTTTGCATAGGAAATTACGAAGTAGTCATCTACTATTTTATAATTTTTTAAATATTAAAACAACTATTGCATCGGCTCAAGATGCCTATTTTAGAGTATATCAGTTATATTTAATTTTAATTCTATAGCTGTTTTCTTTTTGTTTTCTACATCTGTTGATGCACCGCTAGTTGTATGGATCGATTGGGGATGCTGTGGTTTACCTTGAATAATATTCTTTACCTTTTCAGATAAGGTGCGGCCCGCGATCAAAGGACCTTTTTTATAAACCAGATGGGGATCATTATATAACCTTGTAATGAATTTTTCCCATATAGGGCGAGCGGTTACACTTCCCGCCCCTAGGGAAAAATCTCTAAAATGAATGCAACGATCTTCTCCCCCTACCCAAACAGCTGTACATAGGTTTTGGATTAACCCAATAAACCAACCATCTGAGTGATTGGAAGTAGTGCCCGATTTTCCTGCTATCTCGTTGTCTGCTCTTAGTGCTATAGATACGCCATTTAGGGCACCTTCATCTAGTGAGCCTTGCAGCATATAGGTCATAAGATCAGCCGTATCTTCGTGAATGGCTTCATGGTGTTCTGGTGTAAAGGTTTGTAGTATATTACCGTGTTTATCTTCAATATGGGTGATGAAAGAGGGTTCTGTCCAAATACCTTTGTTTAAAAAAGCACTGTATGCACCCACCATTTCATAAATAGAGGCATCACTACAGCCCAGACAAATGGCAGGAACTGGATCTAAAGGACCTTTTAGGCCCATGCGCTTGGCGTAATCTACAACCCGTTCAGGGGTAAGTTTCTTAATCAGATGAGATGTGATAGAGTTGTAGGATTGGGCCATAGCATAACGCAAGGTATATTGTTTGCCAGAGTAAGTTTTCCAGGCATTTTGCGGTGTCCAAGTTGCTCCATTAGGCTGTACAAAAGTAACGGGTTCATCTGTGACCAAGTCTGTGGGCAAGTAGCCGCTAGCTAATGCTGCCGTATAAACGATAGGCTTAAAGGTTGAACCGGTTTGTCGTTTACTTTGTTTCACATGATCGTATTTAAAATATGTGTAATCAATACCACCTACCCAAGCTTTGATATGGCCTGTATAAGGATCCATGGCCATACATCCTGCTTGTAGTATCCTTCTATGATGTTTAAAGGCTTCTAAAGGGGTTATTGTTTTTTGAATGGGGCCTTCCCAGGAAAATAATGTGGTGGGTACAGACGTATTTAATACCTTATCGATCGACTCAGTGTCTGTTCCATATTTTTTAAGCAACTTTTGGTAAAGTGGTGTTTTTTTTATTGCGTTTTCAATATAACCTACTATATCTTTCCCATTTTCATGAACCCATGGATTTTGATCTTTCCAGTGGGCATCAAATTTATTTTGTAGCAGCCTCATTTGTTCTTTTACAGCAGCTTCTGCGTGTGCTTGAACCCGACTATCGATGGTAGTATAGATGCGTAGCCCATCTGAAAAAAGGTCATAACCATTTTCTTGCGTCCACTTTAAGAGGAAATCACGTACTACCGCTCTAAAATAAGGCGCTATACCATTTTCATAATTTTCTTCTTGATATTGTAATTCAGTAGGTATTTCGCAGATAAGGTCGTATTCAGATTGTTTTAGAAAATCATATTTGACCATTTGGGATAGCACTACATTTCTAATCTGGTTGGCCCTTTTAGGATGTTTTCTGGGGTTATAGCGGCTAGGTGCACGTAATAGACCTACCAATAGCGCAGCCTCTTCTATGCGTAATTCGGCTGGTGTTTTGTTAAAAAAGGTACGTGCGGCTACTTTGATGCCATATGTATTACTTCCAAAAGTAACTGTGTTCAGATACATGGCTATAATTTCTTGCTTGGTATAGGCGCGCTCGAGTTGAACCGCCAGAATCCACTCCTTCGTTTTCAGTATCAGTGTACTGAGTAAAGGAATGTTGGAACATTTTCCTCTGTAGTTTACCTCCTTTCTAATGTTAAAAAGGTTTTTTGCCAACTGTTGGGTAAGGGTACTGCCTCCTCCTTTATTTTGTTGCAATACAACCGAGAGAAAAAAGGCACGTGATAATCCCCGTAAATCTATACCAGCATGTTGTTCAAAACGATAATCCTCTGAGGCGATAAGCGAATGAATCATATTAGGGGAAATCTCTTCATAGGTTACAGAACTGCGGTTGTTTCTAAAGTACTTGCCTAGCAAGATGCCGTCAGCAGCATAGAGTTCAGAAGCTAATTCGCTTTGTGGGTTATCTAATAAGTCTTTTGGTGGCATGCTACCATACAAATTGTAGAAATCAACTTGAACAGAAAAAAGGTAAATAGGAATACCTATGACTACTGCTACAAAAAGTTTCCAAATTGTACGTATTATTTTTTCCATATGTTATAATCTATCCGTCTAACCCTGCTTAATGAAGCAGTACAAAATACCTATAAATTTAACTTTTTTAAAAGTAAAAAATACAACATAACCGATTGGGTTCAAGCTATTTTTTCCTTGTTTACGGTTATACTAGAGCCATTGTAGAATTTTCAAAAATGATTTGATCTATCTGTTGGTTTTTTGTGCCTATAACTTTAGTGCCATTTAGCAGATGGTCTGTTGATACATTGGAACCAATCGGGTTTTGTCGCGTTTATTCTAAAAAATCATTATTTTAGTATCTGCAGTTAAAAAAGTAGTTATTATGTTTAATATTTCGCCCAAATTATTACCTTATTTTAAGGGCTATTGTTCTTCAGCAGAAGTCATCCTGTTATTTGTCTAGATGAAGTATTGTTTTTCCTTGAGCTATAGAGATTTGGAAGATATGATGCGTATGAGAGGCGCAAGAGTTGATCATTCTACGCTACAAAGATGGGTTATTAAATTTGTTCCTCTTATAGATGAAGCAGTAAGCAAAAGAAAACGACCAGTTGGTGGTAGTTGGAGAATGGATGAAACCTATGTTAAACTAAACGGGAAGTGGATCTATTTATATAGAGCAGTAGATCGTTATGGTGATACAGTTAACTTTTTTCTATCTGAGCATAGAGACAAGTCTGTAGCTTTTTCTTTTTTTCGTAAGGCGATCACAGAAAATAATATTCCTAAGGAAGTAGTAATTGACAAAAGCGGTAGTAATAAAGCTGCCCTTGATACGATCAATACAGAACTTGATCAAGATCATACCATTCAAATATTTCAAAACAAATACTTGAATAATAGAGTTGAACAAGATCATAGGTTTATCAAAAAACGGCTAAAACCTATGCTTAGTTTTAAGTGTTTTAAGTCTGCAGCCATTGCACGCCGGCACAGGTGTGCAACAAATGGGGTGTAAGTCCCCTGACTCTAATTTGTCTATTTCGGGAGTCTAGCAGGAGGTTGGATTTGTGGGGTGATTCACAGGTTTAAGTTACCTTTAAATGCATCTGCAAAATAGCGGGCTGCAACAAAAGTGAACCTAAATTAGCCTCGTTAAGCCGTTTAAGCGCATTTGCCGACTATCTAGTGGCTACAGGAAGGCTGATAGTAGGATGGAAAAAATAGACCATGACCATCATACAAGTGCCGGGGTGTTAGGGGTTGCACGCTATGAATGTTTCACATCGTAGTCCGGGAGATCTGATATGAATCCAGTAAGCCACTGGAAACTTTATTGTATAAGTAAAGCGAAATCAATAAGGGTGATATCAGAAGTCCGCGGGGTCTATAATACCGTTCGTATTGATTGGGAAACCACTCAAGAGGAAAGGGACCCTACTTCAGTTAACGAGTTTAAAAGAGTTGAGAATGTCTGATTGCCCTAAAGCTATGAACGGAACATTAAAAGTTCAGCAACTCCAAAGAACTCTATATCTCAAATCCAAGCAATGTAAGGAAGTCAGATTTTATAGTATATATGATAAAATTTATCTAAAAGATGTACTTTGGGAAGCTTGGCGTCAAGTCAAAGCAAATCAAGGTTCAGCAGGAATTGATGGTAAAAGCATAAGTGATATAATAGATCAAGGTGAGGCAAAGATTATCAATAAATTGCAGCAGCAACTACGCGCAAAGCTATACAAATTTACCTCAAGCAGGTTGGTAGAAATACCCAAAGCTAAAGGTGGAACAAGGCCACTAGAGGTAATGACCGTAGAAGATCTCATAGTGCTCACAGCAATGAAAATAGTCATTGAACCGATCTTCGAAGCTGATTTTCATGAATGTTCATACGGCTATAGACCGAAACGAGGAGCCAAACAAGCGAGTTTAGTGATCCGAGAAGATCTATACCAGCAGGCATGGGGCGTAGTTGAGATTGATTTTCAATCATACTTTACTAGCATCCCACACGAAAAGTTATTAAAACTTATTAACGTGAGTTCGGGATTTATTTTACTGATTTACAACAATTTAATATCAATTATTTAGTTAATATTTGCACCTATTTAACAAGTTTTTATATACCTCAGTTCGGGATTATACGTATTGTGAACCAGTCATATATATATTAGTTATAGAAGGTTTTTTCTCTTTTAGTGCATAAGCTGTAATTCCAGCTATCAAATTGACTAGAAAATTAGGTATGCTTCTATGCCTGGAATGTTCTATCTGGCTAATATTTTTGAGCTGATCTATAATAGTTTCAATTATAGATCGTTTTCTAAGCATCAGTTTATCCCAGAGTGGCATAAAAGCATTTTTCATATTTTTTCTGATCTGGGTAATGAGTTCCACGCCTTTCTCGATCAGTTTTTTAAATAAATCTTTGCTTATGTAACCTTTATTGGCAAACATTTTACCCATCAAGTGTTTACACAAATTTTCTACAGGAAGCCTATCATTAGTTTTACCTATGGTCAGTTGAAAATTCATAATTTCTCCTAAATCATTGACTATCAAGTGCAACTTTAATCCAAAAAACTAACCGATGCTGGTTTTACCTTTAGTAGCAATCGATTTAAAAACCCTGTACGTATAGGCTCTTTTGATATGGCAAACCTTGATGGCTGTTGCATCCATAAAATAACAACCTGTTTTTGTTTTAGCAAGACTTTGTGTAAAACAGTACAAGGGAACTAACGTTCTTTGGATCAGTTCTATAAATCTATTGTAGCTTACTAACTTTCCAAATTTACTAGAATGAAATTGCTGTAAATGAATATAATAAGACTTAAAATTTCTAAAACCAATCACATGAAAGGCAATAAGAACAGTCATTATTTCACTCAAAGTTAATGAACAAGTTCTAGTGGGTTTTCTTTTAGAGTTGGTTAACAGTTGTTTTTCCATATACGGCATAAACTTTATGAGAAATTCATCAACAGCATAATATATTTCAACTAATTATTTCTACATTCATAACTGGCTTCTTTGGATAATCTGGTTAGTATTTTTTTATCTCCAAATTTAAAACACAAAGAAGCTTTTTAAAGCTATTTTTTAACAAGCTAATCCCGAACTCAGGTTAATTGATATTAAATTGTTGTAAATCAGTCAAATAAATATCGAACTCACGTTAATAGTAAATCAACAACAGATACCAAACATTATGGACTTTGGAAAATACACCATTAAAGCACAAGAATCTATACAAAGCGCTATAGAGATTGCGCAAGCCAATCAACAACTTACTATTGAAAATGGTCACTTACTGAAGGCCATTTTAAGCAGCAACGAAGCACACGTTACCTTCCTTACCAGGCAACTTCAGGTTGCCTTAATGCCTTTAGAGCAAGCATTGGATACACTTATCCAAACCTATCCAAAAGCCTCTGGGCAGCAGCCTTATTTATCACCAAATATGGATGTTACCTTTCGTGTCGCAGAAAGTTACAAAAACAAATTAGGTGATGATTTTATCGCGGTAGATCATTTACTTTTAAGCCTCTGCGCAGGTAAAGATAAGACAGCAGCGTTAATGAAAACGCATGGCATAACAGAACAACCGTTGCTACAAGCCATTCAAGCCTTACGGGGTACTCACAAAGTTTCTGATCCTAGTGCAGAGTCTAAATATAGGTCGCTGGAGCGTTACGCAAAAAACTTAAATCAATTGGTTAAAGCAGGCAAAATAGATCCAGTCATTGGGCGTGATGAAGAATCTAGAAGAATGGTACAAATTATTTCACGTAGAACAAAAAGCAACCCCCTATTAATTGGAGAACCTGGTGTAGGTAAAACAGCTATTGTAGAGGGGTTAGCGCAAAGAATTGTAGCTGGTGATGTCCCTGAAAACATCAAATCTAAGTTAATTTTTGCATTAGACTTAGGCCTTTTGATTGCTGGTGCCAAATACAAAGGTGAGTTTGAGGAGCGACTTAAAGCCGTCATTAAGGAGGTAATTGATTCTAATGGGGAGTTTATGCTTTTCATTGATGAAATCCACATGCTTATTGGGGCAGGTGCCTCTGGAGAAGGTGCCATGGATGCTGCAAATCTACTTAAACCAGCACTTGCGCGTGGAGCACTACATGCGATTGGTGCTACTACGCTAAAGGAATACCAAAAGTATATAGAGAAGGATAAAGCCCTAGAAAGAAGGTTTCAAGTTATAATGGTAGATGAACCAAGTCAGGAGCATGCTATTTCTATTATACGAGGCATAAAGCCAAAGTACGAGCTACATCATGGTATACGCATTAAAGATAATGCGGTTACAGCAACTGTACGGCTCTCTGATCGCTATTTACCGGGCTTTCTCCCTGATAAAGCCATAGATGTAATGGATGAAGCTGCTGCCAAAAAACGGATTGATTTAGATGCTATTCCTGTGGATTTAGACCAAATCCAACGAAAAATTACCGAATTAGAAATTGAAAGAGAAGCGATTCGAAAAGAAAGAAATATAGTTAAGTTAGAAGAATTGTCTAAAACCATTACAGCACTAAATGAAAAGAAGAATACTCTGAAAGCAAAATGGGAACATGACAAGTCAATTATTCAGGATATTAGTACACAGAAGAAACAAATTGAACAATTGCGTTTAGATTCCGAACAAGCTGAGCGAAGTTTTGACTATGGTAAGGTAGCGGAAATTCGATATGGAAAGCTTATAGAAGCAGAAAAAAAACTCAAAGCATTACAAGAAAAAGTAGAAGCACTTCGTGACACGAGTCCACTTTTTAAAGAAGAAGTGACACAGGAGGATATTGCTGAAGTTATAGCGCAGAGAACGGGTATTCCTATTGCTAAAATGCTACAAGATGAACGAGAAAAACTACTCCACTTAGAGGCTGTACTGGCCGAGCGTGTTGCAGGTCAAGCAGAAGCCATTCAGGCTATTGCTGACGCAGTGCGTAGAAGCCGCGCTGAATTACAAGACCCCCGTAAGCCTATTGGTTCTTTTATCTTTTTAGGTACTACTGGAGTAGGTAAAACCGAACTAGCCAAAGCACTGGCACAATTCTTATTCAAAGATGAACAGGCCATGATTCGCATAGATATATCAGAATACCAAGAAAAACATGCGGTTAGTCGGTTGATTGGTGCACCACCTGGCTATATGGGATATGATGAAGGTGGCCAGCTGACAGAAGCGGTACGGAACAAACCCTATTCAGTAATTTTATTAGATGAAATAGAAAAAGCACATCCAGATGTTTTTAATATTTTGTTGCAAGTATTGGATGACGGTAGGCTAACAGATAATAAAGGCAGAACAGCAAATTTTAAAAATACCATTATTATTATGACCAGTAATATGGGTGCCCATCTTATTCAAAGTAGATTCGCTGGTATTGAAGACTTACCTGCTAAAGAAGTATGGGCAGAAACGAAAGAAGCGGTTATACAATTGCTGCAAAATCAGATGCGTCCAGAGTTTTTAAATCGAGTAGATGCAATCATTATGTTTAATCCACTCTCGAAAGGGGTGATTAAAGATATTGTACATATTCAGGTAGAAAAACTCAAAGCAGATTTACGAAAGAATGGTATAGTGATCCAGATGGATGAGGTTCTGATAGATTACCTATCACAAGAAGGGTATAGCGTGCAGTTTGGTGCAAGGCCGCTCAAACGTTTAATGCAACGCACCATACTCAATGTATTGTCTAAGGAATTGCTATCTGGACGCGTTACGAAAGATCAGCCTATCCTTATCGGTTATGACCAAGGAGAAGTGGTGTTTGTAAATGGAAAATAAAAACCTGAGTTCGGGATTAGATTATTTTTTCATTTGATAATCAATATCAATGAAAATTTATAAAATTTATTTTATAGACAGTTAAATAGGTAGTTGAATAACAAATAATTCTGGTAATCAGTTTATTATATATATTATATTTATAAAATTAGATATAAAAACTTGTTAAATAGGTGCAAATATTAACTAAATAATTGATATTAAATTGTTGTAAATCAGTCAAATAAATCCCGAACTCACGTAAAAAGAAAAAGGAAGGTATATATTACTTCTTTCGCTTGATAAAAATTGAACGAAAAATCAAGCCCTGTGTAAAAAGTTGAGAAACTTTTTACACAGGAGCGGGTTTTCTGTTTTTTCATAATATTCCGACAAGGCTGAACGGGTCCCAGATATTTTCTACTTTTTTACAAGTAGGTCTGTGGTTACTACCTTTCTATACTCAGATTATTGTGTTGACCTATAAAGTCTATAATAGCTGCTATAGTTTTCTCAGATTCAAATAATGTTTTGCCATGGTTCACTTGGAAATCAGAAAGGATCGGCGTTAAATTGTAACAATGGATTGTTTCTTTAGCAATATATCTTCTTACATTGTAAGGATAAACAGGGTCATCTTTGGAAGTAGCAAGATTTTCAAAGCTATCTATCCTACATAGTTGACGTTTTACAGGAATCAGAATGTCATGTGCTCCATCCTCTTGTCCAGTAGTAAGTTTTGCATAGGCTTTAGCAAATGTATTAACTTGTTCGTTGTCCTCTTCTTCAAAATCAAAGCATTCAGAGAAGTTATCTATATAACCAGCTATAAGTAATATAGGGATCTTGTGCTTGCCTTCACGTATGAATGCTTTTATATCTGCAGTGCACGTAGCATGTATACGCATGTCGCTTACGCTTTGAAAGAATACATGGGCAACTTTCTGAACAACAGGAGTGTTTAGTATCATTCCTAGGGCTTTTGCTTCAGCTAATGAAGTCTTAGGATGACCTATAGCTCCTAATCCTGGCTTTGCCTTTTCGTTAAACGCATTTACATCAGATCGACTATTCTCAAATACATCTGTGCCGGATACAGGTGCAAAAGCGGATATTACAGCTTTAATCTTGAGTTCATGTCCATAGTTGTCTGCTAAAATACAAGCTACTAACTCACCTTGGCTATAGCCAAATATATTGATTGGTAACGCTTTACGTTCTTCCTCAGAATATTTCGAATAGCTAGTACGTAATATCTCTTTTACCTCTGAAACAACTTTTCTTGCTTGCTCATCTATTGATAGGCGTGCTGATGCCCATTCCTCTCTGCATTTTGGCTGAATGATCTCAACAACTTTTTCGAATTGATCCTCCACTGTTTTCTTGATTGCATTACACTCAGACGCATCCATAGTAAGGCCATGCAACAATACCAGAACACATTTGAGCAAAGAAGGTCTTGTTTCTTTACTACTAAGTTCAGTTGTTGAGAAACTTATATTTTCCTTTATTTGTTTGGTTAAACCAGCACCCATTTCGATATGATGATAGGGCCAACAACCATAGAACAGGTAAGCTGCAATTAAAAAAAAGTATTTCTTAAGGTTAAATGTTAACACAGGTGCATTAGAAAGATTTAAGATACCGACCTCGATTAGGTTAGATTTGCACCTACTTGATAGTAATACATTTATATAACGTGAGTTCGGGATTTATTTGACTGATTTACAACAATTTAATATCAATTATTTAGTTAATATTTACACCTATTTAACAAGTTTTTATATCTAATTTTATAAATATAATATATATAATAAACTGATTACCAGAATTATTTGTTATTTAACTACCTATTTAACTGTCTATAAAACAAATTTTATAAATTTTCATTGATATTGATTATCAAATGAAAAAATAATCTAATCCCGAACTCACGTATATAGATTTTCCAAATTTTTACTATGGATCCTCTTGTAGCTTGTATCTCTTTTACCCTATAATAAGGGGTATATAGGGGGCTTTAGTATGACCATCTTTATTAGGACTGTGTCCATATCTTTATACCAACTGCTGAATAAATTGGATTACATCGGTTAAAATTAAGTCAGCATAAAGTACCGTTTCACGCTGGTCTACAAATAAATTAGGATCTATAGCTACTAAGTTGCTCTCATGGAGTATCCCCTTATACATACGGCCTTTTATTTGGGAGCGGCTGGGCCAAATCACAGCCACATGCCTATAGTTTAGGTTGTTCGTATCTATGGGCATCAGGTTATTAAGATCATCTTTCCTTCCTAACTGACTGGCTAACGGAATTAGGGTATCGTGTCTTCCGCCCTTTTCGCCAGTAATCCATAGCGCATAGGCATCATTTAATGCCTCTATGGCCTTATGCTGGTCAACTGTTTTCATATTGAATAATCCTGAAAAATCATTCTGATGGGTAGCAATCAACAAACAAGGTAACTCCCTATTATCTTGTAGGAAGCTACATATACCTTGTATACATGCACTATTGGGCAGTATATCTTTTAAACCATTTATAGGCACCCAGCGTGGACGTGTAAATAGTAGCATCCATGTCTGTAGGGTCATACTCCATTTGATTCTAGATAGGGGATAATCTATAAGCTGCAATCCCTTTTCTGCGCTGGCTATAAATTCCTGCACATCCCTTCAGCTGCGCTCAAGGAGTGGTGTGCCCATTAGGGGCGCATTAAGGGTAATAATGCCAACTATATTGAGCTGGCTTTTATAGGCTTTTCCTAAAATACAGGCCAATACCCCACCTTGACTATAGCCGATGATAATGAGTGGAAAAGGTTGTATTTCTTTTTGATAGCGCATGAGCGCAAGTTGTACCTGTCTAAGCAGGTCTTCTGCTTGTTGATCTATAGATCGTATGACAGACTTTAGTCCAACCCTACATGTTGGCTGAATAAGTAGAACCGCGTTTCCAAATTGCTTATTCAACTTGGCTGCAATGGGTTTCAACTCATCTGCCTTGGCGTATAAACCATGTAAAAGTAAAACCGCAAAAGTAGGTGCTTGGTCTAAAGTGGGTGTACCCATTCTGTTTTTTATACTCATCTAGTCTACTTAGTTCAGATGTAGCCGTTGCGCCAACTTCTTCAGATTAGTGCGCATTACTTTACATACATAACGTGAGTTCGGGATTTATTTGACTGATTTACAACAATTTAATATCAATTATTTAGTTAATATTTGCACCTATTTAACAAGTTTTTATATCTAATTTTATAAATATAATATATATAATAAACTGATTATCAGAATTATTTGTTATTCAACTACTTATTTAACTGTCTATAAAACAAATTTTATAAATTTTTATTAATATTGATTATCAAATAAAAAAATAATCTAATCCCGAATTCACGTTATCTGATTGTATTTAATCAGCACTGCATTCACTAAATTTTCTTCTATGCCCTTCTTTAAGCGTACGGGATTGGTCACAAATAGATCATCCCCTACTAATTGTACCCGGTCCCCCAATGCTTGCGTAAGTTGCTTCCAACCTATATGATCGGTCAATGGCGTCAACTTAAGGGAAAATATGAGTAATTATTTGTTTAGTATTGTTTGGTTTTTCCCTTCAAGTATCTACCTATAATTGTCTTTTAATTCTATAAAAAATACTTTCCTTCTGTATTATTTGATGAATAAAGTTTAAAATGTACTTTTTTATATAAAGACATGGTAGAGAAAGGGAAAAATATTATTTTACGAATTAAAGATACCATACACTTGCGTAAGTTTCCAGTGAAGCATTGTTTGGCAAAAAATAGTTTCACACGCAGGAGAAAACTTACATTTCCAGTGGTATTTTCTATGATTTTGAGGTTAGTTAAAAAAGTTTAGGTATAGAGTGTGAACTTATGGAACCATCAACTTTTAAAATTCCCCCATCCAAGCAAGCTTTTTCAAAAGCAAGATATAAAATTGCTCATACAGGATTTAAAGAATTATTGGATTTAAGCCTTCAAACAGCTTATCAAGGTGATACCTCATATGGAACATGGAGAGGTTATAGAGTTATTGCTAGAGATGGCTCCTCAGTTCGCTTGCCTGGTTCTCAAGAAATCGTCTCTAAGTTTGGTCGCCTTAACCCGAATGGAACTACAGGCACTATGCCTTCATTGGCTAGAGGTTCCCTTTTCGTTGATTTATGTACTTCTCTGATTATCAGTGCACGTTTTGCACCTTGGCATGTGGGAGAGCAAACAATGGCAGAAGAACAATTACCTGAAGTAATTAACCAACTGCGTTCATTAGAGCAAGAAAAACTATTATTCATCTATGATCGTGGTTATATTTCAATAAAGTTTATTGAGCAACATAATGCTTGCCAAACAGACTTTATTTTTCGTGTGCAAGAAAAAAATTATACCAATCTATGGAAAATGGTTTCATCTGGTAAATCAGATTTTGATTTTATGTTGGCAAATAATTCCAAGACAATCGGCCAAAAAGTAAGGGTCATAGCCCTTAGTTTACCCAACGACAAACTGGAAGTATTGGTTACCTCTCTTTTTGACCGAGAAAAATTTACTGCAGACGATATCAGCAAAGCATACCTATTAAGGTGGCACATAGAGGAGTGTTATAAACGACTTAAGATAGGTTCAGAATTAGAGAATTTCTCTGGAAAAAACTTAGATGCCGTACTACAAGAGTTTTGGGCACACTTAGTGATGTGTAATATACTATCACTTCATATGTGTGATAGACAAGGCGCTTGGAACCCAGACCAAATTGCTCAATATCGGTTAAACTTTTCCGTTTTATTTGGTGTAATGAGGCAGAAACTGTATCAGGTTCTTGTTGGCGATTGCTCTCCCAAGAGCTTTCAGAGACTTTTTAATAGAGCCAGTATACGTGCTAAAATTAAAATCCGGATAAGTCGATTATATAGTCGAGATAAGGTCGATAAACCTAGACGGAATCATGTTTTTAGAAGAGTTTGCTAACCAATAAACCCTTAAGTTGACGCTATTGAGGAAGTGTTCTATAAACTGTGTCAAGGCGATAAAAAGTTATAAATTAATTAAATAAACATTAAAGGTTTTAGACATGGAAGAAAATAAGAACAATTCCTATGTTGGTTTAGTAGATTACAAATTTCTGGAGGAAAATATTTTGTGCTCTATCCGTTTAGGTAAGCCTTTAATAGGAAAAGGTGGTGCTTTAACGCCTCTGATAAAAAAGCTTCTAGAGGCAAGTCTAGAAGGTGAAATAGCACACCATTTATCTAGTGATTCAACAGAAAATAATAGAAGAAATGGAAAAAGCTCTAAAACTTTACGCACAAGTTCTGGTTCCTTTGATCTGCTAACTCCTAGGGATAGGACAGGTAGTTTCGATCCACAAATAGTTAAAAAGCGTCAAACAAGCCTACATCCTGAGCTGGAAAGCAAGATCTTAAGCATGTTTTCTAGTGGTATGAGCCATAAATCTATAGCCGTTCATGTTGAAGAGATCTATGATCATAAAGTATCAGCTGCTGAAATATCATCTATTACAGATAGCTTGTTACCGATAATAAATGAATGGCGTAACCGCCCTCTTCAATCAGTTTATCCGATAGTTTTCATGGATGGGATATTTTTTAAGGTAAAAGAAGATGGCAGATGTGTAAGCAAATGCATGTATACCTTATTAGGCATAGATCAAGAGGGTAAAAAAGAAGTATTGGGATTTATTTGTCTGAAAGTGAGGGGGCTAACTTCTGGTTGGGTGTACTTAACGAGCTTAAGGAAAGAGGTGTAGAAGATATCCTTATTGCCTGTGTTGATGGCCTAAAAAGCTTTCCTTCAGCCATAAATAGCGTTTTCCCTAATGCACAAGTGCAGGTCTGTGTAGTACATCAGATACGAAACTCACTCAAGTATGTAGCTAGCAAAGACGTAAAACGTTTTTTAACTGATTTAAAGCAAATATATCAAGCTTCAAGTAAGGAAGTTGCTGAGCATTATCTATTGGAATTAGAAGAAAAATGGGGGGGGAAATATCCAATGGTTACCAAATCTTGGCAAAATAATTGGGAACATTTGTCTGGTTATTTTAAGTATTCAGATCCTGTCAGAAGGCTAATTTATACCACCAATCCTATAGAAAGCTTGCATAGGCAGATTAGGAAGTTTACCAAGACAAAAGGAGCGTTTACCAGTATAAATGCTTTGTATAAATTAGTATATTGTGCCATAAAGAAGATCGAGGATAAATGGACTATGCCGCTGCGAAACTGGGCGTTGACCATATCTCAGATAGACATCTTTTTTTCCGGTAGATTAAAAGAGACGTTGAGATGAACAGGAGATGTGACACAGTTTATAGAACACTTCCGCCATTGAGCGATCTTCTACGGTCATTACCTCTAGTGGCCTTGTTCCACCTTTAGCTTTGGGTATTTCTATCAACCTGCTTGAGGTAAATTTGTATAGCTTTGCGCGTAGTTGCTGCTGCAATTTATTGATAATCTTTGCCTCACCTTGATCTATTATATCACTTATGCTTTTACCATCAATCCCTGCTGAACCTTGATTTGCTTTGACTTGACGCCAAGCTTCCCAAAGTACATCTTTTAGATAAATTTTATCATATATACTATAAAATCTGACTTTCTTACATTGCTTGGATTTAAGATATAGAGTTCTTTGGAGTTGCCGAACTTTTAATGTTCCGTTCATAGCTTTAGGGCAATCAGACATTCTCAACTCTTTTAAACTCGTTAATTGAAGTAGGGTCCCTTTCCTCTTGAGTGGTTTCCTAATCAATACGAACGGTATTATAGACCCCGCGGACTTCTGATATGACCCTTATTGATTTCGCTTTACTTATACAATAAAGTTTCCAGTGACCTAC
This sequence comes from Cardinium endosymbiont of Oedothorax gibbosus, assembly GCF_936981045.1. Lineage (GTDB taxonomy): Bacteria > Bacteroidota > Bacteroidia > Cytophagales > Amoebophilaceae > Cardinium. Next base: position 369,385 of record NZ_OW441264.1, read on the forward strand.
TGGATTCATATCAGATCTCCCGGACTATGATGTGAAACATTCATAGCGTGCAACCCCTAACACCCCGGCACTTGTATGATGGTCATGGTCTATTTTTTCCATCCTACTATCAGCCTTCCTGTAGCCACTAGACAGTCGGCAAATGCGCTTAAACGGCTTAAAGAGGCTAATTTGGGTTCACTTTTGTTGTAGCCCGCTATTTTGCAGATGCATTTAAAGGTAATTTAAACCTGTGAATCACCTCACAAATCCAACCTCCTGCTAGACTCCCGAAATAGACAAATTAGAGTCAGGGGACTTACACCCCATTTGTTGCACACCTGTGCCGGCGTGCAATGGCCGCAGACTTAAAACACTTAAAACTAAGCATAGGTTTTAGCCGTTTTTTGATAAACCTATGATCTTGTTCAACTCTATTATTCAAGTATTTGTTTTGAAATATTTGAATAGTATGATCTTGATCAAGTTCTGTATTGATCGTATCAAGGGCAGCTTTATTACTACCGCTTTTGTCAATTACTACTTTCTTAAGAATATTATTTTCTGTGATCGCCTTACGAAAAAAAGAAAAAGCTGCAGACTTGTCTCTATGCTCAGATAGAAAAAAGTTAACTGTATCACCATAACGATCTACTGCTCTATATAAATAGATCCACTTCCCGTTTAGTTTAACATAGGTTTCATCCATTCTCCAACTACGACCAACTGGTCATTTTCTTTTTCTTACTGCTTCATCTATAAGAGGAACAAACTTAATAACCCATCTCTGTAAAGTAGAGTGATCGACTTTGGCGCCTCTTATACGCATCATTTCTTCTAAATCCCGATAGCTCAAAGAAAATCGACATTTCATATATACAAATAACAGGATCACCTCTGCTGAAGAACAATAGCCTTTAAAATAAGGTAATAATTTGGGCGAAATATTAAACATAGTAACTACTTTTTTAACTACAGATACTAAAATAATGATTTTTTAGAATAAACGCGACAGAACCGGCATCTATTCAGGGCGATTTACTGATCTGACTCCCGCACGAAAAAAGAAAACACACACTTTATAAAACCTAATAAACCATCCTTTTTTATCGGATTTTTAAAGTGACCAGGGTAGCAATGGCTAGTAAAATGCTAAGGATTAAAAACCGTGTTACAATCTTTGATTCATGCCATCCTAATTTCTGATAGTGGTGATGCAGAGGTGCCATTTTAAAAATTCTTCTGCCTGTTCCATAATGTTTTTTGGTGAACTTAAAATAACTGGTTTGTAATATCACCGATAGATTTTCCATGAGAAATATACCACATAGCATGGGAATCAGCAGTTCCTTTCGAATACAAATGGCTACTACGGCAATAATGGCGCCAATGGTTAAGCTGCCCGTGTCGCCCATAAAGATTTGTGCAGGATAAGCATTATACCAAAGAAAACCCATACATGACCCCACAAATGCACAACAAAATATAGTAAGCTCTCCCAAATTTGGGATATACATAATATTTAAATATTGGGCAAATATTATGTGGCCAGATAAGTAAGCAAGGACGGCCAACGTAGTACCAACAATTACAGAAGTACTAGCCGTTAATCCATCAAGCCCATCTGTTAAATTAGAGGCATTTGAAACAGCCGCAATAATAAAAGCTACCATAGCCATGTAAACGATCCATGTATAGTTTGCATTGCCTAGCAAGAGGGCACTTATTTGTGCATAATCGAGTTCATTTTCTTTGAAAAAAGGGATAGTTGTTTTAGTGGATTTAATATCGTTGTATCCAGAGGATACTTGGTCCACTAGTCCAGTGGGTGTTTCCTGAGCAATGGATACCTCACGTATGACTACGGCCTTATGTAGATAAAGGGTCATACTTACAATACAACCTAAAGCAATTTGGCCTAATAGTTTGATCCATCCATTCAATCCATTTTTTTGTTTTTTAAATACCTTGATGTGGTCGTCCAAAAAGCCAACTAACCCCATCCAAATAGTAGTGGTTAACAATAGGATGATGTATATGTTATGCAATTTTGAAAAGAGTAACGTGGGTACCACGGTTGCCAGTATAATAAGCATACCCCCCATGGTAGGGGTATGGGCGTTCTTTTTGGCTTCATTAAATCCTAAGGGTCGATTGGGTTCAGTGATTTGTCTTTTGTTTAAATAGTCTATAAAACGTTGCCCTAGTAGAAAGGTAATGGTAAAAGAGCTAAGTGTGGCCATAGCTGCTCGAAAAGAAATATACTTAAATAAGCCTGTCCCAGGCCAGTGAAAAGTAGCCTGTAGATATTTGAATAAATAGTACAACATATTTTAGTAAAAAGGAATATGTGCGCAGCTTTTTGCTTGATAAAAAGGCTTTTATCAAGCAAAAAGTAATATAAAAACTCCTTTATCTATTCCTTTAATAATCTCCTGAGTACTTTACCTATAGGTGATTTAGGTAAGCTATTACAAAATTCCACATATTTAGGTACTTTATAGCGGGCCATTTTTGCTTTACAATAGGCTATAATTTCCTCAGCAGTAAGCGTTGCATCCTTTTTTACAATACACACCTTAATCGCTTCCTTGAGTGTGACATCGGTTATCCCAATAGCGCCTACTTCTAATACTTTTGGGTGACCTATCAAGGTTTCCTCTATTTCATTCGGGTATACGTTAAAGCCAGAAATATTGATCATATCTTTTTTGCGGTCCACAATAGATACAAATCCATTTTCATCCATTGTGGCTATATCGCCTGTTTTAAACCATCCATTCACAAAAGCGCCTGCTGTTTCTGTGGGTTTCTGCCAATAGGCTTGGGTCAGTTGAGGTCCTTTAATCAGTAGCTCGCCAGCTGTTCCATAGGGCACTTCTTTACCCGTTTCATCTGCTATGATTACAAATGTGCCAGGGAGTGGCATATGGCGCATGCCATTAATCATATCGGTGGAGATAACAGGCGAACACTCTGTTAGACCATACCCTTCCATAAGTTTGCTACCGGTTAGGTGCTCCCACTGATTTTTAACCTGTTCTTCCGTTTTCATGCCACCTGCTATGGTAAGCTTTAAAGCAGTAAGCTTTAGTTTTTTGAATTTTTTATGTGCCAATAACTTTTCAAATAATGTATTAATGCCTATTAAACAAGTAGGTTTACTTTTCTGCAATTCTTTTATAAATCTGGGAATGTTTCTAGGATTCGTAATCAGTGAACATTTTACCCCCAGTTTGGCCATCATAAATAGGCTACCTAATCCGAAAATATGATAAAGTGGCAACGGAATGACGGCCCGTTCTTCTTTTTCCTTTAAGAAAAGACGCAGCACAGGTTCTGATTGTTGGAAATTAGCAGTAAGGTTCCCATGGGATAGAATAGCCCCTTTGCATACACCTGTCGTCCCGCCCGTATATTGTAAAAAAGCAGTATCAGAAGATTTTAAAGCAACAGGATGAAAAATAGCCTCTTTCCCGTTTGCTAAAACCTCCTTAAAAGAGATGGCGTGTAGTAGGCTGTAAGTAGGCACCAGTTTTTTAATATGCTTAATGGCAAAATTAAGCAACTTGCCTTTTATGGAACCAAGCATGTCACCTACCTTGGTAACAATAATGGTTTGAATAGATGTATCTGGTAAAATTTCAACCAGTTTGTGCGCAAAGTTTTCTAATATAACGATCGCACGCACACTTGCATCTTTAAGCTGGTAGGCCATTTCAGAAGGAGTGTACTGTGGATTGATGTGGACCACTACTAATCCAGCACGTAGCATACCCAACATGGCAATCGGATATTGTAATAGATTCGGTAGTTGGATGGCTACATGTGATCCTACTGGTAAATTGGTATATTGCTGAATATAAGCTGCAAAAGATTTAGATAACTTATCTACTGCACTGAAAGTCAGTACTTTGCCCATGTTTTCACACATCGGCAAATCTTGATACTGCTCAAAAATTTCTTCCATGAAATGGACCAATGAGCTATATCTAGAAGTATCAACGGTGTGCGGGATGGACGCAGGATAATGCTGAATCCAAGGTCTTCCTGTCATAGTATGTAAAACAATTTTAGTGTTTTCTCAAACCCTCTTGCAATATAGTATAATTTTATAGAATGCGATGCGGATCATTTAAAATTTACCTATCTATCCAGATGATGCTATAAACGTGAGTTCGGGATTAGATTATTTTTTCATTTGATAATCAATATTAATAAAAATTTATAAAATTTGTTTTATAGACAGTTAAATAGGTAGTTGAATAACAAATAATTCCGATAATCGGTTTATTATATATATTATATTTATAACAATTAAATATAAAAACTTGTTAAATAGGTGCAAATATTAACTAAATAATTGATATTAAATTGTTGTAAATCAGTCAAATAAATACCGAACTCACGTTATAAGGCTTATTTTTTATTTGTATAGACCTGTTGGTCAGTGGTAGCTGTGAATGTGCGCCTTCTTTTACAATTTTATTTTTTAGATTTGGAAAATCTATAGAGATCATCTTTTTTTAAGCCTATGTCAGGTAAGAAAACCCCATTTCAGGTTTGTATTAAGAATAGACAAGCCCATTTTTCCTATACTTTTTTAGATAGGTATACAGCTGGCCTTATTTTGAAAGGAACAGAAATAAAGTCCATTCGAATGGGTAAAGGGTCGCTTCAGGAGGCTTATTGTTATTTTGATCGCGGATCACTTTGGATAAAGGGGATGCATATTGCTGCCTATAGCCATGGTAACATCTATAATCATGAAGAGAAACGTGACCGTCAGTTGTTGTTGCAGAAAAAAGAATTTCAGAAATTACTTAAAAACCAAGCAAAAGGTTTGACTATTATTCCTATAGAATTGTTTATTAACCAACGTGGGTTTGCTAAGCTGGCCATTGTCTTGGCACGTGGTAAAAAACTATACGATAAACGTCAGGCCATTAAAGAAAGGGACTTGGAACGATCTGGGCAGATGTGATCTATAATACGGGGGCGTCTGGGAGGGAATTTTGATTTGCTTTTTGCTGGATCAAAAAGTATGGATTACACCTTTCTTCTATGCATTTTGTTATAATTAGGAAAGCAGTGGGGGTTGGGGGTATTTAGTTTTGAGCTATTTATGTTGGATTTAAAATAGGCTTAGTGCGCTATCATATGAATCTTCAATTTTTGAATGATGCATCACCATGCAAGTAAAATGACAATAGGGCAACTAGTATGGTCCTTTTTGCTCAGCCTCATGGTATGGGTCGAGTCAAATGCTGCATCTCCATCTAGCTTGCAAAGATTGAAAAAGGGGACCTATGATGAAAACCTTGCTGCATATAGGGTTGAATGTTGCAAACAGCCTAAAGCGGTAAAAAAAGTCCCCCTTGTGCCGTTAGTCTGCCCATTGGACCAAACCAACCATTTGGCACAACGTTTGGCGCAACGAAAGGTAGCTTATGCGCATATGGGTTGCTTAAAGGGTTACACCATACAACTCTACATGGGTAGTAGTAGGACCGCAGCATTAAAGGTACAAGACTTCGTGAGCACCTTTATTTATCCTTCTGAACTCCGCTATAGGCAACCGCATTATATTGTGAAGCTTGGTTTTTTTTCGGATAGGCTAGAGGCCTATTTTGTCTATCTGACTTTATTAAAAAAAATACCGGGTGCGGTGATTTGTCCTTGCATGTACACTAGGCAAGCCTATTTAGCCGCTATGCTGTACCCTCATGAGGCTGTAGCGTCCAATGATATAACTGACGATTCCCTGCCCTTAGGGTAATTATATAAAAGGTATGATGGGTGTAATCGTGCGCGCTATTCAATATTTTTGTTTATTTTTAAATAAACTATGCGCCCGCTATCTTTTATGGAAATACATGCCTTAAAGAGAAAATTTTGCACATGATGTGCGCAAGACAATGAATATGACTATGATGCTTGGTATCTCCTGGTTAAGATATTTTTTTACCTTGTTCCCTTTGGTTTGGGTTACAGCTTGCGGAACAGGCCACCCTGATAGCGCCGATCCAGGTAAGGTAAGTTTGACAACAGGGCGTCCCTTTAATCAACCAGGTACGCTCTCTGTAGCCCCTTGTAAGCAAGCACCACCTATTCCAGGCATGGTCTATGTAGAAGGAGGGTATATGATCATGGGTAATTTAGGCGAAGATAGGCTTGGTACAGGAGGCTGTTGTGCCAAGCCTGTCACCGTGAATGCTTTTTGGATAGATCAAACACCTATTACCAATTTGGCCTATAGAGAATACCTATATGATTTGCAACAGAGTGGTTTGATGGAACAATATAAAGTTGCTATGCCCAATCAGCAGGTTTTTGTAGAGGGATCTAGTTTTAATGACCCATTATTAGAAAATTATTTATATGCCCCTGGCTTTATATATTACCCCATTGTCGGTGTCAGTTGGGAACAAGCTACAGAATATTGTAAGTGGCGCACCAAAAAGCTTCAGGAGGCGGAAATGAAGAAACTTGAAGCAAAGCTAGCTGCTGAACCTCGTAGTGATACGGCTGCATCAGATCTTGTGAATAAGCAGATGAGTGAAGCAGTAGCGCGACTTAAAGTTCGCCTGCCTACCGAAGCAGAATGGGAATATGCTGCGCGCGGTATAGTTGGTGTAGCTGGTATAGACTATTTGCAGCGCCATCAACGCATTTATCCTTGGGATGGTCCCTCTCCAAGAGGAAAAAATGGTCAGTTTTTAGCTAATTTTAAGCGCGGAAAGGGCAATTACAAGGGAATGGCTGGTGCATCTGACCATGCGGCATCTACTTCTTATGTCTATGCCTACCCTCCAAATGATCTCGATCTGTATGATATGGTGGGTAATGTTTGTTGTTGGGTAAGTGATACTTACAGTCCGCTTTCCTTGCAAGAGACCAGTGATTTAAACCCTATTAGACGTGATGGCCAGGATGATGCTAAAAAAGTGTATAAAGGCTGTTCTTGGGCGGATTGTCCCTATTTTTTACAAATAGGGACTCGGCGTTATTTGAATAAAGATGATACTACGGCTACAATTGGATTCCGATGTGTGGTCTCTAGCTCAGGCCGATAATGCTTTTTTTATGCTTCTACTACAGCTATTGTGGCAATACTCACTTCCGATGCACCTGATGCTAAAAGCGCATGGGTGCAAGAGGCTAATGTAGCCCCTGTAGTGAGAATATCATCTACCAGAAAAAGATGTTTGCCTGTTAGTAAACCTGGTTCTATGACTTTAAAGGCGCCTTCAAGATTGGTTATACATTCTGTTTTGTTTTTCTTGGTTTGGGAGGGCGTATCGCCGATGCGTGCTATACATTTTGGGTAGAAGGGGATGTGTAATGCAGCAGAAAGTCCTTTTGCAAAAAAGTCACTTTGGTTGTATCCCCGTTCTTTGAATCTTTTGGGGTGTAAAGGAATCGCTACGATCGCATCGATGGTTTGCATAATCGACAGCTGATTCAAGATATTTCCATAGTGCCATCCTAGTATCTCTCCAATTTTGGGTTGGTTGTTATACTTCATTGCAAAGAGCACTTGCTCAAAATGACTCTTCTTTCTTAACTTGTAAAGCGCAAATCCATAGGTTATAGTTGCTTTATCTATAAAATGGTTGGTGATAGCGCTATCTACTAAGGTATGGGAATCTGTTTCTGGAAATGAACTGAAACAAATGGTACAAATCAATGTTTCTCCATGCACAAGTGTATGGTTGAACCTTGCGCATAGGGGTGGGAACAACACATCTAATAGCCCGGCTATAAATCGTTTCATGGTGTATTTTATATGCTCTTTATTTCTTGATAAAAAAGTAAGATAAAAATTCCTTTTAAAAGTCTATTTTTTATGCCCGATAGAACCATTCCACCAAAATTTAAAGCAATTGAAACTATTGACTTTCCATCGCCGGAAAGGCATATACTTTCGAATGGGATGCCGCTTTATCTCCTAAATATGGGCAGTCAACCCATTATAGAATTAGAGTTGATTTTTAAATCGGGTAGTTGCTATGAGCGGCATCCAGGTGCAGCCTATTTTACTGCTGCTATGTTACTAGAGGGTACTGTAACCAAAAGTACTCAAGATATTGCCCACATCATCGATTATTATGGTGCAACTATTGGCACGCGAGTACAGAAGGACTTTTGCACCATTTCTCTTTCCACGCTTGCTAAGCATCTTAGTCCCGTGTTAGACTTATTAGTAGAGATACTATTGACCGCTAGTTTTCCTGAAAAATCACTCCGATTGCTGAAAAATGTAAAAGCGCAAGCCATTCAAATGGCCGATAAGAAGAATAATCAGGTAGCCTATAAGCGATTTTGTACAGCGCTCTTTACAGCAGCACATCCTTATGGAAGGCATCTAACCGTGCAAGATGTTGCTGGCATTCAACGAGCCGATTTACACCACCATTATGAGCAAGTACTCTTTGCGCATGGTTCTGCTTTTGTGAGTGGATGGGTTACTCCAGCCGCCTTACAACGCATCAAACAATCCCTAGAACAGCTAACCCCAACAAAAGATTTGCAAGTAGGTCTAATGCCATGTAGCAATCCTACTGAAAAAGTAGACTTAGTGGATGGGCAACATTTGCAGTCTGCCATTGTAATCGGTAAAAAATTATTGGTCAAAAAGGAACCAGATTTTTTACCCATGGTTGTGGTCAATACCCTTTTAGGTGGTTATTTTGGTTCTCGGTTGATGCGGAACATTCGAGAAGACAAAGGCTATACTTATGGGATTCATTCCAGTATGGTAGCTTTGCTACAAGCTGGTTACCTAGCCATCACTACAGAAGTAGCGCAAGAAGTGACTCAGGCAACCATCCAAGAAATTTATAAAGAAATAGAAATATTACAGCATGAACAGATTCCAGAGGAAGCCTTACAAAATGTTAAAAATTACTTACTGGGTCACTTTTTAACAACCATTAACGATCCCTTTGCTATCATGCAAAAGTTTCAAGCAGCCTACCTGCATGGCTTAGACCAAAGTTATTATGCTACATTTTTCCATCAGGTGCGTCACATAACCCCTCTAGAAATTAGAAACTTAGCACAAAAATACTTATCTTTAGATACCTTTACAGAGGTGGTTGTGCGCTGATGCACCTAACTTTGTAGTAGGAGGAGCGACTATATAGCGCTTTCATTGCCTTTAATTTGCATTTTATCCAATAAGGGGGTATATTTGGGGCCTTTAGTTTTTTAGGGCCTCAAGTTTTTTTGTTGGTTCAACTTTTTCTTTAAAAAGCGTGGATTATATCAGTTATAAGACAAAATATGCTAACAAGCAAAGTGTTAACAAACAATGGATTGTTGTTGATGCTTCATTTCAGCCGTTGGGTAGATTCGCTAGCCGGCTTGCGTACATCATTCGTGGAAAGCATAAGCCCAATTTTACGCCTCATGTAGATGGAGGGGATCATGTTATCGTTTTGAATGCTGATAAAATAGTTTTATCGGGTAGTAAATCGGTAAAAAAAACCTATACCACTTATTCGGGTTACCCTGGTGGGTTAAAGCGTGCTACACTTCAAGAAGTTCAAGCGGTCAACCCCAAACGTGTGATAGAGCATGCTGTAAAAGGTATGTTGCCTAAAAATAGGTTGGGCAGAAGGTTGTTGCACAACTTACATGTTTGTGAAGGATCTGTTCATCCATATGCAGCTCAAAAACCAACCCCAGTAACCCTAAAGTACTAATTATTAACGGATGGAGACAGTCAATGCAGTAGGTCGAAGAAAGACCGCCGTAGCTAGGGTTTATCTTATGAAAGGGACAGGAGATATTGTCATTAATCATAAGCCACTTTTAGATTATTTCCTAGTAGAAGAAATTAGTCTAATCGTTAAGCAACCTTTGGAAAAATTAGATAAGGCAGGCCAGTATAACCTGAAAGTTAACGTTGTAGGTGGGGGATTGCGTGGGCAGGCTGAAGCCATTCGCTTGGGTATTGCTAGGGCGCTTTGTAAATTGGACTTAGAAAACAATAGGCCTATCTTGAAGAAAGAAGGCTTCTTAACCAGGGATGCTAGAGTCGTGGAGCGTAAAAAATATGGTCGTAAAAAGTCGAGAAAGAAATTCCAGTTTACAAAACGTTAGACCTATTCTCATATGTTATTATTTGTTATTACCCATAATGATAAAATTAGAATTCAAAGCACTACTTGATGCGGGCGTCCATTTTGGTCATCTGACTAGGAAATGGCATCCTAAGATGGCTCCCTTTATTTTTATGAAGCAGAATGGTATACATATCATTGATCTGAACCAAACGATTACCTGTATGCAAGAGGCTGCTTTGCAACTCAATGCAATGGCACAAGCTGGGAAAAAGATTTTGTTTGTGGCTACTAAAAAACAAATTAAAGCCTCTGCAGAGCAGGCAGCACAAGACTTAGGTATGCCTTATGTTACAGAACGATGGCTTGGTGGTACACTTACTAATTTTGTAAATACGCGCAAGCTATTAAAGCGCATGCTTTCCATAGAAAAAAACATGCATATGGCTGCTTATAAAAACTTAGCCAAAAAAGAAAGGTTGGTTATTGCGCGAGAGCAAGAGAAGCTCAATAGAATATTGAAGGGATTAGCCAATGTTACAAGGTTGCCATCTGCACTATTTGTAATTGATATTAAGGAGGAGCATATTGCTGTTGAGGAAGCTCGAAAATTGGGTATTCCGGTTTTTGCCCTTGTAGATACCAATACAAATCCAGATATCGTTGATTTTCCTATTCCTGGTAATGATGATGCATTCCGTTCTGTTGATATTGTAGTGCGTTATCTCGCTGAGGCAATTAAAGAAGGTATAGCATCCTATAGAAAAGAGAAAGCAGAAACAGCTCCTAAAAGGGAGGAAGAATCCCTCAGTAACGCAGGAAACAAGGTGCTTCCTAAAAGGGGTATAAGAGTGGTGCAGGGCGTGGTAATCAAGAGAACCGTTCCTTCTAAAGCTAAAGTTTCTAGACCTGAAGCTAAGGAAAAAGTGACCGCAGCTCCTGCGTCACCTAAGGGCCAACCAGAAAAAGAAAAATAATCATTAAGTCATTGCGATATTCTAAATAATATATGGTTGTTAGAGCAGAAGAAGTAGCTGCACTGAGAAAAAGAACAGGTGCAGGAATGATGGATTGTAAAAAAGCATTGATTGAGGCAGGTGGTGATGTTGAGCAAGCCATTGATTTGCTTAGAAAGAAAGGGCAAAAAATACTTGCAAATCGCGTAACACATCATGCAAGTGAAGGCGCTGTTTTTGCTTGTGCAAGTTTAGACAATAGGGAGTCTTTCTTATTGGCGCTTAACTGTGAGACCGACTTTGTAGCTAAAAACGAGCTGTTTTTGCAATTGGGCCAATCAATTTTGGAGGTTGCAGTAGTGCATAAACCTATTTCCATAGCCGCACTAGAAGCCTTGCCATTGGGCAATGGAACCGTTCAGGAGGCCATTCTGGCATCTACTGGTACCACTGGTGAAAAAATTACAATTTCTACTTATGAAACCTTAGCCGCTGAGGTAACGGTTTCCTATATCCATACGGGTAATCGTTTAGCTGTTTTGGTAGCCTTACAAGGCGCTCAAGGTGAACAAGTGATCGCTGCAGGTAGAGATGTTGCCATGCAAGTAGCTGCTATGAATCCAGTAGCGGTTGATAAAGATCAAGTTGACCCAGCTGTCATAGAAAGGGAATCAGCCGTTATCCAAGCACAAATTATGGATGCAGGGTATGATGGCGCTAAGGCCGACAAAATAACACAAGCTAGATTACATAAGTTTTTTCAGGAAAATACCCTATTGCAGCAACCATTTGTGAAGCATGGTAAGTTGACTGTAGCCCAATACCTTAAGACCGTTGCGCCATCTTTAACGGTTACTGCATTCAAACGCATTGATGTGGGTGCATAATTTCTCCTTTTATGCTAAAAAAGCCACTTTTTGTTTCCTTTCCCTGCACTAGGGTATATGCACCCTGATAGCAATTTAATAACCCCTAAGAGGCACCTAAATGAGTAAAAAGGCACGTGTATTGGTAGCCATGAGTGGTGGCATAGACAGTTCTGTATCCGCTGTGATGTTGCATGAGCAGGGCTACGAAGTAGTAGGTATTACTATGAAAACATGGAGTTATGCGGGTAGTGGTGGAAAGAAAAAAGAGACGGGATGTTGTAGTTTAGATGCCATCAATGATGCAAGGCATGTGGCGGTTGAATTGGGTGTTCCCCATATTGTTGTGGATATAAGAGAAGCATTTGGGGAGCATGTAATTGACCATTTTAAATCTGAATATCTAGCTGGTAGAACCCCAAATCCATGCGTATTGTGCAATACTCATATTAAATGGGATGCACTTTTGCAACGTGCTAATCAGTTAGGTTGTGATTATCTAGCAACCGGTCATTATGCAAAGGTACGAGAAGAGCGGGGGCGTTATATGATATCTAAGGGATTAGATCCTAAAAAAGACCAATCCTATGCCCTGTGGGGGATCTCTCAAGAGAGTCTTAGTAGGACCTTACTCCCGTTAGGTGGGTTTACCAAATCTTTTATTCGTGCATTTGCTGCTGAACGTGGATTCACAGATTTGGTGAATAAGTCTGAATCATATGAAATATGCTTTATTCCTGATAATGATTACCGTGGATTTTTAAAGCGACAAGTTCCTGGATTGGAAGAAACGGTTAAAGGGGGGGAGTTTATATTAGAAGATGGTAGGGTAGTGGGCCATCATGAAGGATATCCCTTTTATACCATTGGTCAGCGAAAAGGGTTAAATATTACTTTGGGTTATGCAGTATATGTAATAGCTATACAGAAGGAGACCAATCGAGTAGTATTGGGTACTTTTGATCAATTGCGTCGAGATGGTATGTATGTACACCAACTCAATTTATCCAAATATCCAGATCTAAAGGGCAGAAAATTAGATACCCTTACTAAGGTGAGATATAATGACCAAGGTATGCCTGCTGTGATTGAGCAAGTAGGTGATCAAATGCATGTATTTTTTGGTGCTGGTGTTCATGCCATTACACCTGGCCAAGCGGCTGTTTTTTATGAGGCAGAAGATGTAATAGGAGGAGGATGGATTGTCTCGGCTTTTCAAAAAAGGTAAGGGTGTCTGTTGACGTCATGCTGTCAACTTAAGAGTGACACCTTCAGCAAATCTGGTTCTGTCGCGTCTATAGTTTTCTTAGTATAGGTTTTTCGTTTAAGTCAAATTTTGGATATTATGCGGCCATTAAGATAGCAAAGTTCTCAAAAGTAGAAAGATGATTTTTAGCTCCTCTTACTTGTCCTTTTTGAATCATACGAATGTTTTCTATCCCTGAAATAGTAATGGAAGCAGAATAAAAATTCTTAAAACCCAGCATAGGTTTTATCCGTTTTTTGATAAACCTATGATCTTGTTCAACTCTATTATTCAAATATTTGTTTTGCAATATTTGAATGGTATGATCTTGATCAAGATCTGTATTGATCGCGTCAAGGGCAGCTTTATTACTACCGCTTTTGTCAATTACTACTTTCTTAGGAATATTATTTTCTGTGATCGCCTTTCGAAAAAAAGAAAGCGTTGAAGACTTGTCTCTATGCTCAGATAGAAAAAAGTCAACTGTATCACCATAACGATCTACTGCTCTATATAAATAGATCCACTTCCCGTTTAGTTTAACATAGGTTTCATCCATTCTCCAACTACTACCAATTGGTCGTTTTCTTTTTCTTACTGCTTTATCTATCAGAGGAACAAACTTAATAACCCATCTCTGTAGCGTAGAATGATCAACTCTTGCGCCTCTCATACGCATCATCTCTTCCAAATCTCTATAGCTCAAGGAAAAACGACACTTCATGTATACAAATAACAGGATGACTTCTGATGAAGAACAATAACCTTTAAAATATGGTAATAACTCGGGAGAAATATTAAACATAATAACTACTTTTGTAAATACCGATACTAAAATAATCATTTTTTAGAATAAACGCGACAGAACCAAAATTTGTCCGGATAAATCAGTCCACTATAGCTCAATCATTTGCATATTAAGATAACAGCTTTTTGCTTAATAAGAAAGTAACATATAAAATGCTTATGGCTTTCTAGCATCCAATCCCCAGTAAAACTTTTCACGTAACACATCAAAAATAGTTGTATGGCCAAGCTGCACCAACTTTAATGAAAAAGGAGCCTTTTTAACTACAAATGGTTGGTGAACAGCCATGGGCATCATTCTTCCATCTACGGCAACCAGGATCTCTTTATTGCAGCTTTTAACTACAAAACTTAATAAAGCAGTGTCGGGAACAACCAATGGACGTAAGGCCAAATTATGAGGGCTTATAGGGGTAATAACTAAGCTATTGGAGCGGGTCAACACGATAGGACCTGAACAACTCAGTGAATAAGCAGTAGAACCTGTAGGTGTAGCAATAATCAGCCCATCTACTCGATAGGTAGTAATGAATTGTTCATCTATATAGGCATCAACGGTTAGTAAATTAACCTTATCTTGCTTAAGCAGCGCTACTTCGTTAAGCGCACAAGCAATAGGAAGATCTGAACCATATACAGCCAAAAGTATCCGCTCTTCTAGGGTATAATTGCCTTCAAAAAAATCTACCAATCCAGCAATAACTTCCGTATGGGTTACCCTAGTTAAAAATCCCAAATTACCTGTATGCATGCCTAGTACAGGAATCGCATGATCTTTAAGATAATGGATGGTTTCTAACAAGGTTCCATCCCCACCTAAACTGATGATCAACTCTAAATCTAGTTGTAGATCTAACTGCTCTAGATCGAAAACGGGTAGTTGGCTCAGCAAAGCAGTAGATCCATTCAGTAATGCAGCTAAAATATTAGAAACCATTACGCGCTTTTGGTAAGCTTCTACTAAAGAGCAGACCTGCTCTAAAAATGCTAGACTAACTGGACACACTTTTCTGCTATGTATGGCAATCGACATATAGCTGTTATTAAAGATCTTAATACCACATCACAAACAGCTAAAAAATCTAACGTTGATGTAGGTAGTGAAACGTTTTTAAAAAGTTGCGCTTTAAATAAGTTCCAAACTTACCGTAATAATTTGAATACAACTAATTTTTACTTAAAAGATGAACCCTACACATGAACCCTACACCGTTTAATTGATGCTTAAAAGTATAAAAGTAAGCCTATTAACGTGAGTTCAGGATTTATATGACTGATTTACAACAATTTAATATCAATTATTTAGTTAATATTTGCACCTATTTAACAAGTTTTTATATCTAATTTTATAAATATAATATATATAATAAACTGATTACCAGAATTATTTGTTATTCAACTACCTATTTAACTGTCTAATAAAACAAATTTTATAAATTTTCATTGATATTGATTATCAAATGAAAAAATAATCTAATCCTGAACTCACGTATACATATGGAAGACATAGATAGCACAACCATACTACATAATGCTTTCTATCGGCCCAAAGATGATAGATAAAAGGCATTTATGCCTTTTACTTATTAAAGTAATTATTTTATATTGCTTATCCTTTTGTTTATTGTCTATCGGGTTAATTTTTACCGATCAGCTGTATGGGTATCTTAAGCCCCCACCATTGGCTGAACATATACAATAATTTTTTAACGTTTTTGGCTTAGTATGAACTATAAAAATAAAATGCAACCTATTAAAAAAGTATTGTTAGACCCCTATTTTATTTTAACCATCTTGTTTGCTGTATGGATGCTCTTTTTGGATTATCAAAATGTATTTGTACAGTATAGATTATACAAATGTTGGCAAAAGTTGCAAGCAGAGGCTATCGATTATAAATTTCAGATTCAGCAGATTAAGAAAGAAAAAAAAGAGCTTATTGATAATATGGATTTCTTAGAGAAGGTTGCGCGTGAAAAATATTATATGAAGCGAGCGAAAGAAGATTTGTATATTATACGGGAATAGCATTGTACTAAGGTATTAACGTGAGTTCGGGATTAGATTATTTTTTCATTTTATAATCAATATTAATAAAAATTTATAAAATTTGTTTTATAGACAGTTAAATAGGTAGTTGAATAACAAATAATTCTGATAATCAGTTTATTATATATATTATATTTATAAAATTAGATATAAAAACTTGTTAAATAGGTGCAAATATTAACTAAATAATTGATATTAAATTGTTGTAAATCAGTCACATAAATACCGAACTCACGTTATTAGGGATATTATGGCCGCCGATAAAGGAATTTGGCGTTTTAGTAAAACATTAGTCTTTAAACAATCTGGTTTTCAGCGGATCAGAAAATCATCTGTTTGAAGCCCGAGTATTGGGCTGAGTTTATGATTTTCCCTCTCGAAATCAGATTGTTTCATTAATTTTACTGTGTGCCAAATTCCTTTATCGGCAGCCATAAGCAGGGGGCATACTAACCATCCACAAACCGCTTTTTGCACGTCTGCGCTAAAATACATTCGCCCTTAAGCCCCCACCATTGGCTGAACGATGGATACGATTTTGTTATATAGTAAGAAACAGACAGCTAAATGGATACAAAAGTTAAGCAACTTCTTACAGGAAATCCACTAATCACGCAATCGAGCTATTGCTTCCTGGTCCATTTTAGCTAAAATACAGCGTGTAGTATGGAGTTTTTTCACTACAATGCTTTACTACCTCAGGATTATATTTATCTTCCTCTTCTTGACCACCACCGTCATCATCATCTTTTTCTAGTTTATCACTATCCCATTCTACATCTTCTGAAATATTACTATTATTGTCTTCACATCCATCAAAATCCCAGCCAATACCCGAGCTACCATACAAGCTACTATCAACAAATTTACTATTTTCATGGTCACTATGATAATCTTCTCCTGGCATATCTTCTGTTTGGACCTGAATATCACGAGTTTGTTTAGGCTTTTTCAAACCATCAGCAACTACTCCTTCTTGAGACATCTGCTTTAGGCTTGAGGCATCTACTTGCTCGATTACACGCTTATATATAGCCTTACCCTCTTTAACAGAGGATGCGCTATTATTTAATGATATCAGACGATAACGATTACCATGTTTAATATAAAGATAAGCAGCATCGTCTGATGGGCTTGCAGCAGGTTGCAATCTATTGCCACAAACCGAAGCAGAACAGATTTCGTTTGTAGAATGAACCGTATTTGTGGAAAGATATCTTACCAGCTGAACGAGTTCACTAGTAGATGCAGGCGTACGTTTTGTAACCATAAAACCTGCATGATTAACATCTTCAAATCTTGTCTTATCTTGCCTACTCTCAAGCAGCACTATGCTACTCATACCATTAAACGCTTTTATGCCATAATCTAAAACACTGAAAATAGTAAAATCATTGGTACAGGTTGCTTCTAGCTTACTACAGGCATCTTTATGAAACAATGATTCCACTTCCTTTTCCTTAGATAACCCATCTATCCATTCGTTTGGAACCTCTATAAGTATACTAAGTACTTCACTACTACCATCAAGGTAAGATAAAGTAACCTCTTGATTGGAAAGATGCATATTTGCACAATGCTTTAAACTCTTAGGAGCATAAAAAAGCAACCCCATTTTTTGCGATTCAGTTTTACCGGATTGGTTTGCTGGATCAATCTGTATAAGACCAAGGTTATGATCCATCTTGAAGTAACTTACCACTCCTAGAAAATGGCTGGAGTTACTTTTTGAAGAGATAACATTATTAGATACTGTTTGGTGTTTGGGTGATTTGAATGCAATAGATGACGAGTCTTTACTTTCTTTTGAAAAAAGGTTATAAACACCTTTATCGCACCCTTGAAAACCAAGTAGAAGCGTACTCATGTTTGCTAAAATCACCTTTGGTCCAATGTATCCTTTGCATATTGACTGGGTTTTACGTATATTGTCACACATGTTTGTTTTTTTACTAGTATAAGGCTTTACATATCAGCCCCACAGGATGAATTTCCCTAACAGCCATTGTGCCAGCCACATCATGCGATTAGGCCAATAACGCCTCCATACCTATAAAGCTATAGTATGTAATTTGAATAAAATAAACTCATCAGAAATGCATAATAGCGTAGCATAAATTTGTAAATGGTTAAAACTATCCCTTGCATAAAACCAAATCTTAAAAGAGCTGATAAAACGGGTACTATGCGCTCCCCCAAATAACTCTGAAAAGACAAAACTATGAAGATTATGATTCATTTTCATAGAAAAAATTCCTATTCCCTTGCTAGAGGCTGTTTACATATGGTACCAAAAAAAATTAGAATCTGCAAATTTATGTAACCACTTATTGCATAAAACAGTTAACGGGCTTTTCACAAACTTGTTTTATGACAAGCAAAAACTTTTAGAACGCTTTATGTTACCTACAGGCCACTATATCTGTAAAGCAACATTTTTAATTTTTAGGGAATGATAGGCCGATACAATTGAATAAAACGATTGAAAGGTCAAAGACATGGCTACATAAAGTTTTCTTAAATGTTCCAAATTCCCTAATCATCACATAGCACAAATGTAATGAATACAATTCGCCTTCTCTCTGATTTACTGATTAATCAAATAGCAGCTGGCGAAGTAGTACAACGTCCTGCTTCTGTAGTCAAAGAACTACTCGATAACGCGATAGATGCAGGCAGCAAGAATATAAAAATTGTTATAAAAGATGCTGGAAAGCAATTTATTCAAGTGATTGATGATGGTATAGGCATGAGTGAAGTAGATGCTCGAATGTGTTTTGAAAAACATACCACTTCTAAGATTGCCAACACGGATGATTTATCTAAAATCCAAACCATGGGTTTTAGAGGAGAGGCAATGGCCTCTATCGCAGCAGTAGCACAGGTAGAAATGGAAACCCGTCTACATCAAGCGTCTATCGGCGTCTTGATTGCTATAGAGGGATCTAAGATCAAAAAACAGGAAGCGGTCGCTACATCACCAGGCACTAAGGTTAGTGTTAAAAATCTATTTTATAATGTTCCAGCACGAAGAAACTTCTTGAAATCTAACCCTGTAGAATTCAAGCATATCCTAGAAGAAGTCCAACATGCAGCACTTGCTAGAACAGAGATTGGATGGAAACTTTACCACAATGATACGGAAATATATAATCTGTCACCAGAAAAATTAAGCCATAGAATTGTCCATCTATTTGGAGAAAGTTATAAAAAACAACTGATCCCCTGTAAAGAAACTACCGATATAGTGACTATAGAAGGTTACATAGGCAAACCAGAACAAGCAAAAAAAACAAGAGGGGAACAATTTTTATTTGTAAACCAGCGTTTTATAAGGAGCCCATTTTTAAACCATGCGATTAAAAACACGTACGATAGACTCTTACCAGTAGATAACTTCCCCTTTTATACCATCTATTTAACCATTGACCCTAAATGGGTTGACATAAACGTACACCCTACTAAAACAGAGATTAAATTTCAAGACGAAAGAGCGCTTTATGCGATTTTGCAAGCGGCCATTAAAAAAAGTTTGGCGACCCATCATGTAGTCGATTCTTTAGATTTTGACCAGGATACCAATTTTTCTCTGTTACGCTTTACAAATCCTGTCCAAATAAACAACCATCCTACGCACTCAGAAAAAGAACGCACCTATACACAATTTAAAGTAGACCATTCTACGCTATCTTCTACGCCTTCTAAAAACTGGCAAAATTTATTTACGGATCACAAAGATAACAGCACAACGCGCACATTAGACCAAACCGTTGGTACATTGCAACATCAGCATGGAGTAGGAACAGCTGTACAATTGTATACCAACTATATTATCGTGCAAGTACAGTCTGGTGCACTTTTAATTGATCAGCAAGCAGCACATGAACGGGTACTGTATGACAAGTTTTTGGCCCACTTTCAAAATAAAAGTGGTGCATCACAACAGTTGCTTATGCCAGAACACCTAGTAGTAAACCCTATAGATTATATGGTTTTACTAGAAAATGAAGCTATTTTGCGTTCATTAGGCTTTGTTATTGACCCATTTGGGGAATCTACTATTATTATCCATGGCTGCCCAGCTGAACTGAGCCACCACTCACCAAAGCAATTATTGGAAGGGCTAATAGAACAACTCAAATGGAACAACAGTAAGCATAAACTGGAAACTTCAGAATGTTGCATCAGGACATTGGCTAAAAAAGCGAGCCTACCACATGGCACAAAACTAAATGGAATCGAAATAGATGCGTTATTGGCACAATTATTTTCATCTAGCAATACCATGTATGCGCCAGATGGAAAAAAAATATGTGTAATGTTATCAAAAGATAGTTTGGCAAATTTGTTGAAATAAGGAAAATGTCAATCACTACTGCAGCGTTAATATGTGGGAAAACCTGAATATAGTGGACTGAAAAAATCGGACAAAAATATTTTAATTTATTTTCCGTATCGTTTAGTTTTAGAGTCATACAATAAATTAATCAGATGGGTAAAAATAAGATTAGGGATTTTAGTTCGGAAGAAAAAACTAAGATAGTATTCGCTTTACTAAAAGAAGATTTAACGCTAGTTGAGCTATCGTCCAAATATGGCGTCACTAGTAAAATCCTTCAAAATTGGAAGCGTCAGTGTTTAGAAAATGCTTCAGTAGCCTTTGATCCATCAAAAATTGTTAGCGTTTATAAAGATGCAATACAGACTCTTAAGCATCAAAATGATGAACTGGCTAAAGCTTCAGGGAAGGCTACCGTTGAGCGAGATTGGGCAGTGAGAAAGCTAAAGAGCTTGGATGTATTAAATAAGAAAAGTCTTGTTAGATCCAAGCTTCCCAACCGGGTCTTTTGTTTTAAGTGTGTAAATATTTTTTAGGATTTATCTTTACCTAAATCATAACACTTAAAACAATGAAAGGAAAAGAGAGGTTCTGTCGCGTCTATAGTTTTTTTAGTATAGGTTTTTCGTTTAAGTCAAATTTTGGATATTATGCGGCCATTAAGATAGCAAAGTTTTCAAAAGTAGAAAGATGATTTTTAGCTCCTCTTACTTGTCCTTTTTGAATCATACGAATGTTTTCTATCCCTGAAATAGTAATGGAAGCAGAATAAAAATTCTTAAAACCCAGCATAGGTTTTATCCGTTTTTTGATAAACCTATGATCTTGTTCAACTCTATTATTCAAATATTTGTTTTGCAATATTTGAATGGTATGATCTTGATCAAGATCTGTATTGATCGCATCAAGGGCAGCTTTATTACTACCGCTTTTGTCAATTACTACTTTCTTAGGAATATTATTTTCTGTGATCGCCTTTCGAAAAAAAGAAAGCGTTGAAGACTTGTCTCTATGCTCAGATAGAAAAAAGTCAACTGTATCACCATAACGATCTACTGCTCTATATAAATAGATCCACTTCCCGTTTAGTTTAACATAGGTTTCATCCATTCTCCAACTACTACCAACTGGTCGTTTTCTTTTTCTTACTGCTTTATCTATCAGAGGAACAAACTTAATAACCCATCTCTGTAGCGTAGAATGATCAACTCTTGCGCCTCTCATACGCATCATCTCTTCCAAATCTCTATAGCTCAAGGAAAAACGACACTTCATGTATACAAATAACAGGATGACTTCTGATGAAGAACAATAACCTTTAAAATATGGTAATAACTCGGGAGAAATATTAAACATAATAACTACTTTTTTAAATACCGATACTAAAATAATCATTTTTTAGAATAAACGCGACAGAACCCAAAATTATACTATCGACCTATCACAACAGACTCGGTCTATTGATTGCGTATCGTTCACTAGGTTAATTTCTATAGGGGTTTGCCCAAATAGTTTCTTGCTGGCATTTTTAAAAGATGGGGTTAGTGCAGTTGCCATAAAACGATCAAGTGGTGTTCTTTCTGTGGTGTTTAAGAGATTATGTGCAGTTAAAAATTTTTTGACTGCTAATGCGGTAAGTTTTGCTACATCTATTATTTCAATTTCTTTTGGATAATGCGCCCTGACAAAACTTTTTAATGCTTTTTCTAAAAATATATAATGTGTACAAGCTGGGATCAGTGCATCTAAATGCGGGGGAGCGATTTGATTTAAATAATGATCTAATAAAAGGTGATCTATCTTGCTCCCATTGAAACAAGCTTCTACCATAGGCACCAGTAGGGGAGTGGCTAGAGCAGTAAGTCTAATGCCAGTGGTGCGCAATCGTTCTGCATAGATGCCATTTGATACGGTATAGTGGGTACCTATAAGACCGACCTGGTTATAACGGTTGGTTGCATTAATATAGGTTATTACTGGGTCAATGACATTGATGATATCAATTTCTGCTCCTATGGCTTTAAGATAAGATGGCAAAAACCGATCTGCAGCAGCAGTGGCAGTGTTACAAGCCATCACCAGCAGCTTATAGTCTTTACTTAAGCAAAAATTTATTACTTGTGCGATATAGCCACGTAGCGCCATCGATCTCTTTTCACCATAAGGCAAGTTTTTAGTATCTCCGATATAATGAATTGTTTCTTGTGGTAAAAGTGCTTTGATGACGCTAGCAATGGCCAAACCCCCTATGCCGCTGTCGTAAATGGCAATAGGGGCATGCTTATAGGTATCGGAACACACAATAGAAAAGGTGGCTACTAGGGCTTAATAAATAATACAAAAAAATGACGCAACTGCGGCCCTACAACAGAATATTGTTCCAACCAGGTAAACAACGTGGGCCCACCAGGACTTGAACCTGGGACCTGCTGATTATGAGTCAGATGCTCTAACCAACTGAGCTATGGGCCCCTATAAGCAACCTACTGCTCCAAAGAAACCTCGGCGATAAAGCGAACAACACTTTACAATACTACGCCTTTTTTTATAAAAAACCAGGGCCTGTGTTGTATCTTTGGATAGATTTTGATCTAGTTACGCTTGTAATAACGTGAGTTCGGGATTAGATTATTTTTTCATTTGATAATCAATATAAATGAAAATTTATTAAATTTGTTTTATTAGACAGTTAAATAGGTAGTTGAATAACAAATAATTCTGGTAATCAGTTTATTATATATATTATATTTATAAAATTTAGATATAAAAACTTGTTAAATAGGTGCAAATATTAACTAAATAATTGATATTAAATTGTTGTAAATCAGTCAAATAAATCCCGAACTCACGTTAATAGCTAAATTTGCCTATGGCATAACCATTTCATCCATCTGTTCGGTAAGGATTATTTTTAGTTGTTTTTGTATTTTACTTATTTTTTTTAAACTTTAGGAAATACTTAACTTAGTGCTATATTTTTTACTGCTCTATTTTCAATTTTGCCTATGCGTTATTTTATATACTTGTTATCTTCTTGGAAGAAATCTTTAATAGCTATTGTTCCATTATGTCTATTGTGGGCTTCAACTTGCCCTTCTGAGAAAAAAGAAAGCGAAACTTTGCATCCCCGTTGGGAGGTGATTAATATTTCAGAGGATAATTTGGATAAAGATAAGTGTACCATTACCAAATGTCGTTTAGGGGCCTTGCGTTTTCATGTTACGGATCGTCAAAAATGTTTTAATTCAAACGATTCTTGTGCAGAATCTGAAAATAATATTGTAGATACGCAGGATACAGAAGAAAATAATTGGGTGTTAACGCCTAATTTTTATGGCAGCGTGACAAAGGAAAAATTTCCTAAAACTATGCAAACGGGCATGAAGTATAAGTTTAAGCCTAACCTTAGTAAGGAATATGGTATCCCGTTCTCCTTTTTAGAGGAATGGTTGGCGGTAGACCCTATCGATTATAAAGACGTTATATTGATTATTGCTACAGGAATAGGAGGTAAGTTAGGTGTCAGTGAACCACTAGAAAAGGCCTTAGAAGATAAAAAAGGAAAGGGTGCAATTCGAGATTATCGAATGCTAACGACTAAGGGTGCTATAATAAGACATAACCAATATGTTAAAGAAGGGAAAAAGGTCTTTACTTTTATCCATACTGCTGGGTAGTTGCTTTTTAGCATCTAATAAGTATATCAGTATCGGGTCTTTTGTTTTAAGTGTGTAAATATATTTCGGATTATATATTTAGATAAACTAAAATACTTAAAACAATGAAAAGAAAAGAGACAGTTAAAGATGGGATAAGCAAGTCCATAGATGTACTGATAGACTCAGGTGTAGAGCTATCGACCCTATTTGATCAAGGCGGCTTACTCAAACAATTAAGGAAATGTCTTGTAGAAAAAGCATTAGCATCAGAAATGGATAACCATTTAGATTATAACAAATATGCAGGTAGTGATTCAGATAATGCTCATAATGACTTGTCTAGTAAGCAAATTATCACTGATAATGGGGTTATATCGGTTGAGGTCCCTAGAGATAGATTATCCACTTTTGAACCTGTTTTATGGTTCTGTCGCGTCTATAGTTTTCTTAGTATAGGTTTTTCGTTTAAGTCAAATTTTGGATATTATGCGGCCATTAAGATAGCAAAGTTCTCAAAAGTAGAAAGATGATTTTTAGCTCCTCTTACTTGTCCTTTTTGAATCATACGAATGTTTTCTATCCCTGAAATAGTAATGGAAGCAGAATAAAAATTCTTAAAACCCAGCATAGGTTTTATCCGTTTTTTGATAAACCTATGATCTTGTTCAACTCTATTATTCAAATATTTGTTTTGCAATATTTGAATGGTATGATCTTGATCAAGATCTGTATTGATCGCGTCAAGGGCAGCTTTATTACTACCGCTTTTGTCAATTACTACTTTCTTAGGAATATTATTTTCTGTGATCGCCTTTCGAAAAAAAGAAAGCGTTGAAGACTTGTCTCTATGCTCAGATAGAAAAAAGTCAACTGTATCACCATAACGATCTACTGCTCTATATAAATAGATCCACTTCCCGTTTAGTTTAACATAGGTTTCATCCATTCTCCAACTACTACCAATTGGTCGTTTTCTTTTTCTTACTGCTTTATCTATCAGAGGAACAAACTTAATAACCCATCTCTGTAGCGTAGAATGATCAACTCTTGCGCCTCTCATACGCATCATCTCTTCCAAATCTCTATAGCTCAAGGAAAAACGACACTTCATGTATACAAATAACAGGATGACTTCTGATGAAGAACAATAACCTTTAAAATATGGTAATAACTCGGGAGAAATATTAAACATAATAACTACTTTTGTAAATACCGATACTAAAATAATCATTTTTTAGAATAAACGCGACAGAACCGTATTGGATACCTTATAACTCAATATGGCTTTACTGTGCCAATCTATAATAGCTGAGAGGTAGATAAACCCAATACTGGTGCGAATATAAGTAATATCCTCACTCCAAACTTGATTCGGTTTAGGTACATGCACCTGCTTTGTTGTACCAGCGTTGACCCAATATTTATCCAACAAGTAACTATATACGAACTATGTTAAAAAACAAATCTGATCGTAGAAATTTTTATAATTATTTGGTTCATTAATCTCAAACAAGAGCGCTTTAAGATGCTCCTAAAAGTCTTCTCTTAACTGCTAAGAAGTTACTTTCAGCTTAGAAAGGTACCCATCAATATAGCAAGTATAGTCCCTAAGAATAGCAAACACTTTTCTAATCAGTTTATTAGCGACAGCAATAAGCGCCACTTTCCCAGGTTTTCTTCTGGCTTTTAATCTCTCATAAAATGTTTTACACGCCTTATTAAACCGTATAGCAGACCAAGAAGCCATATAGAGCAAAGAACGCAGCTGGGAGTTCCCATGACGGTTGATATGCCCCTTCTTCCTTATGGAAGAGCCTGAATGCTCATAACTAGGAGCTAAGCCAATGAACTTAGAGAACTGTTTGGCCCTTTGAAAATGCTGCCCCCCTCCAGTGGAAACAATAAGCTGCAGAGCGGTTCTATCTCCAATGCCCTTAATAGAACTAATGCGCTTATAGAGCTCATTATAGCTCTCCTGGGTGATAGAAAGCATTTGTTGCTCCAGAAGCTCTATCTGTTCTTCCAGGCAGGCTATAGTTTCCTTGAGTGTTCTTAAGGCGAAGTCATCTGCTTGAGGCAACACATTAAAAGACTCTAGCAGATTATAGAACATAATAAGTTGTTTTTTTAGCTGAACAAGAAGCTTTTTTTGTTGATTTAACCCTTGTATATTTTGGGGAAGCATTCTGTAAGGGGCAGGCTGCATCTTTTCTCCATAAAGGGCAATAAGTTAGGCATCTACCTTATCGGTTTTGGTTATAACTAGCATCATCCGAGCAAAATGTTTGATTTGCTTGGGATTGACCATCGACACAACTATTTCATGCTCTGTAAGTATCTGCAGTAATAAAGCGCCATAGTTGTCTGTGACTTCTAAGACACAGTGATGCGTTGTTTTATCAAGTTGAGCTAAAAAGGTTTCAATTCCTTTGGGATCATTCTTATAGGTGATAGTAGGTATCCTTTCTCTTGGGGAAAAGCTGCTACAAAGCTGCTTTTTCCTAGGTCAATGCCTATGTATTTCATAACTTATTATATATATACTATATCAATTCATCTTTTAAACTAGCGTCGCATATACAGGCTTTAAGGCCTACCGAACTATTCAGTTTTTAAGATGAAAGATCTGAGGGCTCAACGTATTTAACGGTATCTAATAACCAACCTTGTGGCGGCCTTTTTCCAGGTCTTTTTTTATTCTACAAACATACGACCTTATTATCTTTAAGCACGTACTCCCGCATGGCAACTTTTTACAAGGGGCGTTTTTTTATTTCGTAACATTTCTACACCTCTCAACCAACACTTTTTTATGTGCTTATAAAAAAATAGATGCAAGATACCTAACAGGTGCCTTCACAGAGCTGTAATGCCTGGTTAGCTGCCTGTACTAATTCTTCTACGATTTTAGCATTCAAATATTTCTTACCAAGTTCAATATCTATCGTAAGGGTTTCTTGGGCCATATATTTTACCTCGTCCAGTTGGATATAATCTTTGGCATGACGTAAATCATAAAGTCGTTCAGCAAATTTAATGCAAAGTACGTAAAGTTGTTCTCGGTTGATGATTCGTTTGAGACGATTACCCACATAGAGTCCAGATGGCTCCATCTCTTCACGTTTATTGACTGCTACAATACTTTCTACAAAACGATAGGCTTCCACACTATAATTGGCTTTAATATAAGCAAGTGGTAAACCTGCATAACGTACTAAGCCATACAGCACACTGAAATAAACTATCCTTGATTGGTAAGGCACCCATTCTGCTACTAAT
Organism: Cardinium endosymbiont of Oedothorax gibbosus; assembly: GCF_936981045.1. GTDB lineage: Bacteria > Bacteroidota > Bacteroidia > Cytophagales > Amoebophilaceae > Cardinium. The sequence goes on from NZ_OW441264.1 coordinate 396,635, forward strand.
TGGGCAATACCTAACGCACGTACATAAAGTAATTGTCCTGATGCGTGCCGCCTAAAACCATAACAACGCCGTACCAGGAAAAAAAGCTCATCTAATACAATCGTACGCACATCAGCCATCGTGCAAAAACTATTATAGGCTTGCGTTAATGTTACCATAGACGCCTTAAATTCTCTATAGGAAATAGAAACATCTGAAGGTGGTATTCTGGAAATCATTTCATCCCGTACAGCAGCTGCATTACAAGGCACCACTATAAGCATAGATCTTTTAGGAGAAGCCGGAAATTGTAAGTAACCATAGTGGATACGAACGATTCTTTCTATGTTTCGTTTTTCTATATTGGTCCACTCTCCTTCTTCTTGCATCACATTGTGCCAATTAAACTCACTACCTACTGTAACATCTTGATAAGCACTTTTAATTGTAGGCAAGGCTTCCTCAGACATAGCAGCATTACTAATGACTAGAGCTATAGCAGGAAAGCACACATCTGTAGTATATCTCTCTTCGGAAGGGTCCCTTGGCTCATATTTTAAACAGGTGGTATATAATTGAATGCGTACAAACCGATCTTTTGAAGCATCTAGGCTGGCAAGACTTAAAATAACAGGACGCAATAAACAGACCAGCTGGTTTGCATCACATATGATCTTTTGAGGCAGCTTATCACCTTTGGTCTCTATGACCAACTTTGGCATAGCGCGCGCACTACTTTCAAACTCTAGCGAAACTTCTAACCTTCGGATCAGCTCATCAAGGCTTACTTCAATTGGTAGCAAAATGATATGATTGTCAGACTTGGCCCGTTGTTTTAGAAAAATATCCCAAATGACAAAATTCTTGGTAATGATATCTAAATCTTCTTTATAAAGCGGCCTATCATCTAAATAGGAAATAAAATTTGTGACCTCTTTCATTGTTTGATCTATAGAAGCGTACACTCCCTTTGGATTATTACGAACCGCCCCTAGGTCCGAGTATAAGCAAGACTCTGTTTGCCTTTGTTCCTGCTCTTCTCTTTGTTGTTCTTCTATTTTATTTTTTAAATAGTAGTCATGATATTTATAGCCAGCTAGCTTACGCTTATTATAAGCAATAATAAAAAAAATCATTGGGCTTAATCCCAGAAAGGATATTAAGAAACCACTTGATGCCAACAGTTGCTCCGTGCCCATGTTATAAATGACGTAAAAGAGCACTAATAATGTAAAGAAGACTAGCTTCATGCCTATATACAAGGGCAATACAAATAAGGTTACAGCCAAATGGGCTATAGATAAGGCTAACGCAAAAGCAGATGGAGGTTGAGTCAGACCTGACCAATTCCAAAGCACATTTATAGGAAGACAAAAAACTACACTCATTAACCAACGTCGCCCAATTTTCCAGGATGGAATTTCTTTCTTAGAATCGATTGCATAACCTATAAGCGAAATAGCCGTAATAAATTGAAGTAGGTACCAGTAGATAAAGCGATCATTTATATAATCTAATACAGTAGTGCATATAACATAACACCCCATACATCCCATTATAGCATCACTTGGCTTAAGCTTAGCCAACCTTTCTTTTGTAAAAGAAGATTTCAGCAACAACAAGATTAATATTGTAACAAAAGGTAGAATATTAAATGACATTATGACCTTTTAATAAAATCAAATCAAAAACCAAAAATTATACTAAATTGTCCCAGAGAACGGGCCAGAGGCTAATTATAAAACCAAGTTTCAAGTATAGAACGTTCTATGATCTTACCCAAGATATAAAAAGCCTACGTAGCCCTAATATATGAAATAAAACTTGAGCCATAAAAAGCGGATCATTACTTACTTTTTCCAATTAAATTAATACATTTGTAGTTGTATGCAGTCAGTTACTGTCCGGTAGTGTAACGGCAACACGTCTGGTTTTGGTCCAGAAGACTCTAGGTTCGACCCCTAGCCGGACAACTTCCAGAACAACGCTCATACTAAATTAATAATTAAGATGTTAGGTTTGAATTATAATCGTGGGTTAATAAGATTGGGGTTGTTTTTTTTCACATTATTAGTCACGCATCATATAGGATTCGCAAAAGAGGAAAAAGGTAAGAAGGTGGCTATTGTATCCCCTACAATGCAAAAAAAAGCCTCTGATGTTGATCATTCTAACGCTGCCAGTAAAGCCAAGCTAAAAAGTGATCTAGAAGCAGAAAACGCGCTTAATCGAGCACGCTTGGAAAAACAGCTTTCAACTATTATTGCTCAAATTGAGCAGCTTCGTCTTAAAAAAGAACTTCAGCGCTTGAATAAGGAGATAGAGGATGACAACGCGCGAGAAGCGCATGATAAAGCTATGCTTTTGCTAAATATGGAAAGAGAAAAGGTGACCATCGAACTAGAGCTAGCAAAAGCTAGATTTATGAAGCAAATGGAGCAGTATGATACCCAGTTAATCACATTAGATAAAAAGATACAATTAGAAAAAGGGCAAACGCAACTGTTGCAAGAGACCAGCCACCGGTTGCAAGCAGAAATGGGGGCCTTGCAAGCTAAAATAGCACGAGATAACTATATCCAAAAAAAGCCTATTTACCTGAAAGACCCATTGATCAAACGAAGCAATACTTTAGTCCTCTCTGATCGATATATTCAACTAAATGGTTCCATTACACCCTGGAAAGCAAATTATATTGTAGATCAAATTCACTATTTTAACAACAAAAATAGTCAGTATCCTATATTTCTTATCATTGGTTATTCCCCAGGCGGATGGGTATCCGCAGGGTGGAATATTCTACAAGCAATAGAGCATAGTAAAGCACCTGTCTATGTGGTCGTAAAAGCATTCGCTGCTTCTATGGCCGCTTTGATTACTACATTGGCTACTAAATCTTATGCTTATCCAAATGCTGAAATCCTACATCATCACCCCGGAATAAAAAATTTTTTTGGTAGATTAAATCTAAGAGAAACAAAAGAGATGTATGAGGACCTTAAGGAAACATGGAACCGTTTAGGGGGTAGAGTAGCCAGAAAAATGGGCATATCACTTGCAGCATTTGAGAAAAAGCTCTATGAGAAGTCTATGTATGGAGACTGGATGGAGTATGGTGACAATGCTAAAAAGCTTAAATGGGTCGATTATGTGATCAGTGGTATACAACATAGTGCGGTGAGCAGCTTACCAGATCCAACTGACTATACTTTTGAACAATTTATAAAGCAGTACGGCTTTGGTGAAGCAAAAGGAAAAGAACCATCTGAAGAGTGGTATTGCCATGCACTAGCGCCCCACGATTTTGACTATAGCTACAGGCCTACTAATAGAAAATCTCAGATAATGGGTAAGCAATAAGTTTGATAGCTATCATCTTGTTGGTGATATGGTTATTACTTAGTGTTCCATTTAAATAGCCACCATCTGTAAAGGTGTTTTACCTAGTATAGGTGGTTAACAAAGTTATATACCTACAATAGGCTAAAAAACGCTTCCCACTTTCTGCTACAGATAGGTGGTCATACCATTTATCAAAAGTGCAACAATTATTCAAACATTCAAATAGTAAATGCGTGAGTTCGGGATTTATTTGACTGATTTACAACAATTTAATATCAATTATTTAGTTAATATTTGCACCTATTTAACAAGTTTTTATATCTAATTTTATAAATATAATATATATAATAAACTGATTACCAGAATTATTTGTTATTCAACTACCTATTTAACTGTCTATAAAACAAATTTTATAAATTTTCATTGATATTACGTGAGTTCGGGATTAGCTTGTTAAAAAATAGCTTTAAAAAGCTTCTTTGTGTTTTAAATTTGGAGATAAAAAAATACTAACCAGATTATCCAAAGGAGCCAGTTATGAATGTAGAAAAGTTAGTTGAAATATATTATGCTGTTAATGAATTTCTCATAAAGTTTATGCCGTATATGGAAAAACAACTGTTAACCAACTCTAAAAGAAAACCCACTAGAACTTGTTCATTAACTTTGAGTGAAATAATGACTGTTCTTATTGCCTTTCATGTGATTGGTTTTAGAAATTTTAAGTCTTATTATATTCATTTACAGCAATTTCATTCTAGTAAATTTGGAAAGTTAGTGAGCTACAATAGATTTATAGAACTGATCCAAAGAACGTTAGTTCCCTTGTACTGTTTTACACAAAGTCTTTCTAAAACAAAAACAGGTTGTTATTTTATGGATGCAACAGCCATCAAGGTTTGCCATATCAAAAGAGCCTATACGCACAGGGTTTTTAAATCGATTGCTACTAAAGGTGAAACCAGCACCGGTTGGTTTTTTGGATTAAAGTTGCACTTGATAGTCAATGGTTTAGGAGAAATTATGAATTTTCAACTGACCACAGGTAAAACTAATGATAGGCTTCCTGTAGAAAATTTATGTAAACACTTGATGGGTAAAATGTTTGCCGATAAAGGTTACATAAGCAAAGATTTATTTAAAAAACTGATCGAGAAAGGCGTGGAACTCATTACCCAGATTAGAAAAAATATGAAAAATGCTTTTATGCCACTCTGGGATAAACTGATGCTTAGAAAACGATCTATAATTGAAACTATTATAGATCAGCTCAAAAATATTAGCCAGATAGAACATTCCAGGCATAGAAGCATACCTAATTTTCTAGTCAATTTGATAACTGGAATTACAGCTTATGCACTAAAAGAGAAAAAACCTTCTATAACTAATATATATATGACTGGTTCACAATACGTCTAATCCCGAACTGAGGTTGATATTGATTATCAAATGAAAAAATAATCTAATCCCGAACTCAGGTTAAATGATTAAGCTCAAATAGCAGATTTTTTACAAATTCGGGTCTTTTGTTTTAAGTGTGTAAATATATTTCGGGTTATATATTTAGATAAACTAAAATACTTAAAACAATGAAAAGAAAAGAGACAGTTAAAGATGGGATAAGCAAGGCCATAGATGTACTGATAGACTCAGGTGTAGAGCTATCGACCCTATTTGATCAAGACGGCTTACTCAAACAATTAAGCAAACGTCTTGTAGAAAAAGCATTAGCATCAGAAATGGATAACCATTTAGATTATAACAAGTATGCAGGTAGTGATTCAGATAATGCTCGTAATGACTTGTCTAGTAAGCAAATTATCACTGATAATGGGGTTATATCGGTTGAGGTCCCTAGAGATAGATCATCCACTTTTGAACCTGTTTTATTACCTAAGCGTCAAACAAGAATACCTGGTTTAGATAATAAGATCTTATCTCTATATGCTAAAGGCATGAGCCTATCAGATATTCAGATTCAAATACAAGAGTTATATGGCGCAGAAGTTAGTGAAAGCCTGATAAGTAACATCACAGATGCTGTTATCAAAGATGTTAAAATATGGCAAAATCGTCCCTTAGAGTCGGTTTATCCTATCGTTTTTTTTGATTGTTTTGTAGTTAAAGTTAGACAGGATAAGCGCATAAGCAATAAATCAGTCTACGTTGCGTTAGGTATAGATAGATTGGGCATGCAAGATGTTTTAGGTCTTTGGATGAGTGAAAATGCAGGAGCTAAATTTTGGTTGGGGAATTTAACAGAACTCAAAAATCGTGGCATGCACGATATACTCATTGCGTGTACAGATAATTTGCCAGGTATGTCTGAGGCCATTACTGCTGTACACCCGAAAACGGAACATCAGCTCTGTATTGTTCATGCCATTAGGAATAGCTTGCAATATGTTTCTTATAAACATAGAAAGGCATTAGTTGCTGATTTAAAACCAGTTTATACTGCAGTTACTGAAGAAGAAGCATTGATGGCCTTAGAAGCTTTTGCTACCAAGTGGAATCAACAATACCCACAAATAGCCAAATCTTGGTATGCTAACTGGGATAATTTGATGGTATTTTTACAATACCCTAGTGCCATACGTAGAGTGATTTACACAACAAATGCTGTTGAATCTGTAAATAGTCAATTCCGTAGAGTTACCAAAAATAAAAGGGTATTTCCTAACGATCTAGCTGTTTTTAAAACATTGTATCTAACTATTAATTACATGACTAGAAAGTGGACCATCCCTATTCATAATTGGAGTGAGGCTATGGCACATTTTTTAATTAAATTAGAAAATAGAATCTAATAAACCAAAAAAATAATTTACACACTTAATTGGACAGATCCGGACAGAGCCACAAATTAAAACTAAAATAGTTGAGTTTATTCTTATAATTTTCCTATAATAGGTAGTTTACCTACATAATATTTTGTAATTCTTTTTTAAGTAATTTAAAAATTTATTATACGATGTCATTCTATACACCTTTCCTCATGGCATTACCCTTTTTGCTATTGGTTCTAGTGGTGATTTTTTACCTTAAGCAAATCAAAGCTCCATTTGGGGAGCATAGTCTAAATCACAAACAATTTGCCTATGAAATTAGAGCGATTCAACAAGCTATTACACGTATCAAAAGTCGCATAAAAAAATCGTTACAATCTGTTTTTATAAAAGAAAAACTGGCCAAATTAAAACCAAGCGATGCTACAATGGGATGTACAGGGTGTTACATTATACTTACCACCATACTAGATTACATCATTGGAGGACTGACTATTTATTGGTACATAGTTCAATTTTTTATAGGTATTTGGCTTATAGGTAATGGAATTACACGCAAAAAAACGGTTCCATCATGGAAAATTGGTCGATCTTGGCTAGTATACACCGTTTTTTGCCTTCCTGTAAATGTATTTTGGCATTGGTTTCATGTGCAAGATGCTCAATTTACACTAACTTTATCTGTTGGACATTTATCTGCAACTTTATTTGTATTGCCCCTGTATATAAGTATAAAACTCGTAGTCCTTACACTTTTAATGATCTTTTACGCAATCTATAACATAGGTATAGATCAACTGTTGATGTCAGGGGATTCTTTACTATCTCTATTGGGGTTCGGCTTAATGGTCTTTAGCATTATTATTTATAATAAACGCAAAATAGCTGCCTATACACTATATAACCGCTACTTAAAAAGTCAAATAAAATTAGCAGAAAACAAGGACCATGCGCCTATGCAAACCAACTCCAACTTACATCCAGAAAATGCTCGTAAAAACCCAAAAGAGGCTGGACCTTGTGTAGAAAAAACCATTCAGGACGTTACTGAATTTATGTCATATTTAGATACTAGGACTCTTTATCAGCAAGATATCCAAAGTATTATCAAAAATTTTTTCACTTTTACTACTTTTTTAAAGCAACAGGCCAGGTCTATAGACCACATACCGTTAATACCAAATGAAATTACTATAGATGCATTGATCTCTAAACTAGAGGCTACACTGGAAGCTAGGACCTCACCAGTCCCAAAACTGGTGGTAGAAATGAAAAATAATGTTATTCCTAAAAAGATCACATGTGATGTCAATCATATGATCCAATCATTAGTCCCTATTGTTTTACGTACCGCTAACCCAGGTAGTTCAAAAGGTGAACGTGTAAACATTCAATTACATGCTACGCACTTAAAATATGCGCAAAAAGGCAAATCGGAAATGAACTTCCCAGCTATAGCCCTGGTGATCAGCAGCACTACTATCCCTCTAACCATATTGCCCAAAATTAAAAATTATTATGAGGATATTACAGAAGGAAGAGAGCTTAAGTGGCACAGTGGTCAAACAAACTTAGAACGTATACAGGTTGAAAAACATGTCATAGAACGAGCAGTTCGTGCCCATTATGGTTACCTACGCTTCCCTTTTTCCCAAAAAAGGCCTATAGTGATGGTACTGCCTTATAATGTAGTACAGGTTCGAGATGCAATGATCGACAAAATACTCCCTTTAGATGTTCCTATAAACCAAAAAGAAATCGATCAATCCATGGAAGTATTTATGAGATCTTATAACCATATTTTAGAAATATGCGAGGCTCGTAAAGCTGTATTAGATGAAATACTTCTATTGATCAGAAGGTGCTATGGTTTTAGACGCCATCTATCCGGACAATTGTTGTACATCCGTGCGATAGGTATTGCACAATTAGTGACAGAATGGATACGCTTTTATCCGCAACCCATTTATGGTGTATTACTGTATGACTTAGTGCATCATGCGGATTTACCACTTGCGTATATTAAGGCCAACTATGATATGAATATTTACGCCTTTATAGAAAGTATTTTAGCAGTAAATGATCGCCAAAGCATGGAGCCATGTGGACTTTATATTGGAAATGCTCTTAAGCAAGTAATCAATCGAGAACAACTTTTTGTGCTTTGCATTAAATTGGCTGAACGACTTTATGACCTAAGGCATGCTAAAAGCTACACCCATCTAGATGCATTAAAATACATGGCTGAAGAAACCCTTACAATAGATATTGAATTAGCAAAGAAATATTTGAACACTAAAATCGTAGAAGCATTAACCAATGCAGCAGAACAAGCGCTTCAGGTCTGTGAAAAAAAATAAAGGAATATTTATCTTAATTTTTGCTTGATCAAAAAGTATCTACAAATCAAGCCCTGATGGAAAAAAGAAAGCACACCTGGAAAAACAGAAGCCACCCTGTGGCCTCCATTAAACTGTTGTTCTGCTCAGCCGCAAGCTGCACTTTCCTACCGGAACTTCTCACAAGACGCACTTTTCCTTTTTATGCCCTGCAAAGATCAATTTTGTTCAATCTGGCGACGTACAAGACGCTGCATACCTTCTTGCAACGTAATAGATGGTACCCATCCTAGTGCTTTTTTAATTTTTGTGCAATCAAGTGCATAACGTCTATCTTGACCTACTCTTTCAGCAGTGAAACGAATAAAAGAAGTATACGATCTTCCACGCAGTGGTTTCCAACGATCCAGTATTTGACAAATCATCCATGCGATTTCAAGATTAGTGCGCTCTTCATTGGCACCAATATTATAAGATTGACCACTTTGGCCTGTATGAAAAACGCAATCAATAGCCCTACAATGGTCCTCTACATGCAACCAATCTCGAATACTACTTCCATCTCCATGCAAGGTAATAGGCTGCTCTTGTAATGCATTTTCCAACACCATAGGAATAAGCTTTTCTGGATATTGATGCCTCCCATAGTTGTTGGTTGAGCGGGTAATAACTGTATGAAGTCCATACGTATGGGCATAAGACTTCACTAAATATTCTCCTGCAGCCTTGCTGGCGCTATAGGGATTACCTGGCGCAAGAGTAGCAGTTTCTGTAAATGGCCTATTATGACCATTTAATGCACCATAAACCTCATCCGTACAAACATATAAAAACCGATGCTGAGGATTCCGTGGTTGATTGGGTGCTTTAAACCAATGGCTATAAGCTGCATGCAATAGCACACTAGTGCCCTCTATATTGGTCTTTACAAAAAGAAGAGGATCAACAATGGATCTATCAACATGTGATTCAGCAGCCAAATGAATAACCCCATCAAAGTTAAATTTTTGAAATAACTCCGAAACCAATAACAAGTTGGTAATATCTCCTTCTACAAAATAGTAGTTTGGCTTCTTCTGAAGTGCAAAAGATAGACGGGAAGCATAAGTGAGCTTATCCAAGTTAACAATGTAATAATCAGGATATTTTTTTAAAAACAATTGAATAAAGTGAGAACCTATAAAACCAGCTCCACCCGTTACTAATAACTTTTGCATAAAAGAAAATTACTGAAAAATGCATAATAAAGAACCAAATCATTACCTGAAGTTTTCTTTAAGTGCACACCAAATGGTGTCAACTTAAGGATTTATCACCCAGTAAATCCAAGCCATAAGGAATTTTATCTTACCTTTTGCTTGATCAAAAGGTAAGCAAAAATCAAGCCTTCATGCAAAAAGTTACTGAAAGGTGTTTTTTTATAGAGCTGCCAGACCAGTGAATGGAAAAACATATAATAAACTTTCAATATTCAATAAAATTTAGATAAAATAAATAGTGGATATGATGTGCTTTCCATATGCTATGCGCAGCTATTAATACCCCCACCATTGGGCAGGCGTCATTATACAGATAGGTAAATAGTAGGGATATTACTAGCGTAGCAACCAACTATTTAAATACTTTGGCTAAGAACCGTTCAGCTTTTTTAGAAAATTCTGAATCAATATAGGTTTGGGCAAAGTTTCAATCTCTGCATGATTAAATGGTACTAAGGAAAATTGATTGAATAGATATTTGGCTTCTTGCAAGAAAGCTGGAGTAATTTCTATCTTGTGGAATTTTACAAACAACTTCTGATGGGTTAGCAAATGGCGCTCCTCTTTTTCAAAAGTAATAATGGATAAATGGTTTTTTTTAACTAAATAAAACAAAGGATCATCCATCTGATCTACCACCAAGCGCTGCTTATTTTCTAATAAATAGAAATCATACATACCCTTCCAAATATCACTTTTTACACGCTTTTTCATATATATAACATCCTTATATTGCAAAATGAAATAGTCAAAATAACGGGCTTTTTTATGTAGTCTATTGGTTTTAACAGGTAGTACTTTTTGTCTATCGGTATAGAAGGCAATGCAATAGTTTTTAAAAACACAAGTGGTACAAAAAGGAGATACTGGCGTACATTGGAGTGCGCCAAAATCCATAATGGCCTGGCTATATATATCGGGCTGCGTATGATCTACCAGTAGGGTTGCAAATTGATGCATTTGTTTTCTCCCTTGCGATGTACCTATATCGTAAGTTAGTCCAAAAATACGTGCCAATACACGATAGACATTTCCATCCACCGCAGCAACTACTTCTTTAAAAGCAACTGCTGCAATGGCTGCAGCTGTATAAGGCCCAATCCCCTTAAGCATAAGTAATGCTCGGTAATTAGTGGGGAAGATACCATTATATTGCTCAACAATGGTTTGCGCACAACAGTGTAGGTTACGTGCCCTGCTATAGTAACCCAATCCTTGCCATAAACGCAGGATTTCCTGCTCTGTGGAACTGGCTAATGCGATTACAGAAGGATATTGAGCTATAAAACGCTTATAGTAAGGCAACCCCTGTACTACTCTGGTTTGTTGTAGAATAACTTCTGATAACCATATCTTATATGGATCTTTAGTAATGCGCCAAGGCAAACAACGCTGATGTAACTTGTACCAAGAAAGCAACAACCTACGAAACATAATATGGTTGATCGTACTAGGTAACATAGGCAATAAAATAATTGAAAGTGTAATGCAAATTTTATTATATTTAACAAGCAGTATTACTGCATAGTTCATTAGATAGCAGCACAAGTATTTTCCATAAATAGCTAAAAATACAAGAATTTAAGTATGACAACCATTTTTTTGCTATAGATAAAAAATAATTTAGTTAAAAAATGCAAACAGCAGCAGCGCAAAATATACCATGAGTTTACAACTAACCAACCCACTTGCTTTTTTAGATTTAGAGACTACAGGTACCAATGTGGTACATGATCGCATCGTAGAAGTTGCAATAATTAAGCTTATGCCCAATGGTAACCGCTTAACTTTTTACAAAAAAATTAATCCAGAACAAGCCATTCCCATTGAAGCTAGTTTAATTCATGGTATTTATGCTGAGGATTTACACGACAAACCAACCTTTAAACAAACCAGTAAAGAATTAATTGCGTTTTTAAAAGGAGCTGACTTAGCTGGTTTTAATCTGCTTCGTTTTGATATACCCATATTAACAGAAAGCTTTTTGCGTGCAGAATTAGACTTTAAAATAGAAAATCGCAAAATCATAGATGTGCAAAAGCTTTTTCACCTAATGGAAAAAAGGACGTTAAAAGCAGCTTATCTATTTTATTGTCAGAAGGAACTAAAAGGTGCCCATAATGCCATGGTAGATATAGAAGCTACTTTAGAAATATTGACGGAACAAGTAAAAAGATATGAAAATCAGTCCGTAGTTGATTCTTTAGGGAATACATTGGGTGTCATAAAAAATGATGTAGCTACCCTACATCATTTAACCAATACCAACATGATCGATTTTGCAGCTAGAATGGTGTACAACGAACAACATGTACCCATCTTTAACTTTGGCAAACACAAAGGAAAAACCGTCTCAGAAGTGCTCAAACTAGAACCTTCTTACTATAACTGGATGATGCAAGGAGCTTTCCCTTTGGATACCAAACGTAAACTCACCAAAATTAAAATGGGGATCATGTAATTACATGATCCTATCGATTTAGGCTATAGGCTGGTGCTATGATGGCATTAGCTAATACTAGTATTATATAAAATGACAAAATAATGGAAGTATAGTGGCCTGAAAAAATCGGACAAAAATCTTTTAATTTATTTTCCGTATCGTTTAGTTTTAAAGTCATACAATAAATTAATCAGATGGGTAGAAATAAGATTAGGCATTTTAGTTCGGAAGAAAAAACGGTTCTGTCGCGTCTATAGTTTTCTTAGTATAGGTTTTTCGTTTAAGTCAAATTTTGGATATTATGCGGCCATTAAGATAGCAAAGTTCTCAAAAGTAGAAAGATGATTTTTAGCTCCTCTTACTTGTCCTTTTTGAATCATACGAATGTTTTCTATCCCTGAAATAGTAATGGAAGCAGAATAAAAATTCTTAAAACCCAGCATAGGTTTTATCCGTTTTTTGATAAACCTATGATCTTGTTCAACTCTATTATTCAAATATTTGTTTTGCAATATTTGAATGGTATGATCTTGATCAAGATCTGTATTGATCGCGTCAAGGGCAGCTTTATTACTACCGCTTTTGTCAATTACTACTTTCTTAGGAATATTATTTTCTGTGATCGCCTTTCGAAAAAAAGAAAGCGTTGAAGACTTGTCTCTATGCTCAGATAGAAAAAAGTCAACTGTATCACCATAACGATCTACTGCTCTATATAAATAGATCCACTTCCCGTTTAGTTTAACATAGGTTTCATCCATTCTCCAACTACTACCAATTGGTCGTTTTCTTTTTCTTACTGCTTTATCTATCAGAGGAACAAACTTAATAACCCATCTCTGTAGCGTAGAATGATCAACTCTTGCGCCTCTCATACGCATCATCTCTTCCAAATCTCTATAGCTCAAGGAAAAACGACACTTCATGTATACAAATAACAGGATGACTTCTGATGAAGAACAATAACCTTTAAAATATGGTAATAACTCGGGAGAAATATTAAACATAATAACTACTTTTGTAAATACCGATACTAAAATAATCATTTTTTAGAATAAACGCGACAGAACCGCTGTTTTTAAAACATTGTATCTAACTATTAATTACATGACTAGAAAGTGGACCATCCCTATTCATAATTGGAGTGAGGCTATGGCACATTTTTTAATTAAATTAGAAAATAGAATCTAATAAACCAAAAAATAATTTACACGCTTAATTGGGCAGAGCCTCAGTATCTGTTCAGCTGGTGGCGTCGTATCTATTCAGTGTATCGCAATGCTGCGAAAAAAATAGAAAACCGCTCCTTGTAAAAAGTTGCTTAACTTTTTGCACAACGCTTAGTTTTTTGCACACTTTATTATTAAGAAAAAAGTAATATAAATGCCTTATTTGCCCATCATGGAACCATTCCGAAAATGGTTGGCGTTATTTTGCAAGTTTTTTAGATGTTTTTGTTGCTTTTCTATTGGCATCTATCAGAATTGCATGGCACCTTTATGCCCTCCTATGTGCCGTTTTCAACCCAGTTGTTCTTGTTATGCAAAAGTTGCTTTTGCCAAGTATGGCATTCGAAAGGGTACCCTGCTTACCTTACGCAGACTGCTTCGTTGCCATCCCTGGGGAAGTAGTGGATATGATCCATTACTTTGAATGTTTATTTTTGCGAATGGTTGGATAACCAAATCTTGTTAGTAGTAATCCACTTTTACGCCAGTTCGGAGTGACTTTGACATGTTGTTCTAGGAAGATTTTCTTCTGAAGAAAGTTTTCTAATGCTTTCCTGGCATTTATCCCTAACTTTTTTAGCGCGTCCCCTCTTTGGCCGATCATAATCCGCTTTTGTGTTGCTCGTTCTACATGTATAATCGATCTAATTTTAATCAGGGTTTCCATTTCCTTAAAATAGTCTATGACTACTTCTACACTGTAAGGTATTTCTTGATGGTATTGGTCTAGTATTTTTTTACGTATGATCTCCTGTACAAAAAAGCGTTCTGGCTTGTCTGTTAGGGTTTCTGCTGGATAATAAGGAGGGTGGTTGGGTAACCATTGAACAATTTTTTGCATGAGTTGATCGATGTTTTCATTTTGTATGGCTGATATAGGTATGATAGTTATGTCTGGGTAATGGTGTTTCCAGTAGGCCATTGCTTTATTGAGCTGGTTAGCTGTGATTAAATCAACCTTATTCAGTACCAATATAATGGGTTTTTTAGTGCGGTTTTCATAAAGCCATGGAAGCAGTTCTAGCTCTTTTACATCTACTAGCCAGATGATAAGGTCAGCATCTGTACGAGCCGTTTTTACAGTTTCCATCATAGCTGTTTGTAGGGGATAAGTAGGTGTAATAACGCCTGGTGTATCTATATAAATGATTTGAAAGTTTTTTCTAGAAACCATTCCATAGATTTGATGGCGTGTTGTTTGTGCTTTTGCATGGGTAATAGCCAGTTGTTCACCTACCAATAGGTTCATTAAGGTAGATTTGCCAGCATTGGGTTTGCCAATAATAGCTACAAAACCAGACTTATAGTCACTTTTATCTTCATGCATAAACGTAATATATTTGCAATGATACAAAAAAACATATAAATTTGTAATAATTCAAGTAGCTATATGGATCATTTATCGCTTGGTGGTTAAGGCTTTACCGCGGGGTGGAGCAGTTGGTAGCTCGTCGGGCTCATAACCCGAAGGTCATAGGTTCGAGTCCTATCCCCGCAACTTTCCCTTCTTTACTTTTGCAGTGTATGGTATATCTGTTTGCGTTTTTAACCATTTTTAGATCGCATCAAACAGAAATTATGCTGCTTTTTGGCCCTATTGGGCAATAGAACGCCCATGATAAATGGTTGTGATTATAACAGGTTCTGTCGCGTTTATTCTAAAAAATGATTATTTTAGTATCGGTATTTACAAAAGTAGTTATTATGTTTAATATTTCTCCCGAGTTATTACCATATTTTAAAGGTTATTGTTCTTCATCAGAAGTCATCCTGTTATTTGTATACATGAAGTGTCGTTTTTCCTTGAGCTATAGAGATTTGGAAGAGATGATGCGTATGAGAGGCGCAAGAGTTGATCATTCTACGCTACAGAGATGGGTTATTAAGTTTGTTCCTCTGATAGATAAAGCAGTAAGAAAAAGAAAACGACCAATTGGTAGTAGTTGGAGAATGGATGAAACCTATGTTAAACTAAACGGGAAGTGGATCTATTTATATAGAGCAGTAGATCGTTATGGTGATACAGTTGACTTTTTTCTATCTGAGCATAGAGACAAGTCTTCAACGCTTTCTTTTTTTCGAAAGGCGATCACAGAAAATAATATTCCTAAGAAAGTAGTAATTGACAAAAGCGGTAGTAATAAAGCTGCCCTTGACGCGATCAATACAGATCTTGATCAAGATCATACCATTCAAATATTGCAAAACAAATATTTGAATAATAGAGTTGAACAAGATCATAGGTTTATCAAAAAACGGATAAAACCTATGCTGGGTTTTAAGAATTTTTATTCTGCTTCCATTACTATTTCAGGGATAGAAAACATTCGTATGATTCAAAAAGGACAAGTAAGAGGAGCTAAAAATCATCTTTCTACTTTTGAGAACTTTGCTATCTTAATGGCCGCATAATATCCAAAATTTGACTTAAACGAAAAACCTATACTAAGAAAACTATAGACGCGACAGAACCTCTTTAACTGTCTCTTTTCTTTTCATTGTTTTAAGTGTTATGATTTAGGTAAAGATAAATCCTAAAAAATATTTATAACGTGAGTTCGGGATTTATTTGACTGATTTACAACAATTTAATATCAATTATTTAGTTAATATTTGCACCTATTTAACAAGTTTTTATATCTAATTTTATAAATATAATATATATAATAAACTGATTATAAGAATTATTTGTTATTCAACTACCTATTTAACTGTCTAATAAAACAAATTTTATAAATTTTCATTAATATTGATTATCAAATGAAAAAATAATCTAATCCTGAACTCACGTTAAATATATAACCCGAAATATATTTACACACTTAAAACAAAAGACCCTTTAAATATAAAATCATTTTTTATAAATTAGGCTTAATGTAAGCCCGGAATGATGTTATGACTTATAGGGACAAAGCGTTAATGGGTGTACTAATTTTTGTGAATGTATTAATATAGTCTCTGATTGGGTAATTTTATTAAATTTTTTAGTCATGCATATGGTTTATGCTTATCTTCGAAATCAATTTAAGCAGCCTGGGAATGGGTTTATACAAGTCATTTTGGTTCATATTTTAAGCTTTTTCTTTCTTTTTTTATTTAATACTGGATGTTATATCTGCGGTTATGAAGATCATAACGCATGGCTCTATAGGCAATTGGCTTTTCCTTCTCTTTATCCATCGTTATTAGAGCGGCCGTGGACCATTATTACCTACTCCTTTATACATAAAGGTTTTGTAGATTTGTTCTGGGATATATTCATACTGTATCTTTTTGGTCAAAGAATACCGGCCATTACACGCTCAAAACATATATTACGGCTTTATGGTTTAGGGCAAATAATCGGATCCATTGTTTTTTTTATACTATATCAGTTTTCGCCTCCCTTTAGGGGGATTGCTGCTGATCTTACGGGGCCTTCAGCAGCCATTTATGCTATAATGATCGCAGTCTGTGTGTTGATGCCTAGTTTAAGGTTATATTGCTTCTTTTTCTCTCTACCATTAAGGTACGTTGCACTTGCTTTACTGGTAACAGCCCTTATGCATTTGCCCACCCAACATGCGGGTCATTACCTGGCGCAATTGGGTGGTTCGTTGGTTGGATATGTTTATGCCAGGCTTTGTAAAAATGATATGGACATTAATCGTTCTTTTTTTAATATACATAGTCTAAGTAGAACAAAGATGTCGGTTAGTGTTACTAAGAAATAGGTTAGATCGTATGGTCTTAGAGGGATCTGTTCAGGTACTGGTATCAACTTAAGCGTGGCAGCAAATCCAGGCCATAAGACATTTTTAATCTTACTTTTTGATTGATAAAAAAGTAAGCAGAAAGTCAAGCCCCTTGTAAAAAGTTGCGATTAGAAAGTGCACCTTTCAGCAGCTTTTTATACGGGGAGTTTTTTTCTTGTTTTTTGACAGTATGGTCAGAAGGCTGAGTGGATAATGGCTATAAAGCCAAGTCGACCAAAGTTAATCTTTATTTTTACTTCACTTGAATAGGATGTTTTTTAGAATTATAAAGATGCTATGTAAACTATTTGGCATAGCTTGTATAGTAGAGATGGTAAGAAAAAGGATGGGTATGTTGGTCTGTGCACTGCAGCATAATCTTAAAGCACAAGCCAAGAAAATTGCTCAAATGTTTTTACTGGGTTCCCTAGCTTTTATATTACTTGGTTTAGGGTTGCAGTTCTTATTATTTGGATTAGCTTGCTGGCTGAATGCAGTACTCTGTAATACTTATCTTGGTTTTTTGCTTGTTGCAATGGGTTGTTTTTTAATGGTTATACTTATCGTACTTATGCTGCGCAGGAAAATCAATAACCAAGAAGTGGAACAGGGCCACATTACGGATGGTGAGTAGGTGGTTTGATATAGCTCATTCCTTGCCCTATATGCTCTTGAGGTCCAGACGTTGGGTGAAAGTAATCAAAAAATAGATTTTCTAGCTCAGCTGTTGGGTCTTTTGTTTTAAGTGTGTAAATATTTTTTAGGATTTATCTTTACCTAAATCATAACACTTAAAACAATGAAAAAAAAAGAGACAGTTAAAGATGGGATAAGCAAGGCCATAGATGTACTGATAGAATCAGGTGTAGACCTTTCCAGACTTTTTGGTCAAGACGGCTTACTCAAACAATTAAGTAAGCGTCTTGTAGAAAAAGCATTACAGTCAGAAATGGATGACCATTTAGGTTATAATAAGTATGCACGTAGTGATTCAGAGAATGCACGTAATAGATTATCCAGTAAGCAAGTTATTACTGATAATGGCGTTATATCGGTTGAAGTACCCAAAGATAGAGCATCGACTTTTGAACCTATTTTATTGCCTAATCGTCAAACAAGAATTCCTGGTTTGGATGATAAGATCTTATCTTTATATGCTAAAGGTATGAGTCTGTCAGATATTCAGATTCAAATACAGGAATTATATGGCGCAGAAGTAAGTGAAAGCCTGATAAGTAACATCACAGACTCTATTATTGAAGATGTTAAGATATGGCAAAATCATCCCTTAGAATCAGTCTATTCTATTGTTTTTTTTGATTGCTTTGTAGTTAAAGTTAGACAAGATAAGCGCATCATCAACAAGGCAGTCTATGTCGCTTTAGGTATAGATAGATCTAGCATAAAGGATGTTTTAGGGCTTTGGATGAGTGAAAATGAAGGGGCTAAATTTTGGTTAGGCAATTTAACAGAACTCAAAAATCGGGGTATGAACGATGTGCTCATTGCATGTACAGATAATTTGTCAGGCATGTCTGAGGCCATTTCTGCTGTATACCCAAAAACGGAACATCAGCTCTGTATTGTTCATGCAATTAGGGGTAGTTTGCAGTATGTTTCTTATAAACATAGAAAGGTATTAGTTGCTAATTTAAAACCAATTTATACAGCAGTTACCGAGCAAGAAGCATTGATGACCTTAGAAGCTTTTGCTACTAAGTGGAATCAACAATACCCACAAATAGCCCAATCTTGGTATGCTAACTGGGATGATCTGATGGTATTTTTACAGTACCCTAATGCCATACGTAAGGTCATTTACACAACAAATGTTTGGAATCTGTAAATAGCCAATTTCGTAGAGTTACCAAAAATAAAAGAGTGTTCCCTAACGATCCAGCTATTTTTAAAACATTATATCTAACTATTAACTACATGACTAGAAAATGGACCACCTCTATTCATAACTGGAGCGAGGCTATGGCACATTTTTTAATTAAATTTGAAAACAGAATTGAATAAAACCAAAAAAATAATTTACACACTTAAGTGGACAGAGCCGATCTGTTAGGGCCTGATCTACTATATTTTAGTTAAAACCTTTAGTAGACCATCTTCAACAAATAGGATGGATACATCTGCTCCGCCTTCTCACAATAAATCTATGGTTGAAAAGTATTTTACACAATCTTTTCAAAAGACCCGCCCATGAGCTTATTTATGGAGCGGTAACTTTTAATAGATAATTGAAAAATAAAAATTAGGACTATAACCTTTGACTATATCGTTCAAGCTTTATTTTTAAGTTAAAAAAGATATACACAACGAGACCGTTGCAATAGAAAATTTTACGTGGTTTTAATATAATAATTCGGATATATTTGTAATGTTTCTAGACTAGAAATATTATTGTTTATACGTGAGTTCGGGATTTATTTGACTGATTCACAACAATTTAATATCAATTATTTAGTTAATATTTGCACCTATTTAACAAGTTTTTATATCTAATTTTATAAATATAATATATATAATAAACTGATTACCAGAATTATTTGTTATTCAACTACCTATTTAACTGTCTAATAAAACAAATTTTATAAATTTTCATTGATATTGATTATCAAATGAAAAAATAATCTAATCCCGAACTCACGTTTTATGTATTTTTAATACTTAAAAGTAACTATTAGGCGATAATTACCTCTATCTTATAAAAACTTAGTTTTCTATTGCAATGGCCTCACAACGTTCTTTCGTTAACCCTACAAATCTATTGATAACTTCTTTATATCCTTAATTAATTGAGCAATTTTACCGAATAGGTCCATTCTCTCAGAAGCAACAGCACTTATTTCTGTTTCAATGATCTTTAAATCATGAATTATTTCAGCTACTCTATGATCACTTTGTATTTTTACCATGATATTTTCTAGAGCAGCTAATAGATTCCCCATTCTAGAGCCTGGTTGGACTGCCTGTTTAGCTTTCACTAAAGCATCCACCACATTCTGCTTATGTATACTACCTACATCTCCCGTTTGGACTAATGAGACCATAAGGTCTTTCAACTTGCATAACAATTCAAAAATTACAAGCAATATTGTAAACATATATTTTATTTAGTTGATTTTTCAGTTGGCCATTACACCTCTATGATTGACGTTTCGCATGCCCATAACAGATGGGTGCATCTATAGTACAGCTATTTATTGTCCCACTTTGGGAGAAAAACCCCGCACTTGAAGTGCGTCGTTTCAACATACTTAGACGGTAAAGATGCAGTATTAACCCATCTGTCGCGTAGCTGATTTAAGTAAGGCCCTGCGTTATTTACAAGAAAGTGGATTAACCATATTGGCTTGTCATGCACAAGCTAAGCAATTACTGTATAAGATAGATTTCAAACTTCCTGTTGCACTTATTTTAGGTGGAGAAGGGGTTGGTATAGCTGTAAAACATTTAAGATTAGCGACCCATCATATTTGTATTCCTATGCAAGGCCCTATTGGTTCTTTTAATGTCTCTGTGGCAGCTGGTATCATGCTCTACGAAGTATTTCGGAAACGTTTTGCATAAGGGTGTTGTCTATACCCTTCAGGGAAGGACGTCCATGAAAAAATATACTGGACTGAAAAAATCGGACAAAAATATTTTAATTTATTTTCCATATCGTTTAGGTTTAGAGTCATACAATAAATTAATCAAATGGGTAGAAAGTAAGATTAGGCATTTTAGTTCGGAAGAAAAAACTAAGATAGTATTCGCTTTACTAAAAGAAGATTTAACGCTAGTTGAGCTGTCTTCCAAATATGGCGTCACTAGTAAAACCCTTTAAAATTGGAAGCGTCAATTTTTAGAGAATGCCTCTATAGCCTTTGATCCATCCAAGGTTGTTAGTGTGTATAAAGAGGAAATTAGCACACTTAAGCATCAAAACGATGCACTTGCGAAGGCTTTAGGAAAGGCTACCGTTGAGCAAGATTGGGCAGTGGGCAAGCTAAAGAGCTTGGATTTACTAAATAAGCAAAGTCTTGTCAGATCCAAGCTTCCCAACTTATCCAAGGCAAGACAATGTGCATTATTATCGATACATCGCTCTTTGATATACTACAAAGCTAGGGAATTAAGTGGTTGTAATACATCTGTTTTAAACAAAATAGATTCAATCTACAGGGAACATCCGGAATATGGTTATCGCTATATATACAATCAGCTACAAGAGGATGGCGATACCGTTGATTACGTTCAGTCCCCAGGTCTTTCATCTTAAAAACTGAATAGTTCGATAGGCTTTAAAGCCTATATATGCGACGCTAGTTTAAAAGATGAATTAAATGTAATATATATATTTTAAATCATGAAATATATAAGAATTGATCTAGGAAAAAGTAGTTTTGTAGTAGCTTTTCCCCAAGAGAAAGGATACCGTACCATCACCTATAAGAATGATACTAAAGGAATCGAAACCTTTTTAGCTCAACTTGATAAAGCATCGTATCACTGTGTCTTAGAAGCTACAGGAAACTATGGCGCTTTATTACTGCAGATGCTTACAGAACGAGGCCGTTGTGATAGATTTCTATTATAATATTTTTAGGGTTGTTTAGACTGATTTTTGGTATTAAAGTGGTATTAATTTTATTATTTATTGATTTTCATGTACTTTTATTGCATTTTAGACAGACCATTCCCCTAAAGACCTCTTAATATGATATTTGGCGACCTGTATAAGTTATAGGCTATTGCTTCGATAACGTGTTGCGTATGAGTTTTAGAAAGTCCTATGTAGCGAGCTCCTGAGCTTCGGAACCAACTTTTAATACTTCCAAATACACGTTCTACTTTATACCTGGTTTTAGCTACCAATGTATTAAACCGTTTAGCAGTAGGTGATAAAGGATTATTTCTAGTGGCTTTCTTCTGAATAGCTGATTTTAAGGCTTTATTCTTTAATAAGGTTTCATTAGGTGATCCGCTATAGCCCTTATCTGCATATAGCCTACTACCTACTTTTAGCTCTACTTTATCCAGTAAGACTTGTAAATGAGCACTATCATGACTAGATGCTTTTGTGGTACTGACTGCTAGGACTAAGCCTTCTTTACTTTCCACAAGGATGTGACGCTTATACCCATAGTAGAGATTATCTCCTTTTTTTGTCCAACTCGCTTCTGGATCTACACCTTTTTGATAACTTTCGGCTACAATTATAGTGCCATCTTCATGGAGATCATAGCTTTTTTTACTTTTAGGGCGCCTAGGGGTAGGCGTAATAGAGGCATCAACAACTGCACCATGTTGAACTAATACACCATGACTAGATAGTTGATCGTTAATTATTTTCAATAACCTTTCTAGGGCCTGCTTCTCCGTAAGCGCAGTCCTAAACCTGCTTAATACGCTATGATCTGGAACAGAACTATCCATGGAAATACGACAAAATCTGCTGAAAGTGATACGATCATTTACTTCTTCTTCTACTTGATAGTCACTCAGAGCATACGATGTTTGAAGCAACAGCATTTTAAATAAAAGAAGCGGGCTATAAGCTGCCTTTCCTGATAAACACAAACCTTTAGGATAATACAAGAAAAGTTCTTTTTCTATTACTTTCCAAGTAATCAGCTTATTAAGCTGATCGAAAAAAGTATGCTTACACTTACGTTGACTGGCTGAAATATCTGCAAAACTTAATTGATTATTTGTTTTGACGGCCATAACAATATTATTAAAAAGCTTAAGTTTAAACGATTAAAGAATCAACCTAATTTAACCATTGTATAACACTAAAAGTCACTTTTTATAACAAAGCTTAAAACTCTATTGCAACAACCTCGTGTTGTGGTTTAAATAAATATACAACCTGAAAAATATTTACACACTTAAAACAAAAGACCCGAACATAGCTCTATCGAGAACGTGGGTTTGGAAGTATTAAAAGTTGGTTCCGAAGTTCAGGGGCTCGTTATATAGGTTTCAGAAATTATTATACGTCGTTCATCCTGTTTTCTGTACAGACAGATGAGGTGGCTTACTGAGACCTCATCTAGGAACCTATCTCCAAGGTCAACTGGCTCTATTTGGGTGCGTAGTGACTAATATTGCTATACGTCTTCAGCGGAGATTAGTTTTTCCACATCTCCCGAGACAATGAGCGACAGATTCAGGGTAATTTTCTCCAATGGCCATTCCCACTACTCCAGTTCTTCTAGATTTGCCACGGTGTCAGTTGGGAAACGTGACCGAATTACTCTGGCAGGATTACCTCCTACGATTGCATAGGCAGGTACGTCAGAAGTTACGACTGAGCGGGATGCAATGATCGCACCATTTCCAACATCAACACCCGGCATAAGTAACGCTTCATATCCAATCCATACATCATTTCTAATGACAGTATCTCCTTTATAACGTGAGTTCGGGATTAGCTTGTTAAAAAATAGCTTTAAAAAGCTCCTTTGTGTTTTAAATTTGGAGATAAAAAAATACTAACCAGATTACCCAAAGGAGCTAGTTATGAATGTAGAAAAGTTAGTTGAAATATATTATGCTGTTGATGAATTTCTCATAAAGTTTATGCCGTATATGGAAAAACAACTGTTAACCAACTCTAAAAGAAAACCCACTAGAACTTGTTCATTAACTTTGAGTGAAATAATGACTGTTCTTATTGCCTTTCATGTGATTGGTTTTAGAAATTTTAAGTCTTATTATATTCATTTACAGCAATTTCATTCTAGTAAATTTGGAAAGTTAGTAAGCTAGAATAGATTTGTAGAACTGATCCAAAGAACGTTAGTTCCCTTGTACTGTTTTACACAAAGTCTTTCTAAAACAAAAACAGGTTGTTATTTTATGGATGCAACAGCCATCAAGGTTTGCCATATCAAAAGAGCCTATACGCACAGGGTTTTTAAATCGATTGCTACTAAAGGTAAAACCAGCATCGGTTGGTTTTTTGGATTAAAGTTGCACTTGATAGTCAATGATTTAGGAGAAATTATGAATTTTCAACTGACCACAGGTAAAACTAATGATAGGCTTCCTGTAGAAAATTTGTGTAAACACTTGATGGGTAAAATGTTTGCCGATAAAGGTTACATAAGCAAAGATTTATTTGAAAAACTGATCGAGAAAGGCGTGGAACTCATTACCCAGATCAGAAAAAATATGAAAAATTCTTTTATGCCACTTTGGGATAAACTGATGCTTAGAAAACTATCTATAATTGAAACTATTATAGATCAGCTCAAAAATATTAGCCAGATAGAACATTCCAGGCATAGAAGCATACCTAATTTTCTAGTCAATTTGATAACTGGAATTACAGCTTATGCACTAAAAGAGAAAAAACCTTCTATAACTAATATATATATGACTGGTTCACAATACGTCTAATCCCGAACTGAGGTTACTATTAAAAATGGCTGATCAAGAAGTAGTTTATCTATGCAAATAGAAACCAATTTGTATCAACGTCAGTCAGGTGCCATCACTAATTTTGATCAACAATTACCTCCCACACACGCCGCCCTAGGCCAGGCTACCCTAAAAAATCCTTGTTTATTTGACTTTCTAAGTCTTGGGGATGAAGCCCATGAAAGAGAATTAGAAAAAGGACTCGTTGCACACATTGAAAAATTTCTACTTGAATTAGGTGAAGGATTTGCCTTCTTAGGGCGTCAATATCATCTTCAAGTTGAAGAGCAAGATTTTTGTATAGACCTATTATTTTACCATATTAAGCTTGGTTCTTTTATAGTTATAACGTGAGTTCGGGATTTATTTTACTGATTTACAACAATTTAATATCAATTATTTAGTTAATATTTGCACCTATTTAAGAAGTTTTTATATCTAATTTTATAAATATAATATATATAATAAACTGATTATCAGAATTATTTATTATTCAACTACCTATTTAACTGTCTATAAAACAAATTTTATAAATTTTTATTAATATTGATTATAAAATGAATAAAATAATCTAATCCCGAACTCACGTTTATAGAGTTGAAATCTGGAAATTTCAAGCCTGAATATGTAGGAAAAATGAATTTTTATCTTTCTGCTGTGGATGACTTATTACGCCACTCAAACGATCATCCTTCTATTGGGTTAATTCTATGCCGATCTAAGGTAGGCGTTTTAGCAGAATATACATTACGTGATATAAATAAGCCGATAGGCCTTTCAACATACAGACTTACTAAGAATTTGCCTGAAAAATTACAAAAAGTGCTTCCAACCATTGAAGAATTGGAAGCAGAACTTGTTAAGTTCGTATTCCGCACCAGGATCATAGATAAATTTTAATTTAATCTTTTATAAACTAATTGGATTGAATTTTTCTGTCATTAGCTTACTAATGTATTCGAATGTTAAAAGAAGAACAAATTATAGGCAGCTTAGTCCTAGATCATTTAGAATTAATTTCCAGTGTAATAACGTGAGTTCGGGATTAGATTATTTTTTCATTTGATAATCAATATCAATGAAAATTTATAAAATTTGTTTTATTAGACAGTTCAATAGGTAGTTGAATAACAAATAATTCTGGTAATCAGTTTATTATATATATTATATTTATAAAATTAGATATAAAAACTTCTTAAATAGGTGCAAATATTAACTAAATAATTGATATTAAATTGTTGTAAATCAGTAAAATAAATCCCGAACTCACGTTGTTACTCTTTTTTCCTATTGCTAGAAAGTGTTGTCAGAAAGCTAAACGGATACAAAGTATTACAAAACAATAGATCTATTAGACCTTAACTGTTTAGTCCCAAAGTGTAGTGATATATTCTACGAAAGTGGTATATTTTACTTATCCTTAGCAAGTAGAGAACAATTATGGGACAATTATTACACGGCTGCGCCAAAACGACAATTAGAGTTCGTAAAGACATACAAGAGAGTACACAGAGTCTAGCTTCCCTTGCACGACATTACGGCATCAACATAAAAACCGCTTCAAAATGGAAAAATCGTTCATTTTTTGAAGATGTAGCCATAGGACCTAAAGAGCGAAAATCAACAGTTTTAACCAGAGAGGAAGAAGGTATAACTATTCCTGTCGTAGGCATGCCCTTCTACCGTTAGATGATTGTCTATATGCGCTGCAAATAGTTATTCCGCATTTGACTCGTTCGAGTTTGCACCGTTGTTTACAACGGCATGGAATAAGTTGTTTGCCTGAATCTGTAGAGAAAGAACATACAGCTAAAAAGAAGTTTAAAGTATATCCTATTGGTTATTTCCATATCGATATTGCAGAAGTGAGTACTGAAGGAGGCAAATTATATTTATTTGTAGCCATTGATCGAACCTCTAAATTTGTTTATGTGGAGCTACATCCCAAAATGACTAAAATGATAGCTGCAACTTTTCTCGAAAATGTGATTAAATCGACTCCTTGTAAAATACATACTATACTCACAGACAATGGGATCCAGTTTTGTAATAGGCAAAAAGATCGCCACAGTTTTGTACATATTTTCGATCTAGTCTGTTTAGCCAATGGAATTGAGCATCGTCTCACAAAAGTGAACCATCCCTGGACAAATGGACAAGTGGAACGAATGAATAGAACTCTTAAAGATGCTACGGTGAAAAAATACTATTATCAATCTCATGAGCATCTAAAAACGCATCTTTATCATTTTATTATAGCTTATAATCACGCTAAACGGCTTAAAACACTTAAGGGACTTTCACCTTATGAGTTTATTTGTAAGCAGTGGGAGAAAAAGCCTGAATTATTTCATACTAATCCTTACCACTACACTTTGGGACTAAACACTTAACCACCCATAGATTTATCGCAGTGCCTAATGGTACCTTGCTGCCTGGTGCGGGCTTTTGGCGCATAACGGTACCGATGGTTGTATGGTTGTTTGTAACATGATGCAATACTCCTATCCGCATCCCCTGCTCGAGTAGTATTAGATGCGCTTCCTCTAAAGGCATTGCTAGTACATTTGGCACCTCAATGATTTGGTTGCCTAATCCACCGCTAACGACTAAATCAATCTTTGATCCTTTATGAATCAGTTTGCCAGGAGGTATAGGATGGCGATTATGCCATTGTTCTAAAACAGCAAATTTTGTAACGTCAGGGACATACTTGATCTTACCTAATTTTAATCCCTTGTCCTGCAGGAGTAATTTTGCCTGTTTAATAGAACCTTCAATAAGGTTGGGCATGGATACAAGTGGCGGATTTTCTGCATTTAGGGTCAAATAGATTTTTCTGTTTTGCTTCACCCAAGCACCTGCTGCAGGAAATTGTTGTAAAACGGTAAAGGGAGGTAGTTGTTCAGAGTAACCATTGTTATCGGTTATAACGTAACGCAAATGAGCTTTGCTAAGCTTTTCATCTACTCCCTCTAAGTGTACACCTGTTAGATCAGGTACTTGAACGATTTTACCTTGATGGGTAATATAAGGCAATACGATATAGAAAAAGATATATAGCATTGTTATACTTAAGCAAAACATGCACACAAGGTGTTTGAATATCTTTTTTAGCTTTTCCTTGTTCATATATCTGAGGTTAGTGCTGCTACAGAAGTAGAAAAATTTCTTTTGGTGTACCCATATTGAATAATGGCATCTATAAAATCAAATGGTGCATAGCCATTTAAGGCACATTGGTGAAAAATACAGGTAGCTGGTGTCATAGCAGGTAACGCATTGATTTCAATCACCCAAACTTCTACTTTTTGATGGGCATAGATTTTTACAAAGGCATCTATTCTGGCATAGCCTTGTAGATTTAAAGCTTCTGCAATAGTTACCAGTTGGCTCTTGACACTTTTGCTAATCATTGCAACTGCTTTAGGATCGCTATGAAAACGTGCCGGGGTAATATTATGCCCTTCTCCTGCTAAAAATTTCTCTTCTAATGAAAGTATCGCATCTGCTGCTATGGTTTCTGATGGTTCAAAGACTTCATAGAAGGTGCTGCCATTAGGATCCATATGGGTCAGTAAGCCCGTTGTGGTTTCTAAACAATGAAGGCTTTCTGGATCTTTTTGGATCAGCGCTTCTAGCAGAAATCGTTCTTGCTTAGGAATATAGTCTGCTGCATGCAACCCCAATATTTGCATTAGATCAACGGAAATCAGCGGTTTATTTCTAAAACTAGCCGATGCATAAGCAATCAACATGGCGCTATAGGTGATGCGTACAACCCCTGCACTACAACCGTCATCTACTGGTTTGGCCATAATAGGATAAGTAAACGCCTCCTCTATCGTATGGATAGCGCCATCCTGATCATACGTCCAATCTTTTTTTGTGATCAAAAGCTGTTGTGCAATGGGAAAGCCCTTTTGAGCTAAAAATTGATTGGTTGCATACTTATCGATGGTTAAGGCAGTAGTGGCTATACCAGATCCGTTATAAGGTATATCATAGGCCTCTAGTATCCTTTGCAAGGTGCCATCTTCTCCAGGTCTACCATGCAAGGCTATAAAGATAAAATCTACTCTTTCTTTTAAGGCAGGAAAGGTAAGTTCTTCCGGTGTAAAAATAGCATCTTTTGCATAATTTTTTGTAATAGAGGCAGCTTCTTGCCTAATAGAGGCTACTAATGCTTCTGATTGATGCAATATAGTTGGATCTAAGAGCGCATCATGGATATCATCTGCATTATCTTTTAACAACAGGGAAGCAGGTAGTGTAAAAATACGATAAGCCTCCCTAGAGCCAGATAAAAAAAGTGGAAGGGGCTCATATTTGGTAGAGGCAGCCAACTTACTATAGACATTCCGTCCGCTTTCTAATGATATATGTCGTTCGGGCGTAAACCCGCCCATTAGCACACCTATTTTTTGGTTCACCACTTTTCTATTCCTTAAGTTGATACATTGCCCATTCAGCTCTATGGCTAGGTTACAAAACAAGCCAAAAAGAACAGTTTCCACTCAGCCTTCTTGAAACATTACCTTAAGACAAGAAAAAATACCCCTTGTAAAAAATTGCGATGAGCAAGTAGACCAGCTGAGGCGCAAAACAGTTTAATTAGAGCCGCATGGCGGCTTCTGTTTTTCCTGATGTGCTTTCAGCAACCTTTTCCATCAGCGCTTGATTTTTGCTTACTTTTTGATCAAACAAACCGTAAAATACAACTTCTTTAGGCCGGTTCTAATTCATTATTATCAGGTTATACTTCACTTGGTGGCACTTGCGGCACATCTTCAGCAGGTATCTCTTTAGCTTCTTTCGCAAAGCGTTTCCCTATTAAACGCTCTAAATCTGACTTAAGAATGGTTTCTCTTACCAATAAAGCTTCAGCCAAAAGGGTTAGTTTATCGATCTTTTCTTTAAGCAATCCTTTCACCCGTTCATAGGCACCATCTATAATTGCTTTTACCTCTTCATCTATAGTATAGGCTGTTTTTTCCGAGTAAGGTTTTGTAAAAGTATAGTCTGCTTGTTTAGCATTGTGGAAAGAGAGGTGCCCCACTTTAGGGTTCATGCCATAGACTGTAACCATACTGTAGGCCAATTTAGTAGTACGCTCTAAATCATTTAGGGCACCAGTAGAAATTTTTCCAAAAATAAGTTCCTCAGCTGCTCTTCCTCCCAATGCCATAGCCAATTCGTCTAACAATTGATTTTCCTGATAAACAAACTGCTCTTTCGGCAAATACTGTGCATAACCCAATACGGCTATACCACGTGGTATAATACTTACTTTCACCAGTGGGTGTGCATGTTCTAAAAACCATCCAGCAATCGCATGGCCTGCTTCGTGGTAAGCTATTATTTTTTTCTCTTCTGGAGAGATAAGTTTATTTTTTTTTTCCAATCCACCAATAATTCGATCTATAGCTGCATGAAAGTCGCTCATGGTTACAAATTTCTTATTTTTTCTAGCTGCTATTAAAGCTGCTTCATTACACATATTAGAGAGATCGGCTCCAGAGAATCCTGGTGTTTGTTCTGCCAGTTGTTTAATCCGGATGTGTCGTTCTAGCTTTAATCCTTTGCTATGGTAGCGTATAATCTCTTCTCTATCCAATATATCTGGGTTATCTATGGTAACCTGTCTATCAAATCTTCCTGGACGCAGCAGGGCAGGATCTAATACCTCTGCTCTATTGGTAGCACCTATCACAATCACACCAGAATTGGTTGAAAAACCATCCATTTCTACCAAGAGGGAGTTCAAAGTATTTTCACGTTCATCATTCACGCCAGGCATATTGGCCTTACCCCGTGTTCTGCCCACTGCGTCTATTTCATCGATAAAAATAATACAAGGTGCCTTTTCCTTTGCTTTTTTAAAGAGGTCACGGACACGAGCCGCACCTATGCCCACAAACATTTCCACAAAGTCTGATCCAGAGAGACAAATAACAGGCACACCTGCTTCCCCAGCTACCGCTTTGGCCAGTAAGGTTTTACCTGTTCCTGGAGGACCTACAAGCAGCACACCTTTAGGAATTTTTCCACCAAGCAGGGTAAACTTTTCAGGCATTTTTAAAAAGTCTACCACCTCCTTTACCTCTTCCTTAGCTTCTTTCATGCCAGCTACATCTTGGAATGTAACTTTTAACTGATTATCTCTATCAAAAATAGTTGCTTTTAATGTATTCATATTAAAAAGCTGTGTGCCGGGGCCTGCCATACCATTACCTGGTTTACGAATAAAGAACCAGTAGATAAGGAATAGAGTGAGCAAAAAAGACCAGTTGATAAAACTAGCAGGTTCTGAATGTTCTTCGCAAGTGTAACCTATTCTAGCTTCAGGGGCCATTTTGGCTTCTATGTCTGCAAATTTTTTATCAAAAATATCGAAATTCGGTATTCGAAACGTGTAGACCAATCCACTGGCACTTTTCCAGGCACTTCTTCCTGCTAATTCCTTTTGATAACGCTCTTTTTTTAATGCATCCTCTTTAAGGACTACTTCCACTAGGTGTTGATTGGTGATTAAAGTAACCGACTTTACCTCCTGGTTTAGCATCATTGATTCAAAACGTTTCTCAGAAATAGCAATCGAACTTTTTTCCTTGCTGTAGTAAAAAAGCAACCCCAATATGACTAATATAGCTAATACAAAAATGGACTGAGGAGCATTGTGTTGCACAAATTTTTTTTCTCTTTGTTTCATAATTTGATTTAAATTGAATAGCTGTTTTTTTGCTAAGTGAATAGGTAAATTTACAAAAAGGCACTGAAAAAGAACATAAAAAAGAACTAAATAATGGCTTATGGGCAAAGGGATACCTTGTACCAGTTTGCGTCTATACCTTTATGTATGATTGGCGTTATGCAGCTTTTTATTATTGTGTTGCCTCCATATATCTACCTTCCACTACTTCCCAGTAAATAATTTTCCAAAAAGCTTCTATATAGGCCAAGCGTCTATTTTGGTAAAGAAGGTAATAGGCATGCTCCCATAAATCTAGTCCTAAAATAGGCACACCTTGTTCTTGAACAGGGGTGGTGTTCATAAGTGGATTATCTTGATTGTTGGTTGTAGAAATAAGCAAACTACCATCTTTCTTAGCTACAGATAGCCAAGCCCATCCAGAACCAAAGTGTGCTGCTGCGGCTGCTGTAAAAGCTTCTTTGAATCCTTGAAAGCTTCCAAATGATTTTTCTAATACATGCAATAAGTTTGTTCCAGGTGCTTGGGCACCATTAGGTTTCAGGCTATCCCAGAAAAATAAATGGTTAAAGTGGCCACCAGCGTTGTTGCGCACAACAGTATGGTAGGCGCTTATATCTTTTAGAAGGTGGGTCAATACCGATATTTCGGCTCCTTCTGCGGTTGCTATTGCGGTACCGGCTATAGCCTGATTGAGTTTATCCACATAAGTTTGATGGTGTTTGGTATGGTGGATCTCCATAGTTTGGGCATCTATGTAGGGTGCTAATCCATTGTAGGCATAAGGCAAGGCGGGAAGTGCAAGAATCATAAGCATTTACGTTTATAGAATAAAGAATACAATTAGCTTGTTGTGCTACAATATAGTGTTTCTTAACTTTTTAAAAAAACAAATCAGCAATTGGTTGCTTTCTTTTGCTAAAATATCTGGTTGGACTGCTGTTCGTGGGTGCAGCGCAGCTTTAGAAAGGGTTTGATAGCCTCTTTTATGGTCACTAGCGCCAAAAACAAGTCGCTGTATTTGAGACCAGTAGAGTGCACCACTACACATGATACAGGGTTCTAGGGTAACATATAGGGTACAGTTAAGGAGGTATTTGCTACTGAAATAATTAGCAGCAGCAGTTATGGCCAATAGTTCTGCATGAGCCGTTGGATCTTTTAGTCGTTCTACTTGGTTATAGGCACGTGCAATAATCTTATGATCCGCTACAATCACCGCTCCAACCGGCACCTCTCCTAATTCAGCTGCACGTGTTGCTTCTTGTAACGCTGCTTGCATAAAGAAAGCATCGTCATTGACAGGTTGTATGCGGCTCATGTAATACGCATTTGATGGCACATAGTTTAGTAGACTATTTAAGTACGGCTAATTTAGCAAAGTTTAGGCTACACTTACACAAAGTATATTGGAATTGGCAATATATTTTAGTAATATTTCATTGAAGATCAGCCTATTTAAGAGTTATTACAAGTAGTAGTTGTATGGCATGGTAAAACCCATGCACCAAGCGGTCTATTTACCATATAGGTGTGTCCTTCATCTATTGGTATCTTCTCTTTATGGCATGGACCTGCACTACATTAAACTATAATTGAAAATCAATTACGCCTATGGATATAAACAAAAACAAATCGATCCGCAAGGGTTTTATATTGTCAAAAACAATATTTCCAGCAGTTGGTGCACTTTTACTAGGCACCCAAGCGGGGTGCAATGGACTTGATAAGCATTTGGGTATGATGGAGCTAGGTAACCTGAGTTCGGGATTAGCTTGTTAAAAAATAGCTTTAAAAAGCTCCTTTGTGTTTTAAATTTGGAGATAAAAAAATACTAACCAGATTATCTAAAGGAGCCAGTTATGAATGTAGAAAAATTAGTTGAAATATATTATGCTGTTAATGAATTTCTCATAAAGTTTATGCCGTATATGGAAAAACAACTGTTAACCAACTCTAAAAGAAAACCCACTAGAACTTGTTCATTAACTTTGAGTGAAATAATGACTGTTCTTATTGCCTTTCATGTGATTGGTTTTAGAAATTTTAAGTCTTATTATATTCATTTACAGCAATTTCATTCTAGTAAATTTGGAAAGTTAGTAAGCTAGAATAGATTTATAGAACTGATCCAAAGAACGTTAGTTCCCTTGTACTGTTTTACACAAAGTTTTTCTAAAACAAAAACAGGTTGTTATTTTATGGATGCAACAGCCATCAAGGTTTGCCATATCAAAAGAGCCTATACGCACAGGGTTTTTAAATCGATTGCTACTAAAGGTAAAACCAGCATCGGTTGGTTTTTTGGATTAAAGTTGCACTTGATAGTCAATGATTTAGGAGAAATTATGAATTTTCAACTGACCACAGGTAAAACTAATGATAGGCTTCCTGTAGAAAATTTATGTAAACACTTGATGGGTAAAATGTCTGCCGATAAAGGTTACATAAGCAAAGATTTATTTAAAAAACTGATCGAGAAAGGCGTGGAATTCATTACCCAGATTAGAAAAAATATGAAAAATGCTTTTATGCCACTCTGGGATAAACTGATGCTTAGAAAACGATCTATAATTGAAACTATTATAGATCAGCTCAAAAATATTAGCCAGATAGAACATTCCAGGCATAGAAGCATACCTAATTTTCTAGTCAATTTGATAACTGGAATTACAGCTTATGCACTAAAAGAGAAAAAACCTTCTATAACTAATATATATATGACTGGTTCACAATACGTCTAATCCCGAACTGAGGTTAGTAGGCTTCTATTTGTCTGAAAGTGAAGGTGCTAACTTCTGGCTAGGTGTACTTAACGAACTTAAGGAAAGGGGTGTAGAAGATATCCTTATTGTCTGCGTTGATGGCCTAAAAAGCTTCCCTTCAGCCATAAATACCGCTTTTCCTAATATACAAGTTCAGGTCTGTATAGTACATCAGATACGCAACACACTCAAGTATGTAGCTAGCAAAGATGTAAAATTTTTTTAACTGATTTAAAGCAAATATATCAAGCTTCAAGTAAGGAAGTTGCTGAACATTATCTATTGGAACTGGAAGAAAAATGGGAAAAAAAGTATCAGATGGTTACCAAATCTTGTCAAAATAATTGGGAGCATTTATCTGCTTATTTTAGGTATTCAGGTCCTGTCAAAAGGCTAATTTATACAACCAATCCCATAGAAAGCTTGCAAAGGCAGATTAGACAATTTACTAAGACAAAGGGGGCATTTACCAGTATAAATTCCTTGTATAAATTAGTATATTGTGCCATAAAAAAGATGGAAGAAAAGTGGACTATGCCCGTGCGAGAATGGGCATTAACGATATCTCAGCTCGACATCTTTTTTCCCGGTAGGTTAAAGTTCGAGTTGAGATAGGGCCGTACTGTGACACAGTTCATTGAACACTTCCTAGAATAAATCAGTCCAGTATAGTCCGGTATATCAACTCAATAGATGTTATTTCCGTTTACTTTTATATGTTTCCATATCATTTATTATGCATCTTTTTTAAGCACAAGAAGCAAAAATATTTTATTGCTATTGTTCATTTTTTATTTTTTTTGTTACCTAGTTTTTTTCTCCACGCTAAGGAAAAAATAAGAACGCCTCATTTTAGTATTTTGTTTGATAAAAGTACCACTCACTCAGCACAGCGTATAGCCAACACGTTAGAAACAATATATCAACCTGTCTCTAAAACATTGGGCGTATATCCTAGTCCTATTCGCTTAGTAGTCAATAATGGATCTACTCTGCTGAATGGATATTTTAAACATCTTCCACGCCATATATCTTTTTATACCTTACACCCTTCTGATCCCTATTTTATTGGCAATGCTAATTGGTTCAATATGTTGTGCATACATGAGTTTAGGCATGCAGTACAACATAGTATTGAATACTATAGTACGCCTCGTTGGCTTAGACTCTTATACTTTGGATGCAATCTTATTACCCCATGCGGTGTTCCCAAATTTTTCAAGGAAGGTGATGCGGTTGGTATAGAAACAGCACTTTCAAAAGCTGGTCGAGGCCGTTTACCTGAGTGGGAAAAGATATACAGGGTCAACCTTCTAGAACGTGGTACAGCTAGTTTCGACAGACAATTGTTTGGCTCTTTGCAACATGAAATGCCATCTGAATACCACATAGGGTATTATTTTACTACACATATCCGAAGAAAATATGGTGCAGATTCCATCAAATCTATTTTTGAAAAAAGCGTTCGCAGTATGCCTTTCTTTGGATTTTACCATGCCCTAAAAAAGGTTACCAAAAAGTCGATACTAAAGGTATATGAGGATATGAACCAAGAGCTGTTGCTTAGTTGGCAAAAGCAGCTAGAGGGGTTAAAGATCACGCCTGGAACTCAGCTTACCATTAAAAAACCCAATGATAGCTTTGATTATATTAATCCATTTATTGACGCATCAGGTAACCTGATGGCTTGGAAAACAGGTATAGGTTTGCGTCCTCAACTGGTACAGGTTAGGACCTCCCTTACTGAACCCGCTACATCGAAAAAAATATTTTCATCTTTGCGAAAAGACAAGACTATATTTTACTTTATAAAGGATAATAGCCTCCCACCCGCTGCTTTTGCTATAGGAGAAGGGTGTGCAGCCTGGCTAGAAACGTGTAGCCATCCTTGGCAAGAGAATAAGCAAACCAATCGTTTACAATATTACGACTTTAAACAGAAAAAAAGGCGCACCCTTATTTCAAGCAGTAGGTATACTGCATTAGCCATGAGTCCTAATACCCATCAACTGGTTGCCGTAACAACTGACAAAACCGGTAAACATCTTCTGGTTGTTTTAGAAATGAAGTCTGGTAAAGTGGTCAAAAAAATAGATAACCCCGATGAGGGTTATTATTTAACGCCCAGTTGGTCTGGTGAAGACTATGTAATAGTAGTAAAAACCAAGAATCAACAAAATAGCATTTTGCGGATCAATGTGGCTACCAGTAAAGCAGAAATACTCTTGCCTTACACCTACGAGCATAGAAGCTACCCTAGGATATATAAAGACTATTTGCTCTATAACAGCTCGTACAATGGTATTGATAATATTTATGCGATGCATTTGCCTACAAAAGCTTGTTTTCAAGTTACCTCAAGAAAATATGGGGCTTATTTGGGAATGGTGTATCCTATAAACCATCAACTTGTTTTTAATGATTATACTAAAAATGGTATGGATATAGTTGTGATGCCTTTTGATCCTCTTTTATGGACACCTCTAGGGGCAGTAAAGGATAGGTCTGTAGGGTATTATGAGCCATTGGTTGTACAAGAACAGAACAGTGATATTTTGACAAAAGTTCCCAACCATCTATATCCCCTGACTAAATACTGTTTTGCAAAAGATAATCTTGCTTTTATTGGAGCAAACTTAAAAAAAACCAATTGGGATCATGGTGGGCTTGAGACAAGTCTCGAACCTTTTGCATTAGTAAACCTAGAGAATATCCTGAAAGCCACTCCCTATTGGTACGAAAATTGGGATATATCTAATGATATATCTAATAAGGTTAGGAATCCTAGATATATATACGAATATATGACCAGAAAAGTAGGATTAAAAGTAAGCTATACAACCTGGTATCCAATCTTGGAAGTAGATATTAAAGCTGCTAGGTATAGATGGGAAAGTATGAAAACAGCAGTTATCTCTAGGGATAGTGCTCTATACCTGTGTGAACCAAGTGAAATACCCTACTGGAAACCAAAATTAAGTTTAGGCATAAAATTGCCTTATTATTTCACTTTAGGCAGTTCTTCGGGGGAAGCATATTTAGAGGCCACAATACGTCTAAGCCCATCTGATCGAAATAAAAAAAAAGATCATACTGAAAAATATGCCTTTAGTATAACCAATTCCTCAACTAAAAGCAAAAGGGATATTCATCCACCCTGGTGCCAAAAACTTCGTATAGGTTTTGAGTATGCAAAAGAGAGTCCTAGGTTATTAAAAACATGGTATGAAAATAGGCTTTATTTTAATATTGAATTTTACATCCCAGGGATTGTCGATCACCACTATTGTAGTTTAAGTCCAACTATTGAATGGTTTAAAAAACCCGGTCATAAATTGGATTGGACACCATGTATTAACTTAGTGTATGGTTTTCCTTGGGGCTATCCAGAGTGTGGTATACCGCTTATTTGGTTTTTAGAGAAGATATGGATCGAAGGTTATTATAGTTATAAGGTTGAACCTATAAAAATACATCTGACAGAGTCCATAGGTAAAGTTGCCTATATACTTTCAGATAATTGCCAAGACACTATCACTATAGGTACAAAACTTTATTTTTTAAGTAGATTTCTAGCTAGTAAAAACATACCTGCTGTGCAAGTCTTGCTAGATTTTCCTTTTTTTAAAAAGCAGGATAATGTTTGGAAGTGCCAGTTTCCATTACCTAAACTAAGTTTCGGGATATTGCATGTAAATGATTGATTGCAATCTATTTTTATCTTACCTTTTGCTGGATCAAAAAGCAGCATACGACCATTAGAGGAGGATGTTTTTAGAAGGATTTAGTAAAGATGCAATCCTTAAATAGACGCCAGTGCTCATATTCCGCACCAGGATCATAGATAAATTTTAATTTAATCTTTTGTAAACTAATTGGATTGAATTTTTCTGTCATTAGTTTACTAATGTATTCGAATGTTAAAAGAAGAACAAATTATAGGCAGCTTAGTCCTAGATCATTTAGGATTAATTTCCAGTGTAATAGATAAAATTGGATCGATCCAAAAAATAGATGAATGCCTTCCAGTCTCACAAGAAAAAGGAGCTAAAGCAACGATGGGAGAGCGGGTCACTGCCATGATACTCAATGGGCTAGGATTTATGGACAATCGACTTTATATGTTTCCAGAATTCTTATCTAATAAACCTGTAGATAAGTTATTTAGGCCTGATATTACAGCAGAAATGTTTAATGATGACGCTTTAGGGCGTTGTCTAGACGCTATTGCGGAATATAGTCTAACCAAACTTTTTTCCCAAATCGCATTCCAGATTGGTACACAATTTAATCTATTAGGTAAAACAGCACGTTTAGATACTACTACCTTAACTGTATTTGGTGATTATGAGCAATCGGCTGCAAATAATCCTGCTTCACCAGGTGCAGATGATTTTAAGATTACCTATGGTTATTCCAAGGAAGGCAGACCGAACTTAAAACAGATGGTTCTCAACTTGGCTACCACAGGTGCAGGTGCCTTTCTTATCTGGATGGAAGCACATAATGGAAACGCTTCTGATAAGATCATTCTGCAACATGCAGCTAAACGTATGAAAGAATTTTGTAAGCAACTCAAGGCTGCCCCTGCCTTTCTATTTGTAGGCGATAGCGCTATGTATGAAAAGTGTGTAGCGGATAATCCAGCTATCCATTGGCTTTCAAAAGTTCCTGCTAAGCTTAATCAAGCTAAAGCCTACTTACAAACACCTAATGAGGCCATTACTTGGCAAGTAATAGAGAACGGATGTAAGATTACTTCCTCTAAACAGTTGTATAAGGGCCTAGAGCAGCGTTGGTTATTGGTATACTCAGCACAGGCTTATGCCTCAGAAATAGCTATCCTAGATCGACATATTGAACAAGAATACCTTAACACACTTAAAAATATTGATCGATTTGAAAATCAGTTGTTCTTTTGGAAAGCTGATGGGGAAAAAGCACTTGCTTTACTCAGTAAACCATTGAGATACTATGATTTAGCCGTCACACAAGTGGAAGAAGTTACCCAATATAGTGGACAAGGAAGACCTAAAAAGGATACCAAACCTACTGTCATAGGTTATAAATTACGTACGAGACTAGTTGCTAATGAGTGCAGAATAGCTGTATTGCGTTCCCAACAGGGGCGATTTATTTTGGCTACTAATCAGCTAGATAACAAGGCTTTAAGTGATCAGGAAATGTTCCAGGAGGATAAGGATCAGCATAAAACAGAACAAGCGTTTCGATTTATTAAAGGTAATGCCTTCGAGGTATCCTCTGTCTTTCTAAAAAAAGAGAGTCGTATACAAGCCCTGATGATGATTATAACGCTATGTTTAATGGTATATAACGTAAGTTCGGGATTTATTTTACTGATTTACAACAATTTAATATCAATTATTTAGTTAATATTTGCACCTATTTAACAAGTTTTTATATCTAATTTTATAAATATAATATATATAATAAACTGATTATCAGAATTATTTATTATTCAACTACCTATTTAACTGTCTATAAAACAAATTTTATAAATTTTCATTGATATTGATTATCAAATGAAAAAATAATCTAATCCCGAACTTACGTTGCAAAGTTTAGATGCTATAATAAATTCCTAAAGAAGTCTGATGTTGATGCGGAATATGAGCAGTGGCTAAACAGGCACCTATTTTTTGTTTTTATAATACTTTGCGATGCATTTTCCCTTACAATCATTAAATAGTTTCAAGATTCCAGCATTTTCAGCTGATTATATTCAGTTTAATAGTCTAAAAGACATAGAGGATTTTTGTGCTGCAGTAAATGTAATACAAAGTCATTTTTACATCTTAGGTGGTGGCAGCAATACACTATTTACGAGAGACTTTCCTGGCTACATACTTCATGTTCAACTACCTGGTATGGAAGTAATAGAAGAAACGTTCCATAAAGTCCTGATTAAGGCAGCGGCAGGTGTGCCTTGGCATCAACTTGTCCTATTCTGTATAACAAAGGGGTATGGGGGCATAGAAAACCTATCATTTATTCCGGGTACGGTTGGTGGCGCGCCTATACAAAATATAGGCGCATATGGTATAGAACTTAAAGATGTACTGGATACTATTGAGGCAATCGAATTAGCAACTGGAAAAAAAACAATTTTTAAACCTTCAGCATGT
Source organism: Cardinium endosymbiont of Oedothorax gibbosus (assembly GCF_936981045.1). Classification (GTDB taxonomy): domain Bacteria; phylum Bacteroidota; class Bacteroidia; order Cytophagales; family Amoebophilaceae; genus Cardinium. The sequence continues at coordinate 436,794 of NZ_OW441264.1, forward strand.
GGCTTTGGGTATAGAACAAGCTTTTTCAAGACAAAATGGCAAAATCAGTATTTAATTACAGGTATTACGCTAGCATTACATAAAGAGAAAAAATTTTCTATAGAATATGAAGCCATCCAAAACATGCTAATAAAAATGGAGATTAAGCAATTGTCATTTAAAGCAATAAGTGATGCCATTATTGCCATTCGAAAACAAAAACTACCAGATCCTGCTATTTTGGGTAATTCAGGTAGCTTTTTTGAGAATCCTTTGATATCTATGGCACACTATCAATGGCTTAAGCAGCAATATCCCTCACTAATTGCTTTCAGCACACAAAATAAAGAACAGATAAAAATCTCAGCAGCCTGGCTGATAGAAAGGGCAGGTTTTAAAGGCCTACGTCAAGGAAATGCAGGTATCTATCCGTTACATGCACTTATACTCGTAAACTATGGAGGAGCTACTGGTAAAGATATTATAGATCTAGCTACCCAAATCAAACAAAAAGTAAAAAATCAGTTTAATATCACGCTCATACCGGAAGTTAACATTGTAGGAGACGTGGTTGAATAATCAACCAAGAATTACCAAGCAATACCAGATCTGTAGGTTTTATCTACATTACTGGAAGTGTTCAATGAACTGTGTCGGTTCTGTCGCTTCTATATTTTCGTTAGTAACGTCTTTTCTTTTAAGTGAAGTTTTGGATATATATTGGTTATTATTCGGCCATTAGCATAACAAAATTCTCAAAAGTAGAAAGATGATTTTTAGCTCCGATTACTTGTCCTTTTTGAATCATAGGAATGTTTTCTATCCCTGCAATGGTCTAGAGTAAAGAAATGGTTGGACCACTTAAAATTAAGCATATCTATTGCTTCTGATTGCTCGCAATACAGTAGCTGACTAACTTGATTCTTCATTGTTTACCCATTCCCTTCTCATCCCAAGGTGCGTTCAGTTTTCCCGAATACGGCGGTCCGATAGTCTTCTTCATAAACCTTGCACAACTCTCTCAGGATACTTAATACGTGAGTTCGGGATTATATTATTTTTTCATTTGATAATCAATATTAATAAAAATTTATAAAATTTGTTTTATAGACAGTTAAATAGGTAGTTGAATAACAAATAATTATGATAATCAGTTTATTATATATATTATATTTATAAAATTAGATATAAAAACTTGTTAAATAGGTGCAAATATTAACTAAATAATTGATATTAAATTGTTGTAAATCAATCAAATAAATCCCGAACTCACGTTAGAATGAAATTACTGTAAATGAACATAATAAGACTTAAAATTTCTAAAACCAATCACATGAAAGGCAATAAGAACAGTCATTATTTCACTCAAAGTTAATGAACAAGTTCTAGTGGGTTTTCTTTTAGAGTTAGTTAACAGTTGTTTTTCCATATACGGCATAAACTTTATGAGAAATTCATCAACAGCATAATATATTTCAACTAACTTTTCTACATTCATAACTGGCTCCTTTGGATAATCTGGTTAGTATTTTTTTATCTCCAAATTTAAAACACAAAGGAGCTTTTTAAAGCTATTTTTTAACAAGCTAATCCCGAACTCAGGTTAATATTTCGCCCAAATTATTACCTTATTTTAAAGGCTATTGTTCTTCAGCAGAAGTCATTCTGTTATTTGTCTAGATGAAGTGTCGTTTTTCCTTGAGCTATAGAGATTTGGAAGAGATAATGGGTATGAGAGGCGCAAGAGTTGATCATTCTACGCTACAGAGATGGGTTATTAAGTTTGTTCCTCTTATAGATGAAGCAGTAAGCAAAAGAAAACGACCAGTTGGTGGTAGTTGGAGAATGGATGAAACCTATGTTAAACTAAACGGGAAATAGATCTATTTATATAGAGCAGTAGATCGTTATGGTGATACAGTTGACTTTTTTCTATCTGAGCATAGAGACAAGTCTGCAGCTTTTTCTTTTTTTCGTAAGGCGATCACAGAAAATAATATTCCTAACCTCAGTTCGGGATTAGACGTATTGTGAACCAGTCATATATATATTAGTTATAGAAGGTTTTTTCTCTTTTAGTGCATAAGCTGTAATTCCAGCTATCAAATTGACTAGAAAATTAGGTATGCTTCTATTCCTGGAATGTTCTATCTGGCTAATATTTTTGAGCTGATCTATAATAGTTTCAATTATAGATCGTTTTCTAAGCATCAGTTTATCCCAAAGTGGCATAAAAGCATTTTTCATATTTTTTCTGATTTGGGTAATGAGTTCCACGCCTTTCTCGATCAGTTTTTCAAATAAATCTTTGCTTATGTAACCTTTATCGGCAAACATTTTACCCATGAAGTGTTTACATAAATTTTCTACAGGAAGCCTATCATTAGTTTTACCTGTGGTCAGTTGAAAATTCATAATTTCTCCTAAATCATTGACTATCAAGTGCAACTTTAATCCAAAAAACCAACCGATGCTGGTTTTACCTTTAGTAGCAATCGATTTAAAAACCCTGTGCGTATAGGCTCTTTTGATATGGCAAACCTTGATGGCTGTTGCATCCATAAAATAACAATCTGTTTTTGTCTTAGCAAGACTTTGTGTAAAACAGTACAAGGGAACTAACGTTCTTTGGATCAGTTCTATAAATCTATTCTAGCTTACTAATTTTCCAAATTTACTAGAATGAAATTGCTGTAAATGAATATAATAAGACTTAAAATTTCTAAAACCAATCACATGAAAGGCAATAAGAACAGTCATTATTTCACTCAAAGTTAATGAACAAGTTCTAGTGGGTTTTCTTTTAGAGTTGGTTAACAGTTGTTTTTCCATATACGGCATAAACTTTATGAGAAATTCATCAACAGCATAATATATTTCAACTAATTTTTCTACATTCATAACTGGCTCCTTTGGATAATCTGGTTAGTATTTTTTTATCTCCAAATTTAAAACACAAAGAAGCTTTTTAAAGCTATTTTTTAACAAGCTAATCCCGAACTCAGGTTTATAACGTCAGTTCGGGATTTATTTGACTGATTTACAACAATTTAATATCAATTATTTAGTTAATATTTACACCTATTTAACAAGTTTTTATATCTAATTTTATAAATATAATATATATAATAAACTGATTATCAGAATTATTTATTATTCAACTACCCATTTAACTGTCTATAAAACAAATTTTATAAATTTTTATTAATATTGATTATCAAATGAAAAAATAATCTAATCCCGAACTCACGTTTATAGAAATTGCATAATAAAGATTGTTAGATATAAATCCAAAAAAATAGAAAAAGTATACCACTTTTTACGGTTCTGTCGCGTTTATTCTAAAAAATCATTTAGTATCTTCAGTTAAAAAAGTAGTTATTATGTTTAATATTTCGCCCAAATTATTACCTTATTTTAAGGGCTATTGTTCTTCAGCAGAAGTCATCCTGTTATTTGTTTAGATGAAGTGTCGTTTTTCCTTGAGCTATAGAGATTTGGAAGATATGATGCGTGTGAGAGGCGCAAGAGTTGATCATTCTACGCTACAAAGATGGGTTATTAAGTTTGTTCCTCTTATAGATGAAGCAGTAAGCAAAAGAAAACGACCAGTTGGTGGTAGTTAGAGAATGGATGAGACCTAACGGGAAGTAGATCTATTTATATAGAGTAGTAGATCGTTATGGTGATACAGTTGACTTTTTTCTATCTGAGCATAGAGACAAGTCTGCAGCTTTTTCTTTTTTTCGTAAGGCGATCACAGAAAATAATATTCCTAAGAAAGTAGTAATTGACAAAAATGGTAATAACCCGAGTTCGGGATTAGCTTGTTAAAAAATAGCTTTAAAAAGCTTCTTTGTGTTTTAAATTTGGAGATAAAAAAATACTAACCAGATTATCCAAAGGAGCCAGTTATGAATGTAGAAAAATTAGTTGAAATATATTATGCTGTTGATGAATTTCTCATAAAGTTTATGCCGTATATGGAAAAACAACTGTTAACCAACTCTAAAAGAAAACCCACTAGAACTTGTTCATTAACTTTGAGTGAAATAATGACTGTTCTTATTGCCTTTCATGTGATTGGTTTTAGAAATTTTAAGTCTTATTATATTCATTTACAGCAATTTCATTCTAGTAAATTTGGAAAATTAGTAAGCTAGAATAGATTTATAGAACTGATCCAAAGAACGTTAGTTCCCTTGTACTGTTTTACACAAAGTCTTTCTAAAACAAAAACAGATTGTTATTTTGTGGATGCAACAGCCATCAAGGTTTGCCATATCAAAAGAGCCTATACGCACAGGGTTTTTAAATCGATTGCTACTAAAGGTAAAACCAGCATCGGTTGGTTTTTTGGATTAAAGTTGCACTTGATAGTCAATGATTTAGGAGAAATTATGAATTTTCAACTGACCACAGGTAAAACTAATGATAGGCTTCCTGTAGAAAATTTATGTAAACACTTCATGGGTAAAATGTTTGCCGATAAAGGTTACATAAGCAAAGATTTATTTGAAAAACTGATCGAGAAAGGCGTGGAACTCATTACCCAGATCAGAAAAAATATGAAAAATGCTTTTATGCCACTCTGGGATAAACTGATGCTTAGAAAACGATCTATAATTGAAACTATTATAGATCATCTCAAAAATATTAGCCAGATAGAACATTCCAGGCATAGAAGCATACCTAATTTTCTAGTCAATTTGATAGCTGGAATTACAGCTTATGCACTAAAAGAGAAAAAACCTTCTATAACTAATATATATATGACTGGTTCACAATACGTCTAATCCCGAACTGAGGTTTTAAGTATTTTTTTTGCGTTATTTAACGCTTTTTTTTATGGCCTGCTTTAATATGCCCCTGTTTATAGTGGGAGCTTTTTTGGTATTAACCTTGGTGGCAGGTATTTATTTTAGTAGCAAAGCAACCACCTTTCGAGAGTATGCAGTAGGGCATAAACAATTTGCTACGGCTACTTTAGTGGTTACGGTATTGGCTGCATATTATGGTGCAGGAGGGTCGATTCGTAATGTACAATATGTCTATAAACTTGGTCTTTTTTGGATCATTCTTGGTCTGTTTGTGAATAGTTTCAGCATATGGCTCTTTAGTCGATTGATGTTACGTATGGGGCCATTTATGCAAAACCTTTCTATTGCAGAGACGATGGGTAATGTCTATGGCAAGTACCCAAGGATTATTACAGCTCTGGTTTGTATTGGTCAGTCTATTGTTGGCATTACTATGCAAATTATCGCAATGGTCCAAGCCATTAGCATGTGTGTAGATCTAGATTTGTTTTATGCCCAAATGGTCACCATTTTTGCTGCCTTAATCTTTATTTTCTATTCTATTTTTGGAGGTGTGCATACAGTTACCATTACACATATATTGCAGTTTTTGATCTTTACTATAATTATTCCATTTTTAGCTTGTTTTGTGCTAAAAAAAACAGGTAAATCTGTTATAGAAGTGGTTTCTTTACTACAAACGCAAGAAAAATTTCAGTTTAGTAGTCTATGCCATTTTGATACTAATCTAGTACGTATGATTACAATGTGTTTATGTATTATGGTTCCTGATATAGGGTCATCTGCAATTATGCAAAGGGTCTATATGTCTTCTGAAGCTAATCAAGCAAAAGAGGTCTTTATTATATGTCAGTTTGTTTAGTTTTTTCATTACCGGTTTTATAGTTCTAATGGGTCTATTTGTTTTTGTAGATGGTGGAGCAGCCTTACCCATCGAGTCTATTTGGAATCATATAATGACTAATATTTCACCTGTTTTTAGGGGGGTGGTTTGTAGTAGTTTATTAGCTATGGCAATGTCTACAGCTGACTCTTGCTTAAACGCTTGTTCCGTTATAGTTAGTTATGATATTTTGGCAAGCCTACAAAAGGAAAACAAAATTCCTGATGCGCATCAACTTAACATAGCTAGATGGGCCACCCTAGTAGTGGGCTTATACAGTATGTTTTTGGCTTTTTATTGCAAGGATCTCTTGGAATTGTTGCTGCTAGGTTTTGCTTTTTCTCTTCCAATAATCACTGCTCCAGCTTTGTTAGCTATTTTTGGCTCGAGGTACTTCCCGTACAGCTTTAATTGGCATGGCTACCGGTATACTATCCATATTAGCTTGGAACCAATGGGTGCAACCGGTAACAGAGATAGATGGGTCTTTTATTTGTATGTTAGCCAATGGTTTGGCTATGATGACTGCCCACTATCTACTGAAACAGCCGAAAATTGCAGGTTGGGTGAGTCCGGATTACCCGTTTAAACAAATGCAACAAGCGCAAGCGCGCGGAACAAAAAGAAGCCATTAAAAATGGTTGGGCCAATAGAAAAAGTACTTTGAACAAGCTGATAACCAGTGATACTGCCTACTTTTTGATCAAGCAAAAATTAGCTATGCACTACCTTTCTTTTTTTTGATTTTTATCTAAAAATTCATACCTTATAAGAAGGCGGTGCTACCGCTATAATATTTTTTAACTGTTTCCTTTATGATCTGCTTGGATGTGCCTCTATTTATGGTGTCGGCTTTTTTGGTATTAACCTTGGTGGTAGGTATTTATTTTAGTAGAAAAAAAACCACCTTTCGAGAATATGCGGTAGGGAATAAACAGTTTGCTACGGCTACCTTGGTGGCTACCGTGTTGGCTACTTGGTATGAAGGGGGTGGGTTGGTACGTAATGTAGAGTGTATTTATGACCTTGGCTTGTGGTTTATAGGCGTTTTGCTTTTAGTTCCTTTTGGTATGTGGACTATTAGCAAGTTATCCTTACGTATGGGCCCATTTATGCAGCACCTTTCTATAGCAGAGACGATGGGTAGTATCTATGGTAAATATCCAAAATTTATTACTGTTTTAGTTGGCATTTGTCGTAGCATCATTGTAATTACTTCTCAAATCATCATAATGTCCCAGGCTATTAGCATGTATGTGACCTTAGTTAACCCCTATGTAATACCTGTTTTTTCTACCTTACTTCTTATTTTTTATGCTACCTTTGGGGGTATTCGTGCCGTTACCTTTACAGATATATTGCAATTTGTAACCTTTTCTATTATTATTCCTCTTCTGGCTTGGTTTATGTTTCTAAAAGTAGGCAAACCAGTTGCTGCAATTGTTCCTATGCTACAGATCCACACTAAGTTTCAAATTAGTAACCTATTCCTTTGTAATACCCAACTAGCCAGTATAGTACTACTGTTGCTAGCTGATATACCGAGTAATATAGTAGATCCCGCTCTTATGCAGCGGGTATATATGGCTTCTAGTCCCATTCAGGCTCAAAAGGTTTTTTCGTATGCTACTACGTTTGCCATTATTATTCAAGTTTTTATAGTTTTAATTGGTCTATTTACTTTTATAGGAGCACCAGATTTGCTGAAAGAAAGAATTTGGGATTATATAATCGCCCATATCCCCCCTCTTTTTAAAGGATTTTTGGCGATTAGTTTACTAGCTATGGCGATGTCTACAGCTGATTCTTGTTTAAATGCTTCTGCTGTTATGGTCGGTCATGATATCGCGAAAAGCCTAAAAAAGCAAGAGGAGATTGATGATGTAGCTCAACTTAAGATAGCCAGGTGGACCACACTAACGGTAGGGCTATTGGCTATGATGGTAACTTTTAAGTGTAGAGATCTGCTAAGATTAATGTATTGGTCCCTTAACTGCAAGGTGCCTATACTAGCTGCTCCCTTTATTTTAGCTGTTTTGGGTTTTCGGGGTACTGCCCGAACGGCTTTAGTAGGTATGACTACAGGCGTACTTACTATTTTAGCCTGGAATAAATGGGTTGAGCCTTCAACAAGTATAGATGGTTCTTTTATCGCTATGGTAGCCAATGGCCTAGCGATGATGGCTGCTCACTATTTCTTAAAACAACCGGAAGATGCTGGGTGGGTTGGTCCAGATTATGAGTTTCAACAAATGCAACAAGCGCAAGCGCGCAAGAGAGCGGAACAAAAAGAAACCATTAAAAATGCTTGGGCCAATAGAAAAACCATATTGGCTAAGTTAGTGCCCAGCCATACTACGATGATATATGTAGGATTCTATACTACCATCACTAGTTTGTTGGCTTATTCTATAGTGCGTATTACGCATCATGGCTTTTGGCTTATACTTCAACTCTTTGTAGCAGCTTATTTTTTAGGTTATCCATTGCTCTATGCTATCTCGAAAAAAATAAGAGCGATTCCAAGCTGGTTTATTGGCCTATGTTGGCTAGTATGGTTAGCGGTTTATTTTCCTTTAAATCTGGTTGGGCACTGGTGGCATCTGGTGGATCGAATTTTTACCGCATCCTTATCTTTGACCCATTGTGCTGTAATCTTATGGCTGTTGCCGCTCTATCTGGGTATAGGGGTTGTAGCCGTTACTGCATTAGTAGCTATTTATCCTATTGTTGGTGGATTGTCTTCCCCAATATTATCTTCGCTATTCCCACTATTTATAGCCAGTCTACTGGTATTTTCGATTATTATTTCACTTAGGGCCAACCTAGGTGATTATATAACGCAAGTTCTTTACCTAAAAAATCAAGAAAAGATCAGAGACTCCCAACGCATAAAAGCCTTCCTGTATGATGCAGCTATAGCGCCCGCTACTACGGTTGATAAGGCCAAAGGTTATGGTTCTATTTTAGCGCAAGTGATTCGTAAAATTGAGGAATCTATCTCTTTTTTAGATAACGATACACCTCTTTATAAGCAAGATTTTCAGAGTATTATCAATAAGCTCTATGAATGGGTAGCCTATTTCAATAGAAGTGCAAAAGCCAAAAAACATGCATTGCTACAGCCTGCTAAAATTACTTTCGATAAGCTGATCCGTAAGGTGGAAGTGGCTTTGTCCCAAGAGGTCACTGATCCGCCTAGGCTACTGGTAGAAAAAATAAAAGATCCTAACGGAGCGCCATCTTCCTATATTGTATGCGATATCAACCAGGTCGTCTATGTATTGGTTCAGAGTGTTTTGTGGGTTGGTAAGCTAGAAGGCGCCCATGCACCTGTTGTGCGCATACAACTGCATCCTACTGCTTTACAGTTTAAGCAAGCAGATCCTATTGACGGTAGCCATCCTGTATACTTGCTTTTCCAAGCTACCGCTCTGGTAGTAAGTCAGGCTACTACTGCTGCTGAGGTGCTGCCCAAAGTGAAAGCACTCTATGATGATGAGATGGATGCTATGGACCCTAAAGGGCAGCAGGAAGGGGCACCATCCATAGACCTTCAGCGGGAAACCATATCTACTATTGTTGGGGCCCACTATGGCTATTTGGAAGTCCCTAGTGACCAAAAGAGACTCACTATGCTACTGGTACTGCCTAATGATGTCACGCAGATACTTAATAAAATGACTGCTGGACTACCAATAGATTGCCTAATCTCTAAAGGCCCTGTTACCCCTAAGGAGCAAGCAGATTCCATGATGGCATTAATGCATTTCCATGATTATGTTTGCCAATCCTCTCATGAAGATGATCCTATTGATATAAAAACAATTTCTGGTTTGCTTTTATTGTTGCGGAAACATTTTGGCTTTAAACGGCATGCTTCGGGCCAGTTGTTTTATGTGCGGGCGGTAGGGATTGCTGAATTAGTGGTAGAATGGGTTTTTCACTCTCCTAAAGTAATTTATGCTACTTTGCTCTATGAGTTGGTACGTCATACCTGTTTACCGCTTTCTTATGTCAAGAAACATTATAATTTAGGTGTTTATGCTTTTGTATTGAATGTGGTAAAAATAGATAAACGGAAAGAATTAGATCATCTTTCTTTATTGCATGTTCAGAACCGATTGGAAGCAGCGATTAAAGAAGAGCATGTACAGCTTTCTGTGCTCTTTATCAAACTAGCCGAGCGGATTTATGACCTACGCCATGCATCAGGTTATCTTCATCTAACAGAAGTGCACCATATGGCGCAAGAAACCCTGGCCATAGATGTGCAGATAGCCAACACATACTTAGGACCAGAAATAGGAGTAGCATTAGAAGAAGCAGCTAAACAGGCGCTAGAAATTTGTGAAGATGCCAGTAAAGCTAAAGATACAGAAAAGGATAAAGATAGTTAGTTAGTTATATTTTATCTAGGCGATTGCTTAACTTTTATATCTGTTTAGCCATCCGGTAGCCCTTAAAACAAATGAAGCAACTAAGGAATTCCGACTAGGTTCTATAAGAGTTATGTATTTTGCAGCGTGTATTCTGCTTATACATTTGGCATTGCGCCTAAACGAATGAAATAAGCTATGAAAAAAACTACCCATAATACAGATTGAACCTTTCAACATATTTTTAGTGTCACACCCTCTGCCCATCACATACCCCTAAAGCTTCAATGCTTAAGTTAGCGCTATAATCTGAAGCGATCGTGTCCTTTTTAGAGATGATTGGTTATATTGCAACTGATCAACTACTCAAATCAACCGTTATGATTCAAAAAGAACAAGTCATAGAGGCCATTAAACAAGTTTATGATCCAGAAATACCAGTAGATATCTATGAATTAGGGCTTATTTATGAAATAACTATTTTGCCACTCAATAATATTGAAATCTTAATGACACTTACTTCTCCTAATTGTCCAGCAGCAGATATTATACCTAGCCAAGTGGAAGAAAAAATTAAAGCAATAGAGGGGGTACACCAAGTAAAGGTGCATGTTACTTTTGAGCCGCCTTATACAATAGAACGCATGTCTGAAGCAGCTAAACTAGAATTGGGATTTGCTTAATTTTGTCCTACTTGGGGAATCCTATTTTATCTTTACTTTTGTTTATTCAATGGCCCAAAATAATTATAAAATTCAACCAGATGCGCCTAAAAAAAGCGCTTCATCGAAGCCGTTTATATTAGATCAACGTACTCAAATAACCATTGGATTTTTTCTACAGGGGGTTAGCATTTGTCTAGCCCTTGCCTTCTTCTCTCATTTGATTCATGGCATTAAAGATCAGCATATTATTGAGTCCTTTCGAAGACTAGGTGTAAAAGCATCTAGTCTGGTCATTTCTAACTGGTTAGGTTTTACGGGAGCTTTTGTAAGCTATTATTGTATACATGTATGGTTGGGCATCACTGCATTTATCTTTTTGCCTTTTCTATTTTTGACTGGCATAAAAATGGTCACACAAAAGATTTGGCCTAATCTTTCCTTATTAAAAGTTATGATAGCTTCTATTTTTCTTGTATTATGGTCCAATATTTTATTGGGCTATCTATACACACTCTACCCAACCGCTATCCTACTGGCTGGCCACCTAGGAGGCGCCAGTTATGCCCTTGGCACCTTGTTTAAAGGGCTGTTAGGCTATGGTACTTTTATCTTGCTTTTTATCACCTTGATTATCTTTGTTGTAGTATGCTTTAATGTAACTTCGTTACCGAAGATGCATCTATTTGTACACAAAAATACAAAAAAGGATGATACATGCTTTGTCCATCAGGACGATAATAGGGCTAGTGACCCACTTGACTCAGAAAGTGAGCCACCATCTAGTAAAAAAAAAACGAATAAAATAGAAATCGTAAGTGAACCTACAGATGCAGCCCATACAAGCGACCAAACCAGTGTAGAAATTACTCACAAAAGCAATGTAGACTTTGAAGTAGTTGCTCCCCAGCCACCCCCTAAAAACTTGTCCAAAGCGTCTCCCTCTGCTGCTCCCTTAACGATGCCCCATATGCGAAGCGAAAACTACGATCCAACCTTAGATCTATCTAACTATAAATATCCCCCTTTAGATCTATTAGAACGGTATGAACAAGAACAACTATCTGTTACACAGGAAGAGTTGGCTATAAATAAAAACAATATTGTACAAACCTTACAAAACTTTAAGATCAATATAGCTAAAATAAAAGCTACTATTGGCCCTACTGTTACCCTTTATGAAATTGTACCCGAAGCAGGGGTAAAGATTTCCAAGATAAAGAATCTTGAAGACGATATTGCACTAAACCTAGCTGCGTTAGGTATTCGTATCATTGCCCCCATACCAGGCAAAGGCACTATTGGTATTGAAGTACCCAATAAAAATAGAGAAGTCGTACCACTTCAGGAGATGCTTGCCTCTGAAAAGTTTTTAAAAGGGAAGATGGATTTACCAATTGTATTGGGTAAAAGCATCTCGAACGAGCTGTTTATTGCAGATTTAGGCCGTATGCCGCATCTACTTATTGCAGGTGCTACCGGGCAAGGCAAATCTGTGGGGCTCAATGTATTACTGACCTCTTTGATTTATAAAAAGCATCCCTCCCAATTAAAACTGGTATTGGTAGATCCGAAAAAGGTAGAACTTTCCTTATACAATAGATTAGAACGTCACTTTCTAGCCAAATTACCGATCAGTGAAGAACCCATTATTACAGAAACCAAAAAAGTAATCCATACGCTTAATTCTTTATGCATTGAAATGGACCACCGCTATGAACTATTAAAGGAAGCGGGTACACGCAATATTAAGGAATACAATGAAAAGTTTATAAAAAGAATATTGAACCCTCAAGAAGGCCATCGGTTTTTACCCTATATTGTATTGGTTATAGATGAATTTGCTGATATGATGATGACAGCAGGAAAGGAAATAGAAGTACCCATTGCACGGCTGGCCCAATTGGCACGTGCCATTGGGATCCATCTTGTTCTGGCTACACAAAGACCCTCTGTAAATGTGATTACAGGTATTATCAAGGCCAACTTTCCGGCTAGGATTTCCTACAAAGTAAGTTCACGGATTGATTCTAGAACCATTTTAGATGCAAGTGGTGCAGAACAACTAGTAGGAAATGGTGATATGTTGCTCTCTATGAACTCTGATATTATTCGATTACAAACTCCCTTTTTAGATACAGCAGAAGTAGAACGTGTTTGTAGCTATATTGGTGCACAACAAGGCTACCCATCTGCCTACATGCTACCTACTTATGATCAGGAAGACAAAGAGGATAACGTGGCAGTAGATTTACAAGCAGCAGATCCCTTATTTGAAGAAGCAGCAAGACTGATTATACTGCATCAACAAGGCAGTACTTCTTTGCTCCAGCGAAAGCTGAAACTAGGCTATAACCGCTCCGGAAGACTTATAGACCAATTGGAAGCTGCAGGCATTGTAGGCCCCTTTGAGGGGAGTAAAGCTAGAGAAGTTTTGGTACCAGATGAAGCTAGTTTAAATGAAATCTTAGACAGGTTGCCACACAAAGACTAAACGCCAAGTGGCCCCTATGTTAGGGTCTTTGTAGAACCATGTTAAAGGCAAAAAACTTAATCTAAGGTTAGATTGGGAGGTTCTGTCGCGTTTATTCTAAAAAATCATTTTAGTATCTGTAGTTAAAAAAGTAGTTATTATGTTTAATATTTCGCCCAAATTATTACCTTATTTTAAGGGTTATTGTTCTTCAGCAGAAGTCATCCTGTTATTTGTCTAGATGAAGTGTCGTTTTTCCTTGAGCTATAGAGATTTGGAAGATATGATGCGTATGAGAGGCGCAAGAGTTGATCGTTCTACGCTACAAAGATGGGTTATTAGTTTGTTCCTCTTAATAGATGAAGCAGTAAGCAAAAGAAAACGACCAGTTGGTGGTAGTTGGAGAATGGATGAGACCTATATTAAACTAAACGGGAAGTGGATCTATTTATATAGAGCAGTAGATCGTTATGGTGATACAGTTGACTTTTTTCTATCTGAGCATAGAGACAAGTCTGCAGCTTTTTCTTTTTTTCGTAAGGCGATCACAGAAAATAATATTCCTAAGAAAGTAGTAATTGACAAAAGCGGTAGTAATAAAGCTGCCCTTGATACGATCAATACAGAACTTGATCAAGATCATACTATTCAAATATTTCAAAACAAATACTTGAATAATAGAGTTGAACAAGATCATAGGTTTATCAAAAAACGGCTAAAACCTATGCTTAGTTTTAAGTGTTTTAAGTCTGCAGCCATTGCACGCCGGCACAGGTGTGCAACAAATGGGGTGTAAGTCCCCTGACTCTAATTTGTCTATTTCGGGAGTCTAGCAGGAGGTTGGATTTGTGGGGTGATTCACAGGTTTAAGTTACCTTTAAATGCATCTGCAAAATAGCGGGCTGCAACAAAAGTGAACCTAAATTAGCCTCGTTAAGCCGTTTAAGCGCATTTGCCGACTATCTAGTGGCTACAGGAAGGCTGATAGTAGGATGGAAAAAATAGACCATGACCATCATACAAGTGCCGGGGTGTTAGGGGTTGCACGCTATGAATGTTTCACATCGTAGTCCGGGAGATCTGATATGAATCCAGTAGGCCACTGGAAACTTTATTGTATAAGTAAAGCGAAATCAATAAGGGTGATATCAGAAGTCCGCGGGGTCTATAATACCGTTCGTATTGATTGGGAAACCACTCAAGAGGAAAGGGACCCTACTTCAGTTAACGAGTTTAAAAGAGTTGAGAATGTCTGATTGCCCTAAAGCTATGAACGGAACATTAAAAGTTCAGCAACTCCAAAGAACTCTATATCTCAAATCCAAGCAATGTAAGGAAGTCAGATTTTATAGTATATGATAAAATTTATCTAAAAGATGTACTTTGGGAAGCTTGGCGTCAAGTCAAAGCAAATCAAGGCTCAGCAGGGATTGATGGTAAAAGCATAAGTGATATATTAACGTGAGTTCGGGATTTATTTTACTGATTTACAACAATTTAATATCAATTATTTAGTTAATATTTGCACCTATTTAACAAGTTTTTATATCTAATTTTATAAATATAATATATATAATAAACTGATTATCAGAATTATTTGTTATTCAACTACCTATTTAACTGTCTATAAAACAAATTTTATAAATTTTTATTAATATTGATTATCAAATGAAAAAATAATCTAATCCCGAACTCACGTTATAATAGATCAAGGTGAGGCAAAGATTATCAATAAATTGCAGCAGCAACTACGCGCAAAGCTATACAAATTTACCTCAAGCAGGTTGGTAAAAATACCCAAAGCTAAAGGTGGAACAAGGCCACTAGAGGTAATGACCGTAGAAGATCTCATAGTGCTCACAGCAATGAAAATAGTCATTGAACCGATCTTCGAAGCTGATTTTCATGAATGTTCATACGGCTATAGACCGAAACGAGGAGCCAAACAAGCGAGTTTAGTGATCCGAGAAGATCTATACCAGCAGGCATGGGGCGTAGTTTAGATTGATTTTCAATCATACTTTACTAGCATCCCACACGAAAAGTTATTAAAACTTATTAGTAAGGGGTATCCAGAAAAGCTAAGCGCAACCTTGCATAGGTATTGTGATGATGCAATTTTGGTATGTCGTAAGAGTGCTAGCTTAGCGCTGGAGAAATTCACAGAATTAGCAAAGAGATTATCGCTCATTATTAACCACCAAAAGACACGAATAATGAAACTGAAAGAAGGCTTTAACTTCATAGGTTTTTACTTTGTAAAAAGAAAGAGTCCAACAAGTGGCAGAAATAGCATTTATGTATTTCCAACGAAATAATCCCAACAAAGCATCCGTAACAGACTAAAATACCTGACTTGTAGAAGAGCACCAATCAAACCTCAAGCATTCATCGAGCAAATAAAACTAGTAGTGTTAGGATGGGTTAACTATTTTAAACATACGAATGCGAGTGAAGCTTTTGTTAGATTGCAGGACTTTATTAATAACCGATTTCGCAGATACTTAACCCATAGAAGAAAAGGCCGTGGGTGTGGGTGGCAAAGCTATCCCAATAGCAAACTCTATACAATGGGGATGTTGTACATTGGTAGTGGAATGATTAAGTATCCTGAGAGAGTTGTGCAAGATTTATGAAGAAGACTGTCGGACCGCCGTATTCGGGAAAACTGAACGTACCTTGGGATGAGAAGGGAATGGGTAAACAATGAAGAATCAAGTTAGTCAGCTACTGGGAAGTGTTCTATAAACTGTGTCACATCTCCTGTTCATCTCAACGTCTCTTTTAATCTACCGGGAAAAAAGATGTCTATCTGAGATATGGTCAACGCCCAGTTTCGCAGCGGCATAGTCCATTCATCCTCGATCTTCTTTATGGCACAATATACTAATTTATACAAAGGGAGGCCGTTGTGATAGATTTCTATTATAATATTTTTAGGGTTGTTTAGACTGATTTTTGGTATTAAAGTGGTATTAATTTTATTATTTATTGATTTTCATGTACTTTTATTGCATTTTAGACAGACCATTCCCCTAAAGACCTCTTAATATGATATTTGGCGACCTGTATAAGTTATAGGCTATTGCTTCGATAACGTGTTGCGTATGAGTTTTAGCAAGTCCTATGTAGCGAGCTCCTGAGCTTCGGAATCAACTTTTAATACTTCCAAATACACGTTCTACTTTATACCTGGTTTTAGCTACCAATGTATTAAACCGTTTAGCAGTAGGTGATAAAGGATTATTTCTAGTGGCTTTCTTCTGAATAGCTGATTTTAAGGCTTTATTCTTTAATAAGGTTTCATTAGGTGATCCGCTATAGCCCTTATCTGCATATAGCCTAGTACCTACTTTTAGCTCTACTTTATCCAATAAGACTTGTAAATGAGCACTATCATGACTAGATGCTTTTGTGGTACTGACTGCTAGGACTAAGCCTTCTTTACTTTCCACAAGGATGTGACGCTTATACCCATAGTAGAGATTATCTCCTTTTTTTGTCCAACTCGCTTCTGGATCTACACCTTTTTGATAACTTTCGGCTACAGTTATAGTGCCATCTTCATGGAGATCATAGCTTTTTTTACCTTTAGGGCGCCTAGGGGTAGGCGTAATAGAGGCATCAACAACTGCACCATGTTGAACTAATACACCATGACTAGATAGTTGATCGTTAATTATTTTCAATAACCTTTCTAGGACCTGCTTCTCCGTAAGCGCAGTCCTAAACCTGCTTAATACGCTATGATCTGGAACAGAACTATCCATGGAAATACGACAAAATCTGCTGAAAGTGATACGATCATTTACTTCTTCTTCTACTTGATAGTCACTCAGAGCATACCATGTTTGAAGCAACAGCATTTTAAATAAAAGAAGCGGGCTATAAGCTGCCTTTCCTGATAAACACAAACCTTTAGGATAATACAAGAAAAGTTCTTTTTCTATTACTTTCCAAGTAATCAGCTTATTAAGCTGATCGAAAAAAGTATGCTTACACTTACGTTGACTGGCTGAAATATCTGCAAAACTTAATTGATTATTTGTTTTGACGGCCATAACAATATTATTAAAAAGCTTAAGTTTAAACGATTAAAGAATCAACCTAATTTAACCATTGTATAACACTAAAAGTCACTTTTTATAACAAAGCTTAAAACTCTATTGCAACAACCTCAAAGGGTAGCAGGCGGTTTGGCCATACAGCTGAATGGATGGCGCGCCTGAATAGGTACACGGATGAATTGCAAAAAAGGGATTAAAGCTTAAGATGATTGAACGGCTTTACTTTTAAATCCCCTTTGAATCCATTTAGGTAGTAGCATAGCGCCTAGAATCAAGTAGAGATAGAAAGTACATATACGCCATAGCAGCGCAATCAATAAAGTATAGTTACCTAACATAGGTTCAAAAAATTCCTGAAACCAGAATTCTGCAATGCCACTTCCACCTGGAGAAACAGGAACTAGCATCAGTGCCCACATGACAATCTGCCTGCCCCAAATAGCTAGGTGTTGACGCAAAGAAATAGGACAATAAGCAGCCATCAAACAATTCATTAAAATATATCGAGTCATCCAGATTAAAAGGGTACAGAGGAACATTTTACACCAAAAAAGAGAGCACTTCCCTCTAAACTCATGTGAAGTAATCATTATATCCTTGCTAAGCTGATAAGCAGGTCGACGCCATCGCTTCAAAAAACCAATACTGGTCATATGGATTAAAATGTACTTTAATAACTTGGGGTTTATAAAAATACCAATGATCATAACCAAGTTATAGAGCAAGAAAAAAGTATAGATAATAAAAAAGAAGGCTTTTATGCTACTACTTAATGGGCCTGCCATAGTAAAAATAGCTTCATATGCCCCACCCAAACCGAATGAACCAGCTAAAAGAAAGAAAAGATTATCCATAATCCCGGTTACAACGATATACGCAATAGATCTTCCTAATGATAATCCTTCTTTAGATAGGAGAAAAATGGCCACTAGGCCTCCCCCTACTACTGATGGCGTTACAGCAGTGCCAAACTCCCAAAGGATGGCAACATAAAAGCAACTCGTCCAACCCAAGCTGCTATTGCTTAAGATCCGTAACCTGTAAATATGACCCACCTCTCGCAGCAGAATGGAAAGGAAAGCTATACACAAATAGTTCCAATTGGGTTCACTTAATAATGCAACTATTTCAATTGAAATTTTACCAGACCTATAAAATAAAAATCCTGTGATGGCTAGTCCACATAATATAGGTAACCATACTTTTTTAACATTTAATGTTTTAAGTGCTTCTTGAGCATCCATATGTGTCTAATCATTAATTTAACTTGGCTCAGCTAGGTCTGTATGTGCTGTTATCCCTTTTACAGCGGGAACCCTGAAATAATTTGAATCACTTCTAGGAGCAAGCGCTAGGGCTTGGGTGTGCGAAAGTGAATTTGATGGAACATCTGGACGTAAATTAGTAGATACTAATCTAACAGATTCTTCTAAAATAACATTATGGTCGACATCGAGTTCATCTAATTGCTTTACCCAATCTACCATCGCATTTAAGTCATGGAGCATGGTGTCTCGTTCATGCAGCGGCAATTCAAGGCGACAAAGGTATACCAATTTATCTAAAAGGTCGTTATCAATGATCATGTACAAACTAAATAAAAAAGTTTTTCTGGTGCTAAAGTTACTTTATAAATTAAATAGAACAAAATAGGGACCTGCTCAGGTAAACATCGGAAAGGGGATAGAGGTCTTTTGTGTTAAGTGTGTAAATATATTTCGGGGTATATATTTGGTTTTGTCGCGTTTATTCTAAAAAATCATTATTTTAGTATCTGCAGTTAAAAAAGTAGTTATTATGTTTAATATTTCGCCCAAATTATTACCTTATTTTAAGGGCTATTGTTCTTCAGCAGAAGTCATCCTGTTATTTGTCTAGATGAAGTATTGTTTTTCCTTGAGCTATAGAGATTTGGAAGATATGATGCGTATGAGAGGCGCAAGAGTTGATCATTCTACGCTACAAAGATGGGTTATTAAGTTTGTTCCTCTTATAGATGAAGCAGTAAGCAAAAGAAAACGACCAGTTGGTGGTAGTTGGAGAATGGATGAAACCTATGTTAAACTAAACGGGAAGTGGATCTATTTATATAGAGCAGTAGATCGTTATGGTGATACAGTTAACTTTTTTCTATCTGAGCATAGAGACAAGTCTGCAGCTTTTTCTTTTTTTCGTAAGGCAATCACAGAAAATAATATTCCTAAGAAAGTAGTAATTGACAAAAGCGGTAGTAATAAAGCTGCCCTTGATACGATCAATACAGAACTTGATCAAGATCATACCATTCAAATATTTCAAAACAAATACTTGAATAATAGAGTTGAACAAGATCATAGGTTTATCAAAAAACGGCTAAAACCTATGCTTAGTTTTAAGTGTTTTAAGTCTGCAGCCATTGCACGCCGGCACAGGTGTGCAACAAATGGGGTGTAAGTCCCCTGACTCTAATTTGTCTATTTCGGGAATCTAGCAGGAGGTTGGATTTGTGGGGTGATTCACAGGTTTAAGTTACCTTTAAATGCATCTGCAAAATAGCGGGCTGCAACAAAAGTGAACCTAAATTAGCCTCGTTAAGCCGTTTAAGCGCATTTGCCGACTATCTAGTGGCTACAGGAAGGCTGATAGTAGGATGGAAAAAATAGACCATGACCATCATACAAGTGCCGGGGTGTTAGGGGTTGCACGCTATGAATGTTTCACATCGTAGTCCGGGAGATCTGATATGAATCCAGTAGGCCACTGGAAACTTTATTGTATAAGTAAAGCGAAATCAATAAGGGTGATATCAGAAGTCCGCGGGGTCTATAATACCGTTCGTATTGATTGGGAAACCACTCAAGAGGAAAGGGACCCTACTTCAGTTAACGAGTTTAAAAGAGTTGAGAATGTCTGATTGCCCTAAAGCTATGAACGGAACATTAAAAGTTCAGCAACTCCAAAGAACTCTATATCTCAAATCCAAGCAATGTAAGGAAGTCAGATTTTATAGTATATATGATAAAATTTATCTAAAAGATGTACTTTGGGAAGCTTGGCGTCAAGTCAAAGCAAATCAAGGTTCAGCAGGAATTGATGGTAAAAGCATAAGTGATATAATAGATCAAGGTGAGGCAAAGATTATCAATAAATTGCAGCAGCAACTACGCGCAAAGCTATACAAATTTACCTCAAGCAGGTTGGTAGAAATACCCAAAGCTAAAGGTGGAACAAGGCCACTAGAGGTAATGACCGTAGAAGATCTCATAGTGCTCACAGCAATGAAAATAGTCATTGAACCGATCTTCGAAGCTGATTTTCATGAATGTTCATACGGCTATAGACCGAAACGAGGAGCCAAACAAGCGAGTTTAGTGATCCGAGAAGATCTATACCAGCAGGCATGGGGCGTAGTTGAGATTGATTTTCAATCATACTTTATTAGCATCCCACATGAAAAGTTATTAAAACTTATTAGTAAAAGGATAGCAGATGGCAGTATGTTGAAGCTAATTAAACAAACCCTAACAACGTCAATAGTAAAACAAGGTAAAATTACATGCAAGAAAGTTGGAGTACCGCAAGGATCACCAATATCACCGTTGTATAGTAATATCTACCTAAATGTTATAGACCAAGTGTGGCACTCAAGGGGGTATCCAGAAAAGCTAAGCGCAACCTTGCATAGGTATTGTGATGATGCAATTTTGGTATGTCGTAAGAGTGCTAGCTTAGCGCTGGAGAAATTCACAGAATTAGTAAGGAGGTTATCGCTCATTATTAACCACCAAAAGACACGAATAACGAAACTGAAAGAAGGCTTTAACTTCATAGGTTTTTACTTTGTAAAAAGAAAGAGTCCAACAAGTGGCAGAAATAGCATTTATGTATTTCCAACGAAACAATCCCAATAAAGCATCCGTAACAGACTAAAATACCTGACTTGTAGAAAAGCACCAATCAAACCTCAAACATTCATCGAGCAAATAAAACCAGTAGTGTTAGGATGGGTTAACTATTTTAAACATACGAATTCCAGTGAAGCTTTTGTTAGATTGCAGAACTTTATTAATAACCGATTTCGCAGATACTTAACCCATAGAAGAAAAGGCCGTGGGTGTGGGTGGCAAAGCTATCCCAATAGCAAACTCTATACAATGGGGATGTTGTACATTGGTAGTGGAATGATTAACTATCCTGAGAGAGTTGTGCAAGGTTTATGAAGAAGACTGTCGGACCGCCGTATTCGGGAAAACTGAACGTACCTTGGGATGAGAAGGGAATGGGTAAACAATGAAGAATCAAGTTAGTCAGCTACTGTATTGCGAGCAATCAGAAGCAATAGATATGCTTAATTTTAAGTGGTCCAACCATTTCTTTACTCTAGACCATTGTAGAGATAGAAAACATTCCTATGATTCAAAAAGGACAAGTAATCGGAGCTAAAAATCATCTTTCTACTTTTGAGAATTTTGTTATGCTAATGGCCGAATAATAACCAATATATATCCAAAACTTCACTTAAAAGAAAAGACGTTGCTAACGAAAATATAGAAGCGACAGAACCTGGATGGATGGTTAGTTCTTGGCCAGAGAGGAATTCCACCTCTTTATTCAACCAGGTTTGTCCTGGAAAACCGATGGATATAGTTATTTTTCAGCAGATGGGGTCTTCTTTTTTGGGTTCTAGACACTGTTTCTTGTTGCATCCACTTCTGAATAGCTTTGTGGTTACCAGAGCATAATACATCTGGAACCTTTTTACCTTCAAAATTATAAGGTCGTGTATAAGCAGGTGGCGCTACTAATCCATCTTGAAAAGAGTCAGTCAGTGCAGAAGCAGCATCTGATATAACACCTGGTATAACCCGAACCATAGCATCCGCCAAGATAAGCGCAGGTAACTCGCCTCCGGAAAGCACATAGTCTCCAATACTGATTTCTAGTGTAACAAAGTGCTCACGTATGCGTTCATCTATCCCTTTATAATGGCCACACAGTAATATCAAATGCTGCTTGAGTGAACATTTGTTGACAAGGTCTTGATGCAGTAGCTCACCATCTGGGGCCATATATATGATTTCATCATAGCTTCTTTCTTTTTGAAGGGATCTAATGCAATTGGCAATGGGCTCTACCATTAACAACATACCAGCAGCTCCACCATAGGGTTGATCATCAATTTTACCATGCTTATATGGCGTATAATCTCTTAAGTTATGTATGTAGATCGAAAGCAGCTGCTGTTGCATAGCTCTTTGAAAGATAAAATGTCTAAGTGGACTTTCAAACAACTGCGGACAGCAGGTTATAATATCAAGCCTCATCCAAGTAGGAAAAACACTTCGTTAAGTTATAGACAGCTATGTAGCGAGGAGGGGAGTTGAACCCCTGACCTTCGGGTTATGAATCCGACGCTCTAAACCGCCTGAGCTACCTCGCCATACATTGCGTTTACTAGGTTATGTAGGTATAGTACTTAAATTGTTCTTATATTTAGGGTAAAGTTAGACACAAATTTACAAAAATGAGCAATATCGCTATCAAAAAAATTGATAAACTACTACTACGTACCTTTATAACGACCTTTATCCTATTACTTGCACTGGTATTATTTGTAATGGTCATACAAAGTTTTTTCTTTTTGTTTAGCACTATTGCAGGTAAAGGGTTGGGGATCAGCATCTATGCAAAGTTGTTGTTTTACTTATCTCTAAACACATTTCCTGATGCTTTTCCTATTGCGATTCTAATGACCTCTCTTATTGTTTTTGGTAATCTTTCTGAAAGCTTTGAGTTAACAGCTATGCGTTCTGTAGGTCTTTCTCTGCAACGTACCCTACGGTTGCCTTTTATTTTTATTCTTTTTTTAATCGGTGCGCTCTTTTATTTTCAGGATTACATTTATCCAAATAGCAAGCATAAAATATTTGCTTTAGTAAATGATATCTTGGAAAAAAAATCTGCTTTGTTTATTCAAGAAGGTGTTTTTTGTAATAATATACCTAGATATAGTATTCGGGTAGATAAAAAGCTAAGTGATAATGAGCATATGGAAGGGATTATGGTCTATGATTATACTAAAAGATATGGGGCGGTTGCTACAACCATTGCAGAAAAGGGTAGGCTGTACACTACACCAGATGAAGGTTACTTGGTGATGGAATTGACTAATGGGCATAATTATGTAGAATCTTTATCTGGTAAGCGCAATGATGATAAGTCTGATCAAAATCCCACTTTTTATAGAAATAATTTTTCCAAGCAAAAGGTAAGAATTAGCTTAGACGCCCTTAGGCTGGGTAGCACAAATGCTAAATTTGTACATGATCCAAGGGCAAGAACCCGCCCGCTCCTAAAAAAAATGATTGAGGAAAGATGGCAAGAAGTTTTAAATCAGGAGCAAAATAGTAAAAACTTACTTGCCAGGCAGACCATTCGGTACCATTATACAGAACAGCCTAGCACCCAATTAAACGGCCATGAGCTAAAGGGATCTGCATCGCCTGTTCAAGAAGTAACCCAAGATGCTGATTTTATATTATTTAGGGAACAGCTTGTAGAAAGAAAGTTTGATTCAAATATAGCGTGTCGTTTCCAACAGTATGGTCATACGTTACCACAACAGGTTGTGCAGGAGTCCTTGTGGCGTGTAAGAAAAATGAAAAATGCCTTAATAGCCCAAAAAGACAATAAAAACCTATTTAATAAAGCATTAAGTGAGGCTTTATATGAGAAGGAACGTCGCTTTGCATTGGCCATGCGGTGTGTCATTGTGTTTTTGCTAGCAGCTCCCTTAGGTTGCATTATTAGGCGAGGTGGCTTTGGGATCTCTGTATGTATTAGTTTCTTTTTTATACTCCTGGGGTATATTCTTTCTATATTGTGCAGAGATTGGGCGATAGCGGGTACCATCTCCACTTTTATGGGTGTTTGGCTCCCTAACTTTGTACTGTTCCCTTTTTGTTGCTTCTTTTTGGTAAAGGCTCAGCAGGGTAGAGGGTTATGTTCAATCGATTGGTACGATTTTTATATAAAGATTATAACGATCATTAAGCGCAAAATTGGTACTGTACCAGCAGTATAAGTTTATATATCTGTTCAGATCAGCGGTAAGCAAGGAATCTACCTACCATACTTTTTAAACCAAAGTGTTCTTTTTTGTAGAACTGCCAGTTACGTGCATGAACAGAACGTAGGCGTTTTGTTTTTGACAGACAACAAATCCAATTTTCATTAAAATATGATTTTTTTCTAAAAGTACATTTGGCAATGTTGATACAACATATGCGCATTCTGTTGACAGTTATATCAGCATATTTGAGCAATAGTGGTACTTTTTTGTGTACTTCCTAGCTACTTATATTGGATTCATGGAACAGCTCACAGAGAAGCATAAAAGGAAAATAATCCAGGAAGCTATTAAAGAAACGGGTTACCAGGTGGAGGCAGTAGCCAAAGGGTTGATTATTGCTCGTAATACGCTTTATAAGCGGCTGAAGGAGGCAGAATTAGAGGATTCGTTTATTATACATGTCAGCAATATCATACACTACGATTTTTCTAAGGTTTTGCCGGAGGTATATGAAAGAGTTGCAGCCAAGGTTGAAAATAACCCTAGGCGTCTTTATCTAGCTAAGTCTGGAAAACATAACGCATCTAATGAGCTCCCACATTATGGTACTGAATATAAAAATTCATGCTTTATTCAATTGCAAGCATTAAGTGGAAAATATTTGAGACTTATGGAGGATTACTGTAAGCTTTTAAAAATATTGGTGGTGTTGGCCAATAGCAGCCAATTCGTGGGCATTAAAAAAGAAATTATGGAATTCCTAAAAAATGAAGCAAAAGAAGATTAGAGAAAATACAAATAGATTATAAGCTATACCATAAAAGTCTATAAAAGTAGCATACAGATGCAAAATTTTTTCCTAAAAAAAATGTTCATGGCTCCTGTAGCTGATAGTACGTACCATTTGCTATAGCAACCGGTTTGCCTTAATTATGATTGGCTGAATGGGTGGTTAGGATGCTTCTTCTCTATAGCATTTTCAATCTTGGCCTAGCATAATAAATTTAACTTTTTCATAAGTTACAATTTTGTCATGTTAGTATATTTGTCGATCTTTATACAATATTTAAGCATATAATTAACAATTGTATTAACATATTGAAGCAAGTGTGATACTTTTTTGTTTTATTCGCAGCCATTTATAGTCCAATTATGGAACAACATAAAGGAAAAATAGTCGAGGAAGCCATTAAGAAGAGTGGCTTTCGAATGAAAGCATTGGCCAAGAAGCTAGGTATTGCCCGTAATACGCTTTACACTAGGCTCAAGGAAGCGGATATAAAGGACACATTTATTATAGAGATTGGTAAGATTATATACTATGATTTTTCTAATGATTTTCCAGGCATATATGAAAAAAATGAACCAAAAGGTAACGCTGAATCTCCTGGTTATGAACCTAAAGGAGATAGGCATGAATATATTGATGAGTCAGCCATTATTAGGGACCCACATTTTACTCAATTACAGGCATTAAATAAAAAATATTTGAAGCTGATGGAAGATTACAATAAACTTTTAAACATTTTAATTATCCTAGCTAATGATAATGAGTTAGTGGGCATTAAGCAAGAGATTATGGCATTCATAGAAAATGAGAAGCAAGAAGATTAAAATCCTTGCGGCTTGGATTGTATCTGTTCAGTCAATGGCGTCAACTTAAGGAATCCATTGATTAACAGACTCTTCTAAAAATATGATAACGTTTTGGCTTATCGACCTTATCTCGACTATATAATCGTCCAGGTCGAATTTTAACTTTAGCGCGTATACAGGCTCTATCGAATAGTGCTTGAAAGCTTTTAGCCGAGTAATTCCCCATAAGGACTTAACAGAGCTTTTGTCGCATTACACCAAATAAAACTGAAAAATTTAAGCCATATTTAGCAACCTGCTCTGGGTTCCAAGGACCTTGGACATCACCCACATGCAGTGCTCATAACGTGAGTTCGGGATTTATTTTACTGATTTACAACAATTTAATATCAATTATTTAGTTAATATTTACACCTATTTAATAAGTTTTTATATCTAATTTTATAAATATAATATATATAATAAACTGATTATCAGAATTATTTGTTATTCAACTACCTATTTAACTGTCTATAAAACAAATTTTATAAATTTTTATTAATATTGATTATCAAATGAAAAAATAATCTAATCCCGAACTCACGTTATTTTTACAATACCCTAGTGCCATACGTAGAGTGATTTACACAACAAATGCTGTTGAATCTGTAAATAGCCAATTCCGTAGAGTTACCAAAAATAAAAGGGTATTTCCTAACGATCTAGCTGTTTTTAAAACATTGTATCTAACTATTAATTACATGATTAGAAAGTGGACCATCCCTATTCATAATTGGAGTGAGGCTATGGCACATTTTTTAATTAAATTGGAAAATAGAATCTAATAAACCAAAAAATAATTTACACACTTAAGTGGACAGAGCCTATTAACAGGAATATTACGTGTTTCTAAGGACAGTATGCTATCTGGATTAAATAACCTAGAAACCTATACCATGCTAGATGAAGAATATAGTGCTCACTTTGGCTTTAGTGAAATAGAAGTTTCATCTTTATTTAAAGCAAATGGTCTTGGTACTTCCATGGAAGCAGTAAGAGATTGGTATAATGGCTACAAAGTAGGCTCTGTCCACTTAAGTGTGTAAATTATTTTTTTGGTTTTATTAGATTCTATTTTCCAATTTAATTAAAAAATGTGCCATAGCCTCGCTCCAGTTATGAATAGAGGTGGTCCATTTTCTAGTCATGTAGTTAATAGTTAGATATTAACCTGAGTTCGGGATTAGCTTGTTAAAAAATAGCTTTAAAAAGCTTCTTTGTGTTTTAAATTTGGAGATAAAAAAATACTAACCAGATTATCCAAAGGAGCCAGTTATGAATGTAGAAAAATTAGTTGAAATATATTATGCTGTTGATGAATTTCTCATAAAGTTTATGCCGTATATGGAAAAACAACTGTTAACCAACTCTAAAAGAAAACCCACTAGAACTTGTTCATTAACTTTGAGTGAAATAATGACTGTTCTTATTGCCTTTCATGTGATTGGTTTTAGAAATTTTAAGTCTTATTATATTCATTTACAGCAATTTTATTCTAGTAAATTTGGAAAGTTAGTAAGCTAGAATAGATTTGTAGAACTGATCCAAAGAACGTTAGCTCCCTTGTACTGTTTTACACAAAGTTTTTCTAAAACAAAAACAGGTTGTTATTTTATGGATGCAACAGCCATCAAGGTTTGCCATATCAAAAGAGCCTATACGCACAGGGTTTTTAAATCGATTGCTACTAAAGGTAAAACCAGCACTGGTTGGTTTTTTGGATTAAAGTTGCACTTGATAGTCAATGATTTAGGAGAAATTATGAATTTTCAACTGACCACAGGTAAAACTAATGATAGGCTTCCTGTAGAAAATTTGTGTAAACACTTCATGGGTAAAATGTTTGCCGATAAAGGTTACATAAGCAAAGATTTATTTAAAAAACTGATCGAGAAAGGCGTGGAACTCATTACCCAGATCAGAAAAAATATGAAAAATGCTTTTATGCCACTCTGGGATAAACTGATGCTTAGAAAACAATCTATAAACATGAGTTCGGGATTTATTTGACTGATTTACAACGATTTAATATCAATTATTTAGTTGATGTTTGCGCCTATTTAACAAGTTTTTATATCTAATTTTATAAATATGATATATATAATAAACTGATTACCAGAATTATTTATTATTCAACTACCTATTTAACTGTCTATAAAGCAAATTTTATAAATTTTCATTGATATTGACTATAAAATGAAAAAATAATCTAATCCCGAACTCACGTTTATAGCTTGATATAAGTAACTTCTTAGCAGTTAAGAGAAGACTTTTAGAAGCATCTTAAAGCGCTCTTGTTTGAGATTAATGAACCAAATAATTATAAAAATTTCTACGATCAGATTTGTTTTTTAACATAGTTCGTATATAGTTACTTGTTGGATAAATATTGGGTCAACGCTGGTACAACAAAACAGGTGCATGTACCTAAATCGAATCAAGTTTGGAGTGGGGATATAAACGTGAGTTCGGGATTTATTTGACTGATTTACAACAATTTAATATCAATTATTTAGTTAATATTTGCACCTATTTAACAAGTTTTTATATCTAATTCTATAAATATAATATATATAATAAATTGATTATCAGAATTATTTGTTATTCAACTACCTATTTAACTGTCTATAAAACAAATTTTATAAATTTTTATTAATATTGATTATCAAATGAAAAAATAATATAATCCCGAACTCACGTTATTACTTATATTCGCACCAGTATTGGGTTTATCTACCTCTCAGCTATTATAGATTGGCACAGTAAAGCCATATTGAGTTATAAGGTATCCAATACTATGGATACAACGCTTGTAATAGATACCTTGCAAGAGGCACTGAGTAAATATCCTCCACCAGAATGCTTTAATAGTGATCAAGGCAGTCAATATACTAGTCATAAGCATACAGACTTATTAAAAAGGCATAATATTCAAATTTCTATGAATGGCAGAGGTAGAAGCATTGATAATATTGTAATGGAAAGATTTTTTACAACCCTAAAATATAATTCCATATTTATCAATGATTTTAAAAATATTAAAGTGTTAAAAGAGGGAATTAACAGGTACATTACTAAATACAATTACCAAAGGTTTCATTCTAGTATTAACTATCAAAAACCTATGAACGTTCATCTTAACCATGTAAAATTGGTAGACTAGCAAATGGGAAAAAATAGAAAATAAAATTAAGAAAAAGATATCCGAATAAATCGGTCCGGTATACCTCTTGTTATATATTTCCGCTGCGGAACTGATTATAGGAGCCTTTTGGACGCAGTTTCTCCTATTAAGTTTTTTCCTTTTTTGTAAATTAGCACAGCTTTATCTTTTCAGATCAGTGGTAAAAAGGAATGTATATGCTACTTTTTGTTTGATCAAAAAGTAGCCAAAAAATCAAGCTCTGTGCAAAAGTTGCTGCAAGCACACTGGGAAAAACAAAAGCCGCCATGTGGCCCCCATTAAACTGTTTTTCTGCTCAACTGTAGGGTACGCTTTCTAATGGAAGCTTTTTACAATGGGCGTTTTTTCTTGCTTTTGGGTAGTGTGGTCAGAAGGCTGAGCGGATACTTTTGCAGGTGCTATATACGTGAGTTCGGGATTAGATTATTTTTTCATTTGATAATCAATATTAATGAAAATTTATAAAATTTGTTTTATTAGACAGTTAAATAGGTAGTTGAATAACAAATAATTCTGGTAATCAGTTTATTATATTTATAAAATTAGATATAAAAACTTGTTAAATAGGTGCAAATATTAACTAAATAATTGATATTAAATTGTTGTAAATCAGTCAAATAAATCCCGAACTCACGTTATATGTGTAAACAGCAAAATAATGCATAGGACGCCTCAATACTAAAAATTTTGGGCGGGTTCACCAAAAAATAAATAGTTTATGTCTGATCATCTGATTGTTGCTCCATATGTTTCATGGCTGAACCATATTACTACAAAACTTTTTCCCCAACAATTTTCTAAGCGATATCTGGTACTTTTAATCGCCTTAAGCAGTGGTTTTTTTTACTTATCCTGGTGTTCTTTTTGGTTTGGTTGCTTGTTATGCGTAGCGATTGTGCCTATGCTATGTATGATCAAACTGCTCATCATAGTACCCCCAAAAAAAATTTTTTGCTTGGCCTCCATTGTGTTAACCCTATTGCTTTGGAATACACTAACGATTTGGTGGATTTATAAAGCTGCGTTTGAAGGTTTTCTCTTTGCAGCATGTTATAATACAGGTTGTCTTGCTTTACCTTGGTTTTTGTATTATTACATGCGAAAATGGGGTGGTCTATATATAGGCTATCTAGGATTGGTGACCAGTTGGCTTACCTTAGAGCATGTACACCTCTCCTGGGAATATTGGGAACTTACCTTTCCTTGGCTCAACTTAGGCAATGGATTGGCCGCATTACCCTGGTGGATTCAATGGTATGAATATACTGGTATACTCGGGGGATCCCTTTGGATTTTGATGGCCAATATCTTGCTCTATCACTTGCTGTTTGAAAAAGCACACCCCTTCCTATTAAAGGGATTTTTGGGTTGGGTACTACTACCCATATCTATAAGCTTAATGATTTATTATTCCTATAAAGAAAAAGGAATTCATGTAGAGGCAGTGGTGATCCAACCCAATTTTGATAGCTATACCGAGAAAGATTATACCTCTCCATACTTTGTGCCCTATACGCGCCAGATAGATCGGTTATTGACCCTTTCTAAGCAGCAGCTTACACCAGCGACTTGTTTAGTAGTGTGGCCTGAATCCGCCATTGACTTCTGCTTAGAAGAAGTAAGGGTTCGTGACTATCTATTGATGCAGCCTATATTCCAGTTTCTCGAAACCTATGCTTCTTTAAACCTTATAACCGGTTCTAGTTCCTTTTGTGTGTATGGTCCAATGAAAGCTACCCAAACGGCTCAAAAAAGAAGGGGACAGTATATGGACTACTTTAATAGTGTTTTGTATTTAAAGGCTGGACGAACAATAGATATATACCATAAGGTAAAAAGATTGCCAGGTGGAGAATATATCCCCTACTTCCATCTTTTGCCAGAAAAGGCATTGGTTTGGCTGAAGCAAAGATTTGCCGATATTGGGGATATAGATCCTTGTTTGGGTAAGGGAAATGGCGCTAAAGTTTTTGAAATAAATCATTACATAAAGGTTGCACCGATTATTTGTTATGAATTGCTGTATGGCGCTTTTGTAGGTAGCAGTGTTCAAAAAGGAGCAAATCTTTTTGCGGTAGTGACCAATGATGGTTGGTGGGGTGATACTCCTGTATACCACCAGTTTTTTCAATATAGTCGCTTGCTAGCTATAGCCCATCGAAAGAGCGTGATGCGTGCAGCCAATACCGGTATTTCTGGATTTATCAACCAGCGTGGAGAGGTAATAGCTTCAACCAACCGGTTAGAAGCCGCTGCTATGCGAGCAGTAGTATGCGCCAATAATCAAATAACTTTTTATAGCTTATATGGCGATTATATCGGTCGTATCGCCTCATGGGCTTGTTTGCTATTATTGTGTAGAGTATACATGGTTCGATTACGACAAAAGAAGGAATTTGTTTCTTAATAAAAAAGTAGCCAAAAAATCAAGCTCTCATACAAAAAGTTGCTGTAAGTGTACCCTTGATGGAAAATCAGCATCCACCCTACAGACCGAACTAAACTGATTTTCTAATCAGCTTTAAGCATACCTTTTCTATTCGCAACTTTTTACAAGGAGACGTTTGTTATTTCGTAACATTTCCATGCTGCTGAATGGATACTGAAAAAGAGTTGCATAGATATCATAGATCGATTAAAATGCACAAATGAATAAGGATACTCTATCAACGTGAGTTCGGGATTAGATTATTTTTTCATTTGATAATCAATATCAATGAAAATTTATAAAATTTGTTTTATTAGACAGTTAAATAGGTAGTTGAATAACAAATAATTCTGGTAATCAGTTTATTATATATATTATATTTATAAAATTAGATATAAAAACTTATTAAATAGGTGCAAATATTAACTAAATAATTGATATTAAATTGTTGTAAATCAGTAAAATAAATCCAGAACTCACGTTATCAAGTTAAAATAAAATATTTTATTAAGGCCACCTTGTGCTTGCTCTATTTTTAGAGTAGATTTGTAGGTGGGTAACTATAAAGTACCCATTGTAAATTACAAACTAAAAAAGTGTATGATTGTTGTAGAAATAAAAGACAACGAAGGCGTGGATAGAGCGCTAAAAAGATTTAAAAAGAAAGTAGAGCGTGTAGGTATACTAAAAGAAGCCAGGAAGCGTATGGCTTATACGAAACCGACGGTGCGTAGAAAAGTTCAAAAGTTGAAAGCAATGTATAAATATCGGATGCTATATGGCAATAATGGGTAGAGATAGCAACTGGTTTTGCTTGCAGTTCTGTTCAGGCAATGGTGTCAACTTAAGGAAAATATGAGTAATGGCTACAAGGCATAGCATAAGGTGAAAGGCAAAACAGTATCCTTACAGCCACTGAGTAATGTTGTGCAAACCGCCCCTTGTAATAAAGCTGCGATCAGAAAGTGCACCTTACAGCTGAACAGAAAAATAGCCTATGTGAAGCCCGCGTAGCGGTCAAGTTCTGTTTTTCCCAGTGTGCTTTCAGCAGCCTTTTACGCAAGGCTTGATTTTTTGGTTACTTTCTTATCAAGAAAAAAGTGGCATACAAATTTCTTATGGACAATCAATCATTCCTTGCTCTTTTTGAGGCCTATTTAACGTCAGAAAGAAGAGCCAGTCCACATACCGTTGTAGCCTATAAGACAGATTTACATCAATTTGTAGACTATCTGTCCGGGCTGGCCCCTGCAAAAATAGTGACGGAGGTGACCGCACAGGATCTACGCGGTTGGATGATGGCTTTAGCTAAAATAGCGCTTACCCATCGTTCTATCAATAGAAAAATGGCTGCGCTACGTATCTTCTATGCTTTTTTACAAAAAAGAGCATTTATGATGGGTCATCCTACGGATGCACTTAAAAGCCTAAAAGGGAAAAAAAGGTTGCCTATCTTCTTTCAAGAAAAAGAGCTCTTGGCGTGCTTAGACCCATATCTATTTCCGGTTAACTTTTCTGGGTTGCGTGATCAGTTAATTTTAGAGTTGCTATATGGGACAGGTATGCGCTTAGCTGAACTTATAGCGCTTTGCCAAACAGATATCAATCTTGCAGATGGAACTGTTAAAGTAGTAGGGAAGCGTGATAAAGCGCGTATCATTCCTTTCCCAAGGCCATTAAAGCAGTCAATAGCCGCTTATTTGCTGGAAAAAGAAAAATTAGGTTATCACCTTACTCCCCCACTCATCGTAACCGATGCTGGAAGACCCTGTTATCCTATGTTTATTTATCGAGTCCAAGAAGTATTTCGCATCCACTACGCGTGCCAGTCAGCATAGCCCGCATATATTACGCCATACCTTTGCCACACACTTGTTGGATAGAGGAGCTGACTTACAGGCTATTAAAGAATTATTAGGTCATGCAAGTTTGGCAGCTACCCAAGTTTATACCCATAATTCTTTAACTAGATTAAAAGAAGTATTCCAAAAAGCCCACCCTAGGGCAGAAGAAGGCGTATAAAATAAGGTTGCCTTTAGGGATAGGGCCTAAAGTTTTGTAGATTACACCTAAAATATATTGGTCAAGTTATTTGTGCGTTTTGTATTAAATTTAATCAACTGTTTAGTTACGCGATTATAGAAGCTTATGCTCGTTTTATATGCTTTAAGAGAGGCCTATCAGAACCTTAAAACCCATGCATCTCGAACCCTTGCTATGAGTTTTGGTGTATTGTGGGCTATTTTTGTGCTGGTATTGCTGTTAGGTATTGGAAATGGGTTTCACAATGGTGTTTCCGAAGCATTTGCAAAGTACGGCGCAAAAACCATGATTATTTGGGGAGGTAGAAGTGCTGGTGGCCATCACCCTATTCCACTAGGAATGGCTGCAAACTTATCTGATCCATTTAGTGCTATTCAACATGTTAGTCCTATATTACGGCATAACAGCCCGGTAAGGTATGCAACTAAAAAGGTCACTGTATCGATTTTGGGATGTGATCCTTGCTATGCCTTATTAACCCATTTACCCATACAGGAAGGACGTTTTTTTACAGCACGTGATAAAGTAGCAGTAAATAATATTTGTGTCGTGGGTATAAACATCAAGGAAAAATTATTTGGGGAAGCCTCTGCTATTGGGCAATATATTTTTTTGGGAGATAGTGGCCTGCAAGTAGTGGGTGTATTAGATAGAGATGTTAATTTCTATAACGAACCTAATGCTATATTGCTTACAAATGGTTTGTTTAAACAATTATTTCCTAAGCGTAGTGATTATGTAGATTCTATTCGCCTTACACTGCTGCCAACTGTTCGTGAGGAAGTGGTGGAAGCACAATTCCGTTCTTATTTTGCGCGCCACTTAAATTTTGATGTTAAAGATACAAAAGGGCTTGGTCTATTTAGTCTTGCCAAACATGCTGCTCAATTTGATAATTTTTTTAAAAATATATCTATTTTTAATACCATTATAGGCATATGTCTACTCATAACAGGTATGGTAGGTATTAGCAATATGATGCTAGTGACCATTCAAGAAAGAATACAAGAAATGGCGATTAGAAAAGTATTGGGGAGTCGTTCTATAGAAATTGTAGCCATGATTTTATGTGAAGTAGCTATAGTAACCCTTGTGGCGGGCATTATTGGCTTTACAGCAGGCTTTTCCCTTATGCAATTGTTAAATACATGGGTAGTCCCATTATGCAAGGCCTATCATCTATCTAATTTAACCTGTCCCCCTTCGTTTATCTTTGGTGGAATGGGACTGATCGCTTTAACCAGCTGTTTGGCTGGGATTATACCGGCTATCAGGGCTGTACACATAAAGCCTGTGGAGGCATTGGGTAGTAAGTAATAGAATCGAGTTACTTGGTTTCGTATGATAGGGCCTTTATGCTAGGTAAACCTATTGTATATATACATATATGTTTGGATATCAGTGGTTTTTAGAAGTTTTTTGTAGCTTAAAAGCGCATAGAATCAGGACGGTTTTTACCGGCTTTGGCGTGATGTGGGCGATGCTGATCTTGCTGCTTTTACAAGGGGCGGGTGCTGGGTTCTATAATGGTATGGTTAAAAGATTTCAAAGTTATAGCAACCGTTTTATGTCCATTCATGCAGGTTACAGGTCGACTGGTACGGTGCACTTGACAGAAACACTGACAGAGGATCTTGCTAGGAATTTGAATGCGTTTGAACAAATTATGCCTGTGTTTCGAACCGATCGTTCCGTTGCTTATGCGCAAGTCGTACATAAAAGCAGTATACTAGGCGTGCGTGTTGGGTATAGAAAGATCAAACATTTGGAACTTGTAGAGGGCCGTTTTTTCACTGAACGTGATGTAGCACAAAAGCTGCCGGTTTGTATACTAGGCTTGAAAACGAAAACCGCTCTTTTTGATAAGCAATCAGCAGTTGGCCAGCCCATCACAGTAGATGGCACTGTGGTTGGTGTGATTGGTGTATTAGAAGCAACCGATGGGATGGATGATGATACAATCATTATTTCAAGCAGTTTATTCAAAGCATTGTTTCCCCAAAATGTTGAAAGGGTTGATACCATAATGGCCACCCTAACACCCAACCAAAACCCTATACAGGTAGCAAAAAAGGCTCGGGCCTATTTAGCCAGGTGTCTCAATTTTGAGCGGCAAGATACACAGGCATTGCAGATCAATAGTTCATCTAAACGCGCTAGACCTTTTCAAATACTGTTTAGGGTGATGCAGGGGTTTATTTGGTTGGTCAGTCTCTGTTTTTTGGTTAGTGGCGTGGTTGGTGTAGGTAATATGATGCTAGTTGTGGTGAAGGAGCGTAGACAAGAACTGGCGATTCGTAAGGTGGTCGGTGCTACATCAGGCCATATTATGGGTTTAATTTTACTGGAATCGATTGTCATTAATTTGATTTCTGGTATCTTAGGTCTGGGCATTGGCATCAGTATGCTCCAATGGATGAATAGCTATCTGCTTCCTATTATTGAAAAGCATGGTATCGCTCGTTTTGAATTCCAATTTCCTATGGTGGTATATGCCTTAGTCTTTTTGGTGCTGTCTGGTTGTTTAGCAGGCATTATCCCTGCAAAAAGGGCATTGTGTATTAAACCAGTAGATGCTTTAAATAATGAATAAAAATGCGTACAATAGCCAAATTTATTTTAACCACTGGTATAATCACTGGAGGCGTTTTTACTTATTCCAAAGTATATAAAGCACAATGGGGCAGGCTAGACGCGCTAGCCTTTTGGAAGAAGTTAGATCAAGTAAACGTTCCAACCACGGTGCCCACTCGTAGGACTATTCTTCGAAAAAAAGTTTTTTCTGGTAGCCTAATACCCCATAAAGAAATTAAATTAGCAGCCCATGTTACGGGCATTGTAGATAAATTATTCGTGTGTCTAGGTGATTATGTACAACAAGGCGCAGTGATTGCCCGTATTAAAATACAGCCTAATCCGAAAGAGGTTGCGGCTGCAGAAAGCGAGTTACGTTTGGCCGCTATTGACCTTAGTCAAGCCAGAGCCAAATATTTAAGAAACAAACAACTGTTTAGTAAAAAGATGCTGGCTAAGGAAGCCTATGAAACTTCTTTAGCGGTCTTGGAGCAAACCAAAGAAAAATGCTCTGCAGCCCAGAAGAAGTTGGAACTCAGTAAGCATGGCTATACTACAGAAAAAGGAGCAGGTGTCAACATTGTTAAAGCCACTACAAAAGGGACTATCTTAGACTTACCTGTTAGGGAGGGCAGTATGGTGCAGGCAGTTAGTGAAAAAGCTTCTGGCACCACAGTGGCCCTTATTGGGGATATGGATCATTTTTTGTTTTCAGCTAAGGTAAGTGAACTAGATGTGGTCCATTTAACCAAAGGGATGACCTTTACGGCCTCATTAAATGCTTTGAGTGGCGAAAAACTGCAAGTCACTTTAACTAAAATTTCACCAAAAGCCAGTGAAGAGGAATTAAAAAAAGGAGAAATTAAATTTGCAATAGAAGGAATTATACAAAAACCGAAAAAAACCAAGGTTATTTTACGTGCAGGTTATGTAGCGCTTGCAGAGATCATTCTAGAGCAAGTAAAGGATGTGTTGGCTGTTCCAGAAAGCATGATTCAAATGAAAGGAACAACCTATTTCGTAAAATGTTTACATGAAGGTAAAGTTGTTCAAAAAAAGGTGGCATTAGGGCTATCAGATGGTATGTATGTCGAGGTAAAAGAAGGTCTTACAGAAGCGGACCACTTAATTGTAGAAACGTAGCATGATTCAGATTCAGGACTTATATAAATCCTATCAAAACGGAACGATCACTAGAGCAGTACTTAGAGGGATAAATTTTCACCTTGAAAAGGGGGACCTGGTTGCCTTAATGGGGCAATCTGGTGCTGGAAAGTCTACGTTGTTGAATATAATTGGTCTATTGGATGATTATGACCATGGGGATTATTACCTTAATGGTGTGCATATGAAAAATCTTTCTAGCCAAGAAGCCAGTAGGTATAGGAATCAGTTAATTGGGTTTGTCTTTCAGCGGTTTCATTTAATTCCGTTCAAAACGGCTTTAGAGAATGTAGCCCTGCCCCTCTATTACCAAGGTGTAGAAAGAGAAGAGCGCTGCAAACGTGCCTGGGCCATGCTTGATAAAGTTGGGTTATCTGCGCATGCCGATCATAGACCGAATGTCCTTTCAGGGGGGCAACAACAGAGAGTGGCTATTGCACGTGCGTTGGTAACCGCTCCCCCCTTAATCTTAGCAGATGAACCAACAGGGTCCTTAGATAGCAGTACTGCGCATGAAATCATTGCCCTGCTTAAGGAAATGAATAGAGAGGGGAATACGGTTCTTATTGTAACACATTCTATTCAGGTAGCACGGCAATGCAATAGTATTCAAGAAATTGTAGATGGGAAAATTGTTTAATAAAAATTTTATTAAAGATGTTAATGATTAAAAAATTGGTTTTACGCTTAAGCATAATGTGTAGCATCATACTTTTAGCCCATAACACAACACAGGCGAACAAGAAACCGATAAGTTTGCAAGAAGCTATAGATATTGCCCTAAAAGATAATTTTAATATTCAGATCGCTGGAAATACTAAAAAGCAAGCCATTCTTTGTAACAGAATAGATAATTTCTGCATGTGGACGCCTCGGGCTACCTTCATGCTTTCTCACGAAAACATCTGGAGATCAGGTTCTAAAGTGTATCCTCAGGGAAATAGCTCTGAAACAG
This sequence comes from Cardinium endosymbiont of Oedothorax gibbosus, assembly GCF_936981045.1. Classification (GTDB taxonomy): domain Bacteria; phylum Bacteroidota; class Bacteroidia; order Cytophagales; family Amoebophilaceae; genus Cardinium. The sequence continues at coordinate 475,091 of NZ_OW441264.1, forward strand.
GCACGATACGATGGTATATTCGATCCGCACCTGTTTTTGCATTCGCATGGGAACTCTCATCATTATTTGATAAAATTTTCCAGACTAAAATTCGTTGTCAAAATAATTTTGTGCATAAACTGGTTGCAAAAAAATCAATAGAAAAAGAATTACAGCAAGTAGTTACTGCTTATTATGAACTGGCATTGGCACAAAAAAAATGGGAATTATCCAATAACCTTATTAAGCTTGCTACTGCTAGGTTAAAGGTAGAGGAGGAGAAATTAAGAGTAGGATGCATCTCCAAAATAGATTGTTTGGATGCTCAGCTGGCGCTGAAGCAGGTAAGATTAAGCTTATTAGAGCGGCGGGAAGCTTTGACAGGGAAGCGCCGAAATTTAAATTTAATACTTGGTAAACTCCTCCATGAAGAAACATTGGTACAGTCAGATATATCTGTGCAACCTATATGGGATATTAAAGCGGTTACAACAGAAAAAGTGGTTGATTTGGAAACAGCTATACAAGAGAAGAAAGTAGCCATAGCAGCAACCGAGTTAAGTAGAGCTAAATCCTATCTGCTTTCTTGTTTAAACCTATCGGGTAGTTTTCACTCGAATAGTTATTTCTATGATTTAGCAGATGCAGCATTCTATCTTGATGATAAGAAGCCTAGTAGATGGTTGGGGCGCATTGGGATTAGTATGGATATAGTGACCTTGCTACTAATGCCTGCAAAGATTAAAAAAGCAAAGATCGCATTAAATAATGCAAGCTTTGCGTTACAACAACAAAAGTTAGCTGTAGAGGGTGGTTTAAAAGATAAAAAATGGAACTATCGCCATGCTTTAGATGCACATAAAGTAGTAGCAGAACAACTGAAAATAAGTAAACAAAAATTGGTTTTTATAAGAGAAAAGTATCGCCTAAGGCAAGTAAAATTACTTGAATTACATGAAGCAGAAGAAGCTACTCAAAAAGCAGAAATCGCTTTGGTCGAACACGCTTTTAAGGTAAAACAAGCAGAATTTGATCTCTATCGACTGATTGTTATGTTTCACCAGAAGCTATATTAGGAAAAGGAATGTACATGCTACTTTTTGCTTGATCAAAAAGTAACCAAAAAGTAAAGCTCTAACGTAAAAAGTTGCTGAAATCTCTCCTTACAGCTGGAAACAGAGAAGCCGCGCTGTGGCCTCCGTTAAACTGAGAGCGCTGTGATAGGTCGATAGTATAGTCTTGCTATTTTTCTAGCAACCTGAGTTCGGGATTAGCTTGTTAAAAAATAGCTTTAAAAAGCTTCTTTGTGTTTTAAATTTGGAGATAAAAAAATACTAACCAGATTATCCAAAGGAGCCAGTTATGAATGTAGAAAAATTAGTTGAAATATATTATGCTGTTGATGAATTTCTCATAAAGTTTATGCCGTATATGGAAAAACAACTGTTAACCAACTCTAAAAGAAAACCCACTAGAACTTATTCATTAACTTTGAGTGAAATAATGACTGTTCTTATTGCCTTTCATGTGATTGGTTTTAGAAATTTTAAGTCTTATTATATTCATTTACAGCAATTTCATTCTAGTAAATTTGGAAAATTAGTAAGCTAGAATAGATTTATAGAACTGATCCAAAGAACGTTAGTTCCCTTGTACTGTTTTACACAAAGTCTTTCTAAAACAAAAACAGGTTGTTATTTTATGGATGCAACAGCCATCAAGGTTTGCCATATCAAAAGAGCCTATACGCACAGGGTTTTTAAATCGATTGCTACTAAAGGTAAAACCAGCACCGGTTGGTTTTTTGGATTAAAGTTTCACTTGATAGTCAATGATTTAGGAGAAATTATGAATTTTCAACTGACCACAGGTAAAACTAATGATAGGCTTCCTGTAGAAAATTTATGTAAACACTTGATGGGTAAAATGTTTGCCGATAAAGGTTACATAAGCAAAGATTTATTTGAAAAACTGATCGAGAAAGGCGCGGAACTCATTACCCAGATCAGAAAAAATATGAAAAATGCTTTTATGCCACTCTGGGATAAACTGATGCTTAGAAAACGATCTATAATTGAAACTATTATAGATCAGCTCAAAAATATTAGCCAGATAGAACATTCCAGGCATAGAAGCATACCTAATTTTCTAGTCAATTTGATAGCTGGAATTACAGCTTATGGACTAAAAGAGAAAAAACCTTCTATAACTAATATATATATGACTGGTTCACAATACGTCTAATCTCGAACTGAGGTTATTAGTAAAAGGATAGCAGATGGCAGTATGTTGAAGCTAATTAAACAAACCCTAACAACGTCAATAGTAAAACAAGGTAAAATTACATGCAAGAAAGTTGGAGTACCGCAAGGATCACCAATATTACCGTTGTATAGTAATATCTACCTAAATGTTATAGACCAGGTGTGGCACTCAAGGGGGTATCCAGAAAAGCTAAGCGCAACCTTGCATAGGTATTGTGATGATGCAATTTTGGTATGTCGTAAGAGTGCTATCTTAGCGCTGGAGAAATTCACAGAATTAGTAAAGAGGTTATCGCTCATTATTAACCACCAAAAGACACGAATAACGAAACTGAAAGAAGGCTTTAACTTCATAGGTTTTTACTTTGTAAAAAGAAAGAGTCCAACAAGTGGCAGAAATAGCATTTATGTATTTCCAACGAAACAATCCCAACAAAGCATCTGTAACAGACTAAAATACCTGACTTGTAGAAGAGCACCAATCAAACCTCAAGCATTCATCGAGCAAATAAAACCAGTAGTGTTAGGATGGGTTAACTATTTTAAACATACGAATTCCAGTGAAGCTTTTGTTAGATTGCAGGACTTTATTAATAACCGATTTCGCAGATACTTAACCCATAGAAGAAAAGGCCGTGGGTGTGGGTGGCAAAGCTATCCCAATAGCAAACTCTATACAATGGGGATGTTGTAATTGGTAGTGGAATGATTAAGTATCCTGAGAGAGTTGTGCAAGGTTTATGAAGAAGACTGTCGGACCGTCGTATTCAGGAAAACTGAACGTACGGTGGGATGAGAAGGGAATGGGTAAACAATGAAGAATCAAGTTAGTCAGCTACTGTATTGCGAGCAATCAGAAGCAAAGGAAGTGTTCTATAAACTGTGTCAAGGCGATAAAAAGTTATAAATTAATTAAATAAACATTAAAGGTTTTAGACATGGAAGAAAATAAGAACAATTCCTATGTTGGTTTAGTAGATTACAAATTTCTGTAGGAAAATATTTTGTGCTCTATCCGTTTAGGTAAGCCTTTAACAGGAAAAGGTGGTGCTTTAACGCCTCTGATAAAAAAGCTTCTAGAGGCAAGTCTAGAAGGTGAAATGGCACACCATTTATCTAGTGATTCAACAGAAAATAATAGAAGAAATGGAAAAAGCTCTAAAACTTTACGTACAAGTTCTGGTTCCTTTGATCTGCTAACTCCTAGGGATAGGACAGGTAGTTTCGATCCACAAATAGTTAAAAAGCGTCAAACAAGCCTACATCCTGAGCTGGAAAGCAAGATCTTAAGCATGTTTTCTAGTGGTATGAGCTATAAATCTATAGCCGTTCATGTTGAAGAGATCTATGATCATAAAGTATCAGCTGCTGAAATATCATCTATTACAGATAGCTTGTTACCGATAATAAATGAATGGCGTAACCGCCCTCTTCAATCAGTTTATCCGATAGTTTTCATGGATAGGATGTTTTTTAAGGTAAAAGAAGATGGCAGATGTGTAAGCAAATGCATGTATACCTTATTAGGCATAGATCAAGAGGGTAAAAAAGAAGTATTGGGATTTATTTGTCTGAAAGTGAGGGGGCTAACTTCTGGTTGGGTGTACTTAACGAGCTTAAGGAAAGAGGTGTAGAAGATATCCTTATTGCCTGTGTTGATGGCCTAAAAAGCTTTCCTTCAGCCATAAATAGCGTTTTCCCTAATGCACAAGTGCAGGTCTGTGTAGTACATCAGATACGAAACTCACTCAAGTATGTAGCTATCAAAGACGTAAAACGTTTTTTAACTGATTTAAAGCAAATATATCAAGCTTCAAGTAAGGAAGTTGCTGAGCATTATCTATTGGAATTAGAAGAAAAATGGGGGGGGAAGTATCCAATGGTTACCAAATCTCGGCAAAATAATTGGGAACATTTGTCTGGTTATTTTAAGTATTCAGATTCTGTCAGAAGGCTAATTTATACCACCAATCCTATAGAAAGCTTGCATAGGCAGATTAGGAAGTTTACCAAGACAAAAGGAGCGTTTACCAGTATAAATGCTTTGTATAAATTAGTATATTGTGCCATAAAGAAGATCGAGGATAAATGGACTATGCCGCTGCGAAACTGGGCGTTGACCATATCTCAGATAGACATCTTTTTTCCCGGTAGATTAAAAGAGACGTTGAGATGAACAGGAGATGTGACACAGTTTATAGAACACTTCCAGAAGATCGCATAATGGCGTCAACTTAAGGGAAAATATGAGTAATTATTTGTTTAGTATTGTTTGGTTTTTCCCTTCAAGTATCTACTTATAATTGTCTTTTAATTCTATAAAAAATACTTTCCTTCTGTATTATTTGATGAATAAAGTTTAAAATGTACTTTTTTATATAAAGACATGGTAGAGAAAGGGAAAAATATTATTTTACGAATTAAAGATACCATACACTTGCGTAAGTTTCCAGTGAAGCATTGTTTGGCAAAAAATAGTTTCACACGCAGGAGAAAACTTACATTTCCAGTGGTATTTTCTATGATTTTGAGGTTAGTTAAAAAAGTTTAGGTATAGAGTGTGAACTTATGGAACCATCAACTTTTAAAATTCCCCCATCCAAGCAAGCTTTTTCAAAAGCAAGATATAAAATTGCTCATACAGGATTTAAAGAATTATTGGATTTAAGCCTTCAAACAGCTTATCAAGGTGATACCTCATATGGAACATAGAGAGGTTATAGAGTTATTGCTGGAGATGGCTTCTCAGTTCGCTTGCCTGGTTCTCAAGAAATCGTCTCTAAGTTTGGTCGCCTTAACCCGAATGGAACTACAGGCACTATGCCTTCATTGGCTAGAGGTTCCCTTTTCGTTGATTTATGTACTTCTCTGATTATCAGTGCACGTTTTGCACCTTGGCATGTGGGAGAGCAAACAATGGCAGAAGAACAATTACCTGAAGTAATTAACCAACTGCGTTCATTAGAGCAAGAAAAACTATTATTCATCTATGATCGTGGTTATATTTCAATAAAGTTTATTGAGTAACATAATGCTTGCCAAACAGACTTTATTTTTCGTGTGCAAGAAAAAAATTATACCAATCTATGGAAAATGGTTTCATCTGGTAAATCAGATTTTGATTTTATGTTGGCAAATAATTCCAAGACAATCGGCCAAAAAGTAAGGGTCATAGCCCTTAGTTTACCCAACGACAAACTGGAAGTATTGGTTACCTCTCTTTTTGACCGAGAAAAATTTACTGCAGACGATATCAGCAAAGCATACCTATTAAGGTGGCACATAGAGGAGTGTTATAAACGACTTAAGATAGGTTCAGAATTAGAGAATTTCTCTGGAAAAAACTTAGATGCCATACTACAAGAGTTTTGGGCACACTTAGTGATGTGTAATATACTATCACTTCATATGTGTGATAGACAAGGCGCTTGGAACCCAGACCAAATTGCTCAATATCGGTTAAACTTTTCCGTTTTATTTGGTGTAATGAGGCAGAAACTGTATCAGGTTTTTGTTGGCGATTGCTCTCCCAAGAGCTTTCAGAGACTTTTTAATAGAGCCAGTATACGTGCTAAAATTAAAATCCGGATAAGTCGATTATATAGTCGAGATAAGGTCGATAAACCTAGACGGAATCATGTTTTTAGAAGAGTTTGCTAACCAATAAACCCTTAAGTTGACGCCATTGAGCGATCTTCTACGGTCATTACCTCTAGTGGCCTTGTTCCACTTTTAGCTTTGGGTATTTCTACCAACCTGCTTGAGGTAAATTTGTATAGCTTTGCGCGTAGTTGCTGCTGAAATTTATTGATAATCTTTTCCTCACCTTGATCTATTAACGTGAGTTCGGGATTAGATTATTTTTTCATTTGATAATCAATATTAATAAAAATTTATAAAATTTGTTTTATAGACAGTTAAATAGGTAGTTGAATAACAAATAATTCTGATAATCAATTTATTATATATATTATATTTATAGAATTAGATATAAAAACTTGTTAAATAGGTGCAAATATTAACTAAATAATTGATATTAAATTGTTGTAAATCAGTCAAATAAATCCAGAACTCATGTTATTATATCACTTATGCTTTTACCATCAATCCCTGCTGAGCCTTGATTTGCTTTGACTTGACGCCAATCTTCCCAAAGTACATCTTTTAGATAAATTTTATCATATATACTATAAAATCTGACTTCCTTACATTGCTTGGATTTGAGATATAGAGTTCTTTGGAGTTTCTGAACTTTTAATGTTCCGTTCATAGCTTTAGGGCAATCAGACATTCTCAACTCTTTTAAACTCGTTAACTGAAGTAGGGTCCCTTTCCTCTTGAGTGGTTTCCCAATCAATACGAACGGTATTATGGACCCCGCGGACTTCTGATATCACCCTTATTGATTTCGCTTTACTTATACAATAAAGTTTTCAGTGGCGTACTGGATTCATATCAGATCTCCCGGACTACGATGTGAAACATTCATAGCGTGCAACCCCTAACACCCCGGCACTTGTATGATGGTCATGGTCTATTTTTTCCATCCTACTATCAGCCTTCCTGTAGCCACTAGACAGTCGGCAAATGCGCTTAAACGGCTTAACGAGGCTAATTTGGGTTCACTTTTGTTGCAGCTCGCTATTTTGCAGATGCATTTAAAGGTAACTTAAACCTGTGAATCACCCCACAAATCCAACCTCCTGCTAGACTCCCGAAATAGACAAATTAGAGTCAGGGGACTTACGCCCCATTTGTTGCACACCTGTGCCGGCGTGCAATGGCTGCAGACTTAAAACACGTGAGTTCAGGATTTATTTGACTGATTTACAACAATTTAATATCAATTATTTAGTTAATATTTGCACCTATTTAATAAGTTTTTATATCTAATTTTATAAATATAATATATATAATAAACTGATTATCAGAATTATTTGTTATTCAACTACCTATTTAACTGTCTATAAAACAAATTTTATAAATTTTTATTAATATTGATTATCAAATGAAAAAATAATCTAATCCCGAACTCACGTTAAAACACTTAAAACTAAGCATAGGTTTTAGCCGTTTTTTGATAAACCTATGATCTTGTTCAACTCTATTATTCAAGTATTTGTTTTGAAATATTTGAATGGTATGATCTTGATCAAGTTCTGTATTGATCGCATCAAGGGCAGCTTTATTACTACCGCTTTTGTCAATTACTACTTTCTTAGGAATATTATTTTCTGTGATCGCCTTACGAAAAAAAGAAAAAGCTGCAGACTTGTCTCTATGCTCAGATAGAAAAAAGTCAACTGTATCACCATAACGATCTACTGCTCTATATAAATAGATCCACTTCCCGTTTAGTTTAACATAGGTTTCATCCATTCTCCAACTACCACCAACTGGTCGTTTTCTTTTGCTTACTGCTTCATCTATAAGAGGAACAAACTTAATAACCCATCTTTGTAGCGTAGAATGATCAACTCTTGCGCCTTTCATACGCATCATATCTTCCAAATCTCTATAGCTCAAGGAAAAACGACACTTCATCTAGACAAATAACAGGATGACTTCTGCTGAAGAACAATAGCCTTTGAAATGATGCTAAAATAATCATTTTTTAGAATAAACGCGACAGAACCGTTGCAACTGAGCAATAGTAATAACACGGTACAAGCGGTACGCGCCTTTAAAAACATATGCTGCTTAATTTATAGGTTGTATGAGGTGTAACCTGATCCTGGTTATCCCTAAATTTAGTTAGCCTATTAATCTAAATCTATAATGGGCTTTTTATAAAAAAAACAAAAGAATGTTATTTGCAATAAAGTTATTTATAGGCATAGGGGCTGTTTATCCCCCTTAAGTGAGTCATTCCTATGAATTATTTTGAATGCATCATCTATCTTGCTTCCATAATGCTTTTTAACGATATTTATTTAGCTCAGTGATCGAATTAAACAAAAAAATAGCATACGTCATTCCCTATGGGTAGACCGTTATCTGTTTAGCCAGTAGGGTCAACTTAATGGATTACTTCGTCAAAAGTACGCTAACAAAATTTGATATTCAATCAAGTTAAGGTATTAGAAGTATTGAGTCGGTTGGTAGCAAGGGGCATACCAACGGTCTATAAACGCAGCTATAATAAAATATGCTTCCTTAAGTTAATACCATTGTCTGCTCAGTCAATGGGACCAAATGACTACTGCAGGGAATAGCTTATGAAAATAAAATTATTCATTCGGGCATTATGTTGCTTACTAGCCCTGCTGCGAAAAAAACGCCATAATGCCTAAAGAAATCAACATTTTACCCCGAACCCTCTTTGCTTTTATTTTTTATTTCGTAAAACGACAACGAATCGGTTTTGGCGTTATGTTTTTTACGCTAATATTTTGGCCGCTGAATGAATCGTTATGTCCTTACTTTGTCAAGATATTAATCAATAGGCTGGTACAATTTACGCCAGGTATGGAGGCACCCTTTCGGTCACTCGCTTTGCCTTTAATCGGTGTGTTAACATCTTGGTTGCTGATGGAAATTTCTGTCAGGTCTTATGGTATGGTAGCGATTTATGTTTGGCCTAGCTTTCGAAAAGCTATTCGGGAAAGCCTTCTTTCCTATACACAAGGTCAATCGCATAGCTATTTTTCTGGACATTTTACAGGTGACCTGGCCAAAAAGATTGCGGAATTACCTCGCGCGTGTGAGCATATTTTAGATATTTTAATCAGTAATTTTTTCTGCACTATGCTTACTTTTTGGATTTCATTGGGACTAGTCTTTCAGGTAAGTGTTGTTTTCGGCATAATCTTATTTGTTTTTGTAGCCGTTTTTGTTGTCCTAACGATTGTAAATATTGGCAGCATAAATAGCAAAGCTAAAATGCATGCAGAAGCTATCTCTGCATTAGATGGCCAAATCATAGATAGTCTGGGTTGTATGTTGGCTGTGCGTTTGTTTGCACGGGGATCCTACGAACTAAAATATCTAAATAGATACCAAACAGATGAAATAAAAAAGTCTAAAAAGGCCGCTTGGGTTATTGAACAAGCTAGTTGTTTTAAAGGATTGCTTACTTTAATCTTTGTGATTATTACATTTTTCACATTGGTGCATGCATGGAATAACAGCTGGATTACCATAGGGGATTGTTCACTTATTACCATGACTTTTTTTAATCTCATGGGATTGATTTGGCATAGTTCTTTTCATATCACCCAGATTGCCAAAGAAGTGGGGGTTTGTAAAGCCGCATTGTCTCTTCTCAATGTGCCATATGGGATCAAAAATCACCCCGATGCAACCGAGCTGCTTGTGAAAAAAGGAGCCATTTGTTTGGATAGGGTTACCTTTCGTTATAAACCGAAAGCCAATATATTTAACCAAATGTCTGTTAAGATTAAGGCAGGGGAAAAGGTTGGTTTAGTGGGATACTCTGGTTCAGGGAAAACTACCTTTGTGCATCTCATATTGCGTTTATATAATCTGAATAGTGGAAAAATATTCATTGATGACCAGAATATTGCAAGGGTAACACAAACATCTTTACATGCGCAAATTGCCATGATTCCACAGGATCTAATTCTTTTTCACCGCACAATTTTTGAAAATATCCGATATGGTCGTTTGGATGCAACAGCAGAAGAGGTGCTGGAAGCAGCAAGATTGGCACATTGTATGGGTTTTATACAAGACTTAAACAAGGGGTTTCAAACGATGGTTGGAGAACGTGGTGTAAAGCTCTCAGGAGGGCAACGGCAACGTATTGCTATTGCACGTGCTATTTTAAAAAATGCACCTATTCTTATTATGGATGAATCTACTTCTGCGCTAGATTCCATTACGGAAAAGTTTATTCAAAATAATTTGAAAAGAGTAATGCAACGTGCTACTACCCTGGTCATTGCGCACCGTTTATCTACCTTAAGTTATATGGATCGGATTTTGGTTTTTGATAAGGGAGGAATCATTGAAGATGGAACGCTATCAGAACTTTTAGCTCGAAGAGGACATTTTGCAAAACTTTGGGAGATGCAGGCCGGTGGATTTCTTCTAGAAAGAAAAGAATTTATTACTGATTTGAACAGACACAAAAATTAAACCTTATTTTTAACTTTAAGGCAGTTATAGAAGCCATACGATGCTGTTGTAATCGTATAAACCGAGACCGTTGTGATAGATCGATAGTATAATTTTTACTATTTTTCTAGGGTTATTTTTTTGATTTTTAGTGTTATGGGTCTAAATATTCTTATTATTTATGGATTTTCAGGTTAATTTTATTCATTTTTTGACAGAGCATCCCCCTAAATACCTTTTAATATGATGTTTGGGGATCTATATAAGTTGTAGGCTATTGCTTCCATAACGTGTTGCGTATAGGTTTTAGCAAGGCCTATATAGCGGGCTCCTGAGCTTCGGAACCAACTTTTAATACTACCAAATACGCGTTCTACTTTATACCTGGTTTTAGCTATCAATCTATTAAACCGTATAGCAGTAGGTGATAAAGGGTTATTTCTAGTGGCTTTCTTCTGAATAGCTGATTTTAAGACTTTATTCTTTAATAAGGTTTCATTAGGTGATCCGCTATAGCCCTTATCTGCATATAGCCTACTACCTGCTTTTAGCTCTACTTTATCCAATAAGACTTGTAAATGAGCACTATCATGACTAGATGCTTTTGTGGTACTGACTGCTAGGACTAAGCCTTCTTTACTTTCCACAAGGATGTGCCGCTTATAGCCATAATATAGTGTATCACCTTTTTGGGCCCAACTTGCTTCTGGGTCTACACTTTTTTGATAGCTTTCGGCTACAGTTATAGTCCCATCTTCATGAAGATCATAGTTTTTTTACCTTTAGGGCGCCTAGGGGTAGGAGTTATAGAGGCGTCAACAGCTGCTGAACCCTGTTGAACCAATACAACATGATTAGATAGCTGATCATTAATGATTTTCAATAACCTTTCTAAGGCCTGCTTCTCCGTAAGCGCAGTTCTAAATCTACTTAATACACTATGATCTGGAACAGAACTATCCATGGAAATACCACAAAATCTGCTGAAAGTGATATGATCATTTACTTCTTCTTCTACTTGATAGTCACTCAGAGCATACCATGTTTGAAGTAACAGCATTTTAAATAAAAGAAGCGGGCTATAAGCTGGCTTGCCTGATAAACACAAACCTTTAGGATAATACAAGAAAAGTTCTTTTTCTATTACTTGCCAATTAATCAGCTTATTAAGCTGATCGAAAAAAGTATGCTTACACTTACGTCGACTGGCTGAAATATCTGCAAAACTTAATTGATTATTTGTTTTGATGGCCATAACAATACTATTAAAAATCTTAAGTATAAACCATTAAAAATGTAACATAATTTAACCATTTTATAACACTAAAAGCCACTTTTTATACCAAAGCTTGAAATTTTATTGCAACGGTCTCAAACCATATGCCTAGTATCACATATAAAATTAAAAGCAGGTTAATTGCTTCTTTATGCTATCTTTCTATACTACTTGTTGATGGTCTGGATTGGGCTCGATAAGAGGCAATAGGTACCAACAGGTGCAGTACAAATAGAACAGATACTACAGGCAATGCAGATAATGAAAATGGAAGCGCAGCATAACGCAACAGCGCCCTAAGAGTGTACTTGTACTATATGTCTTGAACAAGCTACATATTGGTTACCATGTAGTCACTATTTTCACTTAGACTGTATAAAGCAATGGCTAAAGACCACGATCTCTTGCCCTAATTGCAGGCGTCATCCGCTTGAATAGATATAAACTTTTTGATCAAGTAAAATGGCTTCTGGTTTGGGCGTGCTAAGTGGTAGCGCGCTTAAGCCAACAACATGGATGTAATAGATACTTTAACGATGGGCTAGTTGTTTTTGGTGATTGCTTTTTAAACAACCAAGTAGCGAAAAATTTAAATAGCGGAATGGTCGCTTCTTCATGTCAAAAAGTAATGCATTTAAGTTTTCTACACTATGATTCAGATTATGATAGAGGGTTGCATCGTGCATGAATCGCCCAAAGCTTCCACCATCACTAGCAGTATGTTGTATCAATCTTTCTACATCTTTGAGTACATTGGTAACCCTAAAAGAGATATCCTTAAAAGGAATAGACTTTACTTCTAAAAGTAGGCTATGTATCGCAGGCAACATAGCGGGAATACCTCTTTTCGAATTTGCCAATGGTCCAGAAATCGCAATAATGTTTTTTGCAATGGTATTTATGTTATCTTCAAGTCCATGAATGGCCGTGCTTAAGGTGAAACTTGTTCTTTCAAGATTGGCTAGAATGGCATTCACCCCCTCAGTTGTTTTGATAAGGTTCTGCGTAACCGTTGCTACCTGCGCCGTCATTGCATTAAGATCAATCTCATTAAAATTTGGATGGAGTTGGCCAATGATAGTAGCACCGTTACGGATGGGGTTGCCCTCATGCAGTTCAATTTCTAAAGCATTTCCTTCCATCATACCTGCATTATTCAACATAACCTTACTAGCGTAGGTCAAAGGAAATTGTTTATCTACTTCAATGGTAACCAATGTGCTGTAATTCTGCTTAGGCTTGATTTCTACTTTTGTAACCATCCCTACTACATGACCTTTTAGTTTGACAGGGGCAGAAACATGTAAGTTCTTATTTACAGGATAAGCAACCTTGTAATGATTATATTGAGAAAATACATTGTGGCCTTTCAGGAAAAGAAAACCATAATATAAAATCCCCAAGGAAAATAGGGCTAGTAACCCTATCATATAGTTCTTATTGATGTGCATATTGGCATCTTTTGCTTGTTTCAATAATGGATACAAATATAAAATAAACAACCATTTTACAATGCGTAATTTAGAAAATTACTTAATAACGTGAGTTCGGGATTTATTTGACTGATTTACAACAATTTAATATCAATTATTTAGTTAATATTTGCACCTATTTAACAAGTTTTTATATCTAATTTTATAAATATAATATATATAATAAACTGATTACCAGAATTATTTGTTATTCAACTACCTATTTAACTGTCTAATAAAACAAATTTTATAAATTTTCATTGATATTGATTATCAAATGAAAAAATAATCTAATCCCGAACTTACGTTATTAAGTTGCAGCCAACTAATGTTTTTAATGGCTAATGGGGGCTAAGTATCTATTCCGCGGTATGACTGATGCTACGAAAAAAATACAAAAACACCACTTGTAAAAGGTTGCCATCAGAGATGCCTCCTCGCAGCTGATCAGAACAACAGCATGTTTGAAGCCCCGCGTAGCGGGCAAGTTCTGTTTTTCCAGGTGTGCTTTCAGCAACTTTTTGCACAGCCCTTGATTTTTTGTTACCCCTTTGATCCAGTAGAGCGCGAGATACAAATTCCTTACTACTTTTTTTTAAATACCACTTGAACAGGCACACCTTCAAAGTTAAAGTGGGACCTAAGCTGATGGACCAAATAGCTTTTGTAATTAGGCTGAATATAGGTTGGATGGTTGCAAAAGAAAGCAAAGGTAGGCGCATGGCCAGTAACCTGAGTGCAATATTTAATTTGGATGTGCTTTCCTTTTACAGCAGGCGGATGTTTTTTTTCAATAATGGGTAAGAGGACTTTGTTTAACTCAGAGGTGGGAATTTTTTTTATTTTATTTTGATAGACACTAAGTGCTTTTTCAATAGTTTGGTAAACCCTTTGTTTCTTTACCGTTGAAACAAATAAAATAGGCAAGTAGTCTAAAGGGGCTAGCTTGCGCAATAGGTCCCTTCTGTAGTCATTAGCAGTTATAATCTTCTTATCAATCAAATCCCATTTATTGACCACTAAGACCATACCTTTCTTATACCGGTGTGCAAGTGCAATAATTGAAATGTCCTGTGCTTCTATACTATGCTGGGCATCTATCATGATCAAACAGATATCAGCTTCTTGCATGGCTTTTACGGCACGCAATACAGAGTAGAATTCAATGGCATCCCTTACTTTTGACTTTTTGCGTATGCCGGCTGTATCGGTAAGGATGAACTTCTTATTATAACGGTTGTATTCCGTATCTATTGCATCTCTAGTGGTACCAGAGCGAGGACTTACCATACTTCTTTTTTCATTTAATAACACATTTAAAAAAGAAGATTTTCCTACGTTTGGACGGCCTAAAATGGTGCATCTAGGGAGCTTATCTGGCGCTTGATCGGCTTCTGTAGGGGGGGCTTCTTTTAAATAAGGCAATAAAGCATCCAACAAATCGCCTGTTCCAGACCCATTTATAGCTGCTATGGGCAATGGCCTACCAAGGCCTAAGGTATAGAAACTGGGTGCAACCATGGCAGCTATTACGCTTTCTGCTTTATTGGCTATTAAAAAAACAGGCTTATTGATTTTTCGCAATAGATGGGCAAATTCTTTATCTGCATCGGTTAGACCGTCTATACAGTCCACTATAAAGAGTACTACATTAGCTTCATCTAGTGCAAGTTGGATCTGTTCACGAATACCATGCTCAAAGGTATGATCTGTACCACACATATAGCCTCCGGTATCAATAACGGTAAAAAATCTGTTGCTCCACTGTGCATAACCATAGTTCCGGTCCCGGGTAGTATGGGCAGACCCATCCATAATCGCTTTTTTTGCTTCGATCAATCTATTAAAAAGGGTAGACTTACCTACGTTGGATCTTCCTACAATTGCAACAACATTTGCCATAAAGTTAAAATAAGCAATTTGAATAGCACTATGGCGCCTAAACAGCCTGGTTCCTCTAGTGGATCACCCCATCACCTGATCATGGTACCTTTACAGGTGGAACGTAAGGTATAGTAAGTACCAGAAAGATTTTCTAAAGTTAGAATAAATAATAGCCAAAAGCAAAAATCTGATATCCATTCATATTTTTGGAATTACTAGCCAAAGACAAGAAAAAACGTCTATTTTACTACTTACTTGAACAGCTAATGGCGTCAACTTAAGGGTTTATTGGTTAGCAAACTCTTCTAAAAACATGATTCCGTCTAGGTTTATCGACCTTGTCTCGACTATATAATCGACTTATCCGGATTTTAATTTTAGCACGTATACTGGCTCTATTAAAAAGTCTCTGAAAGCTCTTGGGAGAGCAATCGCCAACAAGAACCTGATACAGTTTCTGCCTCATTACACCAAATAAAACGGAAAAGTTTAACCGATATTGAGCAATTTGGTCTGGGTTCCAAGCGCCTTGTCTATCACCCATATGAAGTGATAGTATATTACACATCACTAAGTGTGCCCAAAACTCTTGTAGTACGGCATCTAAGTTTTTTCCAGAGAAATTCTCTAATTCTGAACCTATCTCAAGTCGTTTATAACACTCCTCTATGTGCCACCTTAATAACGTGAGTTCGGGATTAGATTATTTTTTCATTTGATAATAAATATCAATGAAAATTTATAAAATTTGTTTTATTAGACAGTTAAATAGGTAGTTGAATAACAAATAATTCTGGTAATCAGTTTATTATATATATTATATTTATAAAATTAGATATAAAAACTTGTTAAATAGGTGCAAATATTAACTAAATAATTGATATTAAATTGTTGTAAATCAGTCAAATAAATCCCGAACTCAGGTTTATATCTAACTATTAACTACATGACTAGAAAATGGATCACCTCTATTCATAACTGGAGCGAGGCTACGGCACATTTTTTAATTAAATTTGAAAACAGAATTGAATAAAACCAAAAAAATAATTTACACACTTAAGTGGACAGAGACGATTTCTTGAGAACCAGGCAAGCGAACTGAGGAGCCATCTCCAGCAATAACTCTATAACCTCTCCATGTTCCATATGAGGTATCATCTTGATAAGCTGTTTGAAGGCTTAAATCCAATAATTCTTTAAATCCTGTATGAGCAATTTTATATCTTGCCTTTGAAAAAGCTTGCTTGGATGGGGGAATTTTAAAAGTTGATGGTTCCATAAGTTCACACTCTATACCTAAACTTTTTTTAACTAACCTCAAAATCATAGAAAATACCACTGGAAATGTAAGTTTTCTCCTGCGTGTGAAACTATTTTTTGCCAAACAATGCTTCACTGGAAACTTACGCAAGTGTATGGTATACGTGAGTTCGGGATTTATTTGACTGATTTACAACAATTTAATATCAATTATTTAGTTAATATTTACACCTATTTAACAAGTTTTTATATCTAATTTTATAAATATAATATATATAATAAACTGATTATCAGAATTATTTGTTATTCAACTACCTATTTAACTGTCTATAAAACAAATTTTATAAATTTTCATTGATATTGATTATCAAATGAAAAAATAATCTAATCCCGAACTCACGTTGGTATCTTTAATTCGTAAAATAAGATTTTTCCCTTTCTCTACCATGTCTTTATATAAAAAAGTACATTTTAAACTTTATTCATCAAATAATACAGAGGGAAAGTCTTTTTTATAGAATTAAAAGACAATTATAGGTAGATACTTGAAGGGAAAAATCAAACAATACTAAGCAAATAATTACTCATATTTTCCCTTAAGTTGACGCCATTGCTTGAACAGATACAAAAGCGAATGGATAAAGTAAAGAAGTCATACCACACCCTATCAAGCAATGGATTTGGGTAGCAGCTAAGGCAACGGATCATTGGGCTTGCCACCTTTTTAAGCAAATAGCAAGACTATGTTGCCAGTGGGGAATCTTTATCTGGAATACTTCTCGAAAAGAAGACTTGCTTAGTACACTGTAGTAAGGCCTTTTAAGATCTACTACAGATGATGATAGGGGCATCAAGGAACATCTATTTGAAAAGGTAGTTACAATGGCATAGGCAAAATCATACCAACTGGCTACGCCCTCATTGGTGTAATGATAAATACCCGAGGGGTAGTGCTCTGGATTATGTTTGGCCATTTTTTCAATAATCTCCCAAATGGCGGTTGCCAGGTCATAGACGTAGGTAGGACTGCCTATTTGGTCATCGACCATTTGAATGGTGCGTCCTTGCTGGGCCAATGCAGCTATTTTTGTAAAAAAATTATTACCCTTTTCGCCATACAACCATGCCGTTCGAATGATATAAAAATGGGTAGCCTGTTCAGCTACCAGCTGTTCACCAGTTCGTTTGGATCGCCCATATTGATTCAGTGGATCAGTAGGATCATCTGGCCTTAATGGACGCCCTATGGTCGCACCAAATACATAGTCTGTTGAAATGTGGAAGAGTACAACATGGTATTTTGCAGCTAATGCAGCCAAGTGGCCCGCACCTATACTATTTACTTTAAAACAGCTTGCTACTTCTTGCTCTGCCAATTGCACATCGGTACAGGCTGCACAGTTTATGATGTATTGGATTGCATGTGCTTTGAGGTAAGACTCTATTTGATCTGGATCGGTAATATCCAGCACGGACTTACTGCAAAACAGTGGTGCAAGTAAGGAATAGGCTTTGAAGGTAGCCTGTAATGCACCACCTAACAGCCCTTCTGAACCAGTGATTAAAACACCAGGGATAGCCATTTAATGATATGGTTGTATGCCTTTTTGCTTGATCAAAAAGTAACACAATATCAGGCCTATCCTTAAAGCTGGAAAATCAGAAGCCGTCCCGCACCCGCACTAAACTGATGTTTTCCCTCTTTAAGGGTAACCTTCCTACTAGAAACTCTTTACAAGAGGCGGTTTTTCTTATTGATAGGCAGAATAGCCAGAAGGAGAAAGTGCCACTTCTGAATAGTGTCTACTGCTTTTCCTTACTCCAGGCTTAAACTTTAATTTCAACCTCTACACCACTAGGTAGTTCTAGCTTGGTTAAGGCATCTACTGCTTTTGAGCTGCTAGAGTAAATATCTATCAATCTTTTATGGGTACAAAGTTGAAATTGTTCCCGTGACTTTTTATTTACATGTGGAGAACGCAATACCGTATACACTTCTTTCTTACCTGGAAGCGGAATAGGACCATTTACTACTGTTTTTGTAGCTTTTACAGCTCTAACGATGCTATCTGCCGATTTATCTAATAGGGCAGCATCGAATGATTTAAGTTTGATTCGAATTTTTTGATTCATATATTTGGTTGCTATGATAGGGTACTATACCGTTATGCCTTTTGCTTTATTAATAATGGCTTCTGCTAAATGTTTAGGGACTGGTTCATAATGCGAAAAAGTTAATGAAGCAGAGGCTCTACCCGAGGTAATGGTTCTAAGATCTGTAACATAACCAAATAGCTCTGCTAATGGAACAACTGCTTTAACAATTTGTGCGCCACCTTTACCATGCATTCCTTTCATAACCCCTCTTCTTCTATTGAGATCTCCTGTTACAGGGCCTGTAAACGAATCGGGGGTAGCTATTTCTACAGACATAATGGGCTCCAAAAGTACGGGAGAAGCTTTCTGTGCAGCTGCTCTGAAACCAGCTCTAGCGGCTAATTCGAAAGATAAAGAATCTGAGTCAACCTCATGATAGGAGCCATGAAAGATTTTAACCCACATGGATTCTACAGGATAGCCGCCCAATGGACCATTCTCCATAGCTGTTGTAAACCCTTTTTGAATAGCTGGAATAAACTCTTTAGGAATAACCCCTCCAACAATCTTATTCACAAATTCCAATCCTGGCTTTACTGACTCTCCTTCAACTGTTTCCCTAGGCCCTATCTCAAAAACAATATCGGCAAATTTACCCCTGCCGCCTGTTTGTTTTTTGTAGACTTCTTTGTGCTCCACTGTAGCAGTGAGTGCTTCCTTGTAGGCAACTTGTGGGGCACCTTGGTTGATTTCAAGTTTAAATTCGCGTTTCAGCCGGTCAATAATAATTTCTAGGTGTAGTTCACCCATGCCTTTTAAAATGGTTTGACCTGTTTCATGATTGGTTTCCATGCGCAAGGTTGGGTCCTCTTCCATGAGCTTGGCAATAGATAGGGTTAGCTTATCCTGATCTGCCTGTTTTTTAGGCTCAATCGAATAACCGATTACGGGTTCTGGAAAGGTGATGGCTTCTAGTATAGCTTTCTGTTTTTCACTGGTCAGCGTATCGCCTGTTTTAATTTCTTTAAATCCTACTACTGCACAAATATCTCCTGCTTGTACCGCGCTAATTGGATTTTGTTTATTGGCATGCATTTGCATCAAACGAGCAATTCGTTCTTTTTTGCCAGTTCTATTGTTGTAAACGTAGGATCCAGCATCTAGAGTGCCCGCATAGACACGCAAAAAGGCAAGCCTACCGACAAAAGGATCCGTTGCAATTTTAAAAGCTAGTGCCGTAAATGGCTCACTATTCTCTGGCTTTCTTAACATTACTTCTCCTGTATCTGGATAGGTACATGCTACTGGGGGTAAATCTAGTGGAGAGGGAAGGTAGGCACACACTGCATCCAATAGCGCTTGAACTCCCTTATTTTTAAAAGCAGAACCGCAGAGCACAGGAGAGAAAGAGAGGTCGATAACCGCTTTGCGAATGGCTGCCCTGATTTCATCTGGTGTAATAGCATCTGGCTGATCAAAGAATTTTTCCATTAATGCTTCATCGTAACTGGCTACATTTTCAATTAGATTTTGACGCCATTCCCCAACTGCCTCTACTAAATCGTCGGGAATAGCTATTACCTGGTAGGTCATGCCTAAGTCATGCTCGTCCCAAACGATCGCTTCATTGGTAATCAAGTCCACTACCCCTTTAAATGCCGTTTCACTACCAATAGGAATTTGCAATGGAACAGGATTAGCCCCTAGCTTTTCCTTGATTTCATGTAGCGCATTAAAAAAGTTGGCACCGGCTCTATCCATTTTGTTTACAAAACAGATACGGGGTACCCTATATTTGTCAGCTTGACGCCAAACTGTTTCAGATTGGGGTTCTACACCAGATACGGCACAAAATAAAGCAACTGCACCATCCAAAACACGCAAAGAGCGCTCTACCTCTACTGTAAAATCCACATGGCCAGGTGTATCGATGATGTTAACTTTGTAAGTTTGCGTCTTATCACTTGCTTTTCCTTGTATGGTAGGATACTTCCAAAAGGTAGTAGTGGCAGCAGAGGTAATGGTAATCCCGCGTTCTTGTTCTTGAGCCATCCAGTCCATTACAGCCCCTCCATCATGTACTTCACCTATTTTGTGGGTTAGGCCTGTATAATATAGAATGCGCTCAGTAGTAGTTGTTTTACCAGCATCAATATGCGCCATGATGCCTATGTTTCTTAAAAAGGTTAGTTCATTTGCCATTTATCTCAAGTTAAAATGTGAGAAGGCTCTATTCGAACTTGCCATTTTATGGGTATCTACTTTACGTTTGAAAGCCGCTCCTTCTTCTTTAGCAGCGGCAATAATTTCATTGGTAAGCCTTTCTTTCATAGTCTTTTCCCCACGGGATCTTGCATAATCAATCAGCCATTTCATGCCTAAAAATATCTTTCTATCTGGTCGTATTTCAATGGGAACTTGAATGGTAGCTCCCCCAACTCGTCGACGTTTGACTTCTAAAATAGGGGTTACATTATGGAGCGCCTTACGCCATATCTCTAATCCCTTTTCTTTTGTTTTCTGAGAGACTAATGCAATGGTATCATAAAAGATGCTAAAAGCAAGGCTTTTCTTGCCTTGTTGCATTAATCCGTTTACAAACTTAGTTACCAACGGATCTCCATATTTATAGTCAGGTATTAATACTCTTTTTATAGCTTGTTTTCTTCTCATATTATTCCTTTCACTGAAATTAATGTTTTAGCGTAGTTGCTTAGATCCCTACTGTATTCTATTACCCTATATAACCAATTAGGATAATCAGCATATACATTAAACTTTTATTTTTTCTTAGGCTTCTTGGTTCCATATACGGACCTTGCTTGACACCTTCCACTAACACCTGAAGTATCCAACACACCACGAATAATAGAGTAGCTTACACCTGATAAGTCTTTTACCCCTCCGCCTCTAATCAGAACGATAGAGTGTTCTTGTAGGTTATGGCCTTCCCCAGGAATGTAGGCATTTATTTCTTTACCCGTTGTTAGGCGTACTCTAGCTACTTTTTTCATAGAGGAGTTTGGCTTTCTTGGCTTCATAGTATAGACTTTGACGCATACGCCCCTTCGCTGCGGACAAGATGAAAGCGCTGGAGATTTTGAAGAAGAAGAAGGTTTTTTTCTCCCTTTTCTTACTAGCTGCTGTATGGTTAACATGTATTGCTTATAATTTTTGTTCTAAACCTAGAGATGTGCAAATTTAAAAAAATTATGGGCCTTTATCAAAACCTTTGACCGCTATTTGCGGCCTATTAAAGGCCTATCATATGAAGATAGCTATTAATATTGATTATTTCTAATAATAAATATATCCTGCTCATAGCATACTTTGCTTAAAGGTTAGGTGCGTAACCATCTTAACGTGAGTTCGGGATTTATTTGACTGATTTACAAAAATTTAATATCAATTATTTAGTTAATATTTGTACCTATTTAACAAGTTTTTATATCTAATTTTATAAATATAATATATATAATAAACTGATTATCAGAATTATTTGTTATTCAACTACTTATTTAACTATCTAATAAAACAAATTTTATAAATTTTCATTGATATTGATTATCAAATGAAAAAATAATCTAATCCCGAACTCACGTTCTTATGCATTAGTACGGGTTTTGTCGCGTTTATTCTAAAAAATCATTATTTTAGTATCTGCAGTTAAAAAAGTAGTTATTATGTTTAATATTTCGCCCAAATTATTACCTTATTTTAAGGGCTATTGTTCTTCAGCAGAAGTCATCCTGTTATTTGTCTAGATGAAGTATCGTTTTTCCTTGAGCTATAGAGATTTGGAAGAGATGATGCGTATGAGAGGCACAAGAGTTGATCATTCTACGCTACAAAGATGGGTTATTAAGTTTGTTCCTCTTAATAGATGAAGCAGTAAGCAAAAGAAAACGACCAGTTGGTGGTAGTTGGAGAATGGATGAGACCTATGTTAAACTAAACAGGAAGTGGATCTATTTATATAGAACAGTAGATCGTTATGGTGATACAGTTGACTTTTTTCTATCTGAGCATAGAGACAAGTCTGCAGCTTTTGCTTAGTTTTAAGTGTTTTAAGTCTGCAGCCATTGCACGCCGGCACAGGTGTGCAACAAATGGGGTGTAAGTCCCCTGACTCTAATTTGTCTATTTCGGGAGTCTAGCAGGAGGTTGGATTTGTGGGGTGATTCACAGGTTTAAGTTACCTTTAAATGCATCTGCAAAATAGCGGGCTGCAACAAAAGTGAACCTAAATTAGCCTCGTTAAGCCGTTTAAGCGCATTTGCCGACTATCTAGTGGCTACAGGAAGGCTGATAGTAGGATGGAAAAAATAGACCATGACCATCATACAAGTGCCGGGGTGTTAGGGGTTGCACGCTATGAATGTTTCACATCGTAGTCCGGGAGATCTGATATGAATCCAGTAGGCCACTGGAAACTTTATTGTATAAGTAAAGCGAAATCAATAAGGGTGATATCAGAAGTCCGCGGGGTCTATAATACCGTTCGTATTGATTGGGAAACCACTCAAGAGGAAAGGGACCCTACTTCAGTTAACGAGTTTAAAAGAGTTGAGAATGTCTGATTGCCCTAAAGCTATGAACGGAACATTAAAAGTTCAGCAACTCCAAAGAACTCTATATCTCAAATCCAAGCAATGTAAGGAAGTCAGATTTTATAGTATATATGATAAAATTTATCTAAAAGATGTACTTTGGGAAGCTTGGCGTCAAGTCAAAGCAAATCAAGGTTCAGCAGGGATTGATGGTAAAAGCATAAGTGATATAATAGATCAAGGTGAGGCAAAGATTATCAATAAATTGCAGCAGCAACTACGCGCAAAGCTATACAAATTTACCTCAAGCAGGTTGGTAGAAATACCCAAAGCTAAAGGTGGAACAAGGCCACTAGAGGTAATGACCGTAGAAGATCTCATAGTGCTCACAGCAATGAAAATAGTCATTGAACCGATCTTCGAAGCTGATTTTCATGAATGTTCATACGGCTATAGACCGAAACGAGGAGCCAAACAAGCGAGTTTAGTGATCCGAGAAGATCTATACCAGCAGGCATGGGGCGTAGTTGAGATTGATTTTCAATCATACTTTATTAGCATCCCACATGAAAAGTTATTAAAACTTATTAGTAAAAGGATAGCAGATGGCAGTATGTTGAAGCTAATTAAACAAACCCTAACAACGTCAATAGTAAAACAAGGTAAAATTACATGCAAGAAAGTTGGAGTACCGCAAGGATCACCAATATCACCGTTGTATAGTAATATCTACCTAAATGTTATAGACCAAGTGTGGCACTCAAGGGGGTATCCAGAAAAGCTAAGCGCAACCTTGCATAGGTATTGTGATGATGCAATTTTGGTATGTCGTAAGAGTGCTAGCTTAGCGCTGGAGAAATTCACAGAATTAGTAAGGAGGTTATCGCTCATTATTAACCACCAAAAGACACGAATAACGAAACTGAAAGAAGGCTTTAACTTCATAGGTTTTTACTTTGTAAAAAGAAAGAGTCCAACAAGTGGCAGAAATAGCATTTATGTATTTCCAACGAAACAATCCCAACAAAGCATCCGTAACAGACTAAAATACCTGACTTGTAGAAAAGCACCAATCAAACCTCAAACATTCATCGAGCAAATAAAACCAGTAGTGTTAGGATGGGTTAACTATTTTAAACATACGAATTCCAGTGAAGCTTTTGTTAGATTGCAGAACTTTATTAATAACCGATTTCGCAGATACTTAACCCATAGAAGAAAAGGCCGTGGGTGTGGGTGGCAAAGCTATCCCAATAGCAAACTCTATACAATGGGGATGTTGTACATTGGTAGTGGAATGATTAAGTATCCTGAGAGAGTTGTGCAAAGTTTATGAAGAAGACTGTCGGACCGCCCTATTCGGGAAAACTGAACGTACCTTAGGATGAGAAGGGAATGGGTAAACAATGAAGAATCAAGTTAGTCAGCTACTGTATTGCGAGCAATCAGAAGCAATAGATATGCTTAATTTTAAGTGGTCCAACCATTTCTTTACTCTAGACCATTGTAGAGATAGAAAACATTCCTATGATTCAAAAAGGACAAGTAATCGGAGCTAAAAATCATCTTTCTACTTTTGAGAATTTTGTTATGCTAATGGCCGAATAATAACCAATATATATCCAAAACTTCACTTAAAAGAAAAGACGTTACTAACGAAAATATAGACGCGACAGAACCAGACCTGGGGGCTCAATGTATTTAACGGTATCTAATAGCCAACCTTGTGGCGGCCTTTTTCCAGGTCTTTTTTTCCTCTATAAACATACGGCTTTAGGGTAGTTTTTTAAACTTAACCTAGCCTAACCTAATAAAAGATCAAGCTCTATAGGCTACGCCAAAGCATCTCATGCGTTATTTCATATATATATCCTATTTTGGTAAAGCCTATAGTGGCTGGCAGATTCAAAAAAATGCAGTTTCTGTGCAACAAGTGGTAGAAGAGGCACTTGGTAAGCTGTTATCCACATCGATTGCTATTTCAGGCAGCAGTCGAACGGATAAAGGGGTACATGCAGCGCAACAGGTGGCCCATTTTGATCTAATAACGCCTATAGATCCTGCGCATTTGACCTATAGGCTTAATAGGATTTTGCCATCTGATATCAGTATTACTGCTATTCGTCCAGTAGTAGAGGGTGCACATGCGCGTTTTGATGCATGCTATCGTAGATATGCCTATACTATCGTTACGCAAAAAGATCCTTTTTATAGAGACAAGTCAGTTTGGATGCGCTGCGTTCCACCACTTCCCTTATTGAACCAGATTTCAGCTTTGTTTTCTATACAAGCTGATTTCGAATTTTTTAGTAAAATAACCGATTCAACAAGGCATTTTGTCTGTAAGGTAGAGGAAGCTTCTTGGTTGCAGATGGATCACAAACTTGTTTTTTACATACAAGCGGATCGTTTTTTACGGGGTATGGTTCGGACTATTGTACGTACGATATTGGCAGTAGCCACTGGTAAAATGGATCTAGCCACATTGGTGCAACTCATTAGGCAAAAACCTAGGGTCCGTCCCATGCTGACCTTAATGCCACCGCATGGATTAACATTGGTGGAAATAGGTTATCCAGAAACTTTATTTATACAAGAAAATGCATCATAACCAAGATCCTATTGTTGCACTAGCTACGCCACAAGGCGTCAGCGCTATTGCAGTAGTGCGCCTATCTGGAAAGGGTGTTATTGGCATCGTCAACCAGCTATTTTGTGGAAGTGACTTGACCCAACAAGCCTCCCATACGATTCATTTTGGCGTCATAAAAAAGGGTGATACTAAAATTGATGAAGTACTGGTTTCCATTTTTATTGCGCCTCACTCCTTTACTAAGGAAGACTCAGTAGAAATTTCTTGCCATGGTACGCCTTTTATTGTTGCACAATTGATACAACTGTTTGTAGAACAAGGTGTGCGCATCGCTGAGCCGGGTGAATTTACCAAAAGGGCTTTTTTAAATGGTCGATTTGACTTAGCTCAAGCAGAGGCGGTAGCCGATTTGATTGCAGCCGATAGTACGCTGGCCCATCAAACGGCTCTTAGTCAAATGCGTGGTGGCTTTTCTTCAGAATTACAAACGTTGCGTAAAGCATTATGCCATTTTGCAGCAATGTTAGCCCTAGAACTGGATTTTGCCGAGGAAGATGTCGCCTTCTTAGACAGAAAAGATTTAAAAACATTGGCTGATAAGCTGATTAAAACCTTAACGTTGTTGATAGATAGCTTTCAACTAGGCAATGCCATTAAACAGGGTGTTTCTGTCGTGATTGTGGGCAAGCCCAATGTAGGCAAATCAACCTTATTGAATGTGTTATTACAAGAAGAACGGGCGATTGTTTCGCCTATAGCAGGTACTACGCGTGATACTATTGAGGGAACGTTACACTTAGGGGGTATACGATTTAGGTTTGTGGATACAGCGGGCTTACGAGAAACGACTTCGGATGCCATAGAAGCAATAGGTATTGAACGGACCAAACAGCAATTAAGCAAAGCTTTTATAGTACTCTATTTGGTTGATCTATCCCATATGACCTTTAGACAAGCAGAGGCAGATTTGGTTGCATTAGGGGGGGGGGCTCTACTTAAAATTGGCAATAAAATGGATCTTGCGCCACCTGATGCGTTAGAAAAATTTAAAGATTATTTGTGCATTGCTGCACAAACCGGTAGGGGTATAGCGCAGCTTAAGGATAAGCTTTTGCAACTTGTAGAGCAAAAACCTACCGATGGGCCAGCTACTATTGTGATCAATGCACGACATTACGATCGGTTACAAAAAAGTAAGCAAGCATTGGAAGCTGTGATTATAGGACTCGAACAAAAACGATCCAATGAGTTACTGGTTGTAGATATAAACCGCGCCCTACATGCGCTGGGTGAAATTACAGGAGAGATCACCACAGAAGAGATACTAGGAGAAATTTTCTCTAAGTTTTGCATTGGAAAATAATAGCTTTGGCTTATAACATCGTTGCATTTACTTACATGCATGATCATCTGGCTCTTTTTATATCCTTTGACCGTGTCCATAAATAGTGTATAACGTGAGTTCGGGATTTATTTGACTGATTTACAACAATTTAATATCAATTATTTAGTTAATATTTGCACCTATTTAACAAGTTTTTATATCTAATTTTATAAATATAATATATATAATAAACTGATTATCAGAATTATTTGTTATTCAACTACCTATTTAACTGTCTATAAAACAAATTTTATAAATTTTTATTAATATTGATTATCAAATGAAAAAATAATCTAATCCCGAACTCACGTATATAATGTTTTAAAAACAGCTAGATCGTTAGGGAACACTTTTTTATTTTTGGTAACTCTACGAAATTGGCTATTTACAGATTCCAAACATTTGTTGTGTAAATGACCTTACGTATGGCATTAGGGTACTGTAAAAATACCATCAGATTATCCCAGTTAGCATACCAAGATTGGGCTATTTGTGGGTATTGTTGATTCCACTTAGTAGCAAAAGCTTCTAAGGCCATCAATGCTTCTTGCTCGGTAACTGCTGTATAAATTGGTTTTAAATCAGCAACTAATACCTTTCTATGTTTATAAGAAACATACTGCAAACTACCCCTAATTGCATGAACAATACAGAGCTGATGTTCCGTTTTTGGGTATACAGCAGCAATGGCCTCAGACATGCCTGACAAATTATCTGTACATGCAATGAGCATATCGTTCATACCCCGATTTTTGAGTTCTGTTAAATTGCCTAACCAAAATTTAGCCCCTTCATTTTCACTCATCCAAAGCCCTAAAACATCCTTTATGCCAGATCTATCTATACACGTGAGTTCGGGATTAGATTATTTTTTCATTTGATAATCAATATTAATAAAAATTTATAAAATTTGTTTTATTAGACAGTTAAATAGGTAGTTGAATAACAAATAATTCTGATAATCAGTTTATTATATATATTATATTTATAAAATTAGATATAAAAACTTGTTAAATAGGTGCAAATATTAACTAAATAATTGATATTAAATTGTTGTAAATCAGTCAAATAAATCCCGAACTCACGTTATACCTAAAGCGACATAGACTGCCTTGTTGATGATGCGCTTATCTTGTCTAACTTTAACTACAAAGCAATCAAAAAAAACAATAGGATAGACTGATTCTAAGGGACGATTTTGCCATATCTTAACATATTCAATAACAGAGTCTGTGATGTTACTTATCAGGCTTTCACTTACTTCTGCGCCATATAATTCCTGTATTTGAATCTGAATATCTGACAGACTCATACCTTTAGCATGTAAAGATAAGATCTTATCATCCAAACTAGGAATTCTTGTTTGACGATTAGGCAATAAAATAGGTTCAAAAGTCGATGCTCTATCTCTGGGTACTTCAACCGATATAACGCCATTATCAGTAATAACTTGCTTACTGGATAATCTATTACGTACATTCTCTGAATCACTACGTGCATACTTATTATAACCTAAATGGTCATCCATTTCTGACTGTAATGCTTTTTCTACAAGACGCTTACTTAATTGTTTGAGTAAGCCGTCTTGATCAAAAAGTCTGGAAAGGTCTACACCTGATTCTATCAGTACATCTATGGCCTTGCTTATCCCATCTTTAACTGTCTCTTTTCTTTTCATTGTTTTAAGTGTTATGATTTAGGTAAAGATAAATCCTAAAAAATATTTACACACTTAAAACAAAAGATCCGGAGAAAAAGCCTGAATTATTTCATACTAATTCTTGCCACTACACTTTGGGACTAAACATCTAAGTAAATAGTATACGGTTTTTATTGATTAACAGGTATCTATATCACACTTTTTAATCCAGCCAAAAATAACATACAGATTATCTTTCTGCTTGATCCGCTCTATCTATGAGTTGTTGATCTAACACCTTACTAGTACGTGCACCTAATAGTTTCATTTTTTGCGCCCTAGATACCAAACTTCCCCTACCATCATATAGTTTTTTAGTGGCCTCTAAGTAGTTTTTTTGTGTTAAATCCAATTGGCGACCTATATTTTTAATATCTTTTACGAAGGTAACAAATTTGTCATATAAGGCACCGCCTTGTGTAGCAATTTCTAAGGTATTTTGATTTTGATGGGCTTGCCGCCATAAATTTGCAATGGTTCGTAGGGTCGCTATTAGATTTGAGGGGGATACGATCACAATATTGCGTTCATAGGCTTCGTTAAAGAGCATTACTTCTTCTTGAACAGCTAGTGCAAAGGCTGGTTCAATCGGTATAAACATTAAGACAAAGTCCAAACCTTGAAGGTTATAGAGCGATTGGTAACGCTTCTCACTTAGTGTTTTAATATGACGTCTAATAGAGTGCACATGTTGCTTCAGGTGAAAAGCCCGTTGAATCGCATGCTCACTATTAAAAAATTGCTCATAGTGACTTAAAGATACCTTGGCATCAATCACAATATTGCGGCCTTCTGGAAGATTAAGGATTACATCTGGCTGCAATCTTTGTCCATCTTCTGTTGTAATAGAGGTTTGTATGACATATTCTCTATTTTTAACGAGTCCAGATTGCGCTAGAATATTTTCTAAAATAAACTCACCCCATCCTCCTTGTAATTTTGAATCACCTTTAAGTGCTTTGGTCAGACCTTCCGCCTCTTGCGTGATTTTTAGGTTGAGGTCATGCAGTTGTTTTAATTCTGTCCGTAAAGCTACATTTCTTTCCAAACTTTCTTGGTTATACTGCGTTACTTGTTGCGAAAAGGTCTTAATTTTGTCGCTGAGTGGAGTGAGCAACCGTTCCATTTGGAGTTGGTTATGGTCTGAAAACTTTTTACTTTTTTCTTCTAATAGTTCATTGGCTAAGTTTTTAAAATGGATGGTGAGTTGGCTTTGGAGCTGTTCAACAGATTGTCCTTGTTCGGCTATTTTTTTTTCTAAGTAGCTGTTATGTGCCAGTGCAGTTGCCAATTCTTTACCGAGTTGTAGATGTTGCGCCTGTAATGTCTGAGATTGATGTTGGCTCTCTGATAAATGTTGTTCTAGATGGGCAACCCTATTTTGTAGGGTGGAAATCGGTACTTTGTGCAGGATTTTGGTTACCAACCATCCAATGATCAAGCCAATCAGCCATGTAATGATAAAATAGATTATAAAGGGCATCGTAAAGCAAATAAGGTATTATATCTTTTTTTTTGCTTGATTAAAAACTCAACCAAAAATCAAGCGCTGTGTAAAAAGTGCTGAAAGCGTATGCTTAAAGTTGGAAAATCAGCATCCGTCCCGTGGCCCCATTGAACTGATTTTCTATACATCTTTAAGGGTAGACTTTCTAATCGTAACCTTGTACAAAGGGGAATTTTGTACCATAGGCCCAGTAAACAGCATAATTTCTGAATAAATAATTTTATTTTCAATAGGTTATCGCCTGCAGTAACCACTAATCATTGCCTTAAGTTGATGCTATGGGCTGTTCAGGTCAGTGGTAAAAATAGCATATAAATAGCTTACTACCTTTTTATTATACCAACATTTTCAAGAGTAGGGTAAGGGTCTCTTTTAACTTGCGTCTATCTACAATTATATCCAAAAAGCCATGTGCCAATAAGAATTCTGCAGTTTGAAAGCCTTTGGGTAATGCTTTGCCCACGGTTTCTCGAATAACACGTGGACCTGCAAAACCAATCAGTGCACCTGGTTCAGCCATATTGATATCACCTAGCATCGCATAAGAGGCGCTTACACCACCTGTAGTGGGGTCGGTTAGCAGCGAAATATAAGGAATTTTAGCTTGCGCTAATTGCAATAATTTGGCAGATGTTTTTGCCATTTGCATTAGTGAAAAACTACCTTCCATCATGCGTGCACCGCCAGACTTGGAGATAATCAATAACGGGGTTTGATGGGCCAAACAATGGTTGACCAATTGTGCTATTTTTTCGCCTACTACACTACCCATGGAACCACCAATGAATTTAAAATCCATACAGGCAATGGCAAGTGGTAGGGTATGGATCCTGCCATAAGCCGTTCGTATGGCATCTGTCAAATTGGTTTGTGCTTCTGCTTGCTTTAGGCGTTCTGTATAAGGCCTGTTGTCTACAAATTTAAGTGGATCTGCAGATCGGAAGGTTGGATTGAGTTCTATAAAGCTGTTCTCATCAAACAAAATGGTAAAATATTCCTTGGAACCAATCGGTAAGTGATAGCCATCATCAGGTACCACCTGTAAATTTTCTTGTAATACTTTGCTGTGTATAATTTTTCCTTTAGGGGTTTTAACCCAAAGACCATCGGGTGACTCTTTTTTGGCAGAACTGGGGGTTAAGATGCCTTTCTTTTTTCGCTTAAACCAGCTTAGGTTGTCGTTTATTAAACTCATAAGATCACGTAATAGGTAATGATTGCAGCCTATTGTAATGGCCTCCTTTTTCTAGATGAAAGGAAAAACCATACTAAAGTAGATCAGCAATATCAAGTTATAAACTTTGCAATAGGCTTGAATGATAAACCAACCATACTGCTACCCATAAGATACGGTTTTTATCAAAAAAACTATGGTTAAAGTTTTATGGGTTTTCTGGACGCATTTGTGGAAAAAATATAACATCTTGGATAGAGTTTGAGTTGGTCATGATCATCGTTAGTCGATCTATGCCTATGCCAATACCTACGGTTGGGGGCATGCCATACCGTAAGGCTTTTAAGAAATCATGATCTACCACCATAGCCTCTTTATCGCCATGTGTTCCTAATGTGCGTTGTTCCTCTAATCTTTGCTGTTGATCAATTGGATCATTTAACTCGGAGAATGCATTGCAGATTTCTTTACCGGCACATATCACCTCAAATCGTTCGGTTAAAGCTGGATTGTCTCGATGCCGTTTGGCTAAAGGAGACATTTCAACAGGATAGTCCATTATGATAGTAGGCTGAATAAGATGCGGTTCACACTTTTCTCCAAAAATTTCATCTATAATTTTATCTTTGCTTAGGTTATCTGCTACATGGACGTGGAGTTGATAGGCCACTGTGCGCAATGCAGCCTCATCCATATTGCTTACATCATATCCTGTAAAATGGTGAATGGCTTCAAACATTGTAAACCGTTTCCATGGCCGTTGAAAGTTGATCAGGTGGGCACCAAATGGAACCGTTGTCCTACCATGTAGGGCTAGTGCTACCCCTTCTACCAATTCTTCTACGTAGTCCATCATCCAAATGTAATCTTTGTAGGCAACATAAAGCTCTACTTGCGTAAATTCTGGATTATGAAAACGGGACATCCCTTCGTTTCTAAAATCTTTGGCAAATTCATATACGCCATCATAGCCGCCTATAATTAATCTTTTTAAATAGAGTTCATTGGAAATACGTAAATATAAAGGTATGTCTAGGGTATGGTGGTGGGTGGTAAAAGGGAGTGCAGATGCGCCGCCATAAATGGGTTGTAGAATAGGGGTCTCTACTTCTAGATATCCTTCACAATGTAAGAAGGCTTTAATGGTATGAATCAACTTGGCCCGTTGCTCAAATACCTTTCGTACCTCTGGATTAACTATTAAATCGACATACCTTTGACGATACCGTTGCGCTGGATCTGTAAAGGCATCATAAATTTGTCTCCCCTCTTTAGTGGTTATCTCTTTGACAATCGGTAGGGGGGTAAGTGCTTTGGTTAATAAGCGAAGATGGGTAACGTGTACTGCTATAGCACCTACTTGAGTGGTAAATACAAAGCCTTTCACTTCAATGATATCACCTATATCTAGTAATTTCTTAAATAAAGTATTATAATGGCTTTTATCCTCCCCTGAACAAATAGCATCTCGTTGCACATAGAGTTGAATGCGTCCACTTGAATCTTGTAATTCTACAAAGGAGGCTGCCCCTATAATTCTGCGGCTCATAATGCGGCCTGCCAGTACTACATGGCTATAGCTTGCTTTATCTTCTTCTTTGTAGTGGGCAAGGATCGTTGCTGCTTTAGCATTGATGGGCGCAACAAAGGCTGGATAGGGGTTGATCCCCATCGATTCTAAAAGGGCTTTTTTCTGCGTTCGAATGATGGCTTGTTCACTCAGCTCCTGCATGGCTTTGGTATGGTTATAACTAATATTAATAATGTATGGCCATGGATAGGCAGCAGCAACCTGTGGGTACGCCGATAATGGCTATCCATAGCGCCTCGCTTAATTTACACTTTATTTCTATAATTCTTATTAGGGGCTTTACTATTTTTACATGTATTGGATTGAAGTCCCTAAAGGGTGGCGCATTTTTTATTTGGGTTACTACTTTGTAACGTGAGTTCGGGATTAGATTATTTTTTCATTTGATAATCAATATCAATGAAAATTTATAAAATTTGTTTTATTAGACAGTTAAATAGGTAGTTGAATAACAAATAATTCTGGTAATCAGTTTATTATATATATTGAGGTTGTTGCAATAGAGTTTTAAGCTTTGTTATAAAAAGTGACTTTTAGTGTTATACAATGGTTAAATTAGGTTGATTCTTTAATCGTTTAAACTTAAGCTTTTTAATAATATTGTTATGGCCGTCAAAACAAATAATCAATTAAGTTTTGCAGATATTTCAGCCAGTCGACGTAAGTGTAAGCATACTTTTTTCGATCAGCTTAATAAGCTGATTACTTGGAAAGTAATAGAAAAAGAACTTTTCTTGTATTATCCTAAAGGTTTGTGTTTATCAGGAAAGGCAGCTTATAGCCCGCTTCTTTTATTTAAAATGCTGTTGCTTCAAACATGGTATGCTCTGAGTGACTATCAAGTAGAAGAAGAAGTAAATGATCGTATCACTTTCAGCAGATTTTGTCGTATTTCCATGGATAGTTCTGTTCCAGATCATAGCGTATTAAGCAGGTTTAGGACTGCGCTTACGGAGAAGCAGGTCCTAGAAAGGTTATTGAAAATAATTAACGATCAACTATCTAGTCATGGTGTATTAGTTCAACATGGTGCAGTTGTTGATGCCTCTATTACGCCTACCGCTAGGCGCCCTAAAGGTAAAAAAAGCTATGATCTCCATGAAGATGGCACTATAACTGTAGCCGAAAGTTATCAAAAAGGTGTAGATCCAGAAGCGAGTTGGACAAAAAAAGGAGATAATCTCTACTATGGGTATAAGCGTCACATCCTTGTGGAAAGTAAAGAAGGCTTAGTCCTAGCAGTCAGTACCACAAAAGCATCTAGTCATGATAGTGCTCATTTACAAGTCTTATTGGATAAAGTAGAGCTAAAAGTAGGTAGTAGGCTATATGCAGATAAGGGCTATAGCGGATCACCTAATGAAACCTTATTAAAGAATAAAGCCTTAAAATCAGCTATTCAGAAGAAAGCTACTAGAAATAATCCTTTATCACCTACTGCTAAACGGTTTAATACATTGGTAGCTAAAACCAGGTATAAAGTAGAACGTGTATTTGGAAGTATTAAAAGTTGGTTCCGAAGCTCAGGAGCTCGCTACATAGGACTTGCTAAAACTCATACGCAACACGTTATCGAAGCAATAGCCTATAACTTATACAGGTCGCCAAATATCATATTAAGAGGTCTTTAGAGGAATGGTCTGTCTAAAATGCAATAAAAGTACATGAAAATCAATAAATAATAAAATTAATACCACTTTAATACCAAAAATCAGTCTAAACAACCCTAAAAATATTATAATAGAAATCTATCACAACGGCCTCATGCCGTATATGGAAAAACAACTGTTAACCAATTCTAAAAAAAAACCCACTAGAACTTGTTCATTAACTTTGAGTGAAATAATGACTGTTCTTATTGCCTTTCATGTGATTGGTTTTAGAAATTTTAAGTCTTATTATATTCATTTACAGCAATTTCATTCTAGTAAATTTGGAAAGTTAGTAAGCTAGAATAGATTTATAGAACTGATCCAAAGAACGTTAGTTCCCTTGTACTGTTTTACACAAAGTTTTTCTAAAACAAAAACAGGTTGTTATTTTATGGATGCAACAGCCATCAAGGTTTGCCATATCAAAAGAGCCTATACGCACAGGGTTTTTAAATCGATTGCTACTAAAGGTAAAACCAGCATCGGTTGGTTTTTTGGATTAAAGTTTCACTTGATAGTCAATGATTTAGGAGAAATTATGAATTTTCAACTGACCACAGGTAAAACTAATGATAGGCTTCCTGTAGAAAATTTATGTAAACACTTCATGGGTAAAATGTTTGCCGATAAAGGTTACATAAGCAAAGATTTATTTGAAAAACTGATCGAGAAAGGCGTGGAACTCATTACCCAGATCAGAAAAAATATGAAAAATTCTTTTATGCCACTTTGGGATAAACTGATGCTTAGAAAACGATCTATAATTGAAACTATTATAGATCAGCTCAAAAATATTAGCCAGATAGAATATTCCAGGCATAGAAGCATACCTAATTTTCTAGTCAATTTGATAGCTGGAATTACAGCTTATGCACTAAAAGAGAAAAAACCTTCTATAACTAATATATATATGACTGGTTCACAATACGTCTAATCCCGAACTGAGGTTAATAGTATTGTTTGGTTTTTCCCTTCAAGTATCTACTTATAATTGTCTTTTAATTCTATAAAAAATACTTTCCTTCTGTAT
Source organism: Cardinium endosymbiont of Oedothorax gibbosus (assembly GCF_936981045.1). Lineage (GTDB taxonomy): Bacteria > Bacteroidota > Bacteroidia > Cytophagales > Amoebophilaceae > Cardinium. Next base: position 510,582 of record NZ_OW441264.1, read on the forward strand.
TATTTGATGAATAAAGTTTAAAATGTACTTTTTTATATAAAGACATGGTAGAGAAAGGGAAAAATTATTTTACGAATTAAAGATACCATACACTTGCGTAAGTTTCCAGTGAAGCATTGTTTGGCAAAAAATAGTTTCACACGCAGGAGAAAACTTACATTTCCAGTGGTATTTTCTATGATTTTGAGGTTAGTTAAAAAAAGTTTAGGTATAGAGTGTGAACTTATGGAACCACTCAACTTTTAAAATTCCCCCATCCAAGCAAGCTTTTTCAAAAGCAAGATATAAAATTGCTCATACAGGATTTAAAGAATTATTGGATTTAAGCCTTCAAACAGCTTATCAAGGTGATACCTCATATGGAACATGGAGAGGTTATAGAGTTATTGCTGGAGATGGCTTCTCAGTTCGCTTGCCTGGTTCTCAAGAAATCGTCTCTAAGTTTGGTCGCCTTAACCCGAATGGAACTACAGGCACTATGCCTTCATTGGCTAGAGGTTCCCTTTTCGTTGATTTATGTACTTCTCTGATTATCAGTGTACGTTTTGCACCTTGGCATGTGGGAGAGCAAACAATGGCAGAAGAACAATTACCTGAAGTAATTAACCAACTGCGTTCATTAGAGCAAGAAAAACTATTATTCATCTATGATCGTGGTTATATTTCAATAAAGTTTATTGAGCAACATAATGCTTGCCAAACAGACTTTATTTTTCGTGTGCAAGAAAAAAATTATACCAATCTATGGAAAATGGTTTCATCTGGTAAATCAGATTTTGATTTTATGTTGGCAAATAATTCCAAGACAATCGGCCAAAAAGTAAGGGTCATAGCCCTTAGTTTACCCAACGACAAACTGGAAGTATTGGTTACCTCTCTTTTTGACCGAGAAAAATTTACTGCAGACGATATCAGCAAAGCATACCTATTAAGGTGGCACATAGAGGAGTGTTATAAACGACTTAAGATAGGTTCAGAATTAGAGAATTTCTCTGGAAAAAACTTAGATGCCGTACTACAAGAGTTTTGGGCACACTTAGTGATGTGTAATATACTATCACTTCATATGTGTGATAGACAAGGCGCTTGGAACCCAGACCAAATTGCTCAATATCGGTTAAACTTTTCCGTTTTATTTGGTGTAATGAGGCAGAAACTGTATCAGGTTTTTGTTGGCGATTGCTCTCCCAAGAGCTTTCAGAGACTTTTTAATAGAGCCAGTATACGTGCTAAAATTAAAATCCGGATAAGTCGATTATATAGTCGAGACAAGGTCGATAAACCTAGACGGAATCATGTTTTTAGAAGAGTTTGCTAACCAATAAACCCTTAAGTTGACGCTATTGAACGATCACCCTGGTCATTATTCTGATACAGAATCAGCCATAATGAGTGTAGCCAAGAAAGCCAACAGCGCTATATAACAGGCAGGGGCTATGGGGCTATTAAATCTATGAAAAAGATAGAAACAAATCACCGCAGCAGATTTTCCAAACAAACTACTCCCCAAGATAGTAGCGAATCCTATCGTAACATAGGGTGCTTCAGTGACCACTTGTACTTTGGACCAAATGGTTAGAAAACAGCTAAAGACCACACCCAAAAAGATTATCCAACAACGTACTGCAGTTACATAGAAGATAGAAGCACCTTGTAATCCTGCAAAAAGAGGAATAATGGATAAGGCGACCAGACCACTGGCTGCTGCCATAAGGTTATTGTGGTCATACTTTGGACCAATTTTAGCGATCCAACCGATTAATAGTATATCCAATACCATGAAGAGGGGCAGATATTGCATCATAGTTGAATAGGTAATCGTGGTAACGATAGGTACAAAACTACTCATAAAAAGAAAGGGAATCGTATAGGTAAGGTAACCAAATCCAGCCACTATGGCGATTCGCATAATGGGTTGGCGTGCTTTCCAAAGTTGTAGATATAGGGCTACTTTTTGAGCCATAGGGTAGCAGTTTTGTTCGATTTCTGTTGTCTTTAATCTAAAGAAGATAACATTCAATAGCGTAGATAGCGCTGCAATTAAAAAGGGCAGGCGCCAGTAGGGCAGGGGATCATGGATCCATGCAAAGCAGGTACCCACAACTCCAGCAAATAAAATACCTACCATAGTAGAAACTTCATAAAATGCTGCAACCTTTTTAGCCTGTTGCATAGCCACACCTTTGAGCAGGTAAATTTGGGTAATGTTATGTTCTCCCGCTGCACATGATTCTGCACAGATCCTAGCTACCAACAACAAAATAATGCTCGATAGTGACCCTTGTGTATAGGTAGGCAAGCAACCCATAGCCATTAAACTGATCCCTACACCCAAAAGTGTATAGCGCAATACAATCATTTCTTTTGTAGTTTGGGCCATTTTGCTAAAAAAAAGGAGCCCCAATGGTTTGGCTATAAAGGAAATTATAAATGGACTATAGCCCCATATCAGTTGGACCACTGGCTCTTTCTTTGGAAAAAAAAGAGGGGCTATCATAGGAACCAAATAACCATATAAGGCATTATCAAAATGAATAAAGGCATTAGCCATTAACATGGATAGTTGTGACTTGTTTACAAATTTTCCTTTCATCTATATCGCATTGTGTTTTCTCTTTACTAACCTCAGTTCGGGATTATACGTATTTTGAACCAGTCATATATATATTAGTTATAGAAGGTTTTTTATCTTTTAGTGCATAAGCTGTAATTCCAGCTATCAAATTGACTGGAAAATTAGGTATGCTTCTATGCCTGGAATGTTCTATCTGGCTAATATGGATAATCTGGTTAGTATTTTTTTATCTCCAAATTTAAAACACAAAGAAGCTTTTTAAAGCTATTTTTTAACAAGCTAATCCCGAACTTAGGTTATTAGGTAAAAATAGTCAATCTTTCTTAGGACCTAAACCAACTATTGGATAACCTACCTTTTGGATGAGATATGAAGCTAGTGAAATTAGTCGAAATATATTAAGAAATCTTTTTTGTAAAAAAAGTAAACAAAAAATCAAGCCCTAATCCAAAAAGTTGCTGAAATTGTCCCCTTAAAACTGGAAAATCAGAATCTACCCTGCAAACCCAACCAAACTGAGGCCGTTGCAATAGAGTTTTAATCTTTGGTATAAAAAGTGACTTTTAGCGTTATACAATGGTTAAATTATGTTACTTCTTTAATCGTTTATACTTAAGCTTTTTAATAGTATTGTTATGGCAATTCAAACAAGTGGTCAGTTAAGTTTGGCAGATATTTCAGCGAACAGGGGTAAATGCAAACATACCTTTTTTGATCAAATTAATAAGCTAGTTAATTGGTCATCAGTAGAAAAATTACTCCGCTCATATTACCCTAAAGGCTTAGGTTTATCAGGAAGGCCAGCGTATAGTCCGCTGCTTTTGTTTAAAATTCTCTTGCTTCAAACCTGGTATTCACTCAGTAACTATCAAGTAGAAGAAGAAGTAAATGATCGTATTACTTTTAGCAGATTTTGTGGTATTTCGATGGATAGTTCTGTTCCAGATCATAGTGTATTAAGTAGATTTAGGACTTCCCTTACCGAACAAAAGGCCCTAGAAAAGTTATTGAAAATCATTAATGATCGGCTAGCTGCACATGGACTACTCGTTCAACATGGTGCAGTTGTTGATGCTTCTATCACCCCCACACCTAGACGGCCTAAAGGTAAAAAAAGCTATGATCTCCATGAAGATGGCACTATAACTGTAGCCGAAAGTTATCAAAAAGGTGTAGATCCAGAAGCGAGTTGGACAAAAAAAGGAGATAATCTCTACTATGGGTATAAGCGACACGTTCTTGTGGAAAGTAAAGAAGGCTTAGTCCTAGAAGTCAGTACCACAAAAGCATCTAGTCATGATAGTGCTCATTCAATGGCGTCAACTTAAGAGAAAATATGGGTAATTATTTGCTTAGTATTGTTTGGTTTTTCCCTTTCTCTACCATGTCTTTATATAAAAAAGTACATTTTAAACTTTATTCATCAAATAATACAGAAGGAAAGTCTTTATTTATAGAATTAAAAGACAATTATAGGTAGATACTTGAAGGGAAAAACTAAACAATACTAAGCAAATAATTACTCATATTTTCCCTTAAGTTGATGCCATTGAGTGATCGGGTACCACTATGGCACTTATTTTTTGAAACCTTTATTTTTTTGTTTAGATTTGGCAATCGGGTTCTCCTTTAGCCTAACGGCTCTATAGGCCTGGTTTTATGGTGAATGTAGCTCAGCTGGTTAGAGCATTGGTTTGTGGTACCAAGGGTCGCGGGTTCGAATCCCGTCTTTCACCCTTATTCCCATTTATTATTGATCCGTCCAGTCAATAATCCTTTTAGCCCAAGTTTTATAAAAGCGCTCATATCTAAATGGGCGTGAATAGTAACGGTTGGCATAGGTTTGTTTTTTATTGTGTATACCTCTATGCCTATATTTAAAGCAATTGGTAAGGATCTATTTAATTTAGTTTTAATTCTAAAATTATGTGCGATATAAGCAGTTTATTTAAAAACGTTGCTTTATTTTGCTTAATTACATTCTTATGCCCAAGATGTGGGTTTTCTTCTAACAAAAAGTCGATTCTTAAAGCACCCAATACAAAGCGTCCTGAAAAAGAACTAGTAGAAAGCGGTGATGAAAAAAAGCCTGAACAAAGTGCTCAACAAAGTGATGATAAAAAAGCATTACAGAATGAGGTAGTGTCACTGTTGCAGCAGCAGTTTATGGATACCCATTCAACAGCATCGCAGCCTACTGCTCCAGCAGCATCACAGGATGCTCATCAGGAAAAATTAAAAAAAGAGTTTGAAGACAGTAACGAATGGTATACGACGCAAGTGAAAAAAATGCTAGTGGACGATGGTCGTCTATCGGGTGACCAAATTGAAAAGCTTATAATACTTAATATAAGGTATAGTGTGTAAGCTGCAGGAGGAGGTTTTTAAGCTGCCTTTTGAGCAGCTGAAGCCTCTATGTCATTGCATGAATGAGCAAATAAGGCTAGCAAAAAATATTGTTGAGACTTTTAAGCCGTTTCAGAGTCTAGTGCAGAATCTAGAAAAAGCAAAGAATAGCCTGGAAGAGGGTTGCCGAGTAGAGTTAGAAGGTAATGTACCTCAACCTATATTTCAGGAGCTTGTTAAAGCGAGTCAGGAGGCATTTATAATTGCTCAAGATTTTATCCACCCTGAAGATCATATAAGTCTTTCGGAACTCCAGTCGGTACGTGAGTATAGTACTTGTTTATACGAGAAAATGCAAGCAGTATTTCTGGAATGTTTACCTGAAGAGCAGCAAGCGTACCAGGCTCATTTGGCTCATTTGTTAAGTTTATCCCAGAGCATGGTAGAAAACACAAGAACGCTTAAGCAAATAATGCCTAATTCCTTAATAAGGGAGTTGCAAGATCTTAAGAAGGAAGTACAAAAGCAGGCAGCGGCCATTAGCGGAGATTCAAAAGCCCATCATAAAACATAAGGAATAGGAAATACAACCGAGTGTTTAGGTTAGAATAGATGTATAGAATATATGCTATTTACTAGTCTTATTATAGCATAAATACCCCTTGTAAAAAGTTGCGATCAGAAAGCATACGCTCAAAGCTTGTCAAGCTAAGGATTTATCCTTTAGTACATCCAAGCCAAAAGCAAAAAGCAGCATATAAATTCCTTTAACCATGCATAACTTTTGTCATTTACATTGCCATACAGAATATTCCCTGTTGGATGGCGCAGCCAAGGTAGAGCGTTTAATAGTAGCCAATAAACAGTTGGGCATGAATGCATTGGCCATTACAGACCACGGCAATATGTTTGGTGTGCCTCAGTTCGTAGCCGCAGCAGCCAAGGAAGGGGTAAAACCCATTATAGGGGGTGAATTTTATATGGCACCTGATCGGCACGACCATAAAGATAAAACCCGTTACCACCAGCTGTTGTTGGCTAAAAATGCCATAGGCTATCAAAATATTACCAAACTATGTTCCCTAGGTTTTTTAGAAGGTTATTATTATAAGCCACGCATTGATAAGGCTTTACTCAAACAATGCAAAGAAGGCTTAATCGCCACTACCTGTTGCTTAGGTGCAGAAATTCCTAAAACCATTATTCGACACGGGGAAACAGTTGCAGAAAAGCTCTTTTTAGAATGGTTGGACCTATTTGGTGAAGATTATTATATAGAACTACAAAGACATGGCATTAAGGAACAAGAAATTTGTAATGCCGTATTACTGCGTTGGGCTGAAAAATATAATGTAAAAGTCATTGCTACCAACGATGTCCATTACATTGCGCAACAAGACAGTCTTGCTCAGGATGTATTGCTCTGTTTGCAGACTGGAAAAGATTACAATGACCCCAATCGTATGCGTTTTAGCAACGATCAATTCTTTTTAAAGTCACCAGAAGAGATGGCTCTGCTTTTTGCAGATGTGCCAGCTGCTGTTACCAATACCCTAGCATTGGTAGAAAACATAGAAACACCCTCCTTAACCCGCGATGTGCTGCTGCCTATTTTTCAACTTCCTGACGGTTTTTCAGATCCCAATCTCTATTTAACCCATTTGGCTTTTTCTGGGGCCCGAGCCAAGTATGGGACCATTTCTATGGAAGTAGAAAGTAGACTGAATTATGAATTGGCCATTATTGCCCAAACCGGTTTTGCCGGTTATTTTTTAGTCGTACAAGACTTTATTGAAGCGGCTGTACAATTAGGTGTAATCGTAGGACCAGGGCGCGGCTCTGTAGCAGGTTCGTTAGTCGCTTTTTGTATAGGGATTACCAAAATAGATCCCCTTCGCTATAATCTACTTTTTGAACGCTTTTTAAATCCAGAGCGGATCTCCATGCCCGATATAGATGTAGACTTTGATGATGAAGGTCGTAAAAAAGTAATTGATTATGTAATTCAAAAATATGGTAGAAACCAAGTTGCTTCCATTATCACCTTTGGTAGTATGGCAGCTAAATCTGCCATACGTGATGTGGCGCGTGTATTAGGCATTCCTTTGGCACGGGCCAACTATCTCACCAAGTTGATACCAAACAAATTAGGCATTACGTTATCAGAAGCCTTTGAGGAGGTAAAAGAACTGGCTGAGATCAAAAAAGCCATTGCCACTCCAGAAGGTAAAGTGCTCGATTTGGCTGAAACCTTAGAAGGGCTGGTGCGCCATACAGGTATTCATGCAGCAGGCATCATCATTGCACCCAATGATATTGTAGAATATATCCCGGTAAAAACAGATAAAAATTCTGACTTATTGGTTACCCAATATGATGGGTCGGTACTGGAAGGACTGGGTATGTTAAAAATAGATTTTTTAGGGCTCAAAACGCTTAGCATTATTAAAGATGCACTGCTATTAATTGAGCAAAATAGAGGCATTACCATAGATATAGATCGCATCCCATTAGACGACCCTATTACGTTTAAACTATACCAATCTGGTAATACCAAAGGAACCTTTCAATTTGAGTCAGAAGGCATGCGCCAATGGCTGTTTAAACTGCAACCCACCACGATGGAGGAGCTTATTGCCATGAATGCCCTCTATAGGCCAGGCCCCATGCAGTTTATTCCTAATTTTATTGCCCGTAAACATGGCAAAGAACCCATTGAATATCCTTATCCACTTTTGGAAGCCATTCTAAAGCCCACTTATGGTATTATGATTTACCAAGAGCAAATCATACAAACGGCACAAGCCATGGCAGGTTATACCCTAGGGGGTGCCGATTTATTGCGCAAGGCCATGGGTAAAAAAAATGCAGCAGAAATGGCTAGGCAACGCGATATCTTTGTAACAGGTGCAGTCCAAAAACATAAGATCCTTAAAGAAAAAGCATTGGCTGTTTTTGAGATTATGGAAAAATTTGCGCAATATGGTTTTAATCGTTCGCATGCAGCGGCTTATTCCCTTATTGCTTACCAAACTGCTTATTTAAAGGCCCATTACCCTACCGAATATATGGCTGCTGTATTGACCCATAACCAGGGCGATATTGAAAAAATTGCTTTCTTTATGGAAGAAAGCCGCCAGCAAGGACTCTCTGTATTAGGACCTGATATAAATGAAAGTCAAGTCAATTTTAGTGCTGGCCTCCATAAAGAAATACGATTTGGACTAGGTGCGATTAAAGGAGCTGGTGCGTCAGCTGTTACCGCTATTATAGAAGCAAGAGCGCAGAAAGGCGCTTTTAAAGATATCTTTGATTTCTTGGAATCTATCCAACTTAAAACCGTGAACAAGAAAACCATGGAAGCGCTTGCCTTATCGGGTGCTTTTGATACCTTTAAAGCGGTACATAGAAGGCAGTATGTCTATGGAGTGTCAGGTAGCAGCTTTATAGAAAAAGTCATACAATATCGCAATCGTATTCAAAAAGAGCGGATGGAAGCCCTTCAATCGCTTTTTGCAGCCAGTGCCCATAGTCACATTAAAAGGCCAGAACCCGCTGATTGTGCGCCTTATGAGCCGTTGGAACAATTGCGTATAGAGAAAGAACTGGTTGGTTTTTATATTTCTGGTCATCCACTCGATCCATTTAAAGTGGATATAGAAAACTTCTGCAATGTAACCACACAAAATATATTAACCGCTAGTCGAAAAGCCGTAACCATAGCGGGTATGCTTACCGCCTCTACCATTAAGCAAAATGGAAAAGGCAATGCTTTTGCTTTACTCACATTAGATGATTATCATGGCTCGCTTAACTTTGCACTTTTTGGAGAAGACTACTTAAAATACAAACATCTATTAGAAGTCGGCACATTACTCTTCCTTACAGGCCATGTAGCCCCACGCTATGGGAACCAAGAAATGCAAACCTTTAAACCCCAAACCATTAACCTGTTGGAAGAGATTCGGGAAAGAATGGCTCAAGGGGTCCATTTAAAGCTAGCACAACACCATGTCAATCCACCATTGGTGCATGAATTGGAATCTTGTATCAAACGTTATCCAGGCAAATCTTTTATAAAGATATCGATCATAGATCATGAAGCGCAAATCACCATTCCAACATGCTCTACCCAATACCGTGTCGAACTCAACAATGAACTATTTGAATTATTCAACCAGCTGTCTATAGATTTTCACCTATTTGCCTAATCATATATAACTGATCTATTGGTTGGTTGGTGTTGTATTTTAATATTTTAAGGCTTAAATTTAAGATAGTCATTTTTAAGCAGATTTTTTGTACCCGTTAAGCCTTGTGGCAATGTTATGAAAAAACAGAAAAACCGCCCCTTGTAAAAATTTGCTCAACTTTTTGCACAGGGGTTGATTTTTTGCACACTTTATTTATCAAGAAAAAAGTGGGATATAAATTCCTTTTTTACCCCTGGCCTGAACAAATGCCTTTTTTTTGTCATCTAATCCAGGCTTCAGATGTGTGCAGTAGAAAGTAGGTAGTCCCAGATAAAAGTATGGATATGCATGCGAACAACCCTAAAAATTTTTCGTTTACCCTACTAGATGGCACTACATTTCATCTTTGTAGTGGCGTTCCCCAGGTGGTGTTGGTGGTGAATACGGCTTCACGCTGTGGATTTTCCCGTCAATTTGATACATTACAAAAGCTACATGATCGTTACTATGTCCATGGCTTTACTGTGCTTGGGGTATCTTCCCAAAGCTTTAGGAAGCAAGAATTTGACAGGCCTTGCGATATAGCGGCTGCTATAAAAAAGAAATGCAGTGCTGTTACCTTTCCTATTACCCAGTTAACAGCTGTCCGTGGAAAAGCCATTCATCCATTTTATGCATGGGCTGCTACCCAAGTACTTTTATGGGGTCGTCCAAAATGGAACTTTCATAAATACTTGATAGGAAAAGATGGCGGGTGCATCACATGGTTTTCTTCTGCAACAGATCCTTTAGCCCCAAAGGTAATAGCAGCAATAGAGGCCGCACTAGGTAACCACTAACTCTCTATCCCTTTAGATGATAGTCTCAGCTTAAGCAATTTGACTGATTTACAACAATTTAATATCAATTATTTAGTTAATATTTGCACCTATTTAACAAGTTTTTATATCTAATTTTATAAATATAATATATATAATAAACTGATTACCAGAATTATTTGTTATTACGTGAGTTCGGGATTAGATTATTTTTTCATTTGATAATCAATATCAATGAAAATTTATAAAATTTGTTTTATTAGACAGTTAAATAGGTAGTTGAATAACAAATAATTCTGGTAATCAGTTTATTATATATATTATATTTATAAAATTAGATATAAAAACTTGTTAAATAGGTGCAAATATTAACTAAATAATTGATATTAAATTGTTGTAAATCAGTCAAATAAATCCCGAACTCACGTTGTTGTTCAACTACCTATTTAACTGTCTAATAAAACAAATTTTATAAATTTTCATTGATATTGATTATCAAATGAAAAAATAATCTAATCCCGAACTCACGTTCCTAAGAAAGTAGTAATTGACAAAAGCGGTAGTAATAAAGCTGCCCTTGATACGATCAATACAGAACTTGATCAAGATCATACCATTCAAATATTTCAAAACAAATACTTGAATAATAGAGTTGAACAAGATCATAGGTTTATCAAAAAACGGCTAAAACCTATGCTTAGTTTTAAGTGTTTTAAGTCTGCAGCCATTGCACGCCGGCACAGGTGTGCAACAAATGGGGTGTAAATCCCCTGACTCTAATTTGTCTATTTCGGGAGTCTAGCAGGAGGTTAGATTTGTGGGGTGATTCACAGGTTTAAGTTACCTTTAAATGCATCTGCAAAATAGCGAGCTGCAACAAAAGTGAACCCAAATTAGCCTCGTTAAGCCATTTAAGCACATTTGCCGACTGTCTAGTGGCTACAAGAAGGCTGATAGTAGGATGGAAAAAAAAATAGACCATGACCATCATACAAGTGCCGGGGTGTTAGGGGTTGCACGCTATGAATGTTTCACATCGTAGTCCGGGAGATCTGATATGAATCCAGTAGGCCAAATTTCTCCTAAATCATTGACTATCAAGTGCAACTTTAATCCAAAAAACCAACCGGTGCTGGTTTTACCTTTAGTAGCAATCGATTTAAAAACCCTGTGCGTATAGGCTCTTTTGATATGGCAAACCTTGATGGCTGTTGCATCCATAAAATAACAACCTGTTTTTGTTTTAGAAAGACTTTGTGTAAAACAGTACAAGGGAACTAACGTTCTTTGGATCAGTTCTATAAATCTATTCTAGCTTACTAACTTTCCAAATTCACTAGAATGAAATTGCTGTAAATGAATATAATAAGACTTAAAATTTCTAAAACCAATCACATGAAAGGCAATAAGAACAGTCATTATTTCACTCAAAGTTAATGAACAAGTTCTAGTGGGTTTTCTTTTAGAGTTGGTTAACAGTTGTTTTTCCATATACGGCATAAACTTTATGAGAAATTCATCAACAGCATAATATATTTCAACTAACTTTTCTACATTCATAACTGGCTCCTTTGGATAATCTGGTTAGTATTTTTTTATCTCCAAATTTAAAACACAAAGGAGCTTTTTAAAGCTATTTTTTAACAAGCTAATCCCGAACTGAGGTTATTAGTAAAAGGATAGCAGATGGCAGTATGTTGAAGCTAATTAAACAAACCCTAACAACGTCAATAGTAAAACAAGGTAAAATTACATGCAAGAAAGTTGGAGTACCGCAAGGATCACCAATATCACCGTTGTATAGTAATATCTACCTAAATGTTATAGACCAAGTGTGGCACTCAAGGGGGTATCCAGAAAAGCTAAGCGCAACCTTGCATAGGTATTGTGATGATGCAATTTTGGTATGTCGTAAGAGTGCCAGCTTAGCGCTGGAGAAATTCACAGAATTAGCAAAGAGGTTATCGCTCATTATTAACCACTAAAAGACACGAATAACGAAACTGAAAGAAGGCTTTAACTTCATAACGTGAGTTCGGGATTAGATTATTTTTTCATTTGATAATCAATATAAATGAAAATTTATAAAATTTGTTTTATTAGACAGTTAAATAGGCAGTTGAATAACAAATAATTCTGATAATCAGTTTATTATATATATTATATTTATAAAATTAGATATAAAAACTTGTTAAATAGGTGCAAATATTAACTAAATAATTGATATTAAATTGTTGTAAATCAGTCAAATAAATCCCGAACTCACGTTCATAGGTTTTAACTTTGTAAAAAGAAAGAGTCCAATAAGTGGCAGAAATAGCATTTATGTATTTCCAACGAAACAATCCCAACAAAGCATCCGTAACAGACTAAAATACCTGACTTGTAGAAGAGCACCAATCAAACCTCAAGCATTCATCGAGCAAATAAAACCAGTAGTGTTAGGATGGGTTAACTATTTTAAACATACGAATTCGAGTGAAACTTTTGTTAGATTGCAGGACTTTATTAATAACCTGAGTTCGGGATTAGCTTGTTAAAAAATAGCTTTAAAAAGCTCCTTTGTGTTTTAAATTTGGAGATAAAAAAATACTAACCAGATTATCTAAAGGAGCCAGTTATGAATGTAGAAAAATTAGTTGAAATATATTATGCTGTTGATGAATTTCTCATAAAGTTTATGCCGTATATGGAAAAACAACTGTTAACCAACTCTAAAAGAAAACCCACTAGAACTTGTTCATTAACTTTGAGTGAAATAATGACTGTTCTTATTGCCTTTCATGTGATTGGTTTTAGAAATTTTAAGTCTTATTGTATTCATTTACAGCAATTTCATTCTAGTAAATTTGGAAAGTTAGTAAGCTAGAATAGATTTATAGAACTGATCCAAAGAACGTTAGTTCCCTTGTACTGTTTTACACAAAGTCTTTCTAAAACAAAAACAGGTTGTTATTTTATGGATGCAACAGCCATCAAGGTTTGCCATATCAAAAGAGCCTATACGCACAGGGTTTTTAAATCGATTGCTACTAAAGGTAAAACCAGCATCGGTTGATTTTTTGGATTAAAGTTGCACTTGATAGTCAATGATTTAGGAGAAATTATGAATTTTCAACTGACCATAGGTAAAACTAATGATAGGCTTCCTGTAGAAAATTTGTGTAAACACTTGATGGGTAAAATGTTTGCCGATAAAGGTTACATAAGCAAAGATTTATTTTAAAAACTGATTGAGAAAGGCGTGGAACTCATTACCCAGATCAGAAAAAATATGAAAAATGCTTTTATGCCACTCTGGGATAAACTGATGCTTAGAAAACGATCTATAATTGAAACTATTATAGATCAGCTCAAAAATATTAGCCAGATAGAATATTCCAGGCATAGAAGCGTACCTAATTTTCTAGTCAATTTGATAGCTGGAATTACAGCTTATGCACTAAAAGAGAAAAAACCTTCTATAACTAATATATATATGACTGGTTCACAATACGTATAATCCCGAACTGAGGTTGATAACCGATTTCGCAGATACTTAACCCATAGAAGAAAAGGCCGTGGGTGTGGGTGGCGAAGCTATCCCAATAGCAAACTCTATACAATGGGGATGTTGTACATTGGTAGTGGAATGATTAAGTATCCTGAGAGGGTTGTGCAAGGTTTATGAAGAAGACTGTCGGACCGCCGTATTCGGGAAAACTGAACGTACGGTGGGATGAGAAGGGAATGGGTAAACAATGAAGAATCAAGTTAGCCAGCTACTGTATTGCGAGCAATCAGAAGCAATAGATATGCTTAATTTTAAGTGGTCCAACCATTTCTTTACTCTAGACCATTGCAGGGATAGAAAACATTCCTATGATTCAAAAAGGACAAGTAATCGGAGCTAAAAATCATTTTTCTACTTTTGAGAATTTTGTTATGCTAATGGCTGAATAATAACCAATATATATCCAAAACTTCACTTAAAAGAAAAGACGTTACTAACGAAAATATAGACGCGACAGAACCCAATGGTGTTAATCGGATAGGATAACCCCTGCCCATTTGCTTTAATCAATGATTCTTTTTTAGTCCATATATCGTAAAAAAAACTAACTTTTGCATCACCATTCAGGCAAGTAAAAAAGCGATATTCTGTGGGAGTAAATACCAGATGAGCCAGCTCTTGCACTTCTAGATTCTTATCATGTAGTTCAATATCAATACCCACTCTACTATCTAAAGCAATCGCATAACCAACTAGGTCATGCGAATGGGACATATTAAAGGTAATATTAGACTCCTTCAAGAAAGGTTTACCATAGGCTCCGTAGGAAAATATAATATCTTTTGGATGCTGCTTAGTGTAATAGCCTAATATATACCTTAAAATTCCATGTGAGATAATGTACTGCCTCCTTAAATGGTCCGTATAATATTTGCTGGCTTGAACTTGTTCTTCAGCTGCTAAACATTGAAGGAATGGGTTTATATTTAATTTGCACTCAGCTAGATTGACAATATAAATAAACACTTTATTAGGGTTTTGATTGAATACCAACTGGTCTAAAAGTTTTTGTTCAAAAATACCAGCACATTCCATTAAACCCTTTAGCATATATTGCCCTAGCTTATGATTATTTCACTTTATGTCCTATAGCCCATATGCAAACATACACCAAGTATCAAGCAAAGCTGCTTTGCTTAGATTTTCCCTAATTAGAGGCAGTTAATTTGTCCATTTTTTCCCTAAGGCTTTTTGGTTTCATATCTGTCCATACCTGATTGATGTATTGCAAGCACTCCTCTTTACTACCTTTGGGCCTAACCTGCTTCCAACCATGTGGAATGGGTTTCCATGCAAACCAAAGTGAATACTGTTCTTCCTCATTTATCAAGCATATATATGTTTCATGTTTGTCTGACATAGTATATAATAATTTACTGGTTACATCTTGTTTGCGACAATGGACTTAGATTGGAGGATTGGTCATCCCCACAGTTGTGTTCTAAGCCCCTAAGTATAGAGTTAAAATAAACATTAAAATAGATACAGTACAAGACCCTAATTTAGCATAATCTTATTCTTGTCATAAATTATACTCTTAATCACATAAAAATAATTTTTTAAAAGAAGAATTTTTATATAAAATATCAGAGCATATTGCATAATACAATTTTTTTCCTTTTATATCGTACATAAAGCCTTGTTGAAATTAAAGGTCTAAGAGGAGCCTTAAAAAGCAGGAGCAAGGTTAGGAAATGAATGCATGGTAACCAATCAAAGATAAATATAGTCTTATATCGGTGAAATCATCATATCATTTTATACTGATTTTTAGTTAATCTATCCTTAGTGTTATATAAACATTAGGTATAAAAGTGGCTTTATAAGGCTGCCGTTACTATCTAAATAGGATAACCCTACATTTATATGTACTAATCATATCAACTTACATAGCAATGGTTAGACAAAAGCTTAGCAAGGAGTTAACATCATTATCTCCCCACCATACAGATAAGAAATTAAGGTTGGCGGGGATGTATGGTCTATTTAGGCATGCTATAGACCAAAGTCATGGAGGTAATGGGGATAGTTTTTGTGATTTAATTGCCCATCACAAGGATTTAGGTAAATCTACTTTAGATAGTAGCTTACTACTTTCCATAAATGGCCATTTATGGGGCGCTCTTTTTCCCATCTATTACTTTGGTACCACGCAACAAAAAAGTCAATACCTCAAGCCATTGATGGATGGGAAATTAATAGGTGGACATGCTATTACCGAAGCACAAGCAGGATCTAATGTATCTTTAATGAAAATGCGAGCAGATAGTATAGATGATGGCTTTAGACTAAATGGATCCAAGCGATATATTACTAATGTTCCCATTAACGACATCTTATTAGTTTATGCAAAGACAGGGGATACCGTAATGCATTTATCATTGAAAAGCAAGACTCAGGGGTCTATTTGCATCAAGATCACAGGGTTACTGGTTTTCCTCATTCGTCTATGGGTGAAGTAGTTCTTCAAGATTGAAAAATAGTGCATAATAGGTTAGTAGGTTCAGTAGGTACAGGGCAGGTAATTATCCAAAAAGTATTGGAGTTAGAACGGGCATTTATCTTTGCAGGTATATTGGGCATTATGGAATGGCAATTGGAACAAGTTATCAGATATACCAAGTTAAGACGGGTTGGTAAACAGGTTGCACTCTATGATTTACAAGCTATTTATCATAAGATAGCTGATATTTCCATGAAGCTTAAAACGGTAACATTATGGTTGCATAGATGTGCTCAATTAAAAGATAGTGATGCACGTATTACGCTAGAGAGTTCATATACTAAATTGTTTTGTAGTGAAGCATTTCTACAAGTTCCTATAGATATTGCCCATATGATAGGTGCCTTTGGACTAGAAGTAAACCAAACCCTTTAGCCGATGGGTATTGGATGGGCTAGCTTCTAGGCTATTTTCTGGAACCAGTGAGATACAAAAAAATATTATTGGTGCATTATTGTAAGTTAACAAAAACCCAAGTCATAAAACTATGAAAAATACAATACAAGATAAAATAGATGAATTTGTTCGCCAGCATTTACTGGTCAGCGATGAGTGATTCAATATTCAATATGATGATGACCGTGTGCCGTAGAAGCACAGGAAAGTGTTGAAGCTGTGCAGTAGATGAGGGAAGGCCCCTCAAAGCCGGCTTACAAGAGCAGGCTTTAAACAACCATAAGCTGCTTTGGTAAAGAGTCAAGGTAGTGAGCGTTATGGAAAAGGCACAATTATGTGTCATGTATGAAATAGAGAGACGAACGGAAGTGAACCATTGATGAAGTGTCGAAAGTGTAAAGAAGAAGTCAAAACCAGGGGGTAGTCGTTAACCTGGGACAAATCTACCGGGAGCTTGTTTACTGGGTAGGTGGCCTCTGGCATAAAAGTGGCGTGAATCTATTTCAGGCTATTGCATGGAACTACGGGAACCTGTCATTTCGATGATAAGGGAGAAATCTAAAGAGCTGATCTCTGAGGATCAGAGTATGGATGCGAAAAACAGGGGCGGAGCAACTTGTAGTAGTGATGAAGTTTCTGTAATGGAAATGGAATGAAAGGGTTGCGTTATTTAGTTTTAATTATTAATCAACTGAAAGGGAGGAATTAATGAATGAAACAAAGTCTTTTGATATACCAAAGCAGTTGATTTGGAAAGCTTATAAACGAGTATCCAAAAATAAAGGTGCAGCAGGTGTAGATGAAGTCTCGATAACAAAGTTTGAAGAAAATCTAAAAGATAATCTATACAAACTATGGAATCGGATATCATCCGGAAGTTATTTTCCAGAGCCAGTAAAAGCTGTTTCTATACCAAAAGATACAGGAGGGAAAAGAAACTTATGTGTACCTTCAGTATCCGACAGGATAGCACAAACAGCTGCTAGCATGTATCTTGAACCATTAGTAGAGCCGAAATTTCAAGAAGACTCCTATGGTTATAGACCAAATAAGTCTGCATTGGATGCGATATACACAGCACGGAAGAGATGTTGGGCAAATGATTGGGCAATAGATCTTGATATATCTGGATTTTTTGACAATCTGGACCACGAATTAGTACTGCGGTCTATTAAGCAACATACAAGCTGTAAATGGGTCATACTCTACGTTGAAAGGTGGATGAAAGCTCCTATTCAACTAGCAGATGGTAGCAAGGTAATTAGGAATAAGGGAGTTCCGCAAGGAGGTTCTATAAGCCCGATCATTTCAAACATATTTATGCATCACGCATTTGATGAATGGATGAAACACAATTACCCAACAATACCATTTGAGAGGTACGTTGATGACGCGATAGTACATTGTAGGACTAAGAGACAGGCAGAATCTATGCAAGTAATGATCGGAGAAAGATTGGCTAAGTGCAAATTGCAGTTGCATCCTGAAAAGACTCAGATTGTCTATTGTAAGGATGACGATAGAAGAAAGGAATTTCCTACACAGAGTTTTGATTTCCTAGGCTATACTTTTAGACCTAGAGGGGCAAAGAATAAGATGGGGAATTATTTCATCTCATTATTAGAGGAAATATCTAAGAAAATAGATCCAATAGTCAGAGGCTGGTTTAAGTACTATGGCAGGTTTTGTAAATCAGAGATGTATCCATCTCTGAGAAATATAGAGAGGTACCTCATAACCTGAATTCGGGATTAGCTTGTTAAAAAATAGCTTTAAAAAGCTCCTTTGTGTTTTAAATTTGGAGATAAAAAAATACTAACCAGATTATCCAAAGGAGCCAGTTATGAATGTAGAAAAATTAGTTGAAATATATTATGCTGTTGATGAATTTCTCATAAAGTTTATGCCGTATATGGAAAAACAACTGTTAACCAATTCTAAAAGAAAACCCACTAGAACTTGTTTTGGAAGTGTTCTATAAACTGTGTCACATCTCCTGTTCATCTCAACGTCTCTTTTAATCTACCGGGAAAAAAGATGTCTATCTGAGATATGGTCAACGCCCAGTTTCGTAGCGGCATAGTCCGTTTATCCTCGATCTTCTTTATGGCACAATATACTAATTTAACGTGAGTTCGGGATTTATTTGACTGATTTACAACAATTTAATATCAATTATTTAGTTAATATTTGCACCTATTTAACAAGTTTTTATATCTAATTTTATAAATATAATATATATAATAAACTGATTATCAGAATTATTTGTTATTCAACTACCTATTTAACTGTCTATAAAACAAATTTTATAAATTTTCATTTATATTGATTATCAAATGAAAAAATAATCTAATCCCGAACTCACGTTAAATTATACAAAGCATTTATACTGGTAAACGCTCCTTTTGTCTTGGTAAACTTCCTAATCTGCCTATGCAAGCTTTCTATAGGATTGGTGGTATAAATTAGCCTTCTGACAGGATCTGAATACTTAAAATAACCAGACAAATGTTCCCAATTATTTTGCCGAGATTTGGTAACCATTGGATACTTCCCCCCCCATTTTTCTTCTAATTCCAATAGATAATGCTCAGCAACTTCCTTACTTGAAGCTTGATATATTTGCTTTAAATCAGTTAAAAAACGTTTTACGTCTTTGCTAGCTACATACTTGAGTGAGTTTCGTATCTGATGTACTACACAGACCTGCACTTGTGCATTAGGGAAAACGCTATTTATGGCTGAAGGAAAGCTTTTTAGGCCATCAACACAGGCAATAAGGATATCTTCTACACCTCTTTCCTTAAGCTCGTTAAGTACACCCAACCAGAAGTTAGCCCCCTCACTTTCAGACAAATAAAATCCCAATACTTCTTTTTTACCCTCTTGATCTATGCCTAATAAGGTATACATGCATTTGCTTACACATCTGCCATCTTCTTTTACCTTAAAAAACATCCTATCCATGAAAACTATCGGATAAACTGATTGAAGAGGGCGGTTACGCCATTCATTTATTATCGGTAACAAGCTATCTGTAATAGATGATATTTCAGCAGCTGATACTTTATGATCATAGATCTCTTCAACATGAACGGCTATAGATTTATAGCTCATACCACTAGAAAACATGCTTAAGATCTTGCTTTCCAGCTCAGGATGTAGGCTTGTTTGACGCTTTTTAACTATTTGTGGATCGAAACTACCTGTCCTATCCCTAGGAGTTAGCAGATCAAAGGAACCAGAACTTGTACGTAAAGTTTTAGAGCTTTTTCCATTTCTTCTATTATTTTCTGTTGAATCACTAGATAAATGGTGTGCCATTTCACCTTCTAGACTTGCCTCTAGAAGCTTTTTTATCAGAGGCGTTAAAGCACCACCTTTTCCTGTTAAAGGCTTACCTAAACGGATAGAGCACAAAATATTTTCCTACAGAAATTTGTAATCTATTAAACCAACATAGGAATTGTTCTTATTTTCTTCCATGTCTAAAACCTTTAATGTTTATTTAATTAATTTATAACTTTTTATCGCCTTGACACAGTTTATAGAACACTTCCGATTAGACGTATTGTGAACCAGTCATATATATATTAGTTATAGAAGGTTTTTTCTCTTTTAGTGCATAAGCTGTAATTCCAGTTATCAAATTGACTAGAAAATTAGGTATGCTTCTATGCCTGGAATGTTCTATCTGGCTAATATTTTTGAGCTGATCTATAATAGTTTCAATTATAGATCGTTTTCTAAGCATCAGTTTATCCCAGAGTGGCATAAAAGAATTTTTCATATTTTTTCTGATCTGGGTAATGAGTTCCACGCCTTTCTCGATCAGTTTTTCAAATAAATCTTTGCTTATATAACCTTTATCGGCAAACATTTTACCCATCAAGTGTTTACATAAATTTTCTACAGGAAGCCTATCATTAGTTTTACCTGTGGTCAGTTGAAAATTCATAATTTCTCCTAAATCATTGACTATCAAGTGCAACTTTAATCCAAAAAACCAACCGGTGCTGGTTTTACCTTTAGTAGCAATCGATTTAAAAACCCTGTGCGTATAGGCTCTTTTGATATGGCAAACCTTGATGGCTGTTGCATCCATAAAATAACAACCTGTTTTTGTTTTAGAAAAACTTTGTGTAAAACAGTACAAGGGAACTAACGTTCTTTGGATCAGTTCTATAAATCTATTGTAGCTTACTAACTTTCCAAATTTACTAGAATGAAATTGCTGTAAATGAATATAATAAGACTTAAAATTTCTAAAACCAATCACATGAAAGGCAATAAGAACAGTCATTATTTCACTCAAAGTTAATGAACAAGTTCTAGTGGGTTTTCTTTTAGAGTTGGTTAACAGTTGTTTTTCCATATACGGCATAAACTTTATGAGAAATTCATCAACAGCATAATATATTTCAACTAATTTTTCTACATTCATAACTGGCTCCTTTAGATAATCTGGTTAGTATTTTTTTATCTCCAAATTTAAAACACAAAGGAGCTTTTTAAAGCTATTTTTTAACAAGCTAATCCCGAACTGAGGTTTCTATGGGTTAAGTATCTGAGAAATCGGTTATTAATAAATGTGAGTTCGGGATTTATGTGACTGATTTACAACAATTTAATATCAATTATTTAGTTAATATTTGCACCTATTTAACAAGTTTTTATATCTAATTTTATAAATATAATATATATAATAAACTGATTATCAGAATTATTTGTTATTCAACTATCTATTTAACTGTCTATAAAACAAATTTTATAAATTTTCATTGATATTGATTATCAAATGAAAAAATAATATAATCCCAAACTCACGTTTATTGATTTCGCTTTACTTATACAATAAAGTTTCCAGTGGCCTACTGGATTCATATCAGATCTCCCGGACTACGATGTGAAACATTCATAGCGTGCAACCCCTAACACCCCGGCACTTGTATGATGGTCATGGTCTATTTTTTTCCATCCTACTATCAGCCTTCCTGTAGCCACTAGACAGTCGGCAAATGTGCTTAAACGGCTTAACGAGGCTAATTCGGGTTCACTTTTGTTGCAGCCCTCTATTTTGCAGATGCATTTAAAGGTAACTTAAACCTGTGAATCACCTCACAAATCCAACCTCCTGCTAGACTCCCGAAATAGACAAATTAGAGTCAGGGGACTTACACCCCATTTGTTGCACACCTGTGCCGGCGTGCAATGGCTGCAGACTTAAAACACTTAAAACTAAGCATAGGTTTTAGCCGTTTTTTGATAAACCTATGATCTTGTTCAACTCTATTATTCAAGTATTTGTTTTGAAATATTTGAATGGTATGATCTTGATCAAGTTCTGTATTGATCGCATCAAAGGCAGCTTTATTACTACCGCTTTTGTCAATTAACGTGAGTTCGGGATTATATTATTTTTTCATTTGATAATCAATATCAATGAAAATTTATAAAATTTGTTTTATAGACAGTTAAATAGATAGTTGAATAACAAATAATTCTGATAATCAGTTTATTATATATATTATATTTATAAAATTAGATATAAAAACTTGTTAAATAGGTGCAAATATTAACTAAATAATTGATATTAAATTGTTGTAAATCAGTCAAATAAATCCCGAACTCACGTTTCTTAGGAATATTATTTTCTGTGATCGCCTTACGAAAAAAAGAAAAAGCTGCAGACTTGTCTCTATGCTCAGATAGAAAAAAGTCAACTGAATTACCATAACGATCTACTGCTCTATAATAAATAGATTCACTTTGTTATATAATTAATATTATGTTAAATAGAATTCCGTAGGCGTTTTTTGGTTCTGTCGCGTTTATTCTAAAAAATCATTATTTTAGTACCTGTAGTTAAAAACTATGATAAAATTTATCTAAAAGATGTACTTTGGGAAGCTTGGCGTCAAGTCAAAGCAAATCAAGGCTCAGCAGGGATTGATGGTAAAAGCATAAGTGATATAATAACGTGAGTTCGGGATTAGATTATTTTTTCATTTGATAATCAATATTAATAAAAATTTATAAAATTTGTTTTATAGACAGTTAAATAGGTTGTTGAATAACAAATAACTCTGATAATCAGTTTATTATATACATTATATTTATAGAATTAGATATAAAAACTTGTTAAATAGGTGCAAATATTAACTAAATAATTGATATTAAATTGTTGTAAATCAGTCAAATAAATCCCGAACTCACGTTAATAGATCAAGGTGAGGTAAAGATTATCAATAAATTTCAGCAGCAACTACGCGCAAAGCTATACAAATTTACCTCAAGCAGGTTGGTAGAAATACCCAAAGCTAAAGGTGGAACAAGGCCACTAGAGGTAATGACCGTAGAAACGTGAGTTCGGGATTAGATTATTTTTTCATTTGATAATCAATATCAATGAAAATTTATAAAATTTGTTTTATAGACAATTAAATAGGTAGTTGAATAATAAATAATTCTGGTAATCAGTTTATTATATATATTATATTTATAGAATTAGATATAAAAACTTGTTAAATAGGTGCAAATATTAACTAAATAATTGATATTAAATTGTTGTAAATCAGTCAAATAAATCCCGAACCCACGTTATAAATATAATATATATAATAAACTGATTACCAGAATTATTTATTATTCAACTACCTATTTAACTGTCTATAAAACAAATTTTATAAATTTTCATTGATATTGATTATCAAATGAAAAAATAATCTGATTCCGAACTCAGGTTACTAAGCCAACGTAGTCATTATGCATTGTTTCTTCCATGTCTAAAACCTTTATCTGTTAAGTATGTAAATTATAACTTTTTATCGCCTTGACACAGTTTATAGAACACTTCCGACAGACCGTAAAAACGCTATGCATGGCTTTAGGTAAGCTGTAAAGGCATTTGTATTACTCATTTACAGCTTATGTTTTACATCCTCAAAGGTGCGTTTATGGTCTATATTCTTGGAATTTTATCCTTTATTTATTTTATTGCTATTGTTGAGGGCCTAACATTTTTAGACTTTGATCATGCGGTTTACCCAATGCAGTCTATTTTGTTCTATTGATCCTATCTATAGTATTTAGCTAGGTTATCTGAGGCGTAAGCAAATAGGCGTATACAAGGTGTAGAAATTGGTTGGAACGACCAGCGGTATATTTTATATTTAAGTGGGCGTAGTTTCAACAATATTTTTCTTTGCTTTATATTCTTTATTTCCATGGCCGCTATATCAGGTGATTTTATTAAGTATACCATCAAGGTAGGTTCTAAAACCCTAGATGCCAGCTACCCTATACAATCCATAATAGTGGATAAAAGAATCAACAAAATACCTTATGCCAAAATAGTTTTGCATGATGGTAACATTCAGTCGCAAACTTTTTCTATAGCCAATGACAAAACCTTTTCCATTGGCGCCACGGTTACCATACGAGCCAGTTACGGCGATGGATTAGCGCAGCTCTTCGAAGGTGTAGTAGCCAAACTAGCCATTCAGTCTAGCTTAACAGCGTTATCTACTCTGACTGTAACGTGTAGAGATGTTGCTTATAAGACTACTCTTACGCCTAAAACGGCGCATTTTGTAAAGAGCAAGGATAGTGATCTTTTAAAAAAAATTTTGAACGGGTATAGCGGTTTAAACTATAAAATTGAAGCGACCACTATTGTACATGAAAATATTTCACAGCATGAAATATCAGATTGGGACTTCCTAAACATTCGCGCGGAGGCAAATGGACAGATCATAGTGGTGAATGATGGAGTCATTTCAGTTAAAAAACTTAAATCAACCGGAAAAGGCTCCTTTACCTATACCTATGGAGCCGATTTTATTGACTTTGATGCTGAAATAGATGCAAAAGACCCATGGTCAGCTGCTACCGCCTTCTCCTGGAATAGTAGCAAACAAAGTAAAGTTTCTGAAAAAGCAAGCGACCCAGGAGAACAGTCTATAGGGGACCTTTCTTATAAAAAATTAACCGCTGCTGCCCAACCAGGTAACGTTGCTATATCCCACAGTGGTGTATTAGATCCCTTGGAAATCAAAACATTGGCAACTGGCTTACTAAACCGGAGTAGAATAGCTAAAATAAAAGGTAGCGTTACGGTTTCAGGTAATGCGGAATTACGTCATGATGGGCTTATAACCATTGAAAAAGGTGCAAACCACTTTTCAGGAAATGCTTATGTATCTGGTGTTCAACATATCATATCAGATGGAGGTTGGCAGACTCTATTAACCTTAGGGCTAGATGCACAACGCTACATGCACAAATACCATGACATTGGTGCACTTCCAGCAGCAGGCATAATGCCTCCTATACATGGGCTACAACTCGGTATTGTCAAGCAAATCACAGAGGATCCTCAAAAGCATAATCGAATTTTGGTACATCTGCCTTTGGTACAAGACAAACCTAAAGAGGGCATTTGGTGTCGCTTGGCTTCATTTTATGCTACGCAAGCATCAGGTGCTTTTTTTATTCCAGAGCTAGAGGATGAAGTGGTAGTAGG
The DNA here is from genome assembly GCF_936981045.1 of Cardinium endosymbiont of Oedothorax gibbosus. GTDB lineage: Bacteria > Bacteroidota > Bacteroidia > Cytophagales > Amoebophilaceae > Cardinium. The sequence goes on from NZ_OW441264.1 coordinate 535,490, forward strand.
TTTTGTAAACGATGATATTCGATTTCCTATTATTCTAGGCTCCCTGCATAGCAGTAAACATGTGCCACCTAAAACAGCTGATCCTAACAATCTTTTTAAATCTTTTGTTTCTAGAGAAAAATTAGAGTTTACCTTTCATGACAATAAAGAAGGCCCTGAAATCATTATTAAAACATCCAAGGGAGGACTTATTCAGATATCAGATAAGAAAAAAAGTCTTGAAATAGTAGACCAGAATGGTAATAAATTGGTTTTAAACAACGATGGAATCAACCTAACCAGCGGGAAAGATATTCATTTGAGTGCAAGGGCTAGCATCACCATAAAGTCAGGCAAAGATGTAGTGGTAAATGGTACGCAAAGTGTAAACTTGAAGAGCATGAACATTAATGCACAAGCTTCCATGAAGGCCATCTTAAGTGGCAATGCTAGTACAGAAGTAAAGTCTGGTATGGCTACCATTGTCAAAGGTACAACAGTACTTATAAATTAATAGAATTATTTTTTAGATTCTTATGCTTACATCATAATATCATTATAATCATATAACACTATGCCACCTGCAGCTGTATTATTAAATAAACACATGTGCCCTATGGTCACGCCAGGTGTTCCACCTGTTCCGCATGCTAGTGGAGGAATGATTATGTTGGGTTGTCCAACAGTTTTAATCGGCAAGTTCCCGGCAGCAAGAATGGGAGACATGATGCTTTGTAATGGCCCCCCACCCCATCCGGATACTATTGTCAAGGGATCTGCAACTGTTCTAATAGGTAAAAAGCCAGCAGCACGCTTAGGCGATACAACAGGTATGGGCGGAATGATATTGCAAGGGTGCCCTACAGTAATCATTGGTGGGTAGAATACAATTAAACAAATAGAAAAAAGGCTGCGTATGGAAGATGAAAATAATTTCTTGGGTATAGGATGGAAGTTTCCACCTTCTTTTAACCACCATAGTAGCACAGTAGAAATGGTAAGCGGATTGAACGATATCAGAGAAAGTTTAATCATCTTAATGCGTACTAGAGTGGGTGAACGCATTGTAGAACAGAGATATGGTTGTGATTTGACCCCACTTGCCTTTCAGCAATTGGATCTTAACTTGGAAACCTTTATGGTCAATAACATCAAGCAAACCATCGCAGAACATGAGCCTAGAGTAGAGGTGCTTGATGTACAATTAACTACGCCAAATGATGGAGAAGGGGCTATCGATATTAATATAAGTTATAAGGTAAAAAAACTAGATATAGAAGAAACGATCCAATATGGCTACCATCCTATTTTTAATAAATAGCATCTTAGAAATAGTATGTAGACAAATCATGCATAATAAGGCAAAATTTGTATGCTACTTTTTTTTGATAAAAAAGCAGCCAAAAAATCAAGCCCTGTGCAAAAAATTGCTGAAAGTACTCCTTAGAGCTGGAAAAACAGAAGCCGCTCTGCAGCCCCCATTAAACTGTTTTTCTGATCAGCTGCAAGCTGCATTTTCTCATCGTAACTTTTTACAAGGGGCGTTTTTGTTTTGTGTTGCTGGAACGCTAAATGGATGCTCTATTTATGTTTTATCCACTATGAATTCAAAATCAGCATTATTTATAGATTAAAGACTATGAAAAACACCCTACTAGAACTGGATTATCCTTTTTTAAAGGAGCAAGGGATAGCCTACATTCAACAATTAGCAGGAAAGAAATGGACGGACTATGGAGATCACGACCCTGGAATTACCATTTTAGAGGTACTTTCTTTTGTGATCATGGACCTAGAATATAGAACCAATTTCTATATAGAAGATATATGGACTAAGGATCCTGATGCAGTAGCCAATCCCAATGAACAACCATTCTACAAAGCTGAAGAGATCCTTCCTTGTAATCCGCTAACCCAGTGGGACTTTTTAAAGATTGTCTTGGATGTTCCAGGGGTGAAAAATGCGAATATCTTTTTAAGTGATGGACCAAAAGAAATCAAAGGTGGTTACAAGATTTTTGTGGATGTAGAAGAACGTATCAGCCATACACTGCAAGAAAAAGAGGTATTAGATTTAATCAAGCAAAGATTATATGCACAAAGGAATCTATGTGAAGATTTCTTTCTGATTCAAACGATGGAAACCCTGCCCATTAGTATTAAAGCAACCTTTGAGGTAGCTAATTGTTTGGCTTATGAAGAAGGAGAAACCATTATTGCTCAGATATTATTTGCTTTTCAAGAGTTTTTCTCACCACGTATTACTTTTTACAGCATTAGTCAATTACTAGAAAAAGGTAGAATTATAGACCAGATCTTTACGGGACCACTTTTAACCCAAGGTTTTATAGATGAAGAGGAGCTCATTTGCCTAAAAAACAAATCTAGAATTTACGTAGTTGAACTCTTAGAACAGGCCACTAAAATGGCTAGTATTAAAAGTGTATTAAACTTTGAACTCTTTATTCATGAAGAAAATACAAGGACCAGTAGCGTCACGATACCTGTCTTACCAGATCGATCTTTAGTGCTGGATATTCCACAAAGTGAAATTATCCTCCATTATAATGGCCTACCCATTAGTACAGATTGGGGAAAAGTTATAGACCTACTTGAAGATATGAAAGGAAGGGGCACTTTAACAAAAGCCTATCTACAAGAGGAAAATGTCTTTGTTTTAGAAGGAAACTATAGATATTTAGAAGACCATGTTTCCATACAACAAGACTTTCCCTTACTCTATAATGTAGGTCATGAAGGGTGTTCTCCATCTGAAACTCTTGAAAACCAATCGAAAGCAAAACAATTAAAAAGCTACTTAATGTTTTTTGACCAGCTTTTTGCCAATTATCTGGGTCAATTGTCCAATATCAAACACACTATGGCCATCTACAGTGAGCGTTATAATCAGCCTAATGGCCGTTTGCCCTTGGACGTATCTAGAATGCATAGCATTATTAAACAACCTACTAAAGAGTCTGATTCAGGTAATGATCTTGACTTTGTGGTACAAAGAAAGTACTTAGATTTAAAAAAAGAAATAGTAGATAGATCTTCTGAAGATAAAGACCAAGGTGATGCAACGACTAAAGCTTACTATTCTTATATCAATAGAGCATTAGAAAGTGATATTCGAAGCTTAGACAAACGATCAAGGGTATTAGACCATTTATTAGCTTATTTTGCAGAACGATTTACCATCTACTCGTTGCACCTCTATCCTAAAAATGAGGAAATGCAATGGGATGAATTTAATACAAATAAAGCTCTTTTTCTAAAGGATTATACTGATATCAGTAAAAATAGAAACCGAGCGGCCCATATAGCGGCCAATGAAGTGAATAACTGGATCCATTATACGCCATCTGGTTTTAAGCGTCGTATTTACCGCAATTTAGGTATTAAAAGTTTAGAAAAAAAGCTTTTACATCAAGTAGTCAAGAATAGTATGTACTTAGACAAAAAGTCCGTACAATATAATTTGGATATTTTTCTAGGCAAAAATTGCCAAACAGCATATGATGATATTTTCATGTTTAGAGGGAAATATGAAAATCTGCAATCCTTAGTTATATCCTATGGTATCAATGAACAGTATTACAATATTGTAAAAAAAGCCAATGATACCTATAGCATTCTACTTTATGTGGATAAAGTAAAAAAGCACACTATTGAGCTAGTTACTGAACCTGTTATGCATATCGAAGAAGCAGAGGCTATTGTACAACAAAGTGTGGAGTTGCTTAGAGCATTGAACCAAGCATGTGAAGGATTTCACTTAATAGAACATATTCTGCTTAGAAGTGACGATACATTAACAACAGAACAGGATCCCTATTCATTTATCATGACAATGGTTTTTCCTGCATGGCCAGCCAGGTTTCAACAATCTTCATTTAGGCATGCTGTAGAAGAAATGGTTCTAATGGAAGGCCCAGCCCATATACTTACTAATACTTTTTGGTTAGATTTTGAAGATATGGAAACCTTCGAGAAGGCCTATAAATCATGGATACTGTTAAAAACTGATGGTAAATCTAGCAAAGTAGAAATAGATGCAGCAGCCAAAGTATTAATGGATCTTATAGCTTCTTATAATAATAAAGAAGCAAATCTATGTGGATAAGGTTCGGTTCTGTCTCGTCTATAATTTCTTTTTGTATAGTTCTTCTCTTTACCTGAAACTTTGGTTATTATTCGGCCACTAGCATAACAAAATTCTCAAAAGTAGAAAGATGATTTTTAGTTCCGATTACTTGTCCTTTTTGAATCATAGGAATGTTTTCTATCCCTGCAATGGTCTAGAGTAAAGAAATGGTTGGACCACTTAAAATTAAGCATATCTATTGCTTCTGATTGCTCGCAATACAGTAGCTGACTAACTTGATTCTTCATTGTTTACCCATTCCCTTCTCATCCCAAGGTACGTTCAGGGGATGTTGTAATTGGTAGTGGAATGATTAAGTATCCTGAGAAAGTTGTGCAAGGTTTATGAAGAAGACTGTCGGACCGCCGTATTCGGGAAAACTGAACGTACGGTGGGATGAGAAGGGAATGGGTAAACAATGAAGAATCAAGTTAGTCAGCTACTGTATTGCGAGCAATCAGAAGCAATAGATATGCTTAATTTTAAGTGGTCCAACCATTTCTTTACTCTAGACCATTGCAGGGATAGAAAACATTCCTATGATTCAAAAAGGACAAGTAATCGGAACTAAAAATCATCTTTCTACTTTTGAGAATTTTGTTATGCTAGTGGCCGAATAATAACCAATATATATCCAAAACTTCACTTAAAACGTGAGTTCGGGATTAGATTATTTTTTCATTTGATAATCAATATTAATAAAAATTTATAATATTTGTTTTATAGACAGTTAAATAGGTAGTTGAATAAAAAATAATTCTGATAATCAGTTTATTATATATATTATATTTATAAAATTAGATATAAAAACTTATTAAATAGGTGCAAATATTAACTAAATAATTGATATTAAATTGTTGTAAATCAGTCAAATAAATCCAGAACTCACGTTAATAACCGATTTCGCAGATACTTAACCCATAGAAGAAAAGGCCGTGGGTGTGGGTGGCAAAGCTATCCCAATAGCAAACTCTATACAATGGGGATGTTGTACATTGGTAGTGGAATGATTAAGTATACTGGGAGAGTTGTGCAAGGTTTATGAAGAAGACTGTCGGACCGCCGTATTCGGGAAAACAGAACGAGGCCGTTGTGATAGATTTCTATTATAATATTTTTAGGGTTGTTTAGACTGATTTTTGGTATTAAAGTGGTATTAATTTTATTATTTATTGATTTTCACGTACTTTTATTGCATTTTAGACAGACCATTCCCCTAAAGACCTCTTAATATGATATTTGGCGACCTGTATAAGTTATAGGCTATTGCTTCGATAACGTGTTGCGTATGAGTTTTAGCAAGTCCTATGTAGTGAGCTCCTGAGCTTCGGAACCAACTTTTAATACTTCCAAATACACGTTCTACTTTATACCTGGTTTTAGCTACCAATGTATTAAACCGTTTAGCAGTAGGTGATAAAGGATTATTTCTAGTAGCTTTCTTCTGAATAGCTGATTTTAAGGCTTTATTCTTTAATAAGGTTTCATTAGGTGATCCGCTATAGCCCTTATCTGCATATAGCCTACTACCTACTTTTAGCTCTACTTTATCCAATAAGACTTGTAAATGAGCATTATCATGACTAGATGCTTTTGTGGTACTGACTGCTAGGACTAAGCCTTCTTTACTTTCCACAAGGATGTGACGCTTATACCCATAGTAGAGATTATCTCCTTTTTTTGTCCAACTCGCTTCTGGATCTACACCTTTTTGATAACTTTCGGCTACAGTTATAGTGCCATCTTCATGGAGATCATAGCTTTTTTTACCTTTAGGGCGCCTAGCGGTAGGCGTAATAGAGGCATCAACAACTGCACCATGTTGAACTAATACACCATGACTAGATAGTTGATCGTTAATTATTTTCAATAACCTTTCTAGGACCTGCTTCTCCGTAAGCGCAGTCCTAAACCTGCTTAATACGCTATGATCTGGAACAGAACTATCCATGGAAATACGACAAAATCTGCTGAAAGTGATACGATCATTTACTTCTTCTTCTACTTGATAGTCACTCAGAGCATACCATGTTTGAAGCAACAGCATTTTAAATAAAAGAAGCGGGCTATAAGCTGCCTTTCCTGATAAACACAAACCTTTAGGATAATACAAGAAAAGTTCTTTTTCTATTACTTTCCAAGTAATCAGCTTATTAAGCTGATCGAAAAAAGTATGCTTACACTTACGTCGACTGGCTGAAATATCTGCAAAACTTAATTGATTATTTGTTTTGACGGCCATAACAATATTATTAAAAAGCTTAAGTTTAAACGATTAAAGAATCAACCTAATTTAACCATTGTATAACACTAAAAGTCACTTTTTATAACAAAGCTTAAAACTCTATTGCAACAACCTCAAAGCATTTATACTGGTAAACGCTCCTTTTGTCTTGGTAAACTTCTTAATCTGCCTATGCAAGCTTTCTATAGGATTGGTGGTATAAATTAGCCTTCTGACAGGATCTGAATACTTAAAATAACCAGACAAATGTTCCCAATTATTTTGCCAAGATTTGGTAACCATTGGATACTTCCCCCCCCCCATTTTTCTTCTAATTCCAATAGATAATGCTCAGCAACTTCCTTACTTGAAGCTTGATATATTTGCTTTAAATCAGTTAAAAAACGTTTTACGTCTTTGCTAGCTACATACTTGAGTGAGTTTCGTATCTGATGTACTACACAGACCTGCACTTGTGCATTAGGGAAAACGCTATTTATGGCTGAAGGAAAGCTTTTTAGGCCATCAACACAGGCAATAAGGATATCTTCTACACCTCTTTCCTTAAGCTCGTTAAGTACACCCAACCAGAAGTTAGCCCCCTCACTTTCAGACAAATAAAATCCCAATACTTCTTTTTTACCCTCTTGATCTATGCCTAATAAGGTATACATGCATTTGCTTACACATCTGCCATCTTCTTTTACCTTAAAAAATATCCCATCCATGAAAACTATCGGATAAACTGATTGAAGAGGGCGGTTACGCCATTCATTTATTATCGGTAACAAGCTATCTGTAATAGATGATATTTCAGCAGCTGATACTTTATGATCATAGATCTCTTCAACATGAACGGCTATAGATTTATAGCTCATACCACTAGAAAACATGCTTAAGATCTTGCTTTCCAGCTCAGGATGTAGGCTTGTTTGACGCTTTTTAACTATTTGTGGATCGAAACTACCTGTCCTATCCCTAGGAGTTAGCAGATCAAAGGAACCAGAACTCGTACGTAAAGTTTTAGAGCTTTTGCCATTTCTTCTATTATTTTCTGTTGAATCACTAGATAAATGGTGTGGTATTTCACCTTCTAGACTTGCCTCTAGAAGCTTTTTTATCAGAGGCGTTAAAGCACCACCTTTTCCTGTTAAAGGCTTACCTAAACGGATAGAGCACAAAATATTTTCCTACAGAAATTTGTAATCTACTAAACCAACATAGGAATTGTTCTTATTTTCTTCCATGTCTAAAACCTTTAATGTTTATTTAATTAATTTATAACCTTTTATCGCCTTGACACAGTTTATAGAACACTTCCACTGTCCACTTAAGTGTGTAAATTATTTTTTGGTTTTATTCAATTCTGTTTTCAAATTTAATTAAAAAATGTGCCATAGCCTTGCTCCAGTTATGAATAGAGGTGGTCCATTTTCTAGTCATGTAGTTAATAATTAGATATAATGTTTTAAAAACAGCTAGATCGTTAGGGAACACTCTTTTATTTTTGGTAACTCTACGAAATTGGCTATTTACAGATTCCAAACATTTGTTGTGTAAATGACCTTACGTATGGCATTAGGGTACTGTAAAAATACCATCAGATTATCCCAGTTAGCATACCAAGATTGGGCTATTTATGGGTATTGTTGATTCCACTTAGTAGCAAAAGCTTCTAAGGCCATCAATGCTTCTTGCTCGGTAACTGCTGTATAAATTGGTTTTAAATCAGCAACTAATACCTTTCTATGTTTATAAGAAACATACTGCAAACTACCCCTAATTGCATGAACAACACAGAGCTGATGTTCCGTTTTTGGGTATACAGTAGCAATGGCCTCAGACATGCCTGACAAATTATCTGTACATGCAATGAGCATATCGTTCATACCCCGATTTTTGAGTTCTGTTAAATTGCCTAACCAAAATTTAGCCCCTTCATTTTCACTCATCCAAAGCCCTAAAACATCCTTTATGCCAGATCTATCTATACCTAAAGCGACATAGACTGCCTTGTTGATGATGCGCTTATCTTGTCTAACTTTAACTACAAAGCAATCAAAAAAAACAATAGAATAGACTGATTCTAAGGGACGATTTTGCCATATCTTAACATATTCAATAACAGAGTCTGTGATGTTACTTATCAGGCTTTCACTTACTTCTGCGCCATATAATCCCTGTATTTGAATCTGAATATCTGACAGACTCATACCTTTAGCATATAAAGATAAGATCTTATCATCCAAACCAGAAATTCTTGTTTGACGCTTAGGCAATAAAATAGGTTCAAAAGTCGATGCTCTACCTCTGGGTACTTCAACCGATATAACGCCATTATCAGTAATAACTTGCTTACTGGATAATCCATTACGTACATTCTCTGAATCACTACGTGCATACTTATTATAAACGTGAGTTCGGGATTTATTTGACTGATTTACAACAATTTAATATCAATTATTTAGTTAATATTTGCACTTATTTAACAAATTTTTATATCTAATTTTATAAATATAACATATATAATAAACTGATTACCAGAATTATTTGTTATTCAACTACCTATTTAATTGTCTAATAAAACAAATTTTATAAATTTTCATTGATATTGATTATCAAATGAAAAAATAATCTAATCCCGAACTCACGTTATAACCTAAATGGTCATCCATTTGTGACTGTAATGCTTTTTCTACAAGACGCTTACTTAATTGTTTGAGTAAGTCGTCTTGATCAAAAAGTCTGGAAAGGTCTACACCTGATTCTATCAGTACATCTATGGCCTTGCTTATCCCATCTTTAACTGTTTCTTTTCTTTTCATTGTTTTAAGTGTGATGATTTAGGTAAAGATAAATCCTAAAAAATATTTATACACTTAAAACAAAAGACCCAATCTCTTAGATTTCATCCTTATTTTACAAGGTTTTTATAAAAAATAACGCAAAATTTGGTTATTCTATAATAAAAATTTAATCATATTTATCTTGATTAACAAATAAATATATAATATTTCAGGGACGACTATTTACACAAAAGAGGCCGTTGCAATAGAAAATTTTACATAGTTTTAATATAATAATTCGGACATATTTGTAATGCTTCTAGACTAGAAATATTATTGTTTATGTATTTTTAATACTTAAAAGTAACTATTAGGCGATAATTACCTCTATCTTATAGAAACTTAGTTTTCTATTGCAACGGCCTGCAAAAGTGGTGAATTAGATAGGTCACAGGCTTCCAAATCACTTGCTGAAAAATTTTTAAGAAGATCAACTGGGATTTTGTATATGTATGAGCTTCTTTTCCGTCTTCCTCCGAATATTCTGTTGATATAAATTTCGTCTTTTTGCTCGCAGAGCAAATGCTCACTCTTTTCTTGGGAGAATCTCTCGAATAGACCTTGTGATGTAGGTTGTAGATTTTGATCTAGTGGTCTGTCCTGTCTTGTTGTATTGTTTGATAGTTGCACACTATCTTGTTGATCAGAAGACGATGGCTCAACTTGTTCTTGCATACTATCTTGTTCATCAACGTTGTCTAATCGGCTATTATTAAGTTGGGAATTTGGGCCTGTTACCTTGTCACCATCACGCCTCTCCTCTTTAGGACCGCCTAGCATCATATTTTGGCTTGGTTGAGGCAATCTATTGGTGGATATAGGGCCATGATTTTCCGCTGTACCAAACGTCTGGTTAGTGTTATTACTGCTTCCCAAAGCAGCTTGAGGCATGGTTGAGGGTTGTTCTGGTACAACATATACTTTATTCTGATTGGGTTGTTCCAATACATCGCTACCTTGCGTTTCTGTTTCTGTGTTGTTTCTGTTGTTTGTTTCTGTTGTTTGTTTCTGTGTTTGTTGTGGTTGAGTAGGTGTAGATTGGGTGCCACTATTAAATCTCACCTCTATGGTGCTGTTAGGGTTTGTTGGAGTGACGGTGATAGATGTGCCGTCTTGGTTGGCCTGAAGGTTTGGATCAGTTGTCTCTACATAGAGTATATTGTTCGGCCCAGTGCGCAGTTGGGCATAGGGGCCTACTAATGACATGATTACACATGGCTTTTTCTGACCCATTGGATCTGGTATGGGTAAGTTGCTTTTTTTAATACTGTTGCAATTAGTGGCTATTAAAAAGGTTAAGCAAAAAATATTGTATGAATATAAATTTAATACCATGCATTTAACTAGTATCGGTTATTTTGATTGTTTATATGTGTGTATCTGTTCAAGGCAGTATCCGTTAAGCGCTGTGGCAGAAAGCGCATTTTTTCTAATTTTTTAAGGAAATGCATTAAAACTTACACTTTTATGCTAAAAAAATGGCCTAAAAGTATGCCGGGAAGCAGATTTCCATCACAGTGCTGAACAGGTAGCAAGGCAATGGTAAATTTTTTTCTTATCTTTAGGCCATTTTACTAGATCGCTGAATGGATACATATGTGTTAATTTAGTGTGCTGATTATTAAGAACGTTGTATTGGTAGATAAAATATACCTGTGCATCCAATAGTGTCAACTGCCTTGGCAAACAGCTTCCTAAAGATGTCATTATTTCTGTGTTTTTTTTATTTTTAGGTGGTTGAGATTTTTTTAATAAATTCGTTTCTTTTATTTCTTGTGCATTTGCTTTTTATTGTTTCTTTTTATTGTTTTCCGATCGCCTTCTTCTGGATTATCGGATTTGTTTTGTCCGATGTTTTATTATTCTAACTGTTAAGTTGTTGTGTACTTTGGCTTTCTTGTTTTTGTCCGCTAGTTTCTAATGCGGTGTGGGATTTGTTTTGTTCCGATGTTTTATTATCCACACTGTCAACTATGACCTGTGCTTGGTTGTCTTTGCCCTGCTGTTGTTGTTCCTGTTGTATTGTTGTTGCATTATCCCCATCTATATCTGCAATTAGTCTATCTGTTAGTCTATTTTTGCATTCAGCTCCACTTAAAACTACTATAGCAAAGTACAATACAGTACGCTTTGAAAATATTTTTATGTTGTGTTCCATTTTTAATAAGGTTTTCGTATGGGTTTCTATTGGTTTAATCGATGCTTATATAGCTACCATCTAAGGCATAAGCCTATAAACTGGAGCTTGCAACACTTCATTTAGATAGCAATTTTAAGTAATTTTATATAATTATACAAGTATCCCATATGGAAATTTTATATCATTTTTAAGTAGCAGAGTATTTGTATACTGCAATACAATTGGATAAATAAAGATTTTTGGTTCTGTCGCTTCTATATTTTCGTTAGTAACGTCTTTTCTTTTAAGTGAAGTTTTGGATATATATTGGGTATTATTCGGCCATTAGCATAACAAAATTCTAAAAAGTAGAAAGAGGGTCTTTTGTTTTAAGTGTGTAAATATTTTTTAGGATTTATCTTTACCTAAATCATAACACTTAAAACAATGAAAAGAAAAGAGACAGTTAAAGATGGGATAAGCAAGGCCATAGATGTACTGATAGAATCAGGTGTAGACCTTTCCAGACTTTTTGATCAAGACGGCTTACTCAAACAATTAAGTAAGCGTCTTGTAGAAAAAGCATTATATGCTAAAGGTATGAGTCTATCAGATATTCAGATTCAAATACAGGAATTATATGGCGCAGAAGTAAGTGAAAGCCTGATAAGTAACATCACAGACTCTGTTATTGAAGATATTAAGATATGGCAAAATCGTCCCTTAGAATCAGTCTATTCTATTGTTTTTTTTGATTGCTTTGTAGTTAAAGTTAGACAAGATAAGCGCATCATCAACAAGGCAGTCTATGTCGCTTTAGGTATAGATAGATCTGGCATAAAGGATGTTTTAGGGCTTTGGATGAGTGAAAATGAAGGGGCTAAATTTTGGTTAGGCAATTTGACAGAACTCAAAAATCGGGGTATGAACGATATGCTCATTGCATGTACAGATAATTTGTCAGGCATGTCTGAGGCCATTGCTGCTGTATACCCAAAAACGGAACATCAGCTCTGTATTGTTCATGCAATTAGGGGTAGTTTGCAGTATGTTTCTTATAAACATAGAAAGGTATTAGTTGCTGATTTAAAACCAATTTATACAGCAGTTACCGAGCAAGAAGCATTGATGGCCTTAGAAGCTTTTGCTACTAAGTGGAATCAACAATACCCATAAATAGCCCAATCTTGGTATGCTAACTGGGATAATCTGATGGTATTTTTACAGTACCCTAATGCCATACGTAAGGTCATTTACACAACAAATGTTTGGAATCTGTAAATAGCCAATTTCGTAGAGTTACCAAAAATAAAAGAGTGTTCCCTAACGATCTAGCTGTTTTTAAAACATTATATCTAACTATTAACTACATGACTAGAAAATGGACCACCTCTATTCATAACTGGAGCGAGGCTATGGCACATTTTTTAATTAAATTTGAAAACAGAATTGAATAAAACCAAAAAAATAATTTACACACTTAAGTGGACAGAGCCGGGGTGACTGATCTAAGTAATTAATAAGCGCTTTATGCCCTTTATCATCATTACTAAATTTTTGATATATAAGCTTAGTTTGTGAATTATAGATGCATACATCAAGCGATTTTTTGCTTACATCCAATCCTAATATTGTATTCATGGTATATTATAATTAAATTTCTTTATTCTTATTCGTACAAGAAAGTTAAACAACTTCTTCTGCTATTTATGCAAAGAAAAAATAATTATAAGCAGGTGCTTACTCTTTCTTCGACTATTAAAATAAAGTCCAGTTACTCTCAAGTAACCTGCTTATCAATATAGTTTTCTGTTTGGTTAACCTAAACCACATGCGCTTGATCAACATTTCAACTACCCTCATCTATAAGTTGTTATTTAATACTAAGATATAAGATACATGTTTATTTTCCGATTCAAGCTGTTGAATTAGTAAAACCTCCTCCATCTATACGAGCAAAAGTTAAGCAGCCCAATCATGTTACCATTCGTGCACCATTTTACGCAAGCCGATCCAACACTTGATCTGCATGGTTTCAACAAAGCGCAAGCACTGTTGGCATTAGAAAAATTTCTATATCGTTCATTGCTATTGGGTCATAGTCGATTAAAAATCATCCATGGGCGGGGAAGGGGCATTTTGCGTAGTGTCATACGAGACTATTTATAAGGAACACCCCTTATGGCTGGTATGACAATAGTTGAAATATAGTGTTCCTTTTGATGAAACCTATTATCTTCGCATATAAATTTTTTTTTAAACCAGCTTTTAAAAATGACCCTAACCATTAATGACTATTCAGCAGATAATATTCAAATCCTAAAAGGGCTAGAAGCGGTTCGAAAACGTCCTGCCATGTACATTGGGGATGTAGGCATAAAGGGATTACACCATCTTGTTTGGGAGGTAGTAGACAACTCTATTGATGAGTCTTTAGCAGGCTATTGCACTAAAATTGGCATTACCATCCACGAGAATAATGCTATTACTGTATGGGATGATGGTCGTGGTATCCCTACTGAGATACATCCAAAAGAACAAAAATCAGCCTTGGAAGTGGTCATGACCGTATTGCATGCAGGTGGTAAATTTGACAAGGATACCTATAAAATTTCTGGAGGCTTGCATGGTGTAGGGGTTTCCTGTGTTAACGCATTATCCGCTCACTTAGAGGTTACCGTATACCGAAATGGAAAGATCTACAAACAAGCATATGCCCAAGGCATTCCACGTTACCCTGTTAAAGAAATAGGTACTACAGACCTACGTGGTACTACGGTGTATTTTGTTCCAGATAGCTCTATTTTTACCACTACAGTCTATAACCTCTATACTATTGCAGGTAGACTACAAGAACTGGCCTATTTAAATGTAGGGCTAAAGATGCAACTAGAGGATCACCGTGAACGAGATGCGCAAGGCAATCCTTTCAGGCAAACCTTTCACTCTGAAGGGGGGCTACTGGAGTTTGTGGCCCACTTGGACAGCACTAAGGCTTCTATTATGCCTGCCCCTATTCTTGTAGAAGGGGAAAAAAATAATGTAATGGTACAGGTTGCAATGACCTACAATACAGGCTATTCTGAAACCGTAGTCTCCTATGTTAATAACATACATACTATCGAAGGGGGCATGCATGTCACTGGATTTAAAAGAGCCTTAACCCGCACTTTAAAAAGCTATGCAGATAAATCTGGTTTATTAGAGAAAGCCAAAATAGAGATCATTGGAGATGACTTTCGAGAAGGTTTAACCGCTGTAATCTGTGTAAAGGTAGCAGAGCCTCAGTTTGAAGGGCAAACGAAAACCAAACTAGGGAATGCAGAGGTACAAGGCGCTGTAGAAAGCTGTGTAGCCGAAGTATTACATTACTACTTAGAAGAACACCCCAAGGAAGCGAAACTAATTATTAATAAAGTTATCATAGCAGCCCAAGCCCGACAAGCGGCCCGAAAAGCACGTGAAATGGTCCAACGCAAAAATGTGTTGATAAGCAACAGCTTGCCTGGTAAATTAGCAGATTGTTCCGAACGGGACCCTGCTCTTTGTGAGCTATTTTTGGTAGAGGGTGATTCCGCTGGCGGTACAGCTAAAATGGGTAGAAACAGAAGATTCCAAGCCATTCTTCCCTTAAAGGGTAAAATTCTAAATGTAGAAAAAGCACAAGCATACAAAATATATGATAATGAGCAAGTTAGAAATATGATCACTGCACTAGGCGTCACCATGGGCACAGATGGGAATGATCAAGCGATGCATCTAGATAAATTACGCTACCATAAAATTGTGATTATGACTGATGCAGATGTAGATGGAAGCCATATTCGTACCCTTATTTTAACCTTTTTCTTCCGTTATATGCGGGACATTATAGAAAAGGGATACCTTTATATTGCCTCTCCCCCACTCTACCTGGTGAAACGAGACAAAGAAGAGCAGTATTGCTGGACAGAATCAGACAAAGAAGAATGGGTAACCCAATTTAGCCTTAAAGATGGAAAAGTGGATGCCGTATTTGTACAGCGTTATAAAGGTTTGGGTGAGATGAATGAAATCCAACTCTGGGATACCACTATGAACCCAACCCGCCGCAACCTAAAACAGGTAACCATAGCCTCTGCACTGGCTGCAGAACACCTATTTTCCATGTTAATGGGCGATGAAGTACCGCCTCGTAGAGAATTTATAGAACGTTATGCTAAATATGCTAAACTGGATATTTAGATTTCAACTGATTGGTCATTTGGTCACCCTATTGGCAGGGTATTATAATTGTATGTTTTCATAGCTTTATTGAGTGAAAATTTGTAAATTTCGATAGAGTAGTTCATTTTTATTTAACGGTTTAACACTTTAATAAAAGTAACATTATGTTTAAAAATGCATATTGCCTAGTGTTGGGCGTGGTATTAGGCTCTGTATTGGGTTTTTTAGTCTGCGATGATACCAAGAAAAAAATCACCAAAGCCATCCACAATAAAGCCAAGCGGCTTTCTGGTTGTGTTAGGTCATCTTCTGAAAAAGTCGAGGAAGCCATTCATGGGGTTAAAAGCGCTGTTAAGGGATAACCTAACTAAGACTAATGGAATGCAATAGGGAATCAAAAAACCGTTGGTTTATTGATTCCCTTACCGCACGCACTTAATCCCTGTAATCTATGTCTAAAAAATTATTATTAGGTTGGGGTACACTTTTGGGTGGGCTTTCTGTATGGCTTTTTATATCTAATACAGGTAAAACAAAGATTAAAGAGGAGCTATATGATGTTATGAAACGGGCTTCCTTATCTATTATAGCCAAGTGTCTATTGAAACCTTGGATAAAAAAGATCGCTCCTCTACTATTTTAGTACTGAATGAACCATAGATTAAAACTATATGCGTTGTACGTTTGTATTATAAGATTACTATAACAAAGGGCTAGAACAAGGCCTCCGTTCAGCCATATGGAAACGCTGTACTCCGAAAAAGAAAAAAACGGCTCCTTGTACAAGTTGCAATCAGGAAGTGTGCCTTTAAAGATGACCAGAAAATCAGTTTAATGGGGCTGCGGCGTGGCTTCTGGCTTTCCAGCTTTAAGGGTAGACCTACTTTTGCATTCCTTCTAATAACCAAAAGTTGAAGTGACCATATTTAGTACCTCAGCCTATTTTTTGCATATCTATGCAAAACCTAAAAGCCATCAAGACAAACTTGAATACTGGATAAAGGAAGGAAACAAGTATATATTACAGCTCCGTATTATGGCCCCTCCTGAAGGGGTTAAAGCCAACAAAGCCATTATCGCACTATTAGCTAAAACATTGGATATAGCCAAAAGCAATATTACTTTAATAAGTGGTGCTACTGCACGCCACAAAACTTTTAAGATCGCACCATGGTCTGCTCTATTGGCTGAGAAATTACCGAAGCGGACCCTATTGCCTACGCTTTTTTAATATCGTTCAGTCAATGGGGGGCTTAAGAAAAATATATTTTATTGCAGCTGCGTGTATAAACCACTGGTATGGCGCCTGTATCTGTTTAAGTCAGTGGTACATAATGTTTTTATTCACAAATTAACTGATGCTCAAACTCTAAGTTTACACGACCGTAAGCCCTCCAGCCTTTATAAGGCATAACCTGACTATAAAAAAGCCATAGTTTCTTAAACTTTTCGTCTATGTGTTCTGCCTTTCCAAATACTACTCGATGGCCACCTATTTGCGCACCAAGCATGATTTTACCATTCGTTTCTACTTGTAAGCTTGTAATCTGCCGTCTCCAAAAGGCATCCTGATAGATGTAGTGTAACAACGCCAATAATCCCTGATCGCATAACTTTTTGTTTTCTGTCGCTATATGGTCACCAGTCACAACAAGCAGTCGAAGTAGTGGTAGATCTTTAAGCGCTATCAAGCCACCTTGTTCATCCAGATAGATCTGCGCAACATTTGGCGCCATTAGGCTAATGATACGGGCAATAAAATATTTGGTTTCTAAACAGATTTTTAAAGTACCGCTCCAAGTTTTATAAACCAATACATTCTTTATAAGCGGGTGGCTTTTAAGTTGATGTTGTATGGCATAAGCGTTAATATTTTTTAGTGGCGTCTTACGTAAAGAGATGTGATGCGTTGATTGCAATAGATCAACTATATCCTTGGGCGTTATAAAAGATTGTTCTGGATCACTCTTGATAGCTATTTCTATATCTTTGCATACTAAAGTAGCATGCTTTTTTTGCGCAAATAATAGCGACAAGCATAGACCAATTGTTAAAAATAAAGTGACTACCCTGCTTACTATTTGACCCATTTTGATGATGTATAGCCTATGATCCTAGGTAGATCCTTATTGGGTTACGATGCGAAAAAAAAGATCCAAATCATAAAAAGAAGAGGAAGCAAAATAGGTAGAGAAAACCGAACCATATAGTGGCCGAAAGAAGGCATGGTGATGCCTGCTTGCTCCGCAATAGCTTTAACCATAAAGTTAGGACCATTGCCAATATAGGTCATGGCACCAAAAAAAACGGAAGCTAAGGCAATCGCACTTAATCGAATGACTGAATCAGGGTAGATGCCTCCTGTTGCATAGGCTTGCACATTGGCTACCATTTGAACACTTGCCCCTTGTGCGGCCATGCTGGCCGCTACAAAGTTTAGATAGGTAGGTGCATTATCCAAAACAGAGGAAAAAAATCCGGTCCCCCAGTATAAAGTAGTAGGCGTAATCAACGGTTTGCCCATTTCAGATGCAGCAAATCTACCAATTAATTCAAGTGCCGGAATCATGGTACCGAAAATACCTATAAAGATTAGACAGACCTCATTTAAAGGCGCAAAACTAAATCCATTCGATAGCAGTACCTGTTTGTTGGTAGTATAATAGGCAAGAGTGGCTACGGTCAGCATCATCAACTCACGTACAAAAGAAATAGGATGGCCATGGTAATCAATAGTAGGCAACCAAGAGAAAATGGTTGGATCTAAAAAGACGGCACCAATAATTATGACCAACCAAATTATATTTTTACCACCTGCCATAGAGATGCTTCCTTGGTAAGCCTTACCATCTAACACTACCTTATTGCTGCGCTCAAAAAAGTAAAAAATAGATAACAGCATCAAAAGGGCCACCAGCCAAGGCAGACTATTGTGTATTAAAGTCCATTCAAAAGGTACCCCTTTGAGAAACCCTAGAAACAAGGGGGGATCTCCAATAGGTGTTAATGCGCCCCCTATATTGCTAACGATAAAGATGAAAAAGACAACATGGTAGACTTTAATGCGGTCTTTATTTAAGTCTAGATAAGGACGTATGAAAAGCATAGAAGCACCCGTTGTCCCAATTAAATTGGCAAATAAGGCCCCTATGAAGAGTAAAATCATGTTGGCCAGTGGGGTAGCACGTGCATGTACTTTAATGGCAATACCACCGGTTGCAATGTATAAAGCAGTAATCAAAGCCATAAACTGTATGTATTCCACTGCTGCTTCTATAGGCTTTATCTTATTTTCCAGCACGATACAATAGTAAGCCATCACAAAAGTAGCCAACAATATGGCTACCTTTGGATAATGTTTGTGCCAAAAATCAGCGAAAAAAAGTGGACCAGTAGCAATCATCAACAATAAACCTATAAAAGGCATGGCCAACCAAAATGGAGGAGCCATTAGGCTACTACCTGCAGCAGTACCACACTGGATTCCATTTGATAGCGTAGCCATAGCAGTTTTATGGCATAATAATGGTAGCATAGCAAACATAGATTCTAGGTTTTATGGTAAGCCTATCGCAATAACTAAGCACAAGCAATATACTTAAAGTTATAGGTAAAATCACTATATTCACCAGGGATTAAGTAAAAAAGCAATAGCCTAGCCAACCAGCCTATGCAACGCTCTTTATTTAGTTATTATTTTGAACATTATGATTGTCAAAACAAAAAAGTATAAAATGTCGAACAGCCTTTATGTAAAATTAGGGCTACAAAATATTTTACGCATGCAGTGGTGGATTTTCCCTCTGCTTGCTCTTTTTACGAGCAGTACCTTTTTTATAAAAACGATCTGGTTTGTGGTGATTGGCATGATAGGTTTTACCTGTTATCTAATTTTTTGGGTGATTCAATTGTATGGACTTACCCAGATAGATACCAATCGTCCTATGTTTGAACGCGTAACTTATGCAATCAATAACCAGCATCTGATGATGCAGATCAATGCAAAACAAACGATGCCCATACCATGGATAGACATTAAAAAGGCTTATAAGAAAAAAGGATACTTTTTATTGGTATTATCTAAGGTTCAGTTTTTTTATCTTCCATTTAAAATCTTTCATGGGGATAATGAGATTAAATTTTTTACAACTGTATTGCAGCGCAAAGGGATATTGAGGTAACCACTGCTTGCAATGGAACACTATTTTGATCCTATCTTATTAGGCGGTAAATTCGTAGCCGTGATGGGTATGTGGATAATATCTAATGTAAATGGTTTGTATAAATGGCAATTCTTGCAAATATTAGAAAGAGTGGTAATACTTTTGTTGTTATAGTAGTCTCTTGTTTGGTGGTCATGTTTTTGGGTGATCGGCTGGAACGTATAGCCCCTTATCTTTTTAGTAGCAAAGATCAAATTGGTAGGCTATTTGGTAAGAAAATCAGTTATATGGATTACCGAAAATCTTATGAAGCCATTTATCAGCATTTTGCCAGTCAAGGTAAGCAACAAGCAAGAGAAGATCAGATTCGTGATTATGCATGGCGTCAATTGATTGAGCGCCTGCTTTATATCAAGGAAATACAACAGGCTGGCATTGCAGTAGGTAGCCAAGAGCTGGTCGATTTGGTGCAGGGTAACCACATTGATTCTGAGCTGCTCGACGCTTTTAAGGACCCTAAAACAGCTGCATTTGATAAGCAAAAATTATTGACCTATCTCAATAACTTATCTAAACGTGAACAAGAATGGTGGTATCAGGTTGAAAAAGGACTTGCCCTAAAAAGGGCCAAACAGAAGTTACATCAACTCATGGCACAAAGTTGCTTTACTAGCACATTGGAAGCGGAGCAAACTGCACAACATTCCAGCCAGTTTTGTAATGTAGATTATCTCTATATTCCCTTTACGTCGGTTAAAGATGATTTGGTACCACTGAGCCATCAACAATTACGAGATTACATGGCTGCCCATAAAAACCATTATATATCTTTATCAGAAAGCAGAACCATTGAGTATATTACTGTTCCTATTCAAGCAGATGAAAAGGATAATTCTGATTTTCAAAAAGATCTAAACTCCCTTGTGACTCAATTTGCCACTACAACTGATCCTTATACTTTTGCCAAACAGCATACAGATGGTCATCTTGCAGATACACGTTTGGTTTCTACAGCTGATACGTTGCCTAATGCCTTTGCAACCATAAAGCATACTTTAAAAGAAGGTATGGTGGTAGGGCCCGTCGTGAATGATCCGTTCCATACCTTGTATAAACTGATTAAAAAAGAGAAAGACCATTATGAAATAGCTGTCATTGAGAAAAAGACCATGATCAGTGACCATACACGTAATAAGCATTTTAGGCAGGTAATGCATCTTACTGGTTCAGTAAAAAAATGGGATGATTTCAAAAAATTAGCTACCAATGCGCACTTATCCATTCAGAAAGAGACCCTTATGCCCTCTGATGCCTCTATCGGTGCGTATGCAGATGCCCGAAAGGTAGTGCGCTGGTTATACAATGAGGCTATTGTAGGTAAGGTTTCCCAGCTTTTTGATCTGGGGAATGCCTATCTATTAGCGGTTATGGTGGATCAGGTAAAAGCAGGTGATTTAGTTCCTTTAGATTCAGTTTTTCAAAAAGTATATAAAAAAGTGCTTCATCAAGAAAAATCTAAAGTAATTTTAGATAAACTCAAACAAATTAAAGCTACTGCGCTACAAGATATAGCAGAACAGTATGGTGAGGGTATAACCGTACAATCGGTGGAACGATTGCGCTTTTTGGAAAATGACGACCCTCATCTTAAACAAGCCGAAGCTTTTGTAGGAAAATGTTTTGGCTTAAGGTTAAATGTTATAAGTGATCCGGTTATTGATGATACAGGCATTTTCATTGCTTGTGTAAAACACAAGGATAGAGCAGCCACACAAGAAAAGTATAATGAACGGATGATGCAGATAGAACGATGGATGCAACCCTATTATGTTAGTAATGCGATGGAAGAATTGGCACAAATTACCGATGAAAGATATAAAGTTGAATAAGCTGGTTGATCCATAGCCTACTCATCCTTATACAGGTTGCTATGGAATGGCCCAATTTAATCAGTTTCATTTAAAATTAAACCATTAGCCATAATGGTCAAAGTAGGTTGGCCCTTATATCTATAGCGCTCAATAAGCGTAGATGTCATTTAACGCCTCAACCATTATTGTTTTAATAACCCTATTGTTACAGACAAATTAATTTTTCCATATCACAATTTTTTATTAGATGCTCTATATTATATGTACGATATATTTATTCTAAAGGAACAGTTGGCTAGTCCTAAGCAGGTTGCAGTGGTCATGCATGCTAGGCCTGATGGGGATGCACTTGGGACTTCGTTAGCTTTGGCTTTATTCCTAAGAGAACAGGGGCATTCCGTTCATGTAATTACGCCAACCGAATATCCTAGTTTTCTATCTTGGCTGCCAGGGGTAGATTCTGTAGTAATAGCTGCCCACCACACACGGGAAACCTTACTGGCGCAAATAAAGGAGATAGATCTACTATTTTGTGTGGATTTTTCTACTGCTAGCCGCTTGGATGAATGGGCATATCTATTGAAGCGACCCGATGTATTTAAGATTATTATTGATCATCATACAGAACCTGAAAATTTTGCAGACCTTTTATTATGGGATCCTAAAGCAGCTGCTAGTGCAGAGGTGTTGTTTCAAATTTTTGAAGCATTAGAACAGAAAGAAAAGATCACCCTTTCCGTTGCCACTTGTTTGTATACCGGTCTTGTAACCGATACCAACTCGTTTAAAAATCCAAACACCAGACCTATAACGCATCGCATTGCAGCAGATTTGATAGAATATGGTGTAGATCCTTTTAGAGTACAATGGCTTATTTATGACAATAAACCGCTTAGTAGGTTGCATTTTTTTAGTTTTGCAATTAGTCAACGTTTGGTTGTGCTACCCGAATTGCATGTAGCCTACTTTGTTATTCAAAAAGACGATTACAAAAGATACGACTTAAAGAGTGGCGATACGGAAGGATTGGTAGATTATGCACTTTCCCTACAAGGGATATCGCTAGCT
The DNA here is from genome assembly GCF_936981045.1 of Cardinium endosymbiont of Oedothorax gibbosus. Classification (GTDB taxonomy): domain Bacteria; phylum Bacteroidota; class Bacteroidia; order Cytophagales; family Amoebophilaceae; genus Cardinium. The sequence goes on from NZ_OW441264.1 coordinate 558,113, forward strand.
GCTGTGCTAAAGGAAAAAGATGAAATGGTATATCTTTCCCTGCGATCTGTTGGCGACCTACCAGCCAACTTAATTGCCAAGAAATACTTTAATGGCGGAGGACATAAGAATGCTGCAGGAGGTATTTCCCATTTAAGTTTAACTGAAACAGTGGACCGATTTGAAAAAATATTAAAAGAGCTTCCATTTAATTTTTAATTAAAATCATATGAAACGTAAAATAGTATACACGTGGATATTGTTGGCATTAGTTGTGGGACTTGCCTGGTACAATCATCAGTACTATTGTTATGGCTATCCTTTTTTAACCACTCTATCTGGTCTTTCTTACAAGTCCATAGGGAATAGAGGTAATGGACGACAAGTAAAAAAGCATGGTGAATGGATCGAGCTCTCTCTCGTCATGAAAGCAATACCTAAAAAAGGAGCAAAAGACAAGCAAAGTAGCCATACAGAAAGCATATTAATCAATAACCCGGAGCCTTTCTTCTTGCGATTTGATCAATCTTTTCAATCCAAATACAAGCAAATAGCTGAAATGATCAGTATGATGCAAGAAAACCAACGAATGGTTTTTAAGTGCGCTCCTCAATACTACCTGAAAGAAGAAAATCCAGAACGGTTGAAACAGATTTTAAAGGCGTTGCATGTACATAAGGATGATGAACTAGTAACGGATATTAAATTAAGTAAGATTATGACCGACCAAGCATACAACCAAATGGTAGAAACAGACCGTGCTGCACAACTAGCTAAAGATAAACAGCTTATTACCGACTATTTAGCTACGCGTCATATTAAGGCATCTTCAACTGATTCTGGTTTTTTTTATATCATTGATCAGCCTGCCGAGGCTACGACGCCTGTGGTTAAGGGTAAGACCATTAAAGTCCATTATACCGGTAGACTATTAGATGGTACTATTTTTGATACCAGTGTGGAAGAGGTGTCCAAGGCCAACAATCTCTACAATGAGACAAATTCCTACAAGCCATTTGTGTTTCAGGTAGGTGCTGGCGATGTTATTAAAGGATTGGATGAAGGTGTATTATTGCTCAAGAAGCATGAAAAAGCACGTTTTTTTATACCATCTACTTTAGCCTATGGCCCAGATGCTACAGGAAAGCCGTTTCCTGCAAATTCAATTCTATTATTTGAGGTTGAGGTCGTAGATGTCTGCTAGGTTAAGAGAAAGAATGTATATCCTATTTTTTGCTTGATCAACAAATAAGCAAAAATCAAATACTGATGCAAAAAGCTGCTGAAAGCACACTGGTAAAAACAGAAGTCACCTCGTGGCCTCTATCAAACTGATTTTCTTTTCAGCTATTAGATGTATTTTCTAGTCGTAACTTTTTACAAGAGGCGTTTTTTCTTGTTTTAAGGTTATTATATTGAGCTACATCTGATGCGCTTATTGATTATATTGGCCTATTATATGCACTATATAGCTTTATCTATTCTGATGTTATTTGCCTTGCAAGCAAGCAATTGTGGAAGGGGAAATAAACCACAACGGGCACAGAGTGCTCTGATTAGCGCTCTGCAAAAAGATAAACCTGAAAAAGTTAGCGCATGTTTGCGTCAAGATGCAGATCCCAATACTAAAGATGCAAATCATCATACGCCCTTACATTGGGCCTGTTATCTCAATAGAAGCAGTGATCTTATTAAGATGTTGCTTGATGCAGGTGCAGAGATAGATGCCAAAGATAAAGAGAGTAATACGCCCTTACATTGGGCCTGTGATTGGAATACAGAAGGTGATATTATTATTACAATGTTGCTTGATGCAGGTGCAAAGATAGATGCCAAAGATGGAGAGGGTAAGACGCCCTTAGATCGTGCATGGAGCCCACCTAATACACCCAATACATTTGCTATGAAACAATTGATTCAAAAAGCAGTAGATCAGAACAATCTAACGATTCGGGGAGAGGATAGAAAAACCTTATTGCACTATGCAGCTGCGTTAGAAGATAATAAAGATAAAGATAAAAATAAAGAAAGTCATAAAATAGTTGAGCAGTTATTGGCATTAAAATTAGATCCAAATGCAAAAGATGATAATGATTGTACGCCATTAGACTACGCTCAAAGCAGTAATGTTATAGTTCAGCTGCTATTACATAGTAGCAACTAATCCTATTTTATTGAGCATGATAAAAAATGCAAGGTACCATCATTATATATCTTATAGGAAAACCTGGAACAGGTAAATATACCATTGCCCAAGAATTGGCTCAATTTAAGTATATTGTTTGTGATAATCATTTGGTGGATAACCCTATTTTTACCATATTTAACTATGATGATTTTATGGAAGTTCCCCAACTTGCACGGGATGCTATAAAAAAGATAAAAAATACGGTTCTGTCGCTTCTATATTTTCGTTAGTAACGTCTTTTCTTTTAAGTGAAGTTTTGGATATATATTGCGTATTATTCGGCCATTAGCATAACAAAATTCTCAAAAGCGGCTCTGTCCACTTAAGTGTGTAAATTATTTTTTTGGTTTTATTCAATTCTGTTTTCAAATTTAATTAAAAAATGTGCCATAGCCTCGCTCCAGTTATGAATAGAGGTGGTCCATTTTCTAGTCATGTAGTTAATAATTAGATATAATGTTTTAAAAACAGCTAGATCGTTAGGGAACACTCTTTTATTTTTGATAACTCTACGAAATTGGCTATTTACAGATTCCAAACATTTGTTGTGTAAATGACCTTACGTATGGCATTAGGGTACTGTAAAAATACCATCAGATTATCCCAGTTAGCATACCAAGATTGGGCTATTTGTGGGTATTGTTGATTCCACTTAGTAGCAAAAGCTTCTAAGGCCATCAATGCTTCTTGCTCGGTAACTGCTGTATAAATTGGTTTTAAATCAGCAACTAATACCTTTCTATGTTTATAAGAAACATACTGCAAACTACCCCTAATTGCATGAACAATACAGAGCTGATGTTCCGTTTTTGGGTATACAGCAGCAATGGCCTCAGACATGCCTGACAAATTATCTGTACATGCAATGAGCATATCGTTCATACCCCGATTTTTGAGTTCTGTTAAATTGCCTAACCAAAATTTAGCCCCTTCATTTTCACTCATCCAAAGCCCTAAAACATCCTTTATGCCAGATCTATCTATACCTAAAGCGACATAGACTGCCTTGTTGATGATGCGCTTATCTTGTCTAACTTTAACTACAAAGCAATCAAAAAAAACAATAGAATAGACTGATTCTAAGGGACGATTTTGCCATATCTTAACATCTTCAATAACAGAGTCTGTGATGTTACTTATCAGGCTTTCACTTACTTCTGCGCCATATAATTCCTGTATTTGAATCTGAATATCTGACAGACTCATACCTTTAGCATATAATGCTTTTTCTACAAGACGCTTACTTAATTGTTTGAGTAAGCCGTCTTGATCAAAAAGTCTGGAAAGGTCTACACCTGATTCTATCAGTACATCTATGGCCTTGCTTATCCTATCTTTAACTGTCTCTTTTCTTTTCATTGTTTTAAGTGTTATGATTTAGGTAAAGATAAATCCTAAAAAATATTTATACACTTAAAACAAAAGACTCCGGGATTAGACGTATTGTGAACCAGTCATATATATATTAGTTATAGAAGGTTTTTTCTCTTTTAGTGCATAAGCTGTAATTCCAGCTATCAAATTGACTAGAAAATTAGGTATGCTTCTATGCCTGGAATGTTCTATCTGGCTAATATTTTTGAGCTGATCTATAATAGTTTCAATTATAGATCGTTTTCTAAGCATCAGTTTATCCCAGAGTGGCGTAAAAGCATTTTTCATATTTTTTCTGATCTGGGTAATGAGTTCCACGCCTTTCTCGATCAGTTTTTCAAATAAATCTTTGCTTATGTAACCTTTATCGGCAAACATTTTACCCATCAAGTGTTTATACAAATTTTCTACAGGAAGCCTATCATTAGTTTTACCTGTGGTCAGTTGAAAATTCATAATTTCTCCTAAATCATTGACTATCAAGTGCAAATTTAATCTAAAAAACCAACCGATGCTGGTTTTACCTTTAGTAGCAATCGATTTAAAAACCCTGTGCGTATAGGCTCTTTTGATATGGAAAACCTTGATGGCTGTTGCATCCATAAAATAACAACCTGTTTTTTTTAGCAAGACTTTGTGTAAAACAGTACAAGGGAACTAACGTTCTTTGGATCAGTTCTATAAATCTATTCTAGCTTACTAACTTTCCAAATTCACCAGAATGAAATTTCTGTAAATGAATATAATAAGACTTAAAATTTCTAAAACCAATCACATGAAAGGCAATAAGAATAGTCATTATTTCACTCAAAGTTAATGAACAAGTTCTAGTGGGTTTTCTTTTAGAATTGGTTAACAGTTGTTTTTCCATATACGGCATAAACTTTATGAGAAATTCATCAACAGCATAATATATTTCAACTAATTTTTCTACATTCATAACTGGCTCCTTTGGATAATCTGGTTAGTATTTTTTTATCTCCAAATTTAAAACACAAAGGAACTTTATTAAAGCTATTTTTTAACAAGCTAATCCCGAACTCAGGTATATAGACTATAAAATCTGACTTCCTTACATTGCTTGGATTTAAGATATAGAGTTCTTTGGAGTTGCCGAACTTTTAATGTTCCGTTCATAGCTTTAGGGCAATCAGACGTTCTCAACTCTTTTAAACTCGTTAACTGAAGTAGGGTCCCTTTCCTCTTGAGTGGTTTCCCAATCAATACGAACGGTATTATGGACCCCGCAGACTTCTGATATCACCCTTATTGATTTCGCTTTACTTATACAATAAAGTTTCCAGTGGCCTACTGGATTCATATCAGATCTCCCGGACTACGATGTGAAACATTCATAGCGTGCAACCCCTAACACCCCGGCACTTGTATGATGGTCATGGTCTATTTTTTACATCCTACTATCAGCCTTCCTGTAGCCACTAGACAGTCGGCAAATGCGCTTAAACGGTTAACGAGGCTAATTCGGGTTCACTTTTGTTGCAGCCCGCTATTTTGCAGATGCATTTAAAGGTAACTTAAACCTGTGAATCACCCCACAAATCCAACCTCCTGCTAGACTCCCGAAATAGACAAATTAGAGTCAGGGGACTTACACCCCATTTGTTGCACACCTGTGCCGGCGTGCAATGGCTGCAGACTTAAAACACTTAAAACTAAGCATAGGTTTTAGCCGTTTTTTGATAAACCTATGATCTTGTTCAACTCTATTATTCAAGTATTTGTTTTGAAATATTTGAATGGTATGATCTTGATCAAGTTCTGTATTGATCGTATCAAAGGCAGCTTTATTACTACTGCTTTTGTCAATTACTACTTTCTTAGGAATATTATTTTCTGTGATCGCCTTACGAAAAAAAGAAAAAGCTGCAGACTTGTCTCTATGCTCAGATAGAAAAAAGTTAACTGTATCATCATAACGATCTACTGCTCTATATAAATAGATCCACTTCCCGTTTAGTTTAACATAGGTTTCATCCATTCTCCAACTACCACCAACTGGTCGTTTTCTTTTGCTTACTGCTTCATCTATAAGAGGAACAAACTTAATAACCCATCTTTGTAGCGTAGAATGATCAACTCTTGCGCCTCTCATACGCATCATATCTTCCAAATCTCTATAGCTCAAGGAAAAACGACACTTCATCTAGACAAATAACAGGATGACTTCTGCTGAAGAACAATAGCCCTTAAAATAAGGTAATAATTTGGGCGAAATATTAAACATAATAACTACTTTTTTAATTTAATTACAGATACTAAAATAATCATTTTTTAGAATAAACGCGACAGAACCTTTTGCATCTGCCCTAAACAGATCTTGCGATTCGGCCACTATTATTTCAAATACTGCTTTTGTGGTCTGGGCTACTTTAAAGCGTTCGTCTATTCGGTGGCTCACTACCCATATGATCTGATCATTGCTTGTGACCACTAATACCTTGTTTTTGATAGCCATTGGTATTTTAAGGTCAATCAATAGATCACTGATCTTTTTACGCCCTTGCATGCCAAGGGGATAGAAAAGATCTCCAGCTTGCCATGGACGTATGATCAGCGGAAATTGCAACATATGGTAATCGAATGCGCCGATCATTACTGTTTTTTTTAGTATATAGTCGGCTCTATCGTAGGTTTGCAAATGCAAAGCATGACTGCCATATGCAATGGATTGTGTAGTCACGGTAACCAATGCCTGCTGAAACAGTGATCGTTTTTTCTTGCTTATCAGCCACTCTTTTCTATCTACATATAGCGTATAGCCCGTTGAGTGGATCCTCTTTCCACTGGTCATGGTGGCTGTGGTAAGCTTTTTAATTTGTTGAAAGGTAAAGCCATAAGGACGTAATAGCTCAAATGCGACAGTAGCTGCCCATGGCTGATGGACGATTGGGTCAATCGCTAGGTAATGGATTCCATCTTTAAAATGGCTTATCTCTTTTTTAATCTGAGCCAAATGGCCTTCGAAGAAGCTGCCTATGTCTTTTAATTTTGTAGCGGTTTCTTGAGTAGTTGTCTCAAAGTTTGGATTGACTTGGTGTAAAAGGGGAATAACTTTGTTGCGAATAAAATTTCTTTGATAGTGGTTACATCTGTTAGAGCTATCTTCGTGCCAATGCAGCTTTTCTTGTTGTGCATAATCTATTATTTCCTTTTTTCTAGCAAAAAGCAGGGGGCGTATGACCTGACCATGGAGAGGTTGTATGCCATAAAACCCCCTAATACCCGTGCCTTTAATAAAGTTTAATAGGATGGTTTCAATGGCATCGTCCCAATGGTGTGCCGTAGCGACTTGATGCCATCCATGTTGTTGCAGCAGTTTATCAAAAAATTGGTAGCGTAAGCTTCTAGCAGCCATTTGTATGGAAACTTTGTGGTGGCATGCAAAAGTGGTGGTGTCAAATTGAGTACTACAAAAAGGTACTTGATAGGATTCCGCTAACGCTTTTACAAATGCAGTTGTAGCTGCTGCTTCTGCGCCACGTAAATTAAAATTGCAATGGGCAATAGCAAAAGGCAAGCAAGCCTGTTTGAACAGGTGAGCGAGTACTACAGAATCTACCCCACCACTTACTGCTAAAAGGGTAGTTTGGTGTCTACCTACGATCAGTTGTTCGCGCTGTAGAAAGTCTAAAAAAGATGCTAACATGGATCTAAAATTGGAGCACCAACCATAGGTAGAAAATATGCCATCATTGTTTCTTTTACACCCAAGGAATCATAGATCAAGCAGTATAGTTGCTAAATTATATGTAAATTTATTCTAAAGTTAGGGAAAATGTATCCTGTCCTAGCTATTCAAGGGTATATGGTCAGATCAGTGGTAAGAAAGGAATATATATGCTACTTTTTGCTTGATGCTGAGCCCGTTCTTTTTTTTGTTTGTTGCGTAACATGGCCATACTGGCTAAACGGATACATTTAAGGTAGTATTAGGTTGTTTTAACGCGTTATTTAAAGCATATGGCAGAGTTCATTAGGATGCCTAAGATGAGTGATACTATGCACCAAGGTATCATAAGCCGTTGGGTAAAGCAGGTGGGGGATAAGGTGGTGGCAGGTGATATACTTGCTGAAGTAGAGACAGACAAGGCTACTATGGAGTTGGAGGCGTATGAAGAGGGCACATTGTTGTATATAGGTGTAGCAGACAAATCAGCGGCACGGGTGAATGATATTATTGCCATTATAGGGGACGCGGAAGAAGATATTAGCGCTTTTCTTGCTTCTACTGCTTCTATAGATGGGGCTACTGATAGGAGTGTAGCACTGCCATCTGTTCCAGTTGTAGATAGCCCAGTAGTAGAACCTGCCGGTCATACCCAACCCTTTCTGCTTTCAGATCGATTTTTTGCTTCGCCCTTGGCTAAAAAAATAGCAAAAGAAAAGGGATATGATATTACACAGATTCAGGGATCTGGTGAAGCAGGGCGGGTGGTTAAAAAGGATGTGATCCATTTTGTCCCTCATCGATTGCACCAAGATTACATGGATGCACAGTCGACTGAACCATCCTATCAAGACCTGCCAATTTCTGCTATGCGTCAGACCATAGCCAAAGTTCTGACAGAAAGTAAAATGAACATTCCCCATTTCTACTTGACAGTTGGCATCAATATGAATAAAATCGTTGCGCTGCGCACAGAGCTGAACCACCATGCGGCAACAAAAATTTCTATTAATGATCTGATCATTAAGGCTGCTGCCTTAGCACTTGCCCAACATCCAAAAGTAAATGTTGTATGGTTAACCGATAAGATTAGAAGTTACCAGGATGTGCATATAGGTGTAGCGGTAGCAGTTGAAGAGGGGGTAATCGTTCCTGTAGTCCGTTTTGCAGACCGAAAACCACTGATAGCAATTAGTAAAGAAGTAAAAGTACTGTTTGAGCAGGCACAACAGAAAAAACTGACTGCTCAAGATACTACAGGTGCTACTTTTACTATTTCAAATTTAGGCATGTTGGGTATAAAATCCTTTTCAGCTATTATTAACCCACCAGCGGCTTGTATTTTAGCGGTTGGTGCGGTTCAGCAGATACCTATTATTCAAGATAATCAGGTTATTCCTGCGCACATGTTACAGGTTACCTTATCTTGTGACCATCGTGTGGTCGATGGTTCAGTGGGCGCATTGTTTTTATCCACCTTAAAAGCATTGTTGGAAAAACCATTTAGTTTATTGCTATAAACTTATTTAGCTTAAAATAATCATATGACCCAAGTTCAATCGACCACCGTTTTAGCGATGATGCACAATGGAGCGGTAGTCATTGGTGCAGATGGCCAGGCTACATTTGGCCATACGGTTGCCAAACATAATGTTAAAAAGGTAAGAAAGCTCTTTGGAGGAAAAATTTTAGCCGGTTTTGCAGGTTCTACAGCTGATGCCTTTACCTTACTAGAACGTTTTGAGGAAAAACTGCAAAGTTATCACGGCAATATGAAGCGATCGGCCATTGAATTGGCTAAGGATTGGCGTACAGATCGTATCCTTAAACGGTTGGAAGCGATGTTGGTAGTGGCCAATCGAGAAGCGCTATTAATGGTTACGGGTACAGGTGATGTGTTGGAACCAGATTACCCTTTAGCAGCTATTGGATCGGGCAGTATGTATGCACAATCGGCTGCCATGGCTTTGATGAAACATGCGCCTCATTTAACCGCTATGGAAATGGTCCGAGAAAGCTTGACCATAACAGCAGATATTTGTATCTATACCAACCACAACTTTGTCTTTGAAGCATTGCAGAATGAAGATAGCAAAAACGATTGATGCAATAGGTTTATAAAGCATGGTTCAACAAAAAAATTTGTATGCAGCTTCTATTGTACCGCATTATTTTCCTGAACTGTCACCAGCCCAAATAGCGCTTTTTCATCGTCTAGGTCCTATTTATGCCTATTGGAATGAAACCCTCAATCTTATATCTCGTAAAGATATAGACCATCTTTATCTCCACCATGTCTTGCATGCGTTGGCTATTGCTAAGGTAACTACTTTTTCTGCCCATAGTAAGATTTTAGATTTTGGAACAGGAGGAGGCTTTCCTGGTATTCCTTTGGCGATTGTCTTTCCAGAGGTGGATTTTCATTTAGTGGATGCTACTGCAAAAAAGATAAAAGCAGTACAAGAAATTATAACCACCCTTGGGTTGAACAATATTACAGTCTCTTGGGTAAGAGGAGAGACCTTAAAGGGGGCGTATGATTTTATAGTGGGCAGAGGCGTTACCAATCTAAACTTGTTCTATAGTTGGGTAAAAGATAAAATAGCTAAGGAAAGCAAAAATAGCTTATATAATGGTATACTCTACCTGAAGGGCGCGCCATTTGAAACCTTGCCATTATCTATGGATCTATATCCCCTTCAGCAGTATTTTACCGAGTCTTTTTTTAAAGAAAAATATTTGGTGCATGGGTACATGATATAATTTATCATTGTATGCATTTAGACAATAGTGTGGGCTTAAAGATTTATCCCTTAATAAATAAACCTAAATTATAAGGCATTTATATGACATTCTTGCTTGATCAAAAGTACCTATTCACCGGTATGGCCATGCTACAAAAAAATAAGAAACTGCCCCTTATAAAAAGTTATGATAGGAAAGTGCACCTTGCAGCTGAAAAGAAAAACCTTGTGAGCATAGGATCTTTTCACGTTACAAACCTTGATAGCCGTTCCATCCATAAAGTAACAGCCTGTTTTCATTTTGGAAAGACTTTTTGTAAAAAAGTAAAAAGGAAGCACTGTGCTCTGAACCAGAGCTATTAATCTACTATAGCTTACTAACGTGAGTTCGGGATTAGATTATTTTTTCATTTGATAATCAATATTAATGAAAATTTATAAAATTTGTTTTATAGACAGTTAAATAGGTAGTTTAATAACAAATAATTCTGATAATCAGTTTATTATATATATTATATTTATAGAATTAGATATAAAAACTTGTTAAATAGGTGCAAATATTAACTAAATAATTGATATTAAATTGTTATAAATCAGTCAAATAAATCCCGAACTCACGTTTAGTAGCTAGCCAAAATCATTAGCATGAAACTGTTGTAAATGAAGATAATAAGATTTAAAATTTCTAAAACCAATTACATGAAAGGCAATAAGAACAGTCATTATTTCACTCAAAGTTAATGAACAAGTTCTAGTGGGTTTTCTTTTAGAGTTGGTTAACAGTTGTTTTTCCATATACGGCATAAACTTTATGAGAAATTCATCAACAGCATAATATATTTCAACTAATTTTTCTACATTCATAACTGGCTCCTTTGGATAATCTGGTTAGTATTTTTTTATCTCCAAATTTAAAACACAAAGGAGCTTTTTAAAGCTATTTTTTATTTTCTAATCCAAAACGCACGTTATTATATTTGTGTTAGCCACCTGGCAACCTTGTATCTTAAAAATAGAAATCACTTATGTCCACCAAAGATATTGTATACATTGCGCTATTCGCTGGAATATTTGCTGTTTTAGCAGTAATTCCCCCCATATTATTACCCTTTAATCCAGTTCCAATAACCGCCCAATCTTTAGGACCTATGTTAGCAGGTAGCATTTTAGGCGCTAAGAGAGGCGCTTTGGCCGCTACTTTATTTATAACCATCATGGCAACTGGGCTGCCTATTATGGCAGGTGGACATGGTGGAATAGGCGTTATCATGGGACCATCTGGTGGTTTTATACTTGGTTTCCCTGCTTCTGCATATGTTATTGGCTTATTATTTGAAAGGAATTGGAATAGACTGAATCTAGGTTGGGCCTTTATAAATATCCTATTGGGTGGGATTATTGTGCTCTATATTTTGGGTCTATTATGGATTAGTATACTATTTGATATTCAGTTATATAAAGCTTTTTTATCTTCTTTTATATTTATTCCAGGGGATATCATTAAGGCCATGATTGCAGCTACTACCTCAATAGTCATTAAAAAATCTTATCCTTTGATTAAAGTTTAACGCTAGGTAATATTGAGCATATGAGATGGTGAAAATAGAAAATGTAAGTGTCTCCTTTGACGGCTTCTATGCTTTAAAAGGTATTAATGTAACATTACATGAAAAAAGGATTGGCATTATAGGTTCAAATGGTAGTGGTAAAAGTACGTTTGCTAGGCTTATAAATGGATTGCAGCTTCCATCTAAAGGGAAAGTGCAAATTGATTATCTATCTACTTGTAAAAATGGTAAAGCCATTAGACGTAAAGTAGGATTTATTTTTCAAAATCCTGATCATCAAATTATATTTCCAATAGTAGAAGAAGATATTGCATTTGGCCTTAAAAATATCGGTTATAATAAGATAGAAATTAACCAGGCGATTCATGATTTGCTCATTGCCTATGGTCTATCTCACCTAAGATATAGAAAATCACATCTGCTTAGTGGAGGTGAAAAGCAACTTTTAGCCATTTTGTCTGTTCTGGTTATGGAGCCTACCTATATTGTATTTGATGAACCAACCACGTTTTTGGATCTGAAAAATAAGAGAAAAATACTTCAAGTAATAGACGAACTCCAGCAAACCATTATAATGGTTACGCATGACCTAGATCTGTTGGCTCATTTCGACCGTGTACTGGTTTTTGACCAAGGAGGCTTAGTTGTAGATGATATCCCTTCTGTCTCTATAAAAGGCTATCAAAATCTAATATATGATCAATTGTAAAATATACATTAAGAAATTTTGTAGGATAGACCCTAAATGGAAGCTCATGCTGCTTATACTAGTAGCGAGTTTATCTTTTATAGTATATGATTGGCGTTTTTACCTAGTAAATCTGCTTATAACCTTTTCTTTAAGTTGCTTAACGCATAGTACTTATAAGCAATTGCTTAAGCCAATAAGGTCTTATTTTTACCTATTGATTATAATTTTCGTGCTGCATTCCATTTGGGGGGATTGGGTAGATGGCATAAAGGTGATACTCAGATTATGTAACATTGTAATGTTTGCTTCATGGATCCTATTGACCACATCTAGTTCAGATATGATTGAGGGATTAACGGCTTTACTAAAGCCATTATCATATATTGGGGTAAAGCCTACTGAGGTTGGCCTTTCTTTTGCGCTAGCCGTACGTTTTACTCCACTGATCATCGATACCTTTAAGGAAGTAAAAATAGCTCAAAAAGCAAAAGGAATAGATAAAAATTTTATAGCCATACTTATTCCTTCAATTATAAAAACCATAAAAATGGCAGATGATATAGCGGAAGCCATAGAGGCTCGATCCTGCGAATAAGGTCTGGTTCTGTCGCTTCTATATTTTCGTTAGTAACGTCTTTTCTTTTAAGTGAAGTTTTGGATATATATTGGTTATTATTCGGCCACTAGCATAACAAAATTCTCAAAAGTAGAAAGATGATTTTTAGCTCCGATTACTTGTCCTTTTTGAATCATAGGAATGTTTTCTATCCCTGCAATGGTCTAGAGTAAAGAAATGGTTGGACCACTTAAAATTAAGCATATCTATTGCTTCTGATTGCTCGCAATACAGTAGCTGACTAACTTGATTCTTCATTGTTTACCCATTCCCTTCTCATCCCAAGGTACGTTCAGTTTTCCCGAATACGGCGGTCCGACAGTCTTCTTCATAAACCTTGCACAACTCTCTCAGGATAGTTAATCATTCCACTACCAATGTACAACATCCCCATTGTATAGAGTTTGCTATTGGGATAGCTTTGCCACCCACACCCACGGCCTTTTCTTCTATGGGTTAAGTATCTGCGAAATCGGTTATTAATAACCTGAGTTCGGGATTAGCTTGTTAAAAAATAGCTTTAAAAAGCTCCTTTATGTTTTAAATTTGGAGATAAAAAAATACTAACCAGATTACCCAAAGGAGCTAGTTATAAATGTAGAAAAGTTAGTTGAAATATATTATGCTGTTAATGAATTTCTCATAAAGTTTATGCCGTATATGGAAAAACAACTGTTAACCAACTCTAAAAGAAAACCCACTAGAACTTGTTCATTAACTTTGAGTGAAATAATGACTGTTCTTATTGCCTTTCATGTGATTGGTTTTAGAAATTTTAAGTCTTATTATATTCATTTACAGCAATTTCATTCTAGTAAATTTGGAAAGTTAGTAAGCTAGAATAGATTTATAGAACTGATCCAAAGAACGTTAGTTCCCTTGTACTGTTTTACACAAAGTCTTTCTAAAACAAAAACAGGTTGTTATTTTATGGATGCAACAGCCATCAAGGTTTGCCATATCAAAAGAGCCTATACGCACAGGGTTTTTAAATCGATTGCTACTAAAGGTAAAACCAGCATCGGTTGGTTTTTTGGATTAAAGTTGCACTTGATAGTCAATGATTTAGGAGAAATCATGAATTTTCGACTGACCACAGGTAAAACTAATGATAGGCTTCCTGTAGAAAATTTATGTAAACACTTCATGGGTAAAATGTTTGCCGATAAAGGTTACATAAGCAAAGATTTATTTAAAAAACTGATCGAGAAAGGCGTGGAACTCATTACCCAGATCAGAAAAAATATGAAAAATGCTTTTATGCCACTCTGGGATAAACTGATGCTTAGAAAACGATCTATAATTGAAACTATTATAGATCATCTCAAAAATATTAGCCAGATAGAACATTCCAGGCATAGAAGCATACCTAATTTTCTAGTCAATTTGATAACTGGAATTACAGCTTATGCACTAAAAGAGAAAAAACCTTCTATAACTAATATATATATGACTGGTTCACAATACGTCTAATCGGAAGTGTTCTATAAACTGTGTCAAGGCGATAAAAAGTTATAAATTAATTAAATAAACATTAAAGGTTTTAGACATGGAAGAAAATAAGGACAATTCCTATGTTGGTTTAGTAGATTACAAATTTCTGGAGGAAAATATTTTGTGCTCTATCCGTTTAGGTAAGCCTTTAACAGGAAAAGGTGGTGCTTTAACGCCTCTGATAAAAAAGCTTCTAGAGGCAAGTCTAGAAGGTGAAATGGCACACCATTTATCTAGTGATTCAACAGAAAATAATAGAAGAAATGGAAAAAGCTCTAAAACTTTACGTACAAGTTCTGGTTCCTTTGATCTGCTAACTCCTAGGGATAGGACAGGTAGTTTCGATCCACAAATAGTTAAAAAGCGTCAAACAAGCCTACATCCTGAGCTGGAAAGCAAGATCTTAAGCATGTTTTCTAGTGGTATGAGCTATAAATCTATAGCCGTTTATGTTGAAGAGATCTATGATCATAAAGTATCAGCTGCTGAAATATCATCTATTACAGATAGCTTGTTACCGATAATAAATGAATGGCGTAACCGCCCTCTTCAATCAGTTTATCCGATAGTTTTCATGGATGGGATATTTTTTAAGGTAAAAGAAGATGGCAGATGTGTAAGCAAATGCATGTATACCTTATTAGGCATAGATCAAGAGGGTAAAAAAGAAGTATTGGGATTTTATTTGTCTGAAAGTGAGGGGGCTAACTTCTGGTTGGGTGTACTTAACGAGCTTAAGGAAAGAGGTGTAGAAGATATCCTTATTGCCTGTGTTGATGGCCTAAAAAGCTTTCCTTCAGCCATAAATAGCGTTTTCCCTAATGCACAAGTGCAGGTCTGTGTAGTACATCAGATACGAAACTCACTCAAGTATGTAGCTATCAAAGACGTAAAACGTTTTTTAACTGATTTAAAGCAAATATATCAAGCTTCAAGTAAGGAAGTTGCTGAGCATTATCTATTGGAATTAGAAGAAAAATGGGGGGGGAAGTATCCAATGGTTACCAAATCTTGGCAAAATAATTGGGAACATTTGTCTGGTTATTTTAAGTATTCAGATCCTGTCAGAAGGCTAATTTATACCACCAATCCTATAGAAAGCTTGCATAGGCAGATTAGGAAGTTTACCAAGACAAAACGTTTACCAGTATAAATGCTTTGTATAAATTAGTATATTGTGCCATAAAGAAGATCGAGGATAAATGGACTATTCCGCTGCGAAACTGGGCGCTGACTATATCTCAGATAGACATCTTTTTTCCCGGTAGATTAAAAGAGACGTTGAGATGAACAGGAGATGTGAAACAGTTTATAAAACACTTCCGAAAAGCCTTTACTAACGGAAATGTAGACGCGACAGAACCACTCTTCCTAGTCCTCGGAACCTCTTGTATATAGAATATTTAGATTTTTAAACATTATGCTATAAACATAAGTAATAGATGAACGCTCTAGAACTTATAACGTAGACTTTCTTGAGTATTCTTGAAAGCAAGGAAACGCACTACCATAGGTTTTTTCTAGTAAGCCAGCTGTAAAAACCTCTTTTGTATCACCAGAAGCTATAAGTGTATGGTTGAGCAACACCAGCCAATCAAAATAGCTATGTACGGATCCCAAGTCATGGTGTACGACCACAATCGTTTTCCCTGCTGCCACCATGTTTTTTAAAAGTGTAATAACCATTTTTTCTGTAGTAACATCTATACCTGTAAACGGTTCGTCCATAAAATACAATTCTGCATCTTGTGCCAATGCTCTCGCTAAAAATACGCGCTGCTGTTGTCCTCCAGATAGAGCTCCAATTTGTCGCTTGGCAAGATGGGCCATGCCCAACTTTTCTAAGCAATGCATAGCTACTGCTTTATCTCTTTTGTTAGGCCATTGAAAAAATCCCAATCTATTATACCTACCCAAAAGCGCAATGTCAAACACAGAAGCAGGAAAGTCCCAATCTACTGACTCTTTTTGGGGGACATAACTAATACGTCTTCTTACCTTGTGGATAGGTTCCCCAAATAATTTTATTTCACCCGTTTGACAAGGAATAAGCCCCATAGCAGCTTTCAGTAGGGTAGATTTACCTGCTCCATTGGGACCTATTATTCCAATAATTTTATGTGGTGGCAAACCAAAACTAACTTTTTCCAGCACAATTTTGCCCTTTGTATAGCCAACGGTTAAGTCTTTTATGCTTACGCTATACGCTTCTACCTGCATCATGCTTATTTCAGTGCATTAACAATCGTTGTGGCATTGGAACGGACCATGCCACAATAGGTTCCTTCTATAGTATCAGATGCACCTAGTGCATCAGAATAGAGGCAGCCTCCTACCACTACCTTATGCCCATAATGGGCACAACCCTCTACTACAGCCTGCATGGATTTATCTGAAACAGAAGTTTCAAAAAAAACTGCTTTAATATTTCGTTCTATAACAAGCTCTACAATATTTTTAATGTTTTTTAACCCAGATTCAGGTATAGTAGAAACGCCTTGTAAACCAACTACTTCTATATTATACGCCTTGCTAAGGCAACCAAAAGCATCATGTGCTATGATCAGTACCCGCTGTTTTGCTCGAATAGATTGAATTTGGGTAGTAACTGATTGATGTAATTGCTTTAGTGCTTCTATATAAGCCAACGTATTATTTTGATAGTAAGCCGCTGATACGGGTCTTGCTTCTTGTAGCTTTTGACCGATAAAACTGACTACCTGTTTCCATAGTCTTACATCAAACCAGATATGGGGGTCTACCCCAATGGGACCGTATAGCAGCTCTGTTTTATTGAGGGCCTCACTAACCGCATAAGCTTTCCTTTCTTTAGACATTCTTTGCAATAGATCTGTCATTTTATCCTCTAAATCAAGACCATTGTAAAATATTATATGCGCGCGCCTAAGCTGTTGCACATCTTTTTGGGTAGTTTGATATATATGAGGATCTATACCAGGTCCCATCAAATTCACTACTTGGGCATCCTCCTTCACAATGTTTTTAATAGCATCTCTCAAGATGTCTGTCGTGGTTAAAATACAAGAGGATAGGATCAAACAAGAAAATAGACAAAAAGCTTTATACGAATTTAATAATATGCATCTAGTAAAATTTTCTATCATACAGAATATTATGTTTAACACTACATACCCATTGATAGCCTATTGCTATAGGCTACTCGATCTTTTCTATCGCTTAGATAAGTCGACCCAATAATGCGATTGCACTTCTTTGTAATTTTATAAGTGGGCAATGCAAAGCTAACTTTTTCCTTATAAATTTTTGCTATTTGTAAAGATGAATTATTATATCTTTATGCTTCTCTTAGATATCATATTTATGATAGTGCATTGACAATCGTTTTAGCATTGGCACTGACCATGCCACAATAGGTTACTTCTAGCGTATTAGGTGCACCCAGTGCATCAGAATAGAGGTAGCCCCCTACCCTTACTTTATGGCTGTAACGGGCACAACCTTCTACTACAGCCCGCATGGACTTATCTGAAACAGAAGTTTCAAAAAAAACTGCTTTAATATTTCGTTCTATAATAAGCTTTACAATGCGCCTAATATCTTTTAACCCGCACTCAGATGCAGTAGAAATACCCTGTAAACCAACTACTTCTATATCATAAGCCTTTCCAAAGTAACCAAAAGCATCATGTGCAGTAATCAATACCCGTTGTTTCTTTGGAATGGATTGGATTTGGGCAACAACCGATTGATGTAATTGCTCTAGTACTTCCATATAAGTCAACGTATTATTTTGATAATAAGCCGCTGATTCAGGCTTTGCTGCTTGAAGTTTTTGACTGATAAAACCAATCACCTGTTTCCATAGCTTTACATCAAACCAGATATGGGGGTCTACTCCGATAGAACCGTCGCATAGTAGCTGTGTTTTATTGAGGGCATCACTAGCCGCATACACCTTCCTTGCTTTGGCCATTTCTTTCAATAGATTATTCATTTTGCCTTCCAAATCAAGGCCATTATAAAAGATTATATGCGCATGCATAAGCTGCTGTACATCTTTTTGAGTAGTTTGATAGGTATGAGGGTCTATACCAGGTCCCATTAGGCTGACTACACGCGCATCCTCTTTTACAATGTTTTCAACAGCGTCTCTGAGCATACCCGTGGTGGTTAAAATGGTAAATGGTTCGTCTGGAGTATGATCAACACACGAAAATAGGCTTAACCCAAAAAACAAATAAACCATCTTATACCTATTGGACGATAGGTACCTAATAAAAGCTATCATACAATACTATAAAGTTATTAAAATATGATCTGTTATCTTACGAGATATATTAATTTTATGCTGGTTATCAATAGTTACATCCATAGATTCATCAAATTGAATTTTTTCAACAACGGTTATTTTAGATCCCAAATAGATATTTCTTTTACCCAGATATTGTAAAAAGGGGGCTGAATCATCTTTAATGGCACTTACTATACCACTTGCTCCCTCAGATAGATCTGTCATTAATAATCTGGGCTTAACTATAATGTTTCCATCAGCATTTGGAATCACTATACCATGAGGGTTGCAATAGGGGTTGCCTAGAAAATTGTCCAGCCGATTTATCAGTATATTGGAGTCAATATGCTCTAGTTGTTCTGCGATCTCGTCTATTTCACTCCATCCAAACTTTAGTTTATCTACTAAGAAAACCTCCCACAGCAAATGTTTTCTTAGAATCTTTATAGCAGATTGTTTCCCTGTTTCTGTCAAAGTTACACCTTGGTATTTTCGGTAGACAACCAGCCCTTTGCTATGTAGTTTCTGCATCATATCGGTAATGGATGCAGCACTGGTCTGTAAAAACTCCGCCATGGCCGTAGTGGAAACCAATGTTTCTTTCCTTTCCGAAAGCATATAAATGGCTTTTAAATAATTCTCTTCTGCATGTGTACGTTTCATAACTATTGGGTTTAGTCAAATTTAAATAAATATTTAGACCTATCTAAATATCAATGCCCCCTCTCGATTTTAGATTGTATAGCTTACAGATTGAGACTTGTATAAAAAAATATTTAGACTAGACTAAATATTTTTAAATTTAATAATCAAACCAAAATATAATCTCTGTGCGCCAAGCGAAATGCTTATAAACTAATAACGTGAGTTCGGGATTTATTTGAGTGATTTACAACAATTTAATATCAATTATTTAGTTAATATTTGCACCTATTTAACAAGTTTTTATACCTAATTTTATAAATATAATATATATAATAAACTGATTACCAGAATTATTTGTTATTTAACTATTTATTTAACTGTCTATAAAACAAATTTTATAAATTTTCATTGATATTGATTATCAAATGAAAAAATAATCTAATCCCGAACTCAGGTTAATAGTTGAAAGAGCTATACAAGAAGTATGACCTACTACACTTGTTATCGAGTCTTGGGCTATAATTGGTAACAACTATAGTTAAGCGTAGACAGAGGTTTTGTCGCTTCTATATTTTCGTTAGTAAAGGCTTTTCTTTTAAGTGAAGTTTTGGATATATATTGGGTATTATTCGGCCATTAGCATAACAAAATTCTCAAAAATAGAAAGATGATTTTTAGCTCCGATTACTTGTCCTTTTTGAATCATAGGAATGTTTTCGGTTTTGTCGCGTTTATTCTAAAAAATCATTATTTTAGTATCTGCAGTTAAAAAAGTAGTTATTATGTTTAATATTTCGCCCAAATTATTACCTTATTTTAAGGGCTATTGTTCTTCAGCAGAAGTCATCCTGTTATTTGTCTAGATGAAGTATTGTTTTTCCTTGAGCTATAGAGATTTGGAAGATATGATGCGTATGAGAGGCGCAAGAGTTGATCATTCTACGCTACAAAGATGGGTTATTAAGTTTGTTCCTCTTATAGATGAAGCAGTAAGCAAAAGAAAACGACCAGTTGGTGGTAGTTGGAGAATGGATGAAACCTATGTTAAACTAAACGGGAAGTGGATCTATTTATATAGAGCAGTAGATCGTTATGGTGATACAGTTAACTTTTTTTTATCTGAGCATAGAGACAAGTCTGCAGCTTTTTCTTTTTTTCGTAAGGCGATCACAGAAAATAATATTCCTAAGAAAGTAGTAATTGACAAAAGCGGTAGTAATAAAGCTGCCCTTGATACGATCAATACAGAACTTGATCAAGATTATACCATTCAAATATTTCAAAACAAATACTTGAATAATAGAGTTGAACAAGATCATAGGTTTATCAAAAAACGGCTAAAACCTATGCTTAGTTTTAAGTGTTTTAAGTCTGCAGCCATTGCACGCCGGCACAGGTGTGCAACAAATGGGGTGTAAGTCCCCTGACTCTAATTTGTCTATTTCGGGAGTCTAGCAGGAGGTTGGATTTGTGGGGTGATTCACAGGTTTAAGTTACCTTTAAATGCATCTGCAAAATAGCGGGCTGCAACAAAAGTGAACCTAAATTAGCCTCGTTAAGCCGTTTAAGCGCATTTGCCGACTATCTAGTGGCTACAGGAAGGCTGATAGTAGGATGGAAAAAATAGACCATGACCATCATACAAGTGCCGGGGTGTTAGGGGTTGCACGCTATGAATGTTTCACATCGTAGTCCGGGAGATCTGATATGAATCCAGTAGGCCACTGGAAACTTTATTGTATAAGTAAAGCGAAATCAATAAGGGTGATATCAGAAGTCCGCGGGGTCTATAATACCGTTCGTATTGATTGGGAAACCACTCAAGAGGAAAGGGACCCTACTTCAGTTAACGAGTTTAAAAGAGTTGAGAATGTCTGATTGCCCTAAAGCTATGAACGGAACATTAAAAGTTCAGCAACTCCAAAGAACTCTATATCTCAAATCCAAGCAATGTAAGGAAGTCAGATTTTATAGTATATATGATAAAATTTATCTAAAAGATGTACTTTGGGAAGCTTGGCGTCAAGTCAAAGCAAATCAAGGTTCAGCAGGGATTGATGGTAAAAGCATAAGTGATATAATAGATCAAGGTGAGGCAAAGATTATCAATAAATTGCAGCAGCAACTACGCGCAAAGCTATACAAATTTACCTCAAGCAGGTTGGTAGAAATACCCAAAGCTAAAGGTGGAACAAGGCCACTAGAGGTAATGACCGTAGAAGATCTCATAGTGCTCACAGCAATGAAAATAGTCATTGAACCGATCTTCGAAGCTGATTTTCATGAATGTTCATACGGCTATAGACCGAAACGAGGAGCCAAACAAGCGAGTTTAGTGATCCGAGAAGATCTATACCAGCAGGCATGGGGCGTAGTTGAGATTGATTTTCAATCATACTTTACTAGCATCTCACACGAAAAGTTATTAAAACTTATTAGTAAAAGGATAGCAGATGGCAGTATGTTGAAGCTAATTAAACAAACCCTAACAACGTCAATAGTAAAACAAGGTAAAATTACATGCAAGAAAGTTGGAGTACCGCAAGGATCACCAATATCACCGTTGTATAGTAATCTACCTAAATGTTATAGACCAAGTGTGGCACTCAAGGGGGTATCCAGAAAAGCTAAGCGCAACCTTGCATAGGTATTGTGATGATGCAATTTTGGTATGTCGTAAGAGTGCTAGCTTAGCGCTGGAGAAATTCACAGAATTAGTAAAGAGGTTATCGCTCATTATTAACCACCAAAAGACACGAATAACGAAACTGAAAGAAGGCTTTAACTTCATAGGTTTTTACTTTGTAAAAAGAAAGAGTTCAACAAGTGGCAGAAATAGCATTTATGTATTTCCAACGAAACAATCCCAACAAAGCATCTGTAACAGACTAAAATACCTGACTTGTAGAAGAGCACTAATCAAACCTCAAACATTCATCGAGCAAATAAAACCAGTAGTGTTAGGATGGGTTAACTATTTTAAACATACGAATGCGAGTGAAGCTTTTGTTAGATTGCAGGACTTTATTAATAACCGATTTCGCAGATACTTAACCCATAGAAGAAAAGGCCGTGGGTGTGGGTGGCAAAGCTATCCCAATAGCAAACTCTATACAATGGGGATGTTGTACATTGGTAGTGGAATGATTAAGTATCCTGAGAGAGTTGTGCAAAGTTTATGAAGAAGACTGTCGGACCGCCGTATTCGGGAAAACTGAACGTACGGTGGGATGAGAAGGGAATGGGTAAACAATGAAGAATCAAGTTAGTCAGCTACTGTATTGCGAGCAATCAGAAGCAATAGATATGCTTAATTTTAAGTGGTCCAACCATTTCTTTACTCTAGACCATTGTAGAGATAGAAAACATTCCTATGATTCAAAAAGGACAAGTAATCGGAGCTAAAAATCATCTTTCTACTTTTGAGAATTTTGTTATGCTAATGGCCGAATAATAACCAATATATATCCAAAACTTCACTTAAAAGAAAAGACGTTACTAACGAAAATATAGACGCGACAGAACCCGGATACAAACTAGAAAACAATACGTCTAAATATTATTTATAATTAATATTATATTATCTCATAATCAGAATAAAAAATAAAAATATTAAATCTTTACTTTAATATTTACAGCTATATATACCCCATTTTTAATCCCTTTAATCGAGTATGAAGCTGAATAAAATATTGTAAAAAAAATATATAAACTCATTATCATATATATATGTGTAATTGTAAATCTCTTACTTTAACATGTAGGGTTTAAAAAAGGTGGTCGAAACTACTATTGTATAGTATCATCTTTTTTCTTAAAATTGAGGTTAAATACCTAAAGATTAGGTTGCTTTACATTTAGAAGGTTGAAACTATGAACAGGGAACAGCCACTTATTAACCGACTTGTACTTTACTTTTTTAGAGGATTGCTATTGATTATTCCATTAGGTGGAACGCTTTATTTAATTTCAGTGATATTGCTGAAAATAGATGGATTTGTTAGCCTTAGCATTCCAGGTCTGGGCATGTTCATTATAGTGGCCTCTATAACGTTATTAGGATATATAGGTACTACCTTATTAGTTAAGTCAGTATTTGGATTTACAGAAGGACTAATCAAAAAAGTTCCCTTTATTCGTGCGCTCTATTCTTATTTAAAAGATTTTACTTCAGCTTTTGTAAACAGCAAAGGAAAGTTTGATAAGCCTGTTATCATTCTAACGAATAAAACCACTCAGATCTATAGGATAGGGTTTATTACAAAAGAATCGTTAGAAGTACTTTCTATGCCTAATCATGTAGCGGTTTATCTCCCTAATGCTTATGATTTGGCTGGCATCCTTATTATTGTTCCTGCAGAATTGGTTACACCTTTGGATTTGCCTGGTTCTGAAGTGATGAAGTTTAACTTTTCTGGAGGGATCACACCACTAAAAAATACCGATGGTTAAGAAGATATTCCAGATTTGGATAAAGTAGTATAGCAGCAGGCTATATGAAACTAAAGTGGTTATTTTAAAGCACTTTTTTGCACGGTCCATTTTTTTTGCAATATTGCGATGCGGCTACAGTCCGTAACGCATGGGAAGTATGTTTTATTTCTAGGAGGGTTGGCAGAGTGGTTTAATGCAACGGTCTTGAAAACCGTGGTGCTTTTAACGGTACCGAGGGTTCGAATCCCTCACCCTCCTCCATAGAAGTTTATTAACGTGAGTTCGGAATTTATTTGAGTGATTTACAACAATTTAATATCAATTATTTAGTTAATATTTGCACCTATTTAACAAGTTTTTATATCTAATTTTATAAATATAATATATATAATAAACTGATTATAAGAATTATTTGTTATTCAACTACCTATTTAACTGTCTATAAAACAAATTTTATAAATTTTCATTGATATTGATTTTCAAATGAAAAAATAATCTAATCCCGAACTCACGTTATTAAGTAAATATATGCCAAAGATACGTAGCTTGCATTAATTTTAGCGAAAGGTTATTATTACCTAAACTAATACAACCAGAACTTTTTGTAAAACATTCTAGAAATGCCCAACTCAAGAAGGGTGGGATGGGATTATTAAACCTTACTTACGAAGTAAAGTAGCGTTTTAATGTGGTTGCTAAAGTGAGATACAAGTCTAAGGGGTTTGTTATAGGTTGGCCTGTTAAGAAGTGTTTTTTAATAAGTTTAGCAGGAAAATGGATGGTCCATTTGCTATAATTTCTACTCGTCCCCATTGACTAGTTATAGAGCAATCATTGTATTATGTTTTTGTAATTTTTTTATTAGAAGTGCTAATATATCAGGGGAATGAGCATAAAAATTACTTTTTTTGCTTGATCAAAAAGTAGCCCAAAAATCAAGCACAACCACCTTTTTGATCTTATCCAACGGAGTTATTCCCTATAGAGGTTTACCAACAGGAGACAGACAAATGGATTAATCCACATCAGGAGGGATATGAAAAACCAATCTTGGACAAAAAGATGCAACAATCTTATGTCAAAAATTTACATAAAGGTCTTTTTGCCACTGCATCTCCTTGGGATCAAGCCTACGTTAAACAGGTTCTGCAAACAGACATCTGGGCTAGCGAAAAAAAACAGTTTACAATATTTTCTAATCAGGATGATCTATCGCAAGCCAAATGGTATGGCCTTAAATTTATACTTTATCCACACAAAAAGATACAAAATATAGCCGATACCATCCCCTTAGACAAACTGAAAAGATTATCCTTTCATAAAGAAAACAGGGCAATAACCACTAAGAATTTAGCCGCAAGAAGCCTACCTACAACAGATATTTATGTGCGCAGCATTATGCCGGGCTATGGCTATCCGCTTGACAAGCTACAAGCTTCTGCGCTCTTTATTGGTACCCCTATTTATATTATAAACCAAACGAAAGATAAACGCTGGTCGCTTGTTATAACACCAGACTTTATTGTATGGGTTGAAAGCAAGGGAGTAGCCTATACCAATGATCGCTTTATTGAAAAGTGGAAATCTATTGCAAAAGAAAAGCTTGCTGCGATTATACAAACAGATACAGCTTTAGTCAATCAACAAGGAAGCTATTTAGCAACAGCTTATATTGGCACATTGTTTCCAGCACTTAGTGCTATCAACCTAAGTTCGGGATTAGCTTGTTAAAAAATAGCTTTAAAAAGCTCCTTTGTGTTTTAAATTTGGAGATAAAAAAATACTAACCAGATTATCTAAAGGAGCCAGTTATGAATGTAGAAAAATTAGTTGAAATATATTATGCTGTTAATGAATTTCTCATAAAGTTTATGCCATATATGGAAAAACAACTGTTAACCAACTCTAAAAGAAAACCCACTAGAACTTGTTCATTAACTTTGAGTGAAATAATGACTGTTCTTATTGCCTTTCATGTGATTGGTTTTAGAAATTTTAAGTCTTATTATATTCATTTACAGAAATTTCATTCTAGTGAATTTGGAAAGTTAGTAAGATACAATAGATTTATAGAACTGATCCAAAGAACGTTAGTTCCCTTGTACTGTTTTACACAAAGTCTTTCTAAAACAAAAACAGGTTGTTATTTTATGGATGCAACAGCCATCAAGGTTTGCCATATCAAAAGAGCCTATACGCACAGGGTTTTTAAATCGATTGCTACTAAAGGTAAAACCAGCATCGGTTGGTTTTTTGGATTAAAGTTGCACTTGATAGTCAATGATTTAGGAGAAATTATGAATTTTCAACTGACCACAGGTAAAACTAATGATAGGCTTCCTGTAGAAAATTTATGTAAACACTTGATGGGTAAAATGTTTGCCGATAAAGGTTACATAAGCAAAGATTTATTTAAAAAACTGATCGAGAAAGGCGTGGAACTCATTACCCAGATCAGAAAAAATATGAAAAATGCTTTTATGCCACTCTGGGATAAACTGATGCTTAGAAAACGATCTATAATTGAAACTATTATAGATCAGCTCAAAAATATTAGCCAGATAGAACATTCCAGGCATAGAAGCATACCTAATTTTCTAGTCAATTTGATAACTGGAATTACAGCTTATGCACTAAAAGAGAAAAAACCTTCTATAACTAATATATATGACTGGTTCACAATACGTCTAATCCCGAACTGAGGTTAATAGAGACCTAAATAAAACTTATATGGCATATGTCTGTACAAATTGTGGGCTTGAATATCCTAAATGGCAAGGGAAGTGTGACGCTTGCAAGGAATGGAATAGGCTCACCGTATTTACTAAAAAAGGTAGCACCAAGCATGGTATAATTGAAAATCAGTCATCTACCAACCGTCCTAAAAGATTAGACGAAATCCAAACGACGACTAGCAAACGCCTGCTATCTGCAGATGCAGAGTTCAATAGAGTACTAGGTGGCGGAATCGTTCCAGGGTCCTTGGTGCTACTAGGCGGTGAGCCTGGTATTGGTAAATCAACCCTTTTGCTCCAGATAGCGCTACAGTTAAAAGAGGGTAAAGTATTATATGTATCTGGAGAAGAAACAGAAAATCAAATCAAAATACGTGCTTCCCGTCTAGGATTGTCCGCTCCAAATTGCTTTTTACTCCAAGCGTGCGCGCTGGTGCAGATCCTTAAACATGCCAATGATTTGGACCCAACCTTATTGGTTATAGATTCTATTCAAACCTTATCTTCTGAAGAAGAGGAAGGTATGGTAGGCAGCATCAATCAGATTAGAGCTTGTACAACACGATTGTTGCATTACGCCAAAAGTTCAGGCGTGGCTATATTTTTAATAGGGCATATCAATAAGGATGGGGCTTTAGCAGGTCCTAAACTATTGGAACATATGGTAGATACGGTATTGCAGTTCGAAGGAGATAAACCATGCTTATATCGAATGGTACGAACGATAAAGAATAGATTTGGTCCTACCTTAGAACTAGGTATATATGAAATGAAAGTGAGTGGACTGCATGGTGTTACAAATCCTTCTTCCATACTGCTTTCCCAGCAAGACTATGCTTTAAGTGGCATAGCGATTGGCTCCTGCTTAGAAGGCACTAGACCCCTAATGCTTGAAATTCAATCCTTGGTAACAGCAACCAGATATGGAAACCCTCAGAGAAATGCTACAGGCTATGACTCCAGACGGTTGAATATGTTACTAGCTGTATTAGAAAAGCGAACGGGTGTGCGCCTACATGACCGTGATGTATTTTTAAATATTACAGGGGGACTTAGGGTAGATGATACCGCATTAGATTTGGCCATCTGTATGGCAGTGATAAGTTCTCTACAGGATAAAGTTATCCCGAATTTTAAATGTTTTATAGCAGAAGTAGGGTTAGGAGGTGAACTTAGGAGCGTACAAAGAATGGAATATAGAATAGCAGAAGCAGAAAAACTGGGATTTAAAGAGGTATTTATAGCGGCTCAGCATCAACAACTTTCTAAATCTTTTGGTATAAAAATTAACTTTATAAGTAATCTAAAAGATTGCATCCGCTCAGATAAATGGTTATAAAGAATGTATATTATGATGCTTTTTGCTGGATCACAAGTAATGTATACCCTACGTTTTGCTTGATAAAGGTATCATATCTATTCAGCAGCATGGCAATGCCACGAAAAAAATACCCCCCTCCTCCCCTTGCAAAAAGTTGAGATCAGAAATCAGGCCCTGCAGCTGATCAGAAAAACAGCATGCTTAAAGCCCGAAAAGCGAGCAAGCTGCAGGGCCTGATTTTAGCAATTTTTTCTAAGGCGTAGTTTTTTATAAAGATAGCTTAAGTAGTCGTCCCTGAAGTATTATTTATCTACTTGTTAATCAACATAAAAAATATTAAAAATCTGTTAAATTTATATTAAAAAATAACCACTTTTTGAGTTGTTTTATATAAAAATCTTGCAAAACAAGGATCAAATTTAAGCAGATATATAATATTTGTAGTAACCTGAGTTATAGATTTATTTGCCTGATTTACAAATGTTTAGTATTACTTAATTCGTTAATATCTATATCTACTAAATAAGTATTTTATCTATAGATCATATATAATATACTGATAATCAAAATAACTTGTTGTTCAATTATTTTATTTAATTATATACAAGATGAGTTATGTAAAATAAATTTTTATTTATACTGATTATCAATATAAAAAATAATATAATTCAGAACTTATAATAATACTTCAGGGACGACTAAGTAGATCTGGACGTAGCCCGTAGGGGAATCGAACCCCTGTTTCCAGGATGAAAACCTGACGTCCTAACCCCTAGACGAACGGGCCATATAAAAAAATAGCTAGCTGATTTACAGCAGCTAGCTATCACTAAAGCCAGGTAAAACAAGGCACTTAAACGTTAGCCCTCCTTACTTCCAGATTACTCGCACAACAAAGAAGCAAAGTTATAACCTATACCGATCGTTGCATGTTGCACATGCGCCTCTTTTAGGTGGTTCACAGTTTTTAATATAGCTTGGTCTTGATTTTTTTCTGTTTTAAATCTATTCATTAACCCGTGGCTATATTTAGCTTCAAGAGAGAGCCCAAAAGGGAACTCATATGCAACAGCACCAGCCAGAGCTATATCATAGCTTGGCTTTGGATCATTCTTAATGTCTTCCTCTTGACTACCTTCTTTACGAGTTGATTTCAATGGAAAGTAAGGATAGGCGCCTAGCATAATTTTTAAAATACCTTGTTCCTCTTCGCGACCAAGTGGATAGGCGCATAGATAAGGTCCAATAGCAATACTATGACTGGTCATACTAGCAGTATTGTTTTTCTCATCTTTGTTCTCTTTCTCTTTTGTCTTTCCTGTGAAAGTAATCTTTTGCATCATATAACCACCCTCTAACCCAACACCGAAAATGTTTGTAAATGCATATTCACCATAGACGTGACCACCAAAAGTGCCATTACTAAAGAAATCACTCTCCGCTTGTTTATTATCAATCTTAGCCTTCTCACTATATCTTACAGCGGAAGAGACGCCTCCGTAACCCTTAACACCAAAACCCCACGGACTCACTTCTGCGTGTGCATTAAATGTAGCGCAAGCTAAAACGCCTGCCATCAAAGTTTTTTTAATTCCTTTCATAATATTATATTAAAAATTGTGTGTGTTATGAACTCCTTGATTATTACTTATTTATAACTTCTATTTATCATGCGCAAATAACCTGACCCCATTACAGGCCAATCCACCCCACTAAATGACTTAATAGCAGCAATATTAAAGCTAATCTTTTAAAAAAGCAAATAAATATTTCATATTCTTTATTTTTTTATTTTTCTTGAAACTGGCTTAAATAATAAGGTGTATAGCTGGCAATATTTTCCCAAAGCTGTTGTTGAAACTTCGCAAAAGCTAAATAGCCTATTTGTATAGCAGAAGGGACTACCTGCTCTATGAAATGGATATTCTGGTGTTCCATAAGGAGTGTTTTACATTTTAGCACACCATCTCCAAAAAAGAGTAAAGGCCCGCCCGGAAGTGCATCTCTATATACCTTACTATCCAATAGCGCCACATGGGTGGAGCGTTTGATCTGGCCTGATTGGTCAGCTATAAGGGTATAAATAGCATTTCGCCTCGCGTCAATGGCCGGACATAATAAGGTATCCCCATTAACAAATGGGCGCATGCCATATGCCATGGCTTCTAGCGTGCCAACCGAAATCAGTGGAATGTCTAATCCATAACACAACCCTTTTCCCACTGCGGTGCCAATCCGTAACCCAGTGAAAGAACCAGGACCGCTAGAGATGGCTATAGCGGCCAACGATTTGCGATCATAATGGCTATTTTTTAATAAATCTTCTATAATGGGCATCAGGTATTCCGAATGGGAACGATCTATTAAAAGTTCGGTATGCGTTATAAGTTTACCGGCGTGATGTAATGCAACGGAACAAGCAGCTGTGGCCGTTTCAATGCTTAAAATAAGGGACATACAGGCACATTTGGCTAAGGATAATAAATCTTACACAATGTATAACCATACAACTGCTCTTGACTTATTTCCATGCTTTGCTATGGGTATGACAAAGAAAACTACTGATCAGATCAAAATACAACATAGGCAAGGTGCCACTCTTTTTAAAAACATATGCATTTGCGTTTAAGAAGTTGATCTTAGTTTTTAATGTAGTCCTTGGAATATATGCTTTTAACTGACGATAAGCCAATGATCTTTTTTCAATTAATCCACCGACTAGTAATGCACAAGAGGTGCGTTCTAAGTGCATAACCTGGATTACAGCCGATAGATAGCTTAAAAAATCATCGGATGTATTATATGTAAAAAGATTACAATAAAGTAATTTTCTTTTGTTATGGACAATTATATAGAAATAGTCCTCTGCCAACCAGACAAATAATTTTGGTTTAGGTAAGCACTCTATCTGGTATCCTTCTATAATTGCATTAGCCTGATGGATAATATGAAAATTACTACCTGTATAACGTTTTCTAAACCAGTCCAATACAGCAGCATTTTCTGAAAAGACAACGGACACTTTTGCTAATGCATGGGTAAAAGAGATGACTTCATCATTTGGATCTACGCCACAAGCCACATGCATATAGGCAAATAAATCCTTTGTACTGAGCAACAAATGCGGCAAAAGCGTAAACTTTTGATTTGAAATAGATAAAGTAACAGAACTCCAATTCTTTTTAATTAGAAAAAAATCTTGATTATAAAATTGCTCCAAACTCCTGATATAGCTTGGGTGGTTTTTATCGAGAGGAAGTGCATATACACCCAGTAATAAGCATTCTTGAGTCGTCCGTTCTATACAACATACTTTAATCAAACCATGGCCTATATGAATGGACAAGTGGTAATTGATACTTTTATCGAAGTTGAATTTGCTTGGATGAATAACAGAAAGAATTTTTTTTGGGAAGACTTCCATAATCAATCTTTATATGAGCTATCGTTACTTACATAAAAATATGTAATGAGGCTCCTGCAAAACCCGTTTACTGCTTTGGTATGGCCTAGTGGTTGAATTTTTGATGTAACTTGTGGTGATATTAACGATCTGGTTGTTGGACACTTACCCTGTTTTACAATGGTTTCCTATCAGTATTGCTATTTTGCTTGCTATAATGGTGCATCCAAAATGTCTACCTATGTAGCTAAATTTTTTACTTCACGTTTACCTAATATAGGGGTTTTTACTTAACTTTAAATAAAATCAAATTACTTAGTTTCTTGTTTGTAGTATGAAAAAAATAGCTACTATTCTTTTAGCATCATCGCTATTATATAAGGTAAGCACATCGGTATTTACAACTGACTCTGCCAATCACCCACCCACTACTATAATCCAAGAAGAAATTTTCATCAATGTGATAAGAGATCTAGAACTACTCAATAGTTGGTTGCTAAATAGCTATTATCGTCAAGAAACTATAGATAGATTACGTTATCAAAACCATCAAAAGATATTGGCATCATATAAGGTGGATCCGCAAGCGTTTAAAGAAAGTGTACAATATTATTTAGAAGATTCTTTGGAAAGGGGACTTAAAGTATATGAACAAGTTTGTTTAGCTTTAGAAGCGCTCTCTATTTAGTTTTTAATTTTTTGATATATGCTCATTTCGATTTATTGAGCGGTTTTCGGCTCGATTTTGACTTGTTTAATAAAAGCGCGTTTATGTTGTATAAGCTTGTGTGCCAGCTCTAAAAGCTTCTTCATACAAGCCATAATTGCCACTTTTTTAGGTTTATACTTACCTACTAGTCTATCATAGACTGTTTTTAAGTATCGAAATCGGGTCTTTTGTTTTAAGTGTATAAATATTTTTTAGGATTTGAGGCCGTTGTGATAGATTTCTATTATAATATTTTTAGGGTTGTTTAGACTGATTTTTGGTATTAAAGTGGTATTAATTTTATTATTTATTGATTTTCATGTACTTTTATTGCATTTTAGACAGACCATTCCCCTAAAGACCTCTTAATATGATATTTGGCGACCTGTATAAGTTATAGGCTATTGCTTCGATAACGTGTTGCGTATGAGTTTTAGCAAGTCCTATGTAGCGAGCTCCTGAGCTTCGGAACCAACTTTTAATACTTCCAAATACACGTTCTACTTTATACCTGGTTTTAGCTACCAATGTATTAAACCGTTTAGCAGTAGGTGATAAAGGATTATTTCTAGTAGCTTTCTTCTGAATAGCTGATTTTAAGGCTTTATTCTTTAATAAGGTTTCATTAGGTGATCCGCTATAGCCCTTATCTGCATATAGCCTACTACCTACTTTTAGCTCTACTTTATCCAATAAGACTTGTAAATGAGCACTATCATGACTAGATGCTTTTGTGGTACTGACTGCTAGGACTAAGCCTTCTTTACTTTCCACAAGGATGTGACGCTTATACCCATAGTAGAGATTATCTCCTTTTTTTGTCCAACTCGCTTCTGGATCTACACCTTTTTGATAACTTTCGGCTACAGTTATAGTGCCATCTTCATGGAGATCATAGCTTTTTTTACCTTTAGGGCGCCTAGGGGTAGGCGTAATAGAGGCATCAACAACTGCACCATGTTGAACTAATACACCATGACTAGATAGTTGATCGTTAATTATTTTCAATAACCTTTCTAGGACCTGCTTCTCCGTAAGCGCAGTCCTAAACCTGCTTAATACGCTATGATCTGGAACAGAACTATCCATGGAAATACGACAAAATCTGCTGAAAGTGATACGATCATTTACTTCTTCTTCTACTTGATAGTCACTCAGAGCATACCATGTTTGAAGCAACAGCATTTTAAATAAAAGAAGCGGGCTATAAGCTGCCTTTCCTGATAAACACAAACCTTTAGGATAATACAAGAAAAGTTCTTTTTCTATTACTTGCCAAGTAATCAACTTATTAAGCTGATCGAAAAAAGTATGCTTACACTTACGTCGACTGGCTGAAATATCTGCAAAACTTAATTGATTATTTGTTTTGATGGCCATAACAATACTATTAAAAAGCTTAAGTTTAAACGATTAAAGAATCAACCTAATTTAACCATTGTATAACACTAAAAGTCACTTTTTATAACAAAGCTTAAAACTCTATTGCAACAACCTCGATTTATGTTTACCTAAATCATAACACTTAAAACAATGAAAAGAAAAGAGACAGTTAAAGATGGGATAAGCAAGGCCATAGATGTACTGATAGAATCAGGTGTAGACCTTTCCAGACTTTTTGATCAAGACGGCTTACTCAAACAATTAAGTAAGCGTCTTGTAGAAAAAGCATTACAGTCAGAAATGGATGACCATTTAGGTTATAATAAGTATGCACGTAGTGATTCAGAGAATGTACGTAATGGATTATGCAGTAAGCAAGTTATTACTGATAATGGCGTTATATCGGTTGAAGTACCCAGAGGTAGAGCATCGACTTTTGAACCTATTTTATTGCCTAAGCGTCAAACAAGAATTTCTGTAAGATCTTATCTTTATATGCTAAAGGTATGAGTCTGTCAGATATTCAGATTCAAATACAGGAATTATATGGCGCAGAAGTAAGTGAAAGCCTGATAAGTAACATCATAGACTCTGTTATTGAAGATGTTAAGATATGGCAAAATCGTCCCTTAGAATCAGTCTATTCTATTGTTTTTTTTGATTGCTTTGTAGTTAAAGTTAGACAAGATAAGCGCATCATCAACAAGGCAGTCTATGTCGCTTTAGGTATAGATAGATCTGGCATAAAGGATGTTTTAGGGCTTTGGATGAGTGAAAATGAAGGGGCTAAATTTTGGTTAGGCAATTTAACAGAACTCAAAAATCGGGGTATGAACGATATGCTCATTGCATGTACAGATAATTTGTCAGGCATGTCTGAGGCCATTTCTGCTGTATACCCAAAAACGGAACATCAGCTCTGTATTGTTCATGCAATTAGGGGTAGTTTGCAGTATGTTTCTTATAAACATAGAAAGGTATTAGTTGCTGATTTAAAACCAATTTATACAGCAGTTACCGAGCAAGAAGCATTGATGGCCTTAGAAAGGAAGTGTTCTATAAACTGTGTCACATCTCCTGTTCATCTCAACGTCTCTTTTAATCTACCGGGAAAAAAGACGTCTATCTGAGATATGGTCAACGCCCAGTTTCGCAGTGGCATAGTCCATTTATCCTCGATCTTCTTTATGGCACAATATACTAATTTATACAAAGCATTTATACTGGTAAACGCTCCTTTTGTCTTGGTAAACTTCCTAATCTGCCTATGCAAGCTTTCTATAGGATTGGTGGTATAAATTAGCCTTCTGACAGGATCTGAATACTTAAAATAACCAGACAAATGTTCCCAATTATTTTGCCAAGATTTGGTAACCATTGGATACTTCCCCCCCTATTTTTCTTCTAATTCCAATAGATAATGCTCAGCAACTTCCTTACTTGAAGCTTGATATATTTGCTTTAAATCAGTTAAAAAACGTTTTACGTCTTTGCTAGCTACATACTTGAGTGAGTTTCGTATCTGATGTACTACACAGACCTGCACTTGTGCATTAGGGAAAACGCTATTTATGGCTGAAGGAAAGCTTTTTAGGCCATCAACACAGGCAATAAGGATATCTTCTACACCTCTTTCCTTAAGCTCGTTAAGTACACCCAACCAGAAGTTAGCCCACTCACTTTCAGACAAATAAAATCCCAATACTTCTTTTTTACCCTCTTGATCTATGCCTAATAAGGTATACATGCATTTGCTTACACATCTGCCATCTTCTTTTACCTTAAAAAATATCCCATCCATGAAAACTATCGGATAAACTGATTGAAGAGGGCGGTTACGCCATTCATTTATTATCGGTAACAAGCTATCTGTAATAGATGATATTTCAGCAGCTGATACTTTATGATCATAGATCTCTTCAACATGAACGGCTATAGATTTATAGCTCATACCACTAGAAAACATGCTTAAGATCTTGCTTTCCAGCTCAGGATGTAGGCTTGTTTGACGCTTTTTAACTATTTGTGGATCGAAACTACCTGTCCTATCCCTAGGAGTTAGCAGATCAAAGGAACCAGAACTTGTACGTAAAGTTTTAGAGCTTTTGCCATTTCTTCTATTATTTTCTGTTGAATCACTAGATAAATGGTGTGCCATTTCACCTTCTAGACTTGCCTCTAGAAGCTTTTTTATCAGAGGCGTTAAAGCACCACCTTTTCCTGTTAAAGGCTTACCTAAACGGATAGAGCACAAAATATTTTCCTACAGAAATTTGTAATCTACTAAACCAACATAGGAATTGTTCTTATTTTCTTCCATGTCTAAAACCTTTAATGTTTATTTAATTAATTTATAACTTTTTATCGCCTTGACACAGTTTATAGAACACTTCCTATACGGCATAAACTTTATGAGAAATTCATCAACAGCATAATATATTTCAACTAATTTTTCTACATTCATAACTGGCTCCTTTGGATAATCTGGTTAGTATTTTTTTATCTCCAAATTTAAAACACAAAGAAGCTTTTTAAAGCTATTTTTTAACAAGCTAATCCCGAACTCAGGTTTATAACGTGAGTTCGGGATTTATTTGACTGATTTACAACAATTTAATATCAATTATTTAGTTAATATTTGCACCTATTTAACAAGTTTTTATATCTAATTTTATAAATATAATATATATAATAAACTGATTACCAGAATTATTTGTTATTCAACTACCTATTTAACTGTCTAATAAAACAAATTTTATAAATTTTCATTGATATTGATTATCAAATGAAAAAATAATCTAATCCCGAACTCACGTTATTAGATTAAATTGTGTACCAATCTGGAATGCGATTTGGGAAAAAAGTTTGGTTGGACTATATTCCGCAATGGCGTCTAGACAACGCCCTAAAGCGTCGTCATTAAACATTTCTGCTGTAATATCAGGCCTAAATAACTTATCTACAAGTTTATTAGATAAGAATTCTGGAAACATATAAAGTCGATCATCCATAAATTCTAGCCCATTGAGTATCATGGCAGTGACCCGCTCTCCCATCTTTACTTTAGCTCCTTTTTCTTGTGAGACTGGAAGGCATTCATCTATTTTTTGGATCAATCCAATTTTATCTATTACACTGGAAATTAATCCTAAATAATCTAGGACTAAGCTGCCTATAATTTGTTCTTCTTTTAACATTCGAATAACGTGAGTTCGGGATTTATTTGACTGATTTACAACAATTTAATATCAATTATTTAGTTAATATTTGCACCTATTTAACAAGTTTTTATATCTAATTTTATAAATAT
Source organism: Cardinium endosymbiont of Oedothorax gibbosus (assembly GCF_936981045.1). Classification (GTDB taxonomy): domain Bacteria; phylum Bacteroidota; class Bacteroidia; order Cytophagales; family Amoebophilaceae; genus Cardinium. The sequence goes on from NZ_OW441264.1 coordinate 594,668, forward strand.
AATATATATAATAAAATGATTATCAGAATTATTTGTTATTCAACTACCTATTTAACTGTCTATAAAACAAATTTTATAAATTTTTATTAATATTGATTATCAAATGAAAAAATAATCTAATCCCGAACTCACGTGAATACATTAGTAAGCTAATGACAGAAAAATTCAATCCAATTAATTTACAAAAGATTAAATTAAAATTTATCTATGATCCTGGTGCGGAATATGAGCACAGGGTGAAGTTTTTCTGTTTTTTCATAACATTGTCATAAAATCAATTGTTAAGGAGCTCCTATAGTAGCCAGTAGCTCCTTTGCCGCAAGGACACTATGGATTTTTCCAGTAATGGTAAGTATTAAGTTTTGCCCCATTCTTTTTAGTTGACAACAAGCGGGGTGTTGTTGCATATAGCGCATGATGTTATTCCACATGTCCAAATTTCTTTTTTGAAAATCAGCGCTTAGGTAGCAGTGTAAACGTTGGCTTTTAAATGAAATTTTTTGAAACCCAATCCGTTCTGATTCCCATCGGAGTTGTACTGTTTCCAATAGGGTTTCTGTAGCAGTAGGTAATGAACCAAACCTGTCTATTAACTCTTCTTTAAAACGTGTGAGTTGGTTGATATTTTTAAGCGCATTGAGCCTGGTGTAAAGCGTCATCCGCTGCGCTGTACTTTGTACATATTCAGATGGTAAAAGCGCTTCACAATCTGTTTCAATAGAACACGCATTGCAGAGCGTTCTAGCTTCAAACAATGTTTTAAAATCGGTATGTTTTACCTCGTCTACAGCCTCCTCTAATATTTTACAATAGGTCTCAAAGCCAATATCCGATATAAATCCACTTTGCGATGCCCCCAGTAGATCACCCACACCACGTATGTCTAAATCTCGCATAGCAAGTTTAAAGCCATCTCCTAATGCTGAACACTCTTCTAATGCAGCCAGTCTTAGCTTGGCTTCTGGCGTAAGGGTTATATTTTCTGGAATCAATAGGTAGCAAAAAGCTTGCACATTGGAGCGTCCCACTCTTCCACGCATTTGATGCAAATCAGAAAGCCCCAAAAGATGGCTATCATTGACAATAATGGTATTCACATTGGGCATATCCATTCCAGATTCTATGATGCTAGTTGCGACCAGTATATCGTAGCGACCTACTATAAACTGCAATATTTTTTCCTCTAGCATAGATCCGGCCATTTGACCATGCGCTACACAGATTCGTGCTGTGGGCAGTAAGTCTGATAGATTTTGTGCGATGGCATTGATATTGCTTACCTTATTGTGCACAAAAAAGACTTGTCCCTCACGAGCGATTTCATCTTCTATGGCTTCTTTAATGAGCTTATCATCAAAGCGATGCAACTTTGTTTGGATAGGCAGTCTATTGGTAGGGGGAGTAGTCAGAATACTTAAATCCCTTGCACCCATCAGGGAAAAATGGAGGGTTCGTGGAATAGGCGTAGCGGTTAAGGTGAGTGTATCTACATTCAAACGCATCTTTTTCAATCTTTCTTTGGCACTTACACCAAATTTCTGTTCTTCATCGATAATCAGCAGACCTAAATCTTTAAACTTAACACCATTGGACAGTAGTTTATGTGTACCAATTAGAATATCCACCTTTCCAGAAGCCGTATCGGCAAGCGTTTGCTCGATTTCTTGTTTGGTTTTAAATCGATTGATATAACTAACATGAATCGGTAAGTTAGCGAGCCTATTGATAAAAGAGTTGTAGTGTTGTAGTGCTAAAATAGTAGTAGGCACTAGTACAGCTGCTTGTTTGCCATGTGCTGCTGCTTTAAAAGCTGCACGAATGGCTATTTCTGTTTTGCCAAATCCCACATCTCCACAAACCAGTCGATCCATGGGGGTAGGGCGTTGCATATCTGCTTTAATAGAGGCAATAGCCATAGCTTGGTCTGGGGTTTCCTCATAACAGAAAGAAGCGGCTAACTTTGCATCTAGTAGCGTATCTTCCCCAAAAGCAAACCCTTTCGTTTTTTTACGTTCTGCATAGAGGGTAATCAGTTCTTTAGCAATGTCTTTGATCTGTTTTTTAATGCTATCTTTTTTACGTTTCCAGGCAGATGTGCCTAAGGTATGCATGCTAGGCGTTGTGCCATCTTTGCTCGTATATTTGCTGATTTTGTATAATTCGTGTACGTTTACGTACACCATGTCGTTGTTTTTATAGATCAGTCGAATGGCTTCTTGCTTTTCGCCATTGATATGTAAGGAATGTAATCCAGAAAATCGGCCAACGCCATGGTCACTATGCACCACATAATCGCCAATTTCTAGTTTTTGACATGCATCGGCAAGTAAGGTTTCCGTCGTGGAATGTCGTTTGGGCAGTTGGTATCTATAGTATCTATTAAAAATTTGATGATCACTATAGCAGACTATTTTAGCTGTATGATCTATGTAACCTTCCCGTAAACTCACCAGCAATGGCGTAAAAGTTGTTTTGCGCACTTGGGCTTCTAAAATGGTAGTCAATCGTGCAAATTGCCCTGTAGCAGTAGCCGTAATATATATATCATAGTTCTGCTGATTTCTTTTGTAGAGATCATCCGCTAGAAAGGTAAAGTTTTGTTGAAAACAAGGCTGTTTTTCAGCATTATATGATATTACGAGGTCGCTATCTGAAACCATAGATGGCTCTGGCCCAAATAGAATTTGATGAAAGGGCACAATGGATGCCATAAAGCTTTGCATAGTCTCTAGAGGACGGGTAGCGGTTGATGCAGTATTTTTCAATTCCTCTAAAATCTTTTTTTTATTTTTTAGCCAAATACAACTGCCTGTTGGTAGGCAAGCTGCAAAGGAGGTATAGACCAACTGTTTTTCAGCTGCTGTTTCGTGATTGGCTAAAATAATTGCCACATTTGTCTTTTTAAAAGACTTTTGGTCTTTAGGGTCGAAAATACGGATGGTGGAAACTTGATCACCCCATAGTTCTATTCGGTAGGGAGAAGGTTGGTTCATCGTATAAACATCAATAATGCCGCCCCGTATGGCAAACTGACCTGCGCTATAGACAAAATCTACTTTTGTAAAGCCTTTTTGCCCAAGCATGTTTTCCAATGTTTGGATCGATAGCGTTTGGCCTACATCTATCCTGTAATGCATAGTGGCAACCAGGGATGGATCCAAGATCTTTTCTAAAAGTGCCGTTATATGGGTGACTACCAATGGAGCAGATTGGTTTTCGCTTATGGCGTGTATGATGGCGGATCGTTTGTATTGAATGGTTTTATACTTATCGTCTTTTTGTGCGAAACTAGGAAAGAGCAGCACAGAATGGGCGGGCAATAGCTGGGTTAAATCTCCATAAATGGCCAATGCTTCTTCTTTGTTTTCCACCACAACAAGCTGTACCTGGTTGCAATTTTGTTGCAGTGCTGCAATCAGTAACGCATCTAAGCTGCCTTGAATGCCTTGTAGGTGAATATTTTTCGGATCCTGTTTTAGGTAGTCTGTAAGCTTGGCTACAACTTCTTTTTTTTGATACAGTGCTATAAAATCGTTGATCTGCAAGATTGGAATAAAGATTAATGAAAATAAAACTGTTGCCGTACATCCTTAAAAAAGGATATAAAATGACCTATAACAGCTATGGTTGAATGATAAAATGGAATCAATTCAACTACGAAGATTACGTCCAACGCAAAGCTACAAATACTTTTTTAAAAAGATAGTGGTAAGCGAATCGCTTTGCTAGGATTTGAGACGCTTTTTACCTACGGCCATACGACTCTTATTTGCTACAGCGTATAGAAAAGTGGTGGTGATGGGTTAGATAAATAATATATTGGACTGAAAAAATCGGACAAAAATATTTTAATTTATTTTCCGTATCGTTTAGGTTTAGAGTCATACAATAAATTAATCAGATGGGTAGAAACAAGATTAGGCATTTTAGTTCGGAAGAAAAAACTAAGATAGTATTCGCTTTACTAAAAGAAGATTTAACGTTATTGGAAGCGTCAATTTTTAGAGAATGCCTCCATAGCCTTTGATCCATCCAAGGTTGTTAGCGTGTATAAAGAGGGAATTAGCACACTTAAGCATCAAAACGAGGCGGTTGCAATAGAGTTTTAAGCTTTGGTATAAAAAGTGACTTTTAGTGTTATACAATGGTTAAATTATGTTACTTCCTTAATCATTTATACTTAAGCTTTTTAATAGTATTGTTATGGTAATTCAAACAAGTGGTCAGTTAAGTTTGGCAGATATTTCAGCGAACAGGCGTAAATGCAAACATACCTTTTTTGATCAAATTAATAAGCTAGTTAATTGGTCATCAGTAGAAAAATTACTCCGCTCATATTACCCTAAAGGCTTACATTTATCAGGAAAGCCAGCGTATAGTCCGCTGATTTTGTTTAAAATGCTCTTGCTTCAGACCTGGTGTGCACTCAGTGACTATCAAGTAGAAGAAGAAGTAAATGATCGTATTACTTTTAGCAGATTTTGTGATATTTCCATGGATAGTTCTGTTCCAGATCATAGTGTATTAAGCAGATTTAGGACTTCCCTTACCGAACAAAAGGCCCTAGAAAAGTTATTGAAAATCATTAATGATCAGCTAGCTGCACATGGAGTACTGGTTCAACATGGTGCAGTTGTTGATGCCTCTATTACCCCCACGCCTAGACGGCCTAAAGGTAAAAAAAGCTATGATCTCCATGAAGATGGCACTATAACTGTAGCCGAAAGTTATCAAAAAGGTGTAGATCCAGAAGCGAGTTGGACAAAAAAAGGAAATAATCTCTACTATGGGTATAAGCGACACGTTCTTGTGGAAAGTAAAGAAGGCTTAGTCCTAGCAGTCAGTACCACAAAAGCATCTAGTCATGATAGTGCTCATTTACACGTCTTATTGGATAAAGTAGAGCTAAAAGCAGGTAGTAGGCTATATGCAGATAAGGGCTACAGCGGCTCACCTAATGAAACCTTATTAAAGGATAAAGCCTTAAAATCAGCTATTCAGAAGAAAGCCACTAGAAATAATCCCTTATCACCTGCGGCTCTGTCCACTTAAGTGTGTAAATTATTTTTTTGGTTTTATTCAATTCTGTTTTCAAATTTAATTAAAAAATGTGCCATAGCCTCGCTCCAGTTATGAATAGAGGTGGTCCATTTTCTAGTCATGTAGTTAATAACGTGAGTTCGGGATTATATTATTTTTTCATTTGATAATCAATATCAATGAAAATTTATAAAATTTGCTTTATAGACAGTTAAATAGGTAGTTGAATAACAAATAATTCTGGTAATCAGTTTATTATATTTATAAAATTAGATATAAAAACTTGTTAAATAGGTGTAAATATTAACTAAATAATTGATATTAAATTGTTGTAAATCAGTCAAATAAATCCCGAACTGACGTATATTAATAACCGATTTCGCAGATACTTAACCCATAGAAGAAAAGGCCTTGGTTGTGGGTGGAAAAGCTATCCCAATAGCAAACTCTATACAATGGGGATGTTGTACATTGGTAGTGGAATGATTAAGTATCCTGAGAAAGTTGTGCAAGGTTTATGAAGAAGACTGTCGGACCGCCGTATTCGGGAAAACTGAACGTACGGTGGGATGAGAAGGGAATGGTCTTTTGTTTTAAGTGTGTAAATATTTTTTAGGATTTATCTTTACCTAAATCATAACACTTAAAACAATGAAAAGAAAAGAGACAGTTAAAGATGGGATAAGCAAGGCCATAGATGTACTGATAGAATCAGGTGTAGACCTTTCCAGACTTTTTGATCAAGACGGCTTACTCAAACAATTAAGTAAGCGTCTTGTAGAAAAAGCATTACAGTCAGAAATGGATGACCATTTAGGTTATAACGTGAGTTCGGGATTAGATTATTTTTTCATTTGATAATCAATATCAATGAAAATTTATAAAATTTGTTTTATTAGACAATTAAATAGGTAGTTGAATAACAAATAATTCTGGTAATCAGTTTATTATGTATGTTATATTTATAAAATTAGATATAAAAACTTGTTAAATAAGTGCAAATATTAACTAAATAATTGATATTAAATTGTTGTAAATCAGTCAAATAAATCCCGAACTCACGTTTATAATAAGTATGCACGTAGTGATTCAGAGAATGTACGTAATGGATTATTCAGTAAGCACGTTATTACTGATAATGGCGTTATATCGGTTGAAGTACCCAGAGATAGAGCATCGACTTTTGAACCTATTTTATTGCCTAATCGTCAAACAAGAATTCCTAGTTTGGATGATAAGATCTTATCTTTATATGCTAAAGGTATGAGTCTGTCAGATATTCAGATTCAAATACAGGAATTATATGGCGCAGAAGTAAGTGAAAGCCTGATAAGTAACATCACAGACTCTGTTATTAAAGATGTTAAGATATGGAAAAATCGTCCCTTAGAATCAGTCTATCCTATTGTTTTTTTTGATTGCTTTGTAGTTAAAGTTAGACAAGATAAGCGCATCATCAACAAGGCAGTCTATGTCGCTTTAGGTATAGATAGATCTGGCATAAAGGATGTTTTAGGGCTTTGGATGAGTGAAAATGAAGGGGCTAAATTTTGGTTAGGCAATTTAACAGAACTCAAAAATCGGGGTATGAACGATATGCTCATTGCATGTACAGATAATTTGTCAGACATGTCTGAGGCCATTGCTGCTGTATACCCAAAAACGGAACATCAGCTCTGTATTGTTCATGCAATTAGGGGTAGTTTGCAGTATGTTTCTTATAAACATAGAAAGGTATTAGTTGCTAATTTAAAACCAATTTATACAACAGTTACCGAGCAAGAAGCATTGATGGCCTTAGAAGCTTTTGCTACTAAGTGGAATCAACAATACCCACAAATAGCCCAATCTTGGTATGCTAACTGGGATAATCTGATGGTATTTTTACAGTACCCTAATGCCATACGTAAGGTCATTTACACAACAAATGTTTGGAATCTGTAAATAGCCAATTTCGTAGAGTTATCAAAAATAAAAGAGTGTTCCCTAACGATCTAGCTGTTTTTAAAACATTATATCTAATTATTAACTACATGACTAGAAAATGGACCACCTCTATTCATAACTGGAGCGAGGCTATGGCACATTTTTTAATTAAATTTGAAAACAGAATTGAATAAAACCAAAAAAATAATTTACACACTTAAGTGGACAGAGCCCATCTGATCAATTTATTGTATGACTTTAAAACTAAACGATACGGAAAATAAATTAAAAGATTTTTGTCCGAATTTTTCAGTCCATTATACTTTGAAAATATGAAAAGCCTTAAAACCAATTTAGATTTAAACCCAGTATACCCTCCTTCTGATACCATCCAAAAAAGAGCATATATTTCATCATTAGATGAATACCTAAAAATGTATAACGCCTCTATTGAGGATCCAGTGCAATTTTGGGAAAACATATCAGCACAATTTTTTTGGAAAAGTAAGCCAGCTGGTCGATTTCTGAGCTATAATTTTGACCTACAAAAAGGGCCCATTTTTGTAAAATGGATGGAAGGTGCCTCAACTAATATTTGTTATAACCTAGTGGATAAACATGTTCAAGATGGGTATGGAAATAAGGTTGCCTACTATTGGGAAGGAAATGAGCCAAGTGAACAAAAACAAATCACCTACCAAGCGTTGCTTCAAGCTATTTGTAAATGTGCAAATGTTTTAAAATCTCTGGGCATAACAAAGGGAGACCGAGTAGCTATCTATATGCCGACCACTATAGAGGCTATAGTAGTAATGTTAAGTTGCGCCCGCATTGGTGCGATCCATACTGTTATCTTTGCAGGCTTTTCAGCAGATGCACTAGCAGAACGCATGATAGCGGCAAAAGCAAAACTCTTGATAACGGCTGATGGAACATTTCGTGGAACAAAATTTATTCCACTTAAGTCGATTGCCACCCAAGCATTGATACAATGTAAAGCAGCTGATCATCCACTCCACCATTGTATTGTTTTTAATAGACTGCAGACTATTAAGCAACCGAGCAATATACCAGATATCCCATGGGACGATTCCATGGATCACTCGTGGGAAGCACTGATCGCATCTGCATCAGATGTATGTGAACCTGAGTGGGTTGATGCTGAGGATCCGCTATTTATACTGTATACAAGCGGTTCGACTGGAAAGCCAAAAGGGGTGGTACATACCGGTGGAGGATACCTGTTATATGCAGCAACTGCATTTAAATATGCATTTGATTATCATCCAGAAGATATATTTTTCTGTTCTGGAGATTTAGGCTGGATTACAGGACATACTTTCAATGTTTACGGCGCACTTGCCTGTAGAAGCACCTCTGTTATATTTGACGGCATTCCAACCTACCCAGATGGAGGTCGCTTCTGGGATTTGATTGACAGATATAAAGTAACGACATTTTATACAGCGCCCACTGCGATTCGAACCCTTATGAAACTTGAATCGTCCTATGTTACAAAACATAACAGAACCTCCCTTCGTATACTTGGTTCAGTTGGTGAGCCTATTGATCCTTCAACCTGGACCTGGTTGTATGAGGTAGTTGGTGCAAAGCGCTGTCCGATCATTGATACCTTTTGGCAGACAGAAACAGGCGCGCCCATAATTTGTCCACTTCCTGGATTTACGCCATTGAAACCTGGATCTGCTACACTCCCTTTTTGGGGTATTGTGCCAACCATCGTTGATGATCATGGCGTTGACATTATAGGTGAAGGAAAAGGACATCTTGTTATCAAAAATCCCTGGCCAGGAATGGCACGGACCATTGATGGGCATCATCAGCGGTTTCAATCCACCTATTTTGAGCCATACAATGGGTACTACTACACAGGCGATAGTGCAAAACGTGATGCAGATGGGTATTTTTGGATAACAGGTAGAACAGATGATATGTTGAATAGATCAGGTCACTTGATATCAACCGCTGAAATTGAGTCTACATTGATGCAACACCCATCAGTGGCAGAAGCGGCTGCTGTCTCTGCATCGCATGCCATAAAAGGCGAATCCATCCATTGTTTTATTGTATTAAAAAACGGATGGTTGTATAATCAAATGATTGATTCTGAGATCAAATCAATCGTTCGAAATAAGCTAGGGGCCTTTGCTGCTCCAGATCTGGTGTACCCTGTACCCGCTCTACCTAAAGTAGGTTCTGGGAAAATAATGCGCCGGCTGCTCAGAAAAATAGTTCGACAAGAAGTGCATTTCGGTGATACCTCCACACTAGTTGATCAAAATATTATTGATTGGCTGCGCATACTTACCCTACATAAGGTTAAGATTTCTTAACTCGCGTATGGGGCAATCCCCGCCTATTTTGTACCTTTATATAGTTTGTATCTGGTGTACGTCTATGCTACGGCTTTGCTATAGGCTATATCGTAACATGATCCTATCAATATGGAACAAAAAACATTTATCTCTACACATGGTTCTGCAGCAAAAAGCCTACCCAAACCGCCTGGCACACACAACCCTCTGTTGCATAGAAAACTATATATAGAAAGCTACGGCTGCCAAATGAATTTTTCGGATAGTGAAATAGTAGCTTCTATCATGGCCCAGCAAGGTTTTGTGTTTACAGACCAGTATCATGAGGCAGATCTCATTCTCATCAACACATGTGCCATTCGGGATAAAGCTGAACAAACTATTCGCAATAGACTATTGGTTTTTAACCAACAAAAGATAAAACAGCCAGATCTTATTGTAGGTATATTGGGTTGTATGGCAGAACGGCTTAAAACACAATTACTAGAAGAGGAAAAAGTTGTTGATTTGATAGCGGGTCCAGATGCCTATAGAGACCTTCCCAGATTAATTAGTCAGGTAGATCAAGGGCATAAGGCAGTCAATACCTTTTTGTCTAAAGAAGAAACCTATGCCGATATTGCCCCTATTCGGTTACATTCAAGTGGTGTAACTGCTTTTATCTCTATTATGAGGGGATGTAATAATATGTGCTCTTTTTGCATTGTGCCTTTTACCCGAGGGCGTGAACGAAGCAGAGATCCCTACTCCATTGTCCAAGAGGCTAAAAAATTGTTTGAAGTAGGCTATAAGGAAATTACCCTTTTAGGACAAAATGTAGATTCTTATAGCTGGAACCCATCTATTTCAACAGCTGCTGGGTCGCAGCATCATACATCCAGTGATCAGGTGATTCACTTCTCCCAATTACTAGCCATGGTGGCCGAGATTGATCCCAATTTAAGGGTTCGTTTTTCTACTTCTCATCCTAAAGATATGACCGATAAGGTATTGTATACGATGAAGGCCTATCATAACATCTGTAAGCACATTCACCTCCCCGTTCAAAGTGGCAACAACCGTATCTTAAAGCTAATGAATCGTACTTATGATCGGGCATGGTATATGGAAAGAATTCATGCTATTAGGAATATTTTAGGTCCATCTTGTTCGATTTCTTCTGATATGATTGCAGGATTTTGCTCTGAAACAGAAGAAGAGCATGCAGATACGCTCTCTCTAATGGATTGTGTGCAATATGATTTTTCTTTTATGTTTTACTATTCCGAGCGGCCGGGTACGTTAGCTGCCAGAAAATATCCAGACGATCTTTCAGAAGCAGTTAAAAAACGTAGATTAAGTGAAATTATAGCCAAGCAACGTGAACATGCCTTGATGCACAATCAAAAAAGCATAAATCAGGTTTATCAAGTGTTAATTGAAAAATGCTCCAAAAAATCAGAAGCATTTTTTCAAGGTAGAACCAGTCAAAATAAGATTGTTGTATTCCCCAAAGGGACCTATAAAATAGGAGATTACGTAGACGTAGAGATTACCAATTGCAATGCAGCGACCCTATTTGGCACTGTGGTATCATAAGCATATGAGCTATGAAAGAAGATCTTCAATATATCAAACAACGGTTTAATATTATTGGAAACGCTCCATTATTAAATAGAGCTATTGAAATAGCGATGCAGGTCGCTTCTACTGATCTATCCGTTTTAATCATAGGTGAAAGTGGTACTGGCAAGGAATCTTTTTCAAAGATTATTCATGCACTGAGTCCCTACCGTCATGGTAGCTTTATAGCTATTAATTGTGGAGCTATTCCAGAAGGTACAATAGATTCTGAACTTTTTGGCCATGAAAAAGGAGCCTTTACGGGTGCCCTAGAAAGCCGAAAGGGATATTTTGAAGAAGCAAATAGTGGCACCATTTTTCTAGATGAGATAGGTGAAATGCCTTTGGGGACACAAACTAGACTTTTACGTGTATTAGAATATGGAGAATATGTAAAAGTAGGTTCCTCTAGCGTACAAAAAACCAAAGTGCGTGTAGTAGCTGCTACGCATGTAGATTTACTCTATGCCATTAAACAAGGCAAATTCCGAGAAGATTTGTATTACAGGCTCAATACAATTCCGATTAACATACCCCCTCTGCGTGAACGTGATGCAGATATTATACAGTTATTTCATAAATTTTCCAGTGATTTTGCTACTAAATACCGCGTTAAGCCTTTAGAAATCAGCCCAGATACAAAAGATATTTTGCGCACCTATCCATTTCCGGGTAACATCCGACAGTTGAAAAATATTGTTGAGCAAATGGCACTGCTTGAAGAGGTGGGTATGGTTACACCAAAGGTAATAGAGAAGTATTTACCGAAAATACAAAGCCATACGTTACCAGTTCTGTATAAGAAATGGAAGGATAATGGACTGCTTGAAAAAGAATATATCTATCCCATCCTCTTTGATGTAAAAAGAGATATTGCAGAATTAAAAGCATTAATGTTTAATTTTATGGAATCCGGCGCTATTAAAAATCCTATTCTAAAAGAACATACTCGCCTTGGAGCCTGCAGTGACCAAGAAAACATATCCAAAAAGATCCACTTTTTAGATACAGCGCAATCTTTTAAAGAGGATAATCTAAATTACATAGGGGCATCCTATACAGGAGAAAATCTTTCTATTGAAGCCCAAGAACAAGCGTTAATTCGTAGATCTCTGCAAAAAAACGATGGAAATCGTAAAAATGCAGCTGATGATTTAGGGATTTCTGAAAGAACGCTCTATCGAAAAATTAAACAATATGAGATTGAAGAATCTGATTTTAAGCAATAGCCTATACTTTTTTTTTAGTTTATTATGGGGTTGTGGTCTTTTTACTTTCTCAGGTGTTTCGCTCTCTCCTAATGTAAAGACCTTTTCTATTCAGTTTTATACAGAAGTTTCAGATGGCCCAACAGATATGCCGGACAAGCTTACTGAAGCACTTGCAACACAAATATTACGCATAACCAACTCTTTAACCAGAGAAGAAAAAGATGGTGACATCCAATATGAAGGCGTAATTAAGTCCTTTTCGTATCGTACAACCTTCAGTACAAAAGATAATGATCAGGATAAGGAGCTTAAAGAAGTACAACGTTTAACCATAACCATAGAAGTTTCTTACTTGAATCCTTCTAATGAAGCGTCTTCATTTAAGAAAAAACAATTTTCGGCTAGCGCAGATATAATGTCTACTGAAGATCAATCAAAAAAAGAACCTGAGTTGATTGAGTTAATTGTTCGTCAACTAGTAGATGATATTTATAATAAATCCATAGATAATTGGTAAGATTCAAATTGTTTTTACCATGCAAGTTCAAAAACTATTAAAATTATTGGCGCAGCCTTCAACGCTTTCTCCAGCAGACGTGCCTGATTTAGAGGAACTTATAAAAAGATACCCCTATTTCTACTTAGCCCATGCGCTCCTTGCTAAGGCAACTTATACACAGGAGAAAGATGTAGAAAAGTATGCGGTTCAAAGGGCTGCTACCTATGCTATTGACCGCACACATTTGCGCGCATGGTTGGAAGACAAACTTTCCTTACCGCCCATTGTTAGAAACGCCAACGCTAAACCTATGCAGGAACCCTCTGCTACCGTTAATAATTATCTGGAAATAATTGCTAAAAAGTCTCTTAAAAAGAGTACGAATGAAAATAGTATCAAACAGTTCTCCGTTATAGACACTATTTTAAATAAAAATTTGCAGTTTGATCCTTGTATGGAAGCAATGCCATCACACGAGGAAGTATCTGTAGATCTTTCCGAACAAGCTACTACTTTAGACGATCGTTTTGCAACTGAAACATTAGCTAGAATAATGATCCAGCAAAAAAAATATAAACGTGCAATTGAAATTTATAGCCATTTAATATCAAAGCATCCTGAAAAAAAATCGTATATTGAGGGGATCATTGCTAATTTAAATAGTAATCTTTAGTTATGTCTATATTCAATCTGCTTACTATATTTATCATTATAGTAGCCATTCTATTGCTTGGTGCTATTTTACTGCAAGAGCCTAAGGAACGGATCACCCCTTCAGGTGGAGGCTCAGCTTCCGTGCAACGCATTGGCATTAATCAAAAGGCAGACTTTTTAGAAAAAGCTACTTGGGTATTGATAGGATTATTGCTCTTTTTAACCCTCTTGTCTTCTATTTTTCTTAAAGATGCACTAGAGTCAAATAGGAGTCCCAATTTGGTTAAAGCTCAGAAGGACCAAGCATCAAACACCACAGCCGTTCCAAGCACTACGGATGATGCAGCTATTACCCAAGAGGATCAGAAACCTGCATCTAATGCAACAAACGCTGCTTCTAAAAACTAACTTTCAAGATAAAAGAGCGTATCAATGTTTGTTAATACAAATGGTTATGTATATGAAAGTAATCAACATAAGGAAGTCTATCCCAGTTTTTTTTGCCTATTTTCTTGTAGCACATCCATCACGCGCTGTTGGATTGACTACGGGGCCATCTTTAGGTATAGCTGGGTTTCATACTAGTTTTGACTTAAAACTGCAACGCCAAAAAATCTCTACGGATAATATGGCATTACAGGTGGGGTGCTTTGCAAAGTTAGATGTTTGGCTTTTATATGCTAGGTTAGATGCCTTGTTTGTATTAGATTGGCGTAAATTACCCAATAAATCGAAGCGACACCATTTTAAATCTATTACCCTACCCTTGACGATTGGTCTACCTCTTTTTGATCTCTTTCGGCCTCATATTGGTCTTGTGTTTCGGCTACCTATTGGTGTAGATGATGCGAGGTTTAAAGGCAACTGCCTTATAAAAAGCTATAAAGAAAAAATCAATGGCTATATATTAGGTTTGGGTATAGATCTAGGCAATATTTTAATGGATGTCTATTGGGAATTTGCGCGATCACCAGTAGCTAGAAAATCTATAAGCGATGCCCTGATAGATGGTCATAAACAGTATAGACCTGGGCAACTTACCTTAAGGGTCGGTTACAACTTACTGGGCTGATATAAGGAAATGACATGATATTCTACTTTTTGCTTGATCAAAAAGCTACTATTTTTTATCCTTATAGCTTAAGCACTAGTTTTCTAGGTACCTATTCAGCAGTCTGGCCATGCTACGAAAAAAATACAAACCCGTCCTTTATAAAAAGTTGCGATGAGAAAGCACACCTTGCAGCTGATCAGAAAAACAGCATGTTTGCAGCCCGCATAGCGGGCAAATTCTATTTTTCCAGCTGCAAGGTGTAGTTTTAAGAACTTTTTGCAGAGGGCTTTATTTTTTGCACACTTTTTTATCAACATGAGTTCGGGATTAGATTATTTTTTCATTTTATAATCAATATCAATGAAAATTTATAAAATTTGTTTTATAGACAGTTAAATAGGTAGTTGAATAACAAATAATTCTGATAATCAGTTTATTATATATATTATATTTATAAAATTAGATATAAAAACTTGTTAAATAGGTGCAAATATTAACTAAATAATTTATATTAAATTGTTGTAAATCAGTCAAATAAATCCCGAACTCACGTTATCAAGAAAAAAGTGTGATATAAATTCCTTTATATTGTGGCCACAAGCGGAGTAGGAGGGATTCGAACCCCCGGTACCTTTTTCAAAGTACATCCGTTTTCGAGACGGATACCTTCAACCACTCAGACACTACTCCAATAGCTAGACGGACAGCATCCATTCAGCCGTATGGTCAACTGCTTAAGAATAATAAAAGACACCCTAGCAATCAACATTCCTTATTTACTGGAATATGCTTTTGGTGAACTTTATAACTGTATGCAATGCAAGGGGATGTGCAAGTATAGCTTTAGACTTTGGAACAGGTATCTTCCAAACATGGGTACTATGAAAAGCGTCTTTGATTAAAACGCTTTTGAAATTTTTCTTGCCTTTAGAGATAATATGGAGCGCATGCTGGCTATAAAGCGGAAGCTGCATGTCATGACGGCTATTAGGATGGTTTTCACCCACTACAAAAAAAGTATAGATGTTATTTAAAGCCTTAAAACGATGCGTCCCTTTCCTAGTCAGAAGCGATCTAAAATCATTTTGCCCCCCTCCTACTGCTAGGATAGGAACTTTTTCACTAGCAAGGCATTTTTGAACCTCACATAAAAAAGCACTCCCTTCCATCAAGTCTTTACCACCAGGGCAGAGACATACAGTTTGGTTGACTTCTGCATTTAACATAAGCTGCTCTTCAAGACCAGTTTTAGGATAACCAAGGGCAAGCGAAAGCATACGGAGATCATGTAAAATAGGATCTGTTAAATGCTGTGACAGTATTGTAGCATCCACCCTAGCACCAGGCGCCCCTTCCCATGGCGCAGCTAGCGTAACCAGCCCTTTTATATTTAAAAGAGCTTCATATTGCTTGAGAAAAGCATAAGCACGTAGACCACCTTGACTATGACCTATCAGTAACATAGAGCGCTTGTTCAAATGTTCCACCTTGCTAGAGAGCTCTTTAAAACTACATTCAGCTTGTTCTTTTATAGGAAGGTTTATACTCTGCATACCTTCCACACTGGTCAACGCAACCACAGAAGCAGCAGGAAAGGCTTGCTCAAGCCCTTGCTTCATCGTATCAAAAGAGGTAGCGCTGTTGCCCAACCCATGAAATAGGACAATTAATGGATTGTGCTGATTTTTAGATGACGCTGCTTGAGAGGGGTTTGGAATCAGCAATAAACAAAGCAGCATCGACTTAAATGTGTAAAAGATGTATGACATAGAGGTATAAAGATCAAGTTGTATATGGAATAAAATCTAAACTAAAGTAGCTAAAAATTAATCTAAAAAATAATAGGCATAATTAATAATAGCAAGTGTTCCTGTTTATTTTGTGTTTTAGGAAAAATTAAAACAGCTTTATTGGCTCCCCAGAAAAAGAATTCTACTTCTTCTGTTGTGATACTAGCAAGCATCTCTAGTAAAAGCTTGGCATTAAACCCTATTTCTAGGGGTAATCCTTCATATACACAAATAAGTTGTTCTTGTGCTTCATTAGAAAAATCCAAATCTTCTGCTGAGATGGTCAATTGGTTCTCGATAAGATTCAACTTGACCTGATGGGTAGCTTTATTGGCGTAAATAGCGGCGCGCCTAAGTGCACTCACTAAAGCAGGTCTACTTATGGTAAGCTTACTGGTATGTTCCTTGGGTACCACGTTCTCATAGTCTGGATATCGTTCATCCACTAATCTACTGATCAGACTAATGTTATCGATACTAAATTGGATTTTATGTCGATCAAAAATAAAGCCAATCTTCTTATCTCTACCACTCAATAGACCATTCAAAAGTATCAATGCTTTTTTAGGCACAATAATCGGGCTTTGTGTAGATGCTGCTAGATCTTCACGAATATAACGCACCAACCGGTGCCCATCCGTAGCCACAAAAGTAGCCATGGCATGGGTTAATTCTATATACACACCGGACATAGCCGGTTTTAATTCATCATTACTAGTGGCAAATATGGTTTTTTGTAAAATATTTTTCAACACATCCACTTCTACCTCTAACGTTATACCATCATCTAAAGTAGCCAGTTGTGGAAAATCACTCGCACTCTCCCCTGCCAATTTATACTGCCCACTATCAGATTTAATAGAAACCGTATAAGAATTTGGGTTCACTTCTAATCTAATAGGCTGTTCTGGTAGGTTCTTAACCGTATCCAGCAACATACGAGCCGGTATGGCCACACTTACTTGAACATCTGATTGAATCGCCAAAGCAGCACTAATAGAAGTCTGTAAATCTGATGCTGTAACGACTAAACGATTATCATCTATCTGAAAAAGAAAATTTTCTAAGATTGGAACAACTGGATTACGGGTGATAACCCCACTAATGGCATTTAGCTGCCGTGACAGCAAAGCTGATGATACGGTGAACTCCATGGTTATTTTTTTTTTGATTTGAATATGGGGATTATGCTGCTATCAAGGAAATCCCTATCCATCTTCCTGATGCTTTTATCTGTTTGACCGATGACCATGACCATTTGGATATTTTGTTATAGACAAAGCGCTGCTCCCCACGCTTTAAAATGCTACTTGCGTAAAGTTAGGCTTATAAATGAACACAATTTAAAAAAAAACTTAAAAGATTTTATTTTTGGCTATTTAATGGTAAATCTACCTTATTATTTTTATGCAAAAAGGGATCTCCTTTTTCGTAAAGAAAGACAAGCCTTTAATCTTACGATATTACTTATAAAAAATAAGGAAAATAGTTATTTTTTGCATTCCTTTTCTAATACAATCAATTCATAATCATAAGAATTTTTCGCATCTCCTTTAAAAGAACGTATATCACGTTGCACCCACTCTTTCCCTAATACGGGAAAATAAGTATCCCCAGGTAAAATAGCATGGATCTTTGTTAAATAAATTCTATGGGCTATAGGTAAAGTTTGGCGGTAAATCTTTCCCCCTCCAATAACAAATAACTCTGATTCGCCTTGCGCTTTTGATAAACTTATAGCTTCTTCTATGCTGCTCACTATATGATACCCTACAACTGATCGATCCATTTTTATACTGACTACTATACTAACCCGATTCGGTAAAATACGCCCAATAGAACGAAAAGTATGGCTGCCCATTACCATATGATGACCTTGTGTACGTTTTTTAAATTCTTGTAAATCAGCAGGAAGATGCCAAGGAAGCTTATTTTGCTTGCCTATTACTCTATTTAATGACATCGCGACAATAAGGGATATAACCATAGTATGTTTTAAATATATTCAAAATAAAACAATTTATTTTGAATTATTCAAAAAACACTACTATCTTTGTTAGACACTAAAAAAGCATTGAATCGGTGGGTTGTAGGCTATAACAACAGGGGGATTAGCTCAGCTGGTTAGAGCACTTGCTTTGCAAGCAAGGGGTCATCGGTTCGAATCCGATATTCTCCACTTTTTCTTGTTGTCTGCTCAATCAACTGCCATTGGCTCGTTTAGTTGCTAAATCGCTTTAATTATGTTTCTTATCAAGATTTTGATACTCCTCATAAGGCATGATTCAATAGATTTCTATAAATGTCCTCAGCATGTTTAGGTAAATGTTTTTTACAGGTGCTGGTAATGTTTCGCGTTTGTATTATATGGGATATGGGTATAGCTTTACAATGGTTCTATCACAGGTTTTACCACAAAAAATTTTAGTAAAAAATTCTAATAAAGAGGCTTGCTTAAAAAGATTTATTCTATTAACATTGAAGGTATCAACTAATTTAGTTAATGTCCAATATAATCGACTGAAAAATTCGGACAAAAAAATGACAATTTGTTTCTGTATATTTCAGTTTAATGATATTAAAATAGAGCTATCCAATGGTCAGAAATAAGATTAGGCGTTTTAGTTCGGAAGAAAAGACTAAAATAGTATTCGCTTTACTAAAAGAAGATTCCACACTGGTTGCATTATCGTCCAAATAGCGAGTAACGACTAAAACTATTCAAAATTGGAAACGTCAGTGTTTAGAAAATGCTTCAGTAGCCTTTGATCCATCAAAAATTGTTAGCGTTTATAAAGATGCAATACAGACTCTTAAGGATCAAAATGATGCACTGGCTAAAGCTTTAGGGAAGACTACCGTTGAGCGAGATTGGGCAGCGGGAAAGCTAAAGAGCTTGGATGTATTAAGTAAGAAAAGTCTTGTTAGATCCAAGCTTCCCAAGCTACCCAAGGCAAGCCAATGTGCATTGTTATCGATACATCGCTCTTTGGTATATGCTGTCTATCCTGGCAAGAAGCCATTAACTTCTTGTAAACATGATCAGCATAAGGTATACAGTTACTTTTTGGATCAATATTGGGTAAACGCTGGTAAAACAAAGCGCATTGATGTACCTAAACCGAATCAAGTTTGGAGTGGGGATATTACTTATATTCGCACCAGTAGTGGGTTTATCTACCTCTCAGCTATTATAGAATTATAGATTGGCACAGTAAAGCCATATTGAGTTATAAGGTATCCAATACTATGGATACAACGCTTGTAATAGGTACATTGAAAGCAGCACTTAGCACATACCCTGCACCAGAGTGCTTTAACAGTGATCAAGGTAGTCAGTATACCAGTCATAAGCATACAGAGCTATTAAAAAATCATCGTATTAAAATTTCCATGAATGGCAGAGGTAGAAGTATTGATATACCTGAGTTCGGGATTAGCTTGTTAAAAAATAGCTTTAAAAAGCTCCTTTGTGTTTTAAATTTGGAGATAAAAAAATACTAACCAGATTATCCAAAGGAGCCAGTTATGAATGTAGAAATAATTAGTTGAAATATATTATGCTGTTGATGAATTTCTCATAAAGTTTATGCCGTATATGGAAAAACAACTGTTAACCAACTCTAAAAAAAAACCCACTAGAACTTGTTCATTAACTTTGAGTGAAATAATGACTGTTCTTATTGCCTTTCATGTGATTGGTTTTAGAAATTTTAAGTCTTATTATATTCATTTACAGCAATTTCATTCTAGTAAATTTGGAAAGTTAGTGAGCTACAATAGATTTGTAGAACTGATCCAAAGAACGTTAGCTCCCTTGTACTGTTTTACACAAAGTCTTTCTAAAACAAAAACAGGTTGTTATTTTATGGATGCAACAGCCATCAAGGTTTACCATATCAAAAGAGCCTATACGCACGGGTTTTTAAATCGATTGCTACTAAAGGTAAAACCAGCACCGGTTGGTTTTTTGGATTAAAGTTGCACTTGATAGTCAATGATTTAGGAGAAATTATGAATTTTCAACTGACCACAGGTAAAACTAATGATAGGTTTCCTGTAGAAAATTTGTGTAAACACTTCATGGGTAAAATGTTTGCCGATAAAGGTTACATAAGCAAAGATTTATTTGAAAAACTGATCGAGAAAGGCGTGGAACTCATTACCCAAATCAGAAAAAATATGAAAAATGCTTTTATGCCACTCTGGGATAAACTGATGCTTAGAAAACGATCTATAATTGAAACTATTATAGATCAGCTCAAAAATATTAGCCAGATAGAACATTCCAGGCATAGAAGCATACCTAATTTTTTAGTCAATTTGATAGCTGGAATTACAGCTTATACACTTAAAAGAGAAAAAACCTTCTATAACTAATATATATATGACTGGTTCACAATACGTCTAATCCCGAACTGAGGTTAATAAGATTGTGATGGAAAGATTTTTTAGAACGCTAAAATATAATTGCCTCTTTATCCATAAGTTTAAAAATATTAAAGCGCTAAAAGAGGGAATTAATAGGTACATTACCAAGTATAATTATCAAAGATTCCATGCTAGCATTAACTATCAAAAACCTAGGAAGTGTTTATCTTAGGTATTTAAAAAATGGGGGCTAGCAAATGGGAAAAATTAGGAAACAAAATTATTAATAATTTGTCTGAATAAATCAGTCCACTATAAAAAAGTTTAATTGGGGACCGCATGGCGGCTTCTGATTTTCCATCTTTAGGGGAACACTTTTGGCAACTTTTTGCATCAGGGCTTGATTTTTTGCATACTTTCTATCAAAAAAGTAAGCATACAAATTCCTTGTCGGTTGTTTATTAAAGTAAAATAAATTAAATTATATATTCATTATGGTTTTATGGTTTTATTGATTCTTTATTTATGCTAAGCCCCTGGTACGAGCGCTGAGCATAGCCTATGGTTAAGTTTTGCTTATGCTTTTTAAGGTTAAAATTATAAACATTATAAACAATTCATTATGATTAGTAAACGGACAATATTATTATTGATGGCTGTATGGGTTTTTGCCTCTATCTACTGGAAAGAGTATAAAAAAGAGCAAAAGATGATTGCTACCCCCACGTTAAACAACGTAGCGCTATCTACCATTAATGGTACTGACCCAATAAGGATAAGTGATAAATATTCTACAGAGGTGGTCGGTAAAATCTATGAAGGTTTGTATGCCTATCATTATTTAAAAAGACCTTTTCAGTTGGTAACCAATCTTGCTGAAGAGATGCCTTCCATTTCTCCAGATGGTTTGGTTTATACTTTTAAAATTAAGCAAGGTGTTGTATTTCAAGATGATCCCTGCTTTCCAGATGGCAAAGGTCGAGTGCTTAAAGCAGCTGATTTTGTTTTTAGTTTGAAAAGGCTAGCAGATCCTAAAAATATAGTACCTTATCTGGGTCTTATAAAGGGTAAAATCAAGGGCTTGGATGCATGGAAGCAACAGGCAGATTATGCGCAAGAGGTGGAGGGGTTAAAAGTGTTGGATGACTATACCCTGCAAGTTACCCTTACAGAACCTTGGGCAGATTTTGTACACTTTTTAGCTATGCCAGCTGCTTTTGTGGTTGCTAAAGAAGCTGTAATACACTATGGCCCTGAGTTTTTAAACCATCCGGTAGGTACGGGCCCTTTTACCCTAGAGGGTGGGTTTAATCCGCAAGCCAACCAATTGACTTTTGTAAAGAATCCTTCCTTTAGAGAAAAATTCTTCCCTGCTGAAGGAGATACGCTCTATCAGCCTATGATAGTGGCTTATGCGGGTAGAAAGCTACCTTTGGTAGACAAAGTAGTGACTGATGTTATTATCGCAGAGCAGCCGCTTACATTAAAACTAGAAAATAAAAAACTGGATGTAGCCCCGATTAGTAGTTCTAGTATTGCATTGAGTATGATTGAAAATAATGCCCTTTTACCAAAGTGGGGCAAAAAGGGATTGGTCTTGGTGCAATCTTCTAGTGTAATTACTCAGTTTTTTGGCTTTAACCACAGCCATACGGTCTTTCAAAACCCTGACTTAAGACGAGCGATGTCTATGGCTTTTGATAGGGAAACCTATAATCAAACCTTCTATAAGGGTGCTGCTCAGCTGGCGCATTCTTTACTACCGCCTACGTTAATGGATGAAGCCAATGCCTTGCAAGTATCGTATGGTTATAACCTTGAACGCGCAAAAGAATATTTGGTTAAAGCAGGCTATCCAGGTGGAAAAGGGCTGCCCGTTATTACACTTGATGCGATTGCAGGAACCAACTATAAAGATCAAGCACAATTTTTTGCTAAGTGTATGGCTCATATCGGTATAGAAGTTCAGGTAGTAACCAACCTTCCTGCAGAACACTGGAATAAGATCACTAAAGGAGCTACTATGATGCACCTGTTGAGATGGCAGGCTGATTGTCCAGAACCATCTTCTTTTTTACAGGTGATTCGCAACAAAGAATTATGTGGTTTATTCTATGAAAATGCTCGTTTTAATACACTGTTCCATAAAGCTATGGCCACAACCGATGATGGGGAAAGGAAAGCACTCTATCTAGAGTTGGCTAAAATAGCAACTGAGGAAGTACCTATGATTTGTGCACTGCATGTTCCTGAGCAATATCTGCATTACAACTGGGTTAAAAATGTAGCTTTTAGTGACTTTTGTCCATCTCTAGATGCATATATTGCAGTAGATATGGCTGCCAAGGTCAAAGCTATTAAGTAATCCGTTGTCTACGTTATGCGTATTTTCCCTTCGGGTATAATACAGTCTTTTATTTGTTTTTAATCTATGTGGGTAAATGGAAGGGGCAATTTACACAAAGGGTAACACCTCTTCCTTATTATGACGTGTTTTTTGTATATCTCTTAAAAAGGTTGCTCTATGCGCTTTCGGTTATTGTAGGGGCTGCTTTTTTAGTTTTTGTTATCTTTAATATTCTTGTAGGGGACCCTACCTATATTTTATTGGGTAAATATGTAACACCCGAATCCACGGCACTATCTGTCCGTGAACCAGGTTTAGATAGACCTTGGTATATTCAATATTGGAAGGTTTTACAATCTGCTTTTACCTTTAATTTTGGCTACTCCCGGATGACCAAGCAGTATATTTTAAATATCTTTCAAGAGGGCGGACTAGTCTCTTTAACCGTTACATTACCTGCTTTTTTAATAGGGAATAGCTTGGTGATATCTGTTGCCCTTTGGATAACCCAATATAGGGGAAACCATGTGGGGCCTTCTTTTGGTCATCTGCTGCATTGTAATAACCAGTATTGCTTCGTTAGTATATATTCTAATTGGTCAGTTGTTTTTTGGGTTCAAATTAAGGACTTTTCCCATAATGGGTTATGAAAAAGTCTTTTTAGCCTCTATGCCTTACATCACTTTGCCAACTATTATTGTAGTATTACTTCATTTTTGTTATCACCATCGGTTTTATAGCACCATTATGTTAGAAGAAATTTATCAATATTATGTGCATACGACACAGGCAAAGGGGCTGCAAGAAGAGATTGTACTATTTAAACATAACGTGAGTTCGGGATTAGATTATTTTTTCATTTGATAATCAATATTAATAAAAATTTATAAAATTTGTTTTATATACAGTTAAATAGGTTGTTGAATAATAAATAATTCTGATAATCAGTTTATTATATATATTATATTTATAAAATTAGGTATAAAAACTTGTTAAATATATGCAAATATTAACTAAATAATTGATATTAAATTGTTGTAAATCAGTCAAATAAATCCCGAACTCACGTTAAACATAACTTTAAAAATGTAATGGTCCCTATTATTACAACTTTCTTAAAGGATTTGCCATCATTGCTACTTGGTTCTGTACGGCATTTTTCTAGAAGGAAGGGATATTTTACAACTTTCGCTAAAAGAGATCCAAGAGATACGTGGCAATCGTATTTCTATGATCTTTCAGGAACCTATGACGGCACTCAACCCAGTGTTTACAATTGGTGAACAGATTATGGAAACCATTCAGTTGCATCAACAGGTTCCACCCAAAGAGGCAAAAATACGATGTATAACCTTGTTAACCCTAGTCGGAATACCGGCTCCTCACCAGCGCATGTTGAATATCCACATCAGATTCACGGGGTATGCAGCAACGGGTAATGATTGCTATTGCATTGGCTTGTGGGCCCTGTATTGATTGCGGATGAACCTACTACTGCTTTAGATGTGACGACTCAGACGCAGATTATGGATGTGATTAAAAGACGCCAAGTGGAAAATAATATGGGTATTATACTGATTACCCATGACCTGGGCATAGTGGCTCAAGTATGTGACAAGGTGGCAGTCATGTATAGTGGTAGCATTGTAGAAAAGAGCTCAGTAAAAGCTGTTTTTAATGCGCCGATGCACCCCTATACACAGGCATTACTCGATGCAATTCCTGCTTTATCTGATAGTAGGGGAATCCATAGATTACCTACCATTGATGGCGTAGTGCCTCCTTTATGGGATCTGCTCATTGGTTGTTCTTTTCAAGACCGTTACCCCAACGTACAAGATCGATGTAGAACGAATAACCCGTCTCTTCAAGAATTAAACTGTGGCCATTCCGTAGCCTGTTTTTATCCATTACAAAATGGCGTTAAATAGTAAGGGGTATGCAAGTCAATAAAGAAGTTTTGTTAGAAGTAGATCACCTTTGCAAGACCTTTGCTGTAAAGCATTATCGCTTAGGCCATACGATTCGTACCATCTCTGCTCTGAATGGTGTAAGTTTTACCCTATACAAAGGAGAGACACTAGGCTTAGTAGGAGAATCTGGTTGTGGCAAAACCACACTGGGTAGGACCATTTTGAGGTTGGTTGAGCCTACTGCTGGGCGTTATTTTCATCGACGTTGCTGGAAAGTGGTAGAAAAATGTAGGTATATCCATCCAGAACTGGCTCAAACAGAAGGGGGAAAATCATCAGGTAGCTTATCATTTTCCAGAAACGGTATTAAATAATAATTTATAATTAGCCTATCAAAAACATATGTACCCTCTTTCAGAAATCAAAAATCTTTCTAGCTTACACAATCAGGAAATCGTTAGGGTTAGGGGAAGGGTCTTTTCCAAGAGAGACTGTGGCCGGGTATTTTTTTTGATTTTACGCGATGGTATCGATACTTTACAGGTGGTACTAGTAAAAAACAAAGAAGGAACCCCTATCCATCTCTCTCTAGAGGACTGTAATGTATTGCGTAGAATTGAAAATGAATCTTTCATTGAAGTAATTGGTCAGATTCATTGTTCTGAAAAAGCAATATTGGCGTGTTCTCAACAATCGATTGAATTGGCTATAATGAATTATACAGTGCTCAGTAGGTCTGTATTAGACCTGCCTATTACCCTAAAAGAAACAGCCCTTATAGAAGATAAAAAAGCTGAAAATCAGGTATTTTCACCTGTTCAGTATGTAAAGCGATTGGATAATCGCGTATTAGATTTGCGTACCGATTTGTCGCAGGCTATTTTTCGAATCAATGATGGCATGCTTTTCTATATACAGCAATATCTGCGTGGTCATGGGTTTGTAGAAATCAAAACGCCTAAGCTCATAGGAGGGGCTTCTGAGGGTGGTACAGATGTATTTAAGGTAGACTATTTTGGGAAACCGGCTTGTCTGGCACAGAGCCCTCAGTTGTATAAACAGATGGCAATTATAGGTGATTTTAAACGGGTATTTGAGGTTGGGCCTCTCTTTCGTGCAGAAAACTCCGATACCAATAGACATCTTACAGAGTTTATAGGTGTTGACCTTGAAATGGTTATAGATCAGAGCTATATGGAAGTGGTCCGTCTAGTATATCAGCTATTGGTTGATCTGTTTGATGCATTAAATAAAAAATATAACCGGGAGATTGCCATCATACAATCTTTTTTTGATGTTCCTGCGCTAACCCTTGCATCAGAATTGGTTGTGGTGCCTTTTCCCGATGCCGTTGCCTTATTGAAGGCCCATGGAAAGGCTCGGGGGGAGTTAGAGGATTTGTCTACGGATGATGAAAAGCAATTAGGTACTATTGTAAAAGAAAAGTACCATACAGATTTGTATGTGATTACGTGCTATCCATCTCGTGTACGTCCCTTTTATACCATGGTTGATCCAAATGATGGTAGATATAGCCATGCCTATGATTTTATGTTACGCGGTGCAGAAATTCTTTCTGGCGCACAGCGGATAGATGATTACACAAAGTTATTAGAACGCGTTGCTGAGCTGGGCATAGCACCTAGTACTATAGCGCATTATTTGCATGCATTTAAATATGGTGCGCCTCCTCATGCAGGGGTCGGCATCGGATTAGAGCGTATGTTAAAGTATTTTTTAGGCTTACCAGATGTACGTTACAGCAATTTCTTTCCGCGTGATCCTAAGCGGTTGCATCCTTAATCAGTTATCTTTTTTACATAAAAAAATAGGTGCCCGTCTTACGTTTGTATTATTAAGATGATATTTTTAAATCAAAGAGCTGGCATAAGGCCTCCGTTATACTGGACTGATTTATTCGGACATTTTTTTCTTAATTTTATTTTCTATTTTTTCCCATCTGCTAGTCTACCAATTTTACATGGTTAAGATAGACGTTCATAGGTTTTTGATAGTTAATACTAACCTGAGTTCGGGATTAGCTTGTTAAAAAATAGCTTTAAAAAGCTCCTTTGTGTTTTAAATTTGGAGATAAAAAAATACTAACCAGATTATCCAAAGGAGCCAGTTATGAATGTAGAAAAATTAGTTGAAATATATTATGCTGTTGATGAATTTCTCATAAAGTTTATGCCATATATGGAAAAACAACTGTTAACCAACTCTAAAAGAAAACCCACTAGAACTTGTTCATTAACTTTGAGTGAAATAATGACTGTTCTTATTGCCTTTCATGTGATTGGTTTTAGAAATTTTAAGTCTTATTATATTCATTTACAGAAATTTCATTCTAGTGAATTTGGAAAGTTAGTAAGCTAGAATAGATTTATAGAACTGATCCAAAGAACGTTAGTTCCCTTGTACTGTTTTACACAAAGTCTTGCTAAGACAAAAACAGGTTGTTATTTTATGGATGCAACAGCCATCAAGGTTTGCCATATCAAAAGAGCCTATACGCACAGGGTTTTTAAATCGATTGCTACTAAAGGTAAAACCAGCACCGGTTAGTTTTTTGGATTAAAGTTGCACTTGATAATCAATGATTTAGGAGAAATTATGAATTTTCAACTGACCACAGGTAAAACTAATGATAGGCTTCCTGTAGAAAATTTGTGTAAACACTTGATGGGTAAAATGTTTGCCGATAAAGGTTACATAAGCAAAGATTTATTTGAAAAACTGATCGAGAAAGGCGTGGAACTCATTACCCAGATCAGAAAAAATATGAAAAATGCTTTTATGCCACTCTGGGATAAACTGATGCTTAGAAAACGATCTATAATTGAAACTATTATAGATCATCTCAAAAATATTAGCCAGATAGAACATTCCAGGCATAGAAGCATACCTAATTTTCTAGTCAATTTGATAGCTGGAATTACAGCTTATGCACTAAAAGAGAAAAAACCTTCTATAACTAATATGTATATGACTGGTTCACAATATGTCTAATCCCGAACTGAGGTATAAAGGATGTTTTAGGGCTTTGGATGAGTGAAAATGAAGGGCTAAATTTTGGTTAGGCAATTTAACAGAACTCAAAAATCGGGGTATGAACAATATGCTCATTGAATGTACAGATAATTTGTCAGGCATGTCTGAGGCCATTGCTGCTGTATACCCAAAAACGGAACATTAGCTCTGTATTGTTCGTGCAATTAGGGGTAGTTTGCAGTATGTCTCTTATAAACATAGAAAAGTATTAGTTGCTGATTTAAAACCAATTTATACAGCAGTTACCGAGCAAGAAGCATTGATGGCCTTAGAAGCTTTTGCTACTAAGTGAAATCAACAATACCCACAAATAGCCCAATCTTGGTATGCTAACTGGGATAATCTGATGGTATTTTTACAGTACCCTAATGCCATACGTAAGGTCATTTACATAACAAATGTTTGGAATCTGTAAATAGCCAATTTCGTAGAGTTACCAAAAATAAAAAAGTGTTCCCTAACGATCTAGCTGTTTTTAAAACATTATATCTAACTATTAACTACATGACTAGAAAATGGACCACCTCTATTCATAACTGGAGCGAGACTATGGCACATTTTTTAATTAAATTTGAAAACAGAATTGAATAAAACCAAAAAAATAATTTACACACTTAAGTGGACAGAGCCTGATCACTATTAAAGCATTCTGGTGGAGGATATTTACTCAGTGCCTCTTGCAAGGTATCTGTTACAAGCGTTGTATCCATAGTATTGGATACCTTATAACTCAATATGGCTTTACTGTGCCAATCTATAATAGCTGAGAGGTAGATAAACCCACTACTGGTGCGAATATAAGTAGTCGACCCTGAAGTATTATTTATCTACTTGTTAATCAAAATAAAAAATATTAAAAACCTGTTAAATTTATATTAAAAAATAACCACTTTTTGAGTTGTTTTATATAAAAATCTTGCAAAACAAGGATCAAATTTAAGCAGATATATAATATTTGTAGTAACCTGAGTTGTAGATTTATTTGCTTGATTTACAAATGTTTAGTATTACTTAATTCGTTAATATCTATATCTACTAAATAAGTATTTTATCTATAGATCATATATAATATATTGATAATCAAAATAACTTGTTGTTCAGTTATTTTATTTAATTATATATAAGATGAGTTATGTAAAATAAATTTTTATTTATACTGATTATCAATATAAAAAATAATATAATTCAGAACTTATAATAATACTTCAGGGTCGACTAAGTAACATCCCCACTCCAAACTTGATTCGGTTTAGGTACATGCACCTGCTTTGTTGTACCAGAGTTGGCCCAATATTTATCCAACAAGTAACTATATACCTTATGCTGAGCATCTCTACAAGAAATAGAGGGCTTCTTACGTGGATAAACAGCCCATATGTTCAGTACACCCATATACTTAAGCACACGATCTCTGCCTACATTAAAGCCATCCTCTTGTAGCTGATTGTATATATAGCGATAACTATATTCCGGATATTCCCTGTAGATTGAATCTATTTTGTTTAAAACAGCTGTATTACAACCATTTAATTCCCTAGCTTTGTAATATATCAAAGAGCGATGTATCGATAATAATGCACATTGTCTTGCCTTGGATAAGTTGGGAAGCTTGGATCTGACAAGACTTTGCTTATTTGGTAAATCCAAGCTCTTTAGCTTGCCCACTGCCCAATCTCGCCCAACGATAGCCTTTCCTAAAGCCTTCGCAAGTGCATCGTTTTGATGCTTAAGTGTGCTAATTTCCTCTTTATACACACTAACAACCTTGGATGGATCAAAGGCTATGCAGGCATTCTCTAAAAATTGACGCTTCCAATTTTGAAGGGTTTTACTAGTGACGCCATATTTGGAAGACAGCTCAACTAGCGTTAAATCTTCTTTTAGTAAAGCTAATAACGTGAGTTCGGGATTAGATTATTTTTTCATTTGATAATCAATATCAATAAAAATTTATAAAACTTGTTTTATAGACAGTTAAATAGGTAGTTGAATAACAAATAATTCTGATAATCAGTTTAATATATATATTATATTTATAAAATTGGATATAAAAACTTATTAAATAGGTGCAAATATTAACTAAATAATTGATATTAAATTGTTGTAAATCAGTCAAATAAATCCCGAACACACGTTAATACTATCTTAGTTTTTTCTTCCGAATTAAAATGCCTAATCTTATTCCTACCCATCTGATTAATTTATTGTATGACTCTAAAACTAAACGATATGGAAAATAAATTAAAATATTTTTGTCCGATTTTTTCAGTCCAGTATATTCTAACTTTCAGCCTAGTAGGACTTCCACTTACTGGAAAATACTAGTCTCTCTGGAGACACAATAACCCATATTAAAGTTGACCCCTATATAAGAAAGACTTTTGAATATTATACTGTAATGGCCTTATTTGGTATCCAGAAGAATTACCCAAGCAACGCATTAACTATCTTGGTCTTTATCCTTGTTTTTCTCTTTTTCTCTTTCTTCTTCCTTACTTTTACACACCTCTAGTGCCTGTTTAGCTGCTTCTTCTAATACTACTCCTATCTCTGGACCTAAGTATGTGTTGGCTATCTGCACATCTATGGCCAAAGTTTCTTGCGCCATATGTTGCACTTCTGTTAGTTGGATATAACCTGCTGCATGACATAGGTCATAGAGCCGTTCGGCCAGTTTGATAAAGAGCACAGAAAGCTGTACATGCTCTTCCTTAATCGCTTCTTTCAATCGATTCTTCACATGCAGCAACGAAGGATGGTCTAACGCTTGCCGCTTATCTATACCTACTACATTCAATACAAAGGCATATACACCAAAGTTATAATGTTCCTTAATATAAGAAAGGGGCAAACAAGTACGGCGCACCAATCCATAGAGTAAAGCAGCATAGATCACTTTAGGGGAATGAAACACCCATTCTACTACTAATGTTGCAATACCTACTGCCCGAACGTAAAATAATTGACCCGATTCATGCCGCTTAAAGCCAAAGTGCTTCCGCAGCAATAAAAGCAAACCTGAAATCGTTTTCATATCAATAGGATCTTCTTGAAGAGAAGATTTGGAGACATAGTCATGAAATTGCATTAATACCATCATCGAATCGGCTTGCTCTTTAGGCGTAACAGGGGTTTCTAAGGTTAAGGCATCTATGGGTAGTGTGGTAGTTATCTTACCGAGAATCTCAGTAACATCATTAGGCAGCACCAGTAGCATAGTGGGTTGCTTTTGGTCACTAGCATCTTCTAAACAGCCATAGTGAGCCCCAATAACATTGGATATGGTTTGCTGTTGGAGATCTATAGATGGTGGGGCTTCTTTTCGCTCTTGAGAGGTTGTAAAATTTATTACATCAGCGTAAGACGCTTTTACTTTTGGAAGCAAATCAGCAGGAGTAGTAGCTTGGCTTATTACCAGGGCAGTAGCTTGGAAAATCAGGCATACAGGATCGCTACCGTCAAAAGGATCTGTTTGCTTAAATTGTAAAACAGTGGGGTGCAGTTGTATGCGCACAACTGGTGCATAGGATCCCTCTGGCTTACCAACCCGCAAAACACTCTGCACCAATGAGTAGACTACTTGGTGGATATCGCATACAATATAAGGGCATGGTCCTTTATTAGGATCGTTTATTTTTTCTACCAGAAGTCTAGGCGGCTCATCGATCTCTTGGGATAACGCTACTTCCACCTTACGGATCAGCTTATCTAAAGTAATTTTAGTAGGCTGCAGTAGTGCATGTTCCTTGGCCCTTTCCTTTTTATTGAAATAGATCACCCAATCATAAAACTTATTGATAATGCTCTGGAAATCTTGCTTATAAAGAGTCATATTGCTATCTAAAAAGGAGATAGATTCTTCAATTTTACGCACTACTTGTGTTAAAACAAATCCATAACCCCTAGGTTTAGGAAAAGTACCCCTATTAGAGGAAACTAGAGCCGCTTCATAGAGGGAGGCTTTTAGATTTTGGTTTTCCCTGATCTTTTCGTGGTCTTTTAGGTAAAGAATTTGTCCAGTAAGGTCACCTACTTTGACTTTAAAACAGATAATAACAGTAAATAGCAATAGGCTCGCTATAAATAGCGGAAATAGGGAAGATAATAGTGGGAAAGACAATCCAGCAGCAATAGGATAAATGGCTACTAATGAAGTAACTGCTACAACCCCTATGCCCAGATAGAGGGGTAATAGCCATAAGATTATAGCACAATGGGTCAAAAATAAGGATGCGGTAAAGATTGGATCCACCAGATGCCACCAGTTCCAAAGCAGATCTATAGGAAAGTAAAGGGCCAACCCTATAAGCCAACATAGGCCAATAAACCAGCTTGGAATTGATTTGCTAAAGAAAGTTTTATAGCGGGTGAATAGGCCATAAGATGCAAAAAGAAAACCTACAACCACTTGGCATATAGCCTTGTGCAAGCAGCCTTGCTTAAGAAACCAATAACCTAGAGTAGCAGTAGCGATTATATAGAGACCCGTTAAGCATAAGATAGCATCACTGGGTCTTAGCTTGGCCAAGGTGGTTGCTTTATTGACCCAAGCATTTTTAATGGCCTCTTTTCGTTCTGCGCGCTTGCGGGCGTTTTCCTGTTGGATTTGTTTAAACTGGTAATCTGGACCAACCCAACCTGCACTTTCTGGGTGTTTCAGTAGATAATGGGCAGCCATCATGGCTAGGGCATTGGCTAGCATACAAATAAAAGCACCATCTATACCAATTGTGGACTTAACCCACTTATTCCAAGCTAAAATAGATAGCGCACCTGTAGCCATACCAATTAAAGCCGTACGGGAAGTTCCTCGAAAGCTAAAGATAGCTAATAAAGCCGGGGCAGTAATTACTGGAAGAGAAAAGGCAAAAGACAACATAAGTAAATCCAGCAGATCCTTGCAATAAAAAGTCAAAAACATGCTAAGTAGGCCCACTACTAAGGTGGTCCATCTAGCTATCTTAAGTTGACGCACGTCATCAATTTCTTTTTCCTTTGGTAGACTTTCCAAAATATCATGGCCAACCATAACAGCACAAGAATTTAAATAAGAATCAGCTGTAGACATAGCCATGGCGAGTAAACTAGTACAAACCATACCCCTAAAAATAGGGGGAATATTAGTCATTATATGATACCAAATATCTTTGATTGGTAGTGTTGGTATAGCTGCAAAAACAAATAGACCAATCAAAAGTATGACACTACTTATCACAACACTAAAAAGGCTGGTATACAAAAATATTCTTCTTGCTTGAGTAGGCCCAGAAGACATATAGACTCTTTGCATAACTGCAGGTACCCCCAGATCAGGAACCATAATACATAGAGCCATCGCAACCATACCCACTAGTTTAGTATCAAAATGGAGCAGACTACTAAACTGAAATTTTTCTTGCGTTTGTAGCAAAGAAACCACTTCTACAATGGATTTACCTGTTTTTTTAAACATAAACCAAGCCAAAAATGGAATAATTATAGTAAAGGTCACAAACTGCAAGATATCTGTAAAGGTAACTGCACGAACACCGCCAAACATAGAATAGAAAATAAGGATTAAGGCAGCAAAGACGGTAATAATTCGGGGATTAAACAAATCTAGATCTACACACATGCTAACTGCCTGGGCCATTGCAATGATTTGCATAGTAATTGCAACAATAGATCTACAAATACCAACCAAAGCTGTAATAATCCTTGGGTACTTACCATAGACATTACCCATCGTTTCTGCAATAGAAAGGTTTTGCATAAATGGCCCCATACGTAACATCAACCGACTAAAGAGCCATATACTGAAACTATTCACACCCACAATAAGGATGATCCAGTAAAGGCCAAAGTTATATACTTGTTGTACATTAAATACTAAGCCCCCCCCACTATACAAAGTAGCCAATACGGTAGCCACCAAAGTAGCGGTAGCAAATTGCTTATTCCCCACCGCATATTCCCGAAAGGTGGTTTCCTTTCTACTAAAGTAGATCCCCACTACCAAGGTTAATACCAAAAAAGTAGACACTATAAATAGCGACTCATTAAAGCAGATCATAAAGAATGCTGTTAAAAAGGTTAAAAAATACTTACAGATACACAAGCAACACAAGTTGTATAGTAAGGATTTTTAGTTAAAAATCAAAAAAAATAAAGGGAGGAATATTACTGATATTTCAGGTATGGCTACGCATTATACTGAACAGGATCATATATGATAGATAGATAGATAGATAGATAGATAGATAGATAGGGTTCTGTCGCGTCTATATTTTCTTTTTGTATAGCTTTTCTCTTTAGCTGAAATTTTGAATATCATGCAGCCATTAAGATAGAAAAATGCTCAAAAGTAGAAAGATGATTTTTAGCTCCGATTATTTGTCCTTTTTGAATCATACGATCAGAAAGAACACCTTGCAGCTGATCAAAAAAATAGTTTAATGGAGGCCACAGGAAGTGTTCAATGAACTGTGTCACAGTACCGCTCTATCTCAACTCGAACTTTAACCTACCGAGAAAAAAGATGTCGAGCTGAGATATCGTTTTTATACAAGGTTTATACTGGTAAATGCTCCCTTTGTCTTAGTAAATTGTCTAATCTGCCTGTGCAAGCTTTCTATGGGATGGTTCGGAAGTGTTCACTAAACTGTGTCAAATCTTTAAAAAGTTATAATTTGCATACTTAACAGATAAAGGTTTTAGACATAGAAGAAACAATGCATAATGACTACGTTGGCTTAGTAGATTAACAAATCTCTAGAGGCAAATATTTTATCCTCTATCCGTTTAGGTAAGCCTTTAACAGGCAAAGGTGGTGCTTTAACGCCTCTGATAAAAAAGCTTTTAGAGGCAAGTCTAGAAGGTGAAATGGCACACCATTTATCTAGTGATTCACGAGAAAATAATAGAAGAAATGGCAAAAGCTCTAAAACTTTTCGTACAAGCTCTGGTTCATTTGATTTAGTAACCCCTAGGGATAGGACAGGTAGTTTCGATCTGCAAATAGTTAAAAAGCGTCAAACAAGTTTACATCCTGAGCTGGAAACCAAGATCTTAAGCATGTTTTCTAGTGGTATGAGGTATAATTCTATAGCGTCTCATGTTGAAGAAATTTATGATCATAAAGTGCCAGCTGCTGAAATATCGGCTATTACAGATAGCTTGTTACCGGTAATAAATGAATGGCGTAACCGTCCTCTTCAATCAGTTTATCCAATAGTTTTTATGGATGGCATGTTTTTTAAGGTGAAAGAAGATGGAAAATGTGTAAGTAAATGCATATATACCTTATTAGGCATAGATCAGGAGAGGAAAAAAGAAATATTAGGCTTCTATTTGTCTGAAAGTGAAGGTGCTAACTTCTGGCTAGGTGTACTTAACGAACTTAAGGAAAGGGGTGTAGAAGATATCCTTATTGCCTGCGTTGATGGCCTAAAAAGCTTCCCTTCATCCATAAATACCGTTTTTCCTAATACACAAGTTCAGGTCTGTATAGTACATCAGATACGCAACACACTCAAATATGTAGCTAGCAAAGATGTAAAACGTTTTTTAACTGATTTAAAGCAAATATATCAAGCCTCAAGTAAGGAAGTTGCTGAACATTATCTATTGGAACTGGAAGAAAAATAGGAAAAAAAGTATCAGATGGTTACCAAATCTTGGCAAAATAATTGGGACCATTTATCTGCTTATTTTAGGTATTCAGGTTCTGTCAGAAGGCTAATTTATACAACCAATCCCACAGAAAGCTTGCACAGGCAGATTAGACAATTTACTAAGACAAAGGGGGCATTTACCAGTATAAATTCCTTGTATAAAAACGATATCTCAGCTCGACATCTTTTTTCCCGGTAGGTTAAAGTTCGAGTTGAGATAGAGCGGTACTGTGACACAGTTCATTGAACACTTCCTACAAATAGCAAAATTACACTATCGACCTATCACAACGGTCTCAACTCTTTTTAAACTCGTTAACTGAAGTAGAGCTCCTTTCCTCTTGAATGGTTTCCCAATCAATACTAACGGTAGTATGAGCCCCGCAGACTTCTGATATCACCTCTATTGACTTCGCTTTACTTATAACGTAAGTTCGGGATTTATTTTACTGATTTACAACAATTTAATATCAATTATTTAGTTAATATTTGCACCTATTTAACAAGTTTTTATATCTAATTTTATAAATATAATATATATAATAAACTGATTATCAGAATTATTTTTTATTAAACTACCTATTTAACTGTCTATAAAACAAATTTTATAAATTTTTATTAATATTGATTATCAAATGAAAAAATAATCTAATCCCGAACTCACGTTATTAAAAAACTTAAGTATAAACGATTAAAGAAGTAACATAATTTAACCATTGTATAACACTAAAAGTCACTTTTTATACCAAAGCTTAAAACTCTATTGCAACGGCCTCTAAATATGAAAAAGATTAGGAAAATAAATAAGACACCTTGAGTCTTACAATAGGTACCTAGATCACTGAACAATAGATATGCTATATCTTTTAGCATATTTTTTAGTGAATATGCTAAAAGTAAAATTATATGCATATACAAGCAACCATCGAATGCCTGTGCTCCCCACCTGCGCCATGTATACATGGCTGTTATTTTTTCAGCTTCAACCCAATTTGTATTTTTCATAAACTCATGCTATTATACAACTACATTTACCATTTTGTTAAGAACAATCACCACATTTTTAGGTGATTTACCTATAACCCATTTTTGAATCACTTCATTGGCCAATACTGCTTTTTCTATAGCCATAGAGGATGCATTACAGCCAAAAACCATTTTAGTACGCACCTTACCATTTACTGCAATAGGATATTCAAAACTTTTCTCTTCTAAGTATGCTTCATTCCAAAGTGGAAAAGCCACCTCTGTAATACTATCTGTTTTGTCTATACTTTCCCATAGCTCAGCAGCCATGTAAGGGGCAAAAGGTTCCAACAACAAAATAAAATCTGCTACAATAGATTGGGTGACCCTTTCAAAAGTTGATAACCTATTTAGACCAATCATTAAACTACTTATAGCCGTATTAAAAGAACATTTTTGAATTGATTCTGTTACTTTTTTGATGGTTTTATGGATTACTTTAAGCATTTCCTGATGAGGAAGCAACTCAGTAGTGGCCCACGAAGCTTTTGCATGGTGTACAAAACGCCATACCTTATTCAGAAAACGAAAGACCCCTTCTATACCAGACAAATCCCATGGTTTAGATTGTTCCAATGGTCCTAAAAACATCAAATACAAACGTAAAGCATCAGCGCCATATTGAGCAATAACCTTATCTGGGTCCACCACATTGTATTTGGACTTAGACATTTTTTCCATTTTACTCCCACATATATATTTACCTCCTTCTAACAGGAAGCGCGCATCCGCAAATTCAGGGCGCCAATTTTTTAACGCTTTTAGGTCTAAAATATCTTTTTCTACAAACGCAGTAGGGATATAGATAGGAATGACATCATATTCCGATATAAGACCAGCACTCAGAAAGATATTTTGATCTTTTAAACGATATGCTATTGCCGTAGGTTTTTGAATAAGCCCTTGATGGAATAATTTTGGAAATGGCTCACTTATATCAATGTGACCCAAATCATACAATAGCTTGGTCCAAAAGCATGCATAAAGGAGATGTCCGGTTGCATGTTCTGCGCCACCTATATAAAAATCTACACCTTTCCAATAAGCTTCTTTTTCCTTACTCAGAAACGCTTCTGTATTATGTGGATCCATGTATCGCAAAAAATACCAACTAGAACCTGCCCAACCTGGCATAGTATAAAGGTCTAAAGGGTACCCCTCTGGGGTAGACCAACTGGATGCATTACCCAATGGTGGTGCACCAGATTTGTTTGGTTGATAACTACTTACTTCTGGTAATACAAGGGGTAGTTGGTCCTCAGAAAGGGCATAAGGAAGGCCATCTTCCTTATAGTATATTGGAAAAGGCTCTCCCCAATAACGTTGCCGACTAAATATAGGATCTTGTAATCTATAATTAACCTTATACCTCCCAACCGTTTTTTGCGTAAGTTGTTGCATAACTTTTTCAACAGCTTCTGGTACAGAAAGTCCATTTAGAAAGTCAGAGTTAATCATCCTACCTTTAGGTGTTTCATATGGACCATCTTTTATAAGGATCGTACTTTCTATTACAGGCAAGATGAGCAAATCAAAAGATTGTGCAAAGATATAATCTCGTTTATCATGAGCAGGAACACCCATAATAACACCTCTACCATAGCTGGGTAATACGTAATCTGCCACCCAGATAGGCAATGGGGAACCTGTAAAGGGATGTATTACACAAGCACCTACAAATACACCGCTTAAAAAGGTAGTTTCTGCAAGACGACTTCTCTCTAAACGATTTTTAGCTTGCTCAATATAAGCAATAAGTTCTACATCACCTGTTTGTTGTGCTATAAAACTAGCCCAAGGATGCTCAGGTGCTAAGGCAATAAAACAAGCGCCAAAAATGGTCTCTGGTCTTGTGGTAAAAACCGTAATGGTCTCTCCTCGTTGGCCTTGTACCCTAAAGGTAATTTCTGCGCCTTGAGACTTGCCCAGCCAATTGCGTTGCATCTCTTTAGTAGAAAGTGGCCAATCTAAGGCTTCTAGATCGGTTAACAGACGTTCTGCATAGGCAGTCATACGTAAACTCCATTGCTTCATTTTTTTACGTGTGACTGGATAACCACCTCTTTGAGAAAAACCATCTTTAACTTCCTCATTGGCCAAAACAGTACCCAATGCTTCACACCAGTTTACCATGCTATCTTTAAGATAAGCTAATCGATAATGCAATAGTTTGGTTTGTTTTTCTGTTTCAGTAAATGCATTCCATTCCTCAGCTGAAAAAATAGGCGTATGGTCGTCACAAGCAGCTTGCACTTTGGTACTGCCGTGGAAAGTAAATTCCTGAATAAGGGTATCAATAGGGGCTGCTTTTTGTATAGCGGTATTGTACCAAGCATTGAACATTTGCAAAAATATCCACTGTGTCCATTTATAATAGGCAGGTTCACTGGTATTGATTGATCGATCCCAATCGAAGTCTAAAGCAACTTGTTTAAGTTGTACTATATATTTTTCTATATTTTTTGCAGTGGTAATGGCGGGATGTTGGCCGGTTTGAATAGCATGCTGCTCAGCAGGAAGACCAAAAGCATCAAATCCCATTGGATTCATCACACGGTATCCACTATGCTTATAGTAACGAGATAATATATCTGAAGCGACATACCCCACGTAGTGCCCTACATGGAGTCCTTCCGCTGAAGGGTAAGGAAACATATTCAGTATATAATACTTGGGTACATTTTTAGTAGTAAGGGACCTACTATCTATAATAGATTTTTGTGCCTTCCATCTATTCTGCCATTTTTTTTCTATCTCGGTAAAAATATAGGGTTGCATGTCTAAATATTATTCAGTAATCAGTAAAATCAATAATACATCGGGATGGCTTATACCCGTTCATAAACGTGTAGCCACTAGCTTCATCTAAAAATGGAATACACCTCTTTAATCTTTATAAGACGCCAATTTAGTTTAAAACTAATAAGAAAATATATAAATTTACCAATATTATTCTTGGGTTGATCCTAAGTTGGATATAGTTGGTGGGTATTGATTATTTATATTGGCATTGGCTATCTATTGCTTACCTTCTGTAGATTAGCCTTTTATTGAAGCTGACATTTGGTGTATGCAGGCTATTGTGTGCTGCAGCAAAGCAGTACTTAAGATAGAGGTAGGCCCTCCGCAATCTGTGTTCAGGCACTGGTTGCCAATGACTGTAAGCTGCTATAGTAAAAAGCTGTGGTAGTGAGCGTTAAAGAAAAGATGCACAAGATGTATCACGTAAGGATGAGAGAGACGCATACAAGTGAACCACCGTACATGTTTCGATAGATTTAAGTGATGTCAAAACCAGGTTAAGTACCAACACTAGGATAAGTTTGGAGGACACCTGATTACTGTCCAAGTGGCATCCGGCATAAAAGAGGCGTGACGCTCATCTAGGCTTAAGTATTGAACTGCAGGAACCTTCGTTTGTGATGTTAAAGAGAAAAGGCACAAGTAATAAATCTTACAAGGCCAAAAGTATCGAAGCACAATCAAGGGGCGGAATAGTTCGTAGTAGTGATGAAGCAACTGTAATAGTTGTGGAGCAAAGGGGCTACCTTATCTAGTTACGTATGTATATCAACTAAAAAAATATAGGAGGAATATATAGATATGACAAAACCATTTACAATTTCTAAAAAGTTGGTGTGGGAAGCATATAAACAAGTTAAAGCCAACAGAGGGTCAGCAGGTATTGATCAAGAGTCAATTGATCAATTTGAGCTTAATCTGAAGGATAATCTGTATAAGGTTTGGAACAGAATGTCTTCAGGTAGTTATTTTCCACCACCTGTTAAAGCTGTTTTAATTCCAAAGAAAAGTGGAGGAACAAGAACATTAAGCGTTCTTACTGTTACTGATAGAATTGCGCAAACTATAGTAAAAAGTATACTAGAACCTGATCTAGAAAAGATATTTCATAAAGATTCTTATGGATATAGGCCAGGTAAAAGTGCACATGATGCTATAGAAGTAACAAGGAAAAGAAGTAGGCAATATCCTTGGGTTGTTGAGTTTGACATAAAAGGACTATTTGATAATATAGATCACAAGCTGTTAATGAAAGCATTAAGTGTGAACTTTCAACAGAAACGCTACAAAAAATATAAAATTATATAGTAGATTATGTGGGATTGTGGGTAAGTTGTTAAACTTATCCATAGTCTCACATGATAGCCTAGTGGACAATAAAACTCGTAAGGTTAATGCACGTAAGATTTGGGTACAAACTTATGAAACGTTAGTCTCTATAAGTAAGTTAGCTAGGCGTTGTGGTATTCCTAGATAAACTCTTTATCGTTGGTTAAAAAGGTATAAACAAGACGGTCTGGCAGGGCTACAGGATAAAACACAAAGACCTAATAAGCTTAGTAAGTTAAAAGTAACCCCTGATATGGGTCTTTTGTTTTAAGTATGTAAATATATTTCGGGTTATATATTTAGATAAACTAAAATACTTAAAACAATGAAAAGAAAAGAGACAGTTAAAGAGGTTCTGTCACGTCTATATTGGAAGTGTTCTATAAACTGTGTCACATCTCCTGTTCATCTCAACGTCTCTTTTAATCTACCGGGAAAAAAGACGTCTATCTGAGATATGGTCAACGCCCAGTTTCGCAGTGGCATAGTCCATTTATCCTCGATCTTCTTTATGGCACAATATACTAATTTATACAAAGCATTTATACTGGTAAACGCTCCTTTTGTCTTGGTAAACTTCCTAATCTGCCTATGCAAGCTTTCTATAGGATTGGTGGTATAAATTAGCCTTCTGACAGAATCTGAATACTTAAAATAACCAGACAAATGTTCCCAATTATTTTGCCAAGATTTGGTAACTATTGGATACTTCCCCCCCCCATTTTTCTTCTAATTCCAATAGATAATGCTCAGCAACTTCCTTACTTGAAGCTTGATATATTTGCTTTAAATCAGTTAAAAAACGTTTTACGTCTTTGCTAGCTACATACTTGAGTGAGTTTCGTATCTGATGTACTACACAGACCTGCACTTGTGCATTAGGGAAAACGCTATTTATGGCTGAAGGAAAGCTTTTTAGGCCATCAACACAGGCAATAAGGATATCTTCTACACCTCTTTCCTTAAGTTCGTTAAGTACACCCAACCAGAAGTTAGCCCACTCACTTTCAGACAAATAAAATCCCAATACTTCTTTTTTACCCTCTTGATCTATGCCTAATAAGGTATACATGCATTTGCTTACACATCTGCCATCTTCTTTTACCTTAAAAAATATCCCATCCATGAAAACTATCGGATAAACTGATTGAAGAGGGCGGTTACGCCATTCATTTATTATCGGTAACAAGCTATCTGTAATAGATGATATTTCAGCAGCTGATACTTTATGATCATAGATCTCTTCAACATGAACGGCTATAGATTTATAGCTCATACCACTAGAAAACATGCTTAAGATCTTGCTTTCCAGCTCAGGATGTAGGCTTGTTTGACGCTTTTTAACTATTTGTGGATCGAAACTACCTGTCCTATCCCTAGGAGTTAGCAGATCAAAGGAACCAGAACTTGTACGTAAAGTTTTAGAGCTTTTGCCATTTCTTCTATTATTTTCTGTTGAATCACTAGATAAATGGTGTGCCATTTCACCTTCTAGACTTGCCTCTAGAAGCTTTTTTATCAGAGGCGTTAAAGCACCACCTTTTCCTGTTAAAGGCTTACCTAAACGGATAGAGCACAAAATATTTTCCTCCAGAAATTTGTAATCTACTAAACCAACATAGGAATTGTTCTTATTTTCTTCCATGTCTAAAACCTTTAATGTTTATTTAATTAATTTATAACTTTTTATCGCCTTGACACAGTTTATAGAACACTTCCTTTGGATATATATTGGGTATTATTCGGCCATTAGCATAACAAAATTCTCAAAAGTAGAAAGATGATTTTTAGCTCCGATTACTTGTCCTTTTTGAATCATAGGAATGTTTTCTATCCCTGCAATGGTCTAGAGTAAAGAAATGGTTGGACCACTTAAAATTAAGCATATCTATTGCTTCTGATTGCTCGCGATACAGTAACTGACTAACTTGATTCTTCATTGTTTACCCATTCCCTTCTCATCCCACCGTACGTTCAGTTTTCCCGAATACGACGGTCTGACAGTCTTCTTCATAAACCTTGCACAACTCTCTCAGGATACTTAATCATTCCACTACCAATGTACAACATCCCCATTGTATAGAGTTTGCTATTGGGATAGCTTTGCCACCCACACCCACGGCCTTTTCTTCTATGGGTTAAGTATCTGCGAAATCGGTTATTAATAAAGTCCTGCAATCTAACAAAAGCTTCACTCGCATTCGTATGTTTAAAATAGTTAACCCATCCTAACACTACTAGTTTT
This sequence comes from Cardinium endosymbiont of Oedothorax gibbosus, assembly GCF_936981045.1. Taxonomy (GTDB): domain Bacteria; phylum Bacteroidota; class Bacteroidia; order Cytophagales; family Amoebophilaceae; genus Cardinium. The sequence goes on from NZ_OW441264.1 coordinate 637,519, forward strand.
ATTTGCTCGATGAATGCTTGAGGTTTGATTGGTGCTCTTCTACAAGTCAGGTATTTTAGTCTGTTACGGATGCTTTGTTGGGATTGTTTCATTGGAAATACATAAATACGTGAGTTCGGGATTAGATTATTTTTTCATTTGATAATCAATATCAATGAAAATTTATAAAATTTGTTTTATTAGACAGTTAAATAGGTAGTTGAATAACAAATAATTCTGATAATCAGTTTATTATATATATTATATTTATAAAATTAGATATAAAAACTTGTTAAATAGGTGCAAATATTAACTAAATAATTGATATTAAATTGTTGTAAATCAGTCAAATAAATCCCGAACTCACGTTACAAGGGAGCTAACGTTCTTTGGATCAGTTCTACAAATCTATTGTAGCTTACTAACTTTCCAAATTTACTAGAATGAAATTGCTGTAAATGAATATAATAAGACTTAAAATTTCTAAAACCAATCACATGAAAGGCAATAAGAACAGTCATTATTTCACTCAAAGTTAATGAACAAGTTCTAGTGGGTTTTCTTTTAGAGTTGGTTAACAGTTTTTTTTCCATATACGGCATAAACTTTATGAGAAATTCATCAACAGCATAATATATTTCAACTAATTATTTCTACATTCATAACTGGCTCCTTTGGATAATCTGGTTAGTATTTTTTTATCTCCAAATTTAAAACACAAAGGAGCTTTTTAAAGCTATTTTTTAACAAGCTAATCCCGAACTCACGTTTGTACTGTTTTACACAAAGTCTTGCTAAAACAAAAACAGGTTTTTATTTTATGGATGCAACAGCCATCAAGGTTTGCCATATCAAAAGAGCCTATACACACAGGGTTTTTAAATCGATTGCTACTAAAGGTAGAACCAGCATCGGTTGGTTTTTTGGATTAAAGTTTCACTTGATAGTCAATGATTTAGGAGAAATTATGAATTTTCAACTGACCACAGGTAAAACTAATGATAGGCTTCCTGTAGAAAATTTATGTAAACACTTCATGGGTAAAATGTTTGCCGATAAAGGTTACATAAGCAAAGATTTATTTGAAAAACTGATCGAGAAAGGCGTGGAACTCATTACCCAGATCAGAAAAAATATGAAAAATTCTTTTATGCCACTTTGGGATAAACTGATGCTTAGAAAACGATCTATAATTGAAACTATTATAGATCAGCTCAAAAATATTAGCCAGATAGAATATTCCAGGCATAGAAGCATACCTAATTTTCTAGTCAATTTGATAGCTGGAATTACAGCTTATGCACTAAAAGAGAAAAAACCTTCTATAACTAATATATATATGACTGGTTCACAATACGTCTAATCCCGAACTGAGGTTACAAGATTAAAAAATATATTTGAAAATGCTCATCCGAAGGCATAAGCATTTTTTTAGTTGAGTTGGTAATAGCTATTTCTAATATATTCCAGTGTTTTACATGCTGCTAACAGGTTGCCTAAATTGCAAGAACGTAAATTCAAAATAAGGACAAAAATTTATATAAATTTTGATGATTTCAGCACACAAATATATTAAAATTATTCATTTTCAGTATCATAGGCCCAGTTTGCTAATAAATACTTTGGCTTTATTCCTTCAATAAGGGTTTCAGCTTCCCTACAGTCAGCTGTGGTACCTTCCGTAATAATAGCCCTGACCGGCATACCAGACGGTTTTGTCGCGTTTATTCTAAAAAATCATTATTTTAGTATCTGCAGTTAAAAAAGTAGTTATTATGTTTAATATTTCGCCCAAATTATTACCTTATTTTAAGGGCTATTGTTCTTCAGCAGAAGTCATCCTGTTATTTGTCTAGATGAAGTGTCGTTTTTCCTTGAGCTATAGAGATTTGGAAGATATGATGCGTATGAGAGGCGCAAGAGTTGATCATTCTACGCTACAAAGATGGGTTATTAAGTTTGTTCCTCTTATAGATGAAGCAGTAAGCAAAAGAAAACGACCAGTTGGTGGTAGTTGGAGAATGGATGAAACCTATGTTAAACTAAACGGGAAGTGGATCTATTTATATAGAGCAGTAGATCGTTATGGTGATACAGTTAACTTTTTTTTATCTGAGCATAGAGACAAGTCTGCAGCTTTTTCTTTTTTTCGTAAGGCGATCACAGAAAATAATATTCCTAAGAAAGTAGTAATTGACAAAAGCGGTAGTAATAAAGCTGCCCTTGATACGATCAATACAGAACTTGATCAAGATTATACCATTCAAATATTTCAAAACAAATACTTGAATAATAGAGTTGAACAAGATCATAGGTTTATCAAAAAACGGCTAAAACCTATGCTTAGTTTTAAGTGTTTTAAGTCTGCAGCCATTGCACGCCGGCACAGGTGTGCAACAAATGGGGTGTAAGTCCCCTGACTCTAATTTGTCTATTTCGGGAGTCTAGCAGGAGGTTGGATTTGTGGGGTGATTCACAGGTTTAAGTTACCTTTAAATGCATCTGCAAAATAGCGGGCTGCAACAAAAGTGAACCTAAATTAGCCTCGTTAAGCCGTTTAAGCGCATTTGCCGACTATCTAGTGGCTACAGGAAGGCTGATAGTAGGATGGAAAAAATAGACCATGACCATCATACAAGTGCCGGGGTGTTAGGGGTTGCACGCTATGAATGTTTCACATCGTAGTCCGGGAGATCTGATATGAATCCAGTAGGCCACTGGAAACTTTATTGTATAAACCTCAGTTCGGTATTTATTTGACTGATTTACAACAATTTAATATCAATTATTTAGTTAATATTTACACCTATTTAACAAGTTTTTATATCTAATTTTATAAATATAATATATATAATAAACTGATTATCAGAATTATTTGTTATTCAACTACCTATTTAACTGTCTATAAAACAAATTTTATAAATTTTTATTAATATTGATTATCAAATGAAAAAATAATATAATCCTGAACTCAGGTTAATAATATGATCAAAAGCTATCTGGAGGGCCATGCTCATGGAAACATTGCATTGCTTTTAACTTTTTTTACACTGATTACTAATTTAATATTTAATTTTTTATTGATGTATGGGCCATGTGGTTTGCCAATGCTTGGGTTGAATAGAGCGGCTATTTCCATTGTGCTTTCAGAAACACTTACGGCCGTAGCAGGTGCGCTCTATTTGATGTATATATCACCACAAGGTCAGTATATAATGGATTTCAATGGGAGCCAAGTATCGTGGCGATATTTTAGAAAAATATTGTGGATCACTTGGCCAGTCGGGCTCCAGTTTGGAATAGAGGGCGCTTATCTGCTTTTTATTGCCATAATAGTACGTTGGATCAACATAGAAGCACAAGTCGCACATGCTATTCTATTTAATATTTGCCAATTAATTACCATTTTTGCTATTGGTTTAGGGCTTTCTGGTTCGATATAGGTGACCCAACAACATCATCCAAAAAATGGCTGCTTAGTTAGGCAGGTAGCGTTTATCGCATGTTTTATGATTGGTATGGTTTCCATAATAGTTGGGCTGATGCTACTCACGATTGGTCCTTATATGGTTTCTGTTTATAAACCTGTCGATGCTGTACGTTCTGTGGTAAGGCTATTAATTACATATCTATCTCTTTTTCAATTATTTTATAGTATGGGCCATTGGGGAAATAGTATATTACGTGGTTTGAATGATAATGCCTTTTTATTCCTGTTTAGTCTGATCACACAACTTATAGGAGTAGGTATGTGCTATATTTTAGTTATAAAATATAACTGGAACATCAGTGGTATATGGATCGCTTTGATACTGGAACTCATGCTACTCATCTTTTTTTTACTTATTCGGTTTGATTATAAAACTAGAATATCTGCTTAGAATGATAAAAACCCTCTGCGCATAAATGGTTGGTATACATACCAATCCTATAAAGGTGATATAGCCTAAGTCAAAGATGCTATTTATAAAACTTAATAGAGGGTTATAACTTGATTGCTATCTATTTTTTGGTTATTTTCTCAAAGCATACACGCGTTTCTTGTTTTGGGTTCTATAATATAAGCTATGATCAAAGCATTTGGAGCATATTTACTTTTTTTACGTGCTATGTTTGGAAACCCTGTTCCATACCGCATGTTTTTGTCTCGGGTTGCTAAAGAATGCATTCAAGTGGGGGTTGACTCTCTTTTTATTGTTTGTATTATTTCTATTTTTATGGGGGGGGCTACCTGTATTCAGCTTGCATCTCAATTAAAAAATCCACTTATAACGAAAGATTTTATAGGTGTTGCGGTACGCAATATGACGGTTTCTGAATTAGCGCCAACTGTAATTGGTATTGTTTTTACCGGCAACATAGGTTCTAGTATGGCTAGTGAGTTGGGTTCTATGCGCATTAGTGAGCAAATAGATGCATTAGAGATTATGGGTGTAAATGCCAATAACTATTTGGTTTTACCTAAAATTATTGCTAGCGTTTGCATGTATCCGTTGTTGGTTATTGTAGCTATGTTTCTTTCTATTTATGGTGGATTTCTCTCTTGTAAATGGCTTACGTCAGTCTCTCCTCAAGCCTATATAAATGGGTTAAGAAATGCGTTTGATGCATATGATGTGCATGTAGCACTTTATAAATCATTGGTTTATAGCTTTATTATCTCTTCTATTTCCTGTTACAAAGGGTTTTTTACAAGGGGTGGGTCATTAGATGTAGGAAGGTCCAGTACAAATGCCGTTACCAATAGTTGTATTGCTATTCTAGTAGCAGATCTATTTTTAGTTTATGTTTTACTTGGTCATCGTATCTAAACTGACCGCTCCTTTATGATTACCTTCGAAAATATTTCCAAAACTTTTAATAATAAAGTGGTTCTAAATGGGATCACTGGTACATTTAAAGCTGGACAAATAAGTTTGGTAATAGGGGCCAGTGGAACTGGGAAAAGTCTTTTAATTAAATGTTTACTTGGATTAGTAATACCAGACCAAGGCGTTGCTCTTTTTGATGGGCGTGATCTAGTATATGGAGATAGGTTGCTGCAAACCGAAATAAGGCGGGAAATTGGTATGCTCTTTCAGGGGGGGGCTTTATTTGATTCTAAAAACATAGAGGAAAATGTTCGTTTTCCGTTAGATGTGCTCACTACTATGAGTGTATCAGAAAAGAAAGATCGTGTGCATGAGTGTTTGGTACAAGTAGGTCTTACAGATGCACACCATAAGATGCCTAATGAGTTGAGTGGTGGTATGAAAAAGCGTGCTGGTATAGCTAGGGCTATCGTGAACTATCCTAAATATTTGTTTTGTGACGAACCTAACTCAGGTCTAGATCCTCAAACATCACTTAAAATAGATGAGTTAATTGCACAGGTAACCCATACCTATAAAACAACCACTGTGATAGTGACCCATGACATGAATACGATTTTATCTTGGGGCGATTTTATTCTATTCTTACACCAGGGTAAAAAATCATGGGAGGGTAATTCTAAAGATATTTTATATACTAGACTAAAGGAACTACAAGACTTTCTATTTGTTGGGAAGATTAAAGAACTTTTGTTGCAGGAAAATAATAAGTAGTGCAGGATGACTATCTTAATACATCTAGGTGGTAGTGCTACGAAAAAAACCTATCCATTTAGCCTTGGGAACAAGAAAAAATGCCCCATTGTAAAAACGTCAGTTCGGGATTTATTTGACTGATTTACAACAATTTAATATCAATTATTTAGTTAATATTTGCACCTATTTAACAAGTTTTTATATCTAATTTTATAAATATAATATACATAATAAACTGATTATCAGAATTATTTGTTATTCAATTACCTATTTAACTATCTATAAAACAAATTTTATAAATTTTTATTAATATTGATTATCAAATGAAAAAATAATCTAATCCCGAACTCACGTTAAAAAGTTGCCAGTAGGAAATATACCATTAAAGATGATTAGAAGATTAGTTTAATGGGGCCGAGGGGTGGCTTCTGATTTTCCAGCTGCAAGGAGTGCTTTCAGCAACTTTTTCCAGAGGGCTTGATTTTTTGTACACTTTTTTATCAAGAAAAAAGTGTGATACAAATTCCGGTTTTGTCGCGTTTATTCTAAAAAATCATTATTTTAGTATCTGCAGTTAAAAAAGTAGTTATTATGTTTAATATTTCGCCCAAATTATTACCTTATTTTAAGGGCTATTGTTCTTCAGCAGAAGTCATCCTGTTATTTGTCTAGATGAAGTATTGTTTTTCCTTGAGCTATAGAGATTTGGAAGATATGATGCGTATGAGAGGCGCAAGAGTTGATCATTCTACGCTACAAAGATGGGTTATTAAGTTTGTTCCTCTTATAGATGAAGCAGTAAGCAAAAGAAAACGACCAGTTGGTGGTAGTTGGAGAATGGATGAAACCTATGTTAAACTAAACGGGAAGTGGATCTATTTATATAGAGCAGTAGATCGTTATGGTGATACAGTTAACTTTTTTTTATCTGAGCATAGAGACAAGTCTGCAGCTTTTTCTTTTTTTCGTAAGGCGATCACAGAAAATAATATTCCTAAGAAAGTAGTAATTGACAAAAGCGGTAGTAATAAAGCTGCCCTTGATACGATCAATACAGAACTTGATCAAGATCATACCATTCAAATATTTCAAAACAAATACTTGAATAATAGAGTTGAACAAGATCATAGGTTTATCAAAAAACGGCTAAAACCTATGCTTAGTTTTAAGTGTTTTAAGTCTGCAGCCATTGCACGCCGGCACAGGTGTGCAACAAATGGGGTGTAAGTCCCCTGACTCTAATTTGTCTATTTCGGGAGTGTAGCAGGAGGTTGGATTTGTGGGGTGATTCACAGGTTTAAGTTACCTTTAAATGCATCTGCAAAATAGCGGGCTGCAACAAAAGTGAACCTAAATTAGCCTCGTTAAGCCGTTTAAGCGCATTTGCCGACTATCTAGTGGCTACAGGAAGGCTGATAGTAGGATGGAAAAAATAGACCATGACCATCATACAAGTGCCGGGGTGTTAGGGGTTGCACGCTATGAATGTTTCACATCGTAGTCCGGGAGATCTGATATGAATCCAGTAGGCCACTGGAAACTTTATTGTATAAGTAAAGCGAAATCAATAAGGGTCATATCAGAAGTCCGCGGGGTCTATAATACCGTTCGTATTGATTGGGAAACCACTCAAGAGGAAAGGGACCCTACTTCAGTTAACGAGTTTAAAAGAGTTGAGAATGTCTGATTGCCCTAAAGCTATGAACGGAACATTAAAAGTTCAGCAACTCCAAAGAACTCTATATCTCAAATCCAAGCAATGTAAGGAAGTCAGATTTTATAGTATATATGATAAAATTTATCTAAAAGATGTACTTTGGGAAGCTTGGCGTCAAGTCAAAGCAAATCAAGGTTCAGCAGGGATTGATGGTAAAAGCATAAGTGATATAATAGATCAAGGTGAGGCAAAGATTATCAATAAATTGCAGCAGCAACTACGCGCAAAGCTATACAAATTTACCTCAAGCAGGTTGGTAGAAATACCCAAAGCTAAAGGTGGAACAAGGCCACTAGAGGTAATGACCGTAGAAGATCTCATAGTGCTCACAGCAATGAAAATAGTCATTGAACCGATCTTCGAAGCTGATTTTCATGAATGTTCATACGGCTATAGACCGAAACGAGGAACCAAACAAGCGAGTTTAGTGATCCGAGAAGATCTATACCAGCAGGCATGGGGCGTAGTTGAGATTGATTTTCAATCATACTTTACTAGCATCTCACACGAAAAGTTATTAAAACTTATTAGTAAAAGGATAGCAGATGGCAGTATGTTGAAGCTAATTAAACAAACCCTAACAACGTCAATAGTAAAACAAGGTAAAATTACATGCAAGAAAGTTGGAGTACCGCAAGGATCACCAATATCACCGTTGTATAGTAATCTACCTAAATGTTATAGACCAAGTGTGGCACTCAAGGGGGTATCCAGAAAAGCTAAACGCAACCTTGCATAGGTATTGTGATGATGCAATTTTGGTATGTCGTAAGAGTGCTAGCTTAGCGCTGGAGAAATTCACAGAATTAGTAAGGAGGTTATCGCTCATTATTAACCACCAAAAGACACGAATAACGAAACTGAAAGAAGGCTTTAACTTCATAGGTTTTTACTTTGTAAAAAACGTGAGTTCGAGATTAGATTATTTTTTCATTTGATAATCAATATTAATAAAAATTTATAAAATTTGTTTTATAGACAGTTAAATAGGTAGTTGAATAACAAATAATTCTGATAATCAGTTTATTATATATATTATATTTATAAAGTTAGATATAAAAACTTGTTAAATAGGTGCAAATATTAACTAAATAATTGATATTAAATTGTTGTAAATCAGTCAAATAAATCCCGAACTGAGGTTTCCAGACTTTTTGATCAAGACGGCTTACTCAAACAATTAAGTAAGCGTCTTGTAGAAAAAGCATTACAGTCAGAAATGGATGACCATTTAGGTTATAATAAGTATGCACGTAGTGATTCAGAGAATGTACGTAATGGATTATCCAGTAAGCACGTTATTACTGATAATGGCGTTATATCGGTTGAAGTACCCAGAGGTAGAGCATCGACTTTTGAACCTATTTTATTGCCTAATCGTCAAACAAGAATTCCTAGTTTGGATGATAAGATCTTATCTTTATATGCTAAAGGTATGAGTCTGTCAGATATTCAGATTCAAATACAGGAATTATATGGCGCAGAAGTAAGTGAAAGCCTGATAAGTAACATCATAGACTCTGTTATTGAAGATGTTAAGATATGGAAAAATCGTCCCTTAGAATCAGTCTATTCTATTGTTTTTTTTGATTGCTTTGTAGTTAAAGTTAGACAAGATAAGCGCATCATCAACAAGGCAGTCTATGTCGCTTTAGGTATAGATAGATCTAGCATAAAGGATGTTTTAGGGCTTTGGATGAGTGAAAATGAAGGGGCTAAATTTTGGTTAGGCAATTTAACAGAACTCAAAAATCGGGGTATGAACGATATGCTCATTGCATGTACAGATAATTTGTCAGGCATGTCTGAGGCCATTGCTGCTGTATACCCAAAAACGGAACATCAGCTCTGTATTGTTCATGCAATTAGGGGTAGTTTGCAGTATGTTTCTTATAAACATAGAAAGGTATTAGTTGCTGATTTAAAACCAATTTATACAGCAGTTACCGAGCAAGAAGCATTGATGGCCTTAGAAGCTTTTGCTACTAAGTGGAATCAACAATACCCACAAATAGCCCAATCTTGGTATGCTAACTGGGATAATCTGATGGTATTTTTACAGTACCCTAATGCCATACGTAAGGTCATTTACACAACAAATGTTTGGAATCTGTAAATAGCCAATTTCATAGAGTTACCAAAAATAAAAAAGTGTTCCCTAACGATCTAGCTGTTTTTAAAACATTATATCTAACTATTAACTACATGACTAGAAAATGGACCACCTCTATTCATAACTGGAGCGAGGCTATGGCACATTTTTTAATTAAATTTGAAAACAGAATTGAATAAAACCAAAAAACTAATTTACACACTTAAGTGGACAGAGCCGCTTTTGAGAATTTTGTTATGCTAATGGCCGAATAATACGCAATATATATCCAAAACTTCACTTAAAAGAAAAGACGTTACTAACGAAAATATAGAAGCGACAGAACCTTTTGATCTACTATGTTTCAAAAAATATTGATTGCCAATCGTGGAGAAATTGCTTTAAGCATCATTCGGGTTTGCAAAGAAATGGGTATTAAAACCGTTGCGGTACATTCTACCGCAGATAAGGATAGCCTACATGTTCGTTTTGCCGATGAATCGGTCTGTATTGGACCACCTCCAAGCCATTTGTCTTATCTCTCTATTCCATCCATTATTGCTGCTGCGGAAGTAACCAATGCCCATGCGATTCATCCAGGCTATGGTTTTTTATCTGAAAATGCTAGCTTTGCAAGTATTTGTGCAGAATATGGTATTAAATTTATAGGTCCTTCCGCTACAGCCATTAGCAAAATGGGTGATAAGTCTACTGCAAAAGCAACGATGCAGGCTGCCGGTGTACCCACCGTGCCTGGTTCCAATGGGCTACTAACTTCTGTTGATGAAGGCATCCGCCTAGCCCATAAAATAGGCTTCCCTGTATTACTCAAAGCAACTGCAGGAGGTGGAGGGAAAGGGATCAAGTTGGTCGATACGCCGAAGGCATTCCAGCAAAAATGGATAGAGGCCAGGCAAGAAGCCATCGCTTCTTTTGGTAAAGATGGGCTTTATTTGGAAAAATATATAGAAGCACCTCGCCATATCGAGATACAAATCGTGGCAGATCAATATGGTAAAGTCATTCATCTATCTGAAAGAGACTGTTCCATCCAGCGTAGACATCAAAAATTGGTAGAAGAAGCCCCTTCTCCCTTTGTAACAGGTCCATTACGGGCAAAAATAACAGAAGCGGCTATAAAAGGCGTATCTGCTATAGGGTATGAAGGCGTTGGTACCATCGAGTTTTTAGTGGATAAATACCAAAACTTTTACTTTATGGAAATGAATACGCGCATTCAAGTAGAATATCTCGTTACACAAGCGGTTACTGGCTTTAATCTACTAAAAACCCAAATTGACATAGCAGCTGGGAAACCACTAGATCTACCCAGTCTATATCCGCAAGGTCATGCCATAGAGGTCCGTATCAACGCAGAAGATCCTTTTCATGACTTTCGACCATCTCCTGGAAAAATTAACTATATGCATTTCCCCGGTGGACTGGGCATAACCATGGCTAGCCATATTTATGCGGGTTATGTAGTGCCTGCTTACTATGATGCTATGATTGCAAAGCTTATTGTGCATGCAAATACCAGATTGGATGCGATTGCCAAAATGAAGCACGCATTAGAAGAACTTGTAATAGAGGGTATTCAAACCAATATACCTTTTTATCGTGTTTTGGTAGAGGATACAGCCTTTCAGGCAGGCCACTTCACTACGCAATACTTAGATACTTTTGACTTTTCACGACTTAAACCAGTAGAATAAATAAAAAGGAATTTGTATCCTACTTATATATTCACTGCTACGAGGGTTCTGTCGCGTCTATATTTTCGTTAGTAACGTCTTTTCTTTTAAGTGAAATTTTGGATATATATTGGTTATTATTCGGCCATTAGCATAACAAAATTCTCAAAAGTAGAAAGATGATTTTTAGCTCCGATTACTTGTCCTTTTTGAATCATAGGAATGTTTTCTATCCCTGCAATGGTCTAGAGTAAAGAAATGGTTGGACCACTTAAAATTAGGCACATCTATTGCTTCTGATTACTCGCAATACAGTAGCTGACTAACTTGATTCTTCATTGTTTACCCATTCCCTTCTCGTCCCAAGGTACGTTCAGTTTTTCCGAATACGGCGGTCCGACAGTCTTCTTCATAAACCTTGCACAACTCTCTCAGGATACTTAATCATTCCACTACCAATGTACAACATCCCCATTGTATAGAGTTTGCTATTGGGATAGCTTTTCCACCCGCACCCACGGCCTTTTCTTCTATGGGTTAAGTATCTGCGAAATCGATTATTAATAACGTGAGTTCGGGATTTATTTGACTGATTTACAAAAATTTAATATCAATTATTTAGTTAATATTTGCACCTATTTAACAAGTTTTTATATCTAATTTTATAAATATAATATATATAATAAACTGATTATAAGAATTATTTGTTATTCAACTACCTATTTAACTGTCTATAAAACAAATTTTATAAATTTTCATTGGTATTGATTATCAAATGAAAAAATAATCTAATCCCGAATTCACGTTAATAAAGTCCTGCAATCTAACAAAAGCTTCACTCGCATTCGCATGTTTAAAATAGTTAACCCATCCTAACACTACTGGTTTTATTTGCTCGATGAATGTTTGAGGTTTGATTGGTGCTCTTCTACAAGTCAGGTATTTTAGTCTGTTACGGATGCTTTGTTGGGATTGTTTCGTTGGAAATACATAAATGCTATTTCTGCCACTTGTTGGACTCTTTCTTTTTGCAAAGTAAAAACCTATGAAGTTAAAGCCTTCTTTCAGTTTCGTTATTCGTGTCTTTTGGTGGTTAATAATGAGCGATAACCTCCTTACTAATTCTGTGAATTTCTCCAGCGCTAAGCTAGCACTCTTACGACATACCAAAATTGCATCATCACAATACCTATGCAAGGTTGCGCTTAGCTTTTCTGGATACCCCCTTGAGTGCCACACTTGGTCTATAACATTTAGGTAGATTACTATACAACGGTGATATTGGTGATCTTTGCGGTACTCCAACTTTCTTGCATGTAATTTTACCTTGTTTTACTATTGACGTTGTTAGGGTTTGTTTAATTAGCTTCAACATACTGCCATCTGCTATCCTTTTACTAATAAGTTTTAATAACTTTTCGTGTGAGATGCTAGTAAAGTATGATTGAAAATCAATCTCAACTACGCCCCATGCCTGCTGGTATAGATCTTCTCGGATCACTAAACTCGCTTGTTTGGTTCCTCGTTTCGGTCTATAGCCGTATGAACATTCATGAAAATCAGCTTCGAAGATCGGTTCAATGACTATTTTCATTGCTGTGAGCACTATGAGATCTTCTACGGTCATTACCTCTAGTGGCCTTGTTCCACCTTTAGCTTTGGGTATTTCTACCAACCTGCTTGAGGTAAATTTGTATAGCTTTGCGCGTAGTTGCTGCTGCAATTTATTGATAATCTTTGCCTCACCTTGATCTATTATATCACTTATGCTTTTACCATCAATTCCTGCTGAACCTTGATTTGCTTTGACTTGACGCCAAGCTTCCCAAAGTACATCTTTTAGATAAATTTTATCATATATACTATAAAATCTGACTTCCTTACATTGCTTGGATTTGAGATATAGAGTTCTTTGGAGTTGCTGAACTTTTAATGTTCCGTTCATAGCTTTAGGGCAATCAGACATTCTCAACTCTTTTAAACTCGTTAACTGAAGTAGGGTCCCTTTCCTCTTGAGTGGTTTCCCAATCAATACGAACGGTATTATAGACCCCGCGGACTTCTGATATCACCCTTATTGATTTCGCTTTACTTATACAATAAAGTTTCCAGTGGCCTACTGGATTCATATCAGATCTCCCGGACTACGATGTGAAACATTCATAGCGTGCAACCCCTAACACCCCGGCACTTGTATGATGGTCATGGTCTATTTTTTCCATCCTACTATCAGCCTTCCTGTAGCCACTAGATAGTCGGCAAATGCGCTTAAACGGCTTAACGAGGCTAATTTAGGTTCACTTTTGTTGCAGCCCGCTATTTTGCAGATGCATTTAAAGGTAACTTAAACCTGTGAATCACCCCACAAATCCAACCTCCTGCTACACTCCCGAAATAGACAAATTAGAGTCAGGGGACTTACACCCCATTTGTTGCACACCTGTGCCGGCGTGCAATGGCTGCAGACTTAAAACACTTAAAACTAAGCATAGGTTTTAGCCGTTTTTTGATAAACCTATGATCTTGTTCAACTCTATTATTCAAGTATTTGTTTTGAAATATTTGAATGGTATGATCTTGATCAAGTTCTGTATTGATCGTATCAAGGGCAGCTTTATTACTACCGCTTTTGTCAATTACTACTTTCTTAGGAATATTATTTTCTGTGATCGCCTTACGAAAAAAAGAAAAAGCTGCAGACTTGTCTCTATGCTCAGATAGAAAAAAGTTAACTGTATCACCATAACGATCTACTGCTCTATATAAATAGATCCACTTCCCGTTTAGTTTAACATAGGTTTCATCCATTCTCCAACTACCACCAACTGGTCGTTTTCTTTTGCTTACTGCTTCATCTATAAGAGGAACAAACTTAATAACCCATCTTTGTAGCGTAGAACGATCAACTCTTGCGCCTCTCATACGCATCATATCTTCCAAATCTCTATAGCTCAAGGAAAAACAATACTTCATCTAGACAAATAACAGGATGACTTCTGCTGAAGAACAATAGCCCTTAAAATAAGGTAATAATTTGGGCGAAATATTAAACATAATAACTACTTTTTTAACTGCAGATACTAAAAACCTGAGTTCGGGATTTATTTGACTGATTTACAACAATTTAATATCAATTATTTAGTTAATATTTGCACCTATTTAACAAGTTTTTATATCTAATTCTATAAATATAATATATATAATAAACTGATTACCAGAATTATTTTTTATTCAACTACCTATTTAACTGTCTATAAAACAAATTTTATAAATTTTTATTAATATTGATTATCAAATGAAAAAATAATCTAATCCCGAACTCACTTTAAAATAATCATTTTTTAGAATAAACGCGACAGAACTGAAAAAAATATTTATCTTGCAGTAATTCAGCATGAATTTATAATTATATGATAAAAATACGAACCCACTCTGAGCTAAAGCTATTGCAACGGGCGGGTCATATTGTAGCGCTTTGTCATGATGTTTTAAAAAATTCGATTCGGCCAGGTGTCTGTAGTCTAGCCTTAGACGCAATAGTGGAAGACATCATTCGCAACAATGATGCCGAGCCTGTATTTAAGGGGTATCGTGGCTTTCCAAATGCTACTTGCATCTCTATCAACAATGGTGTAGTACATGGCATACCTAATAACCGACTGTTGCATGAGGGGGATATTGTTAGTATTGACATAGGTGTAAAGTATAAGGGCTACATTGGAGATAGCGCTTGGACCTATCCTGTGGACAATATCTCTGATGAAAAAAAGTTTTTATTAGCGCATACAGAAAAAGCTTTGTGGGAAGGGCTACGTGTCATTAAAGCAGGCATTCACCTTTCTACCATTTCTCATGCCATAGGTCGATATGCTACACAGCATAAGCTTAGCATTGTGAAAGAATTGGGTGGACACGGTGTGGGCACCATGCTGCACGAGCCACCTCAGATTCAAAATTATGGTAAGCCCAATCAGGGACCTATTTTAAAAGCTGGTATGATATTAGCGATAGAACCTATATTAAACCTTGGCCATCCAGCCATTAAAACTTTGCAAGATGGTTGGACCATTGTCACCAAAGATGGAAAAGACTCTGCCCATTTTGAGCATACCATTGCTGTGGAAGAAGAGGGATATGCTGTTTTAACCACTTTAATGGGGACATCCATTTAACGATGTGCAGGGCCTACCCTATTCCCCTTTAATACATAATATGAGGCCGTTGCAATAGAAAACTAAGTTTTTATAAGATAAAGGTAATTATCGCCTAATGGTTACTTTTAAGTATTAAAAATACATAAGCAATAATATTTCTAGTCTAGAAACATTACAAATATGTCCGAATTATTATATTAAAACCATGCAAATTTTCTACTGCAACGGCCTCAATATGATGTTGCACACGCTGATCTGAAAGCTATTTTTACTGATTAAAGCTATGAGAAAGCTATTATCTTAACTCGCAACTTATTGAGCGATTTTTGGCTCGATTTTGCTTGTTTAACGAAAACGTGTTTATGTTATATAAGCTTGTGTGCCAGCTCTAAAAGATTCCTCATACAAGCCACAATTGCCACTTTTTTAGGTTTATACTTACCTACTAGTCTATCATAGACTGTTTTTAAGTATCGAAATCATTTTTTTCCTGTTAATACGGCCATATATAAGGCATCTCTAGGTATTTTTCTACCTCCACTAACAAATCTTTTTCCCTGTTTTTTTCCACTATCTAACGGATATGGTACTATACCTACTAAAGAGGCTAGTTGATTGCTACTAACGTGAGTTCTGGATTAACGTGAGTTCGGGATTAGATTATTTTTTCATTTGATAATCAATATCAATGAAAATTTATAAAATTTGTTTTATTAGACAGTTAAATAGGTAATTGAATAACAAATAATTCTGGTAATCAGTTTATTATATATATTATATTTATAAAATTAGATATAAAAACTTGTTAAATAGGTGCAAATATTAACTAAATAATTTATATTAAATTGTTGTAAATCAGTCAAATAAATCCCGAACTGACGTGATTAGATTTAAAAGAATTAAAAAAGCTCCTTTGTGTTTTAAATTTGGAGATAAAAAAATACTAACCAGATTATCCAAAGGAGCCAGTTATGAATGTAGAAAAATTAGTTGAAATATATTATGCTGTTGATGAATTTCTCATAAAGTTTATGCCGTATATGGAAAAACAACTGTTAACCAACTCTAAAAGAAAACCCACTAGAACTTGTTCATTAACTTTGAGTGAAATAATGACTGTTCTTATTGCCTTTCATGTGATTGGTTTTAGAAATTTTAAGTCTTATTATATTCATTTACAGCAATTTCATTCTAGTAAATTTGGAAAGTTAGTAAGCTACAATAGATTTATAGAACTGATCCAAAGAACGTTAGTTCCCTTGTACTGTTTTACACAAAGTCTTGCTAAAACAAAAACAGGTTGTTATTTTATGGATGCAACAGCCATCAAGGTTTGCCATATCAAAAGAGCCTATACGTACAGGGTTTTTAAATCGATTGCTACTAAAGGTAAAACCAGCATCGGTTAGTTTTTTGGATTAAAGTTGCACTTGATAGTCAATGATTTAGGAGAAATTATGAATTTTCAACTGACCATAGGTAAAACGGCTCTGTCCACTTAAGTGTGTAAATTATTTTTTTGGTTTTATTCAATTCTGTTTTCAAATTTAATTAAAAAATGTGCCATAGTCTCGCTCCAGTTATGAATAGAGGTGGTCCATTTTTTAGTCATGTAGTTAATAGTTAGATATAATGTTTTAAAAACAGCTAGATCGTTAGGGAACACTTTTTTATTTTTGGTAACTCTACGAAATTGGCTATTTACAGATTCCAAACATTTGTTGTGTAAATGACCTTACGTATGGCATTAGGGTACTGTAAAAATACCATCAGATTATCCCAGTTAGCATACCAAGATTAGGCTATTTGTGGGTATTGTTGATTCCACTTAGTAGCAAAAGCTTCTAAGGCCATCAATGCTTCTTGCTCGGTAACTGTTGTATAAATTGGTTTTAAATCAGCAACTAATACCTTTCTATGTTTATAAGAAACATACTGCAAACTACCCCTAATTGCATGAACAATACAGAGCTGATGTTCCGTTTTTGGGTATACAGCAGCAATGGCCTCAGACATGCCTGACAAATTATCTGTACATGCAATGAGCATATCGTTCATACCCCGATTTTTGAGTTCTGTTAAATTGCCTAACCAAAATTTAGCCCCTTCATTTTCACTCATCCAAAGCCCCTAAAACATCCTTTATGCCAGATCTATCTATACCTAAAGCGACATAGACTGCCTTGTTGATGATGCGCTTATCTTGTCTAACTTTAACTACAAAGCAATCAAAAAAAACAATATAATAGACTGATTCTAAGGGACGATTTTGCCATATCTTAACATATTCAATAACAGAGTCTGTGATGTTACTTATCAGGCTTTCACTTACTTCTGCGCCATATAATTCCTGTATTTGAATCTGAATATCTGACAGACTCATACCTTTAGCATATAAAGATAAGATCTTATCATCCAAACCAGGAATTCTTGTTTGACGATTAGGCAATAAAATAGGTTCAAAAGTAGATGCTCTACCTCTGGGTACTTCAACCGATATAACGCCATTATCAGTAATAACTTGCTTACTGGATAATCCATATGAACAGTGGGAGAAAAAGCCTGAATTATTTCATACTAATCCTTGCCATTACACTTTGGGACTAAACATCTAGTCTTTTTATGGTTTTTATATGAAATATAACTTGTGCCTTGGATAGCTAAGATAGTTGAATATGAGTTAGATCTTTCAACAGTTTTAAGTATATGACTAGCTAATATTTTGCTCTTAGAAATAGAATCATTTTAGAAAAATCTACAGGCTGCTTTACTTTGATGCCAACCTTGACAGGCTTGATTTATTCAACCTTCAGGAGAGTCGACAAAACTGTTAGCTATTTTTAATAGTCTTTTACTTAACCTTTTATCACCAAAATGCACCATCCCAAATGCATGCTCTGCCCAATAACTGCTTGAGATACTTAAATCTTTTTCTGTCATTTATCCCCATTATCAAATTATAACTGACCTAATTTATACTCATCCAACAAGTTAGTAAAATATGCCTTAGCATTTTTTGACTTATGGGTAATAGTAAGACCCAAACCCATACAAGAGATACAGCTGAACCATACCCAAATCAATACCCATTTCATATGATAATCACCGTATGTAAATATTTTATTATTTGCAATATTTTGTGTATATTGCGCTTTAATTTTTGCTGTTAAGGTACAATAGAAAGGTCATAGACTTGTTGTTGAGGATATAGTTTAATGAATTTAAATGCACTTACGCAAATGCTTCTTATAGGTTTAGCTATACTTTTGATCGTTTCTTTTTTGGGATCTCGGTTACAAGGCATGAGTCTCAGTATGCTGGGCGGGTTGGGGGTATGGTTGTTTATGGTAGTTTTACATGCGACGCCAGCAGATCCTCCTTTTCAAATCATGCTCTGTATTGCTGCAGTAGTGGCTGCAGTGGGAACCATAGAGGCTGCAGGTGGATTAAGCTATTTGGTGCAACTGGCTGAGTTATGCATCCGAAAACATCCACGCAGCATCATATATATTAGTCCTATGGTAACCTATGCCATTACCTTTTTGGGTGGTACCAACCACATCGCTTACTCAATTCTGCCTGTTATTGCGGAGGTATCTAAAGAAGTAGGCATTCGCCCAGAACGCCCTTTATCCCTTTCTGTTATTGCCGCTTTGCACGGTGCGCTTGCTAGCCCTATTTCTTCTATAATGGTTATTTTAAGCGGATTTTTAAGGATTTCTGGCATAGATATGGTCACCATTTTTAAGATTATCATTCCTTCAACAATGGGTGGATTGCTAATGGCAACATTTGTAACCAGTTTATTGAGTAAAGCCATGCCAGAGGCCTCAACGGTTACAGAAACAGCAACAACAGATATGGCCCCTGCCTGTCTGCCCCGCGGTGCTAGGATAGCAAAGCTTTCAATTGTTTGCTTCTTACTGGGTAGTTTAGGTACAGTTTTGATAGATGCTATTCCATCTTTACGCCCCTCTTGGGAAGTAAATGGCATCAAGATACTCCTACCATCTGCTTATATTATGCCCCTTGTGATGTTATCCACTGCTGCATCTATTATGTTGTTGTGCCGGATTGCACCCAAGTCTATTACCCAGGGCAAAGCATTTACTGCTGGCATACAAGGGATGTTCGCTATTCTAGGTATTGCTTGGTTAAGCAGTACATTTGTGCAAAGTAATCAACCAGTTTTACTGCAGTTTATATCAGCTTATCTTTCTGAGCCCTGGCAATTTTCTATTATCCTACTCTGTATGGCTGCTATTATGGGTAGCTCTGCTGCCACGATTAAAGCGGTATTTCCATTAGGTATCGCTTTAGGGATTCCTCCTAAAATATTATTGGCTGCTGCAACAGCTGTTAATGGTGTCTTTATTATTCCCATTTATCCAACCATACTGGCTGCTATTCATTTAGATACTACAGGCACAACCCGAATTGGTAAATTTCTTTTTAACCATAGTTTTATGTTGCCAGGTTTGGTTTCGATTGCTGGCGCAATGGGCATTGGATTCTTGCTAGTGTATATGGGTGGCCTATAATAATCATATTTAATGTATAATGGTTACAATTGGATGGCTTGTGCTCCTGCTGATGCTTGTAATAGGTTTACGCTTAGGTGGGGTTTCGCTTGGTTTATTGAGCGGACTGGGCTTGGGGTTATTGACTTTTTCGATACAACCTGCTGCTCCTCCCAATGACTTAATGCTTCTGCAAGCCACCTGGTTCCTCTTGATGGCTACACTGGAAGCAACCGGGTTTTTTTATCTACTGGAAACCAAGCTCAGGTCTTGCATAGCGCAAGCCCACAACCATCATGGGGGTTTCGTTGTGCTGTTTTGCTATGGTTTGGTTTTTTTAACAGGAGATGCAAAATGGTTGCATCGATTGGTATGTGATCAAAATGCGCTATATAGAGACAAACCCCGGCTACTGGTTCCTCTTGGCATTGCTGCACATATGGCATTACTGGCTAGTCCTTTATCTATTTCAGGTATACTACTTATAGTGGTGGCAGGAAATGGTGGGTTGGCTATACTGGATTTAATAGGGATGATTGTTGCGATTACGGCCAGCATAACAGCAGCTAGTAGCCTGCTGGTTGGACGTATACCCGACAAATGGCTTATGAAGGCATGTGAGTGGTTGAAGGCGTATCCTAAGGATGATGCTAAGGCAGTAACTGAATCAACAGGTAAGGTACAATTTTCCTTTTTGCTTTTGTTACTGGTTGCCATGCTGTTTCTACTTATAAAACCTGAAGCCAATAGATTAACGGGGCTAAGTTGCAAGATTTTTCCAGTTAGATTTCCTATATTTTTTGCTTTAGTCATGCTTTCCATTGCAGCTGTAGCCATATTGGGGTTTAAGATAAAGCCTGCTAAGATTTTGCAAACCTATCGATTTAAATTAGGGATTCAGCAGTTCTTTATATTTTTAGGATTAACTTGGTTATTAGATAGTTTAATAAGCCATGACAAAACTTATTTAATAAAAATAGTGTGTGATGGTAAGGCTAATTATGGTGATTATCTAGTAGCAGCATTATATATGCTTTTGATAGATATACCTATTGTCATTTGGCTTTTTAGTGCACTACTGATAGAGCAGCATTGCAACATTGTAACGCTTGCCCTATGGCTTGTTGTAGTGCATAGTCTAGCGCCTATAAGATGTTGGATCAGCAGTATCTTACAATCATATAAAAATAGTAATTCTATTTAGAAAGGCAAGTAGATGCCTCCACTAAGCCCTATCATTGCACTAATTTTTACCTCATTACTATGGACATAAAAAAGCTACTTGGACAAATGGACCAGGTTCGAGAAAAAATGGAAGCGGTCAAAAAGCAAATAGACCAGCTTATCGTAACCAAAGAAACCGGCGCTGGACTGGTTCAGGTAACCATACGTGGCGATAAAAAAATCCTTGCTGTTTCAATAGATGAAACACTGTTTAATAAAACAGACCGAAAAATGGTTCAAGATCTTATAGTCGGCGCGGCCAACCTAGCCTTGGAAGCAGTAGACCATAAGGTCCAAGAAGTCATACAACAGCAGGCAGCAACGCTATAAGAGCGCCAATATACCAGATGAACCATCTGCCAAGTGTAGTGATTGTAGTGTTAAACTATAATGGCCTAGCGCTATTAAAAGCCTATTTACCTACGTTAGTGCTATATAGTAATGGCTATAAAATAATAGTCGTGGATAACGCTTCTACAGATGGGTCTGTAGATTATATACAAGTCCATTTTCCAACAGTAACATGTATGGTGCATGGGGCAAATTATGGAGTGGCAAAAGGGTATAATCTAGCCCTACAACAGATTCAAGCTACCTATTATTTGCTGTTGAATAATGATCTACTGGTTACAGAATCCTGGTTAAAAGCGCTATTGACCCTTATGGAGGGTGATCCTTTTATCGCATTTTGCCAACCTAAAATACTTGCTCTCCCAAAACCAGATCAATTTGATTATGCTGGCGCAGCTGGTGGATTTATAGATGCGTATGGCTATCCCTTTTGTCGGGGAAGGATTTTTAATTGTATTGAAAAAGATACCGGACAGTACAACGATACAAGAGCTGTTTTTTGGGCCAGTGGGGCTTGTCTATTGGTGCGTGCCAAAGCTTTCCATAGGCTGGGTGGCTTTGATGAGCTGTTTTTTGCCCACTTTGAGGAGATTGATCTTTGTTGGCGTGCGCATCTTGCCGGCTGGAAGGTCTATTACTGCGGTAGCAGTACGGTTTACCATATAGGAGGGGCTACATTGCCCTATAACAGTCCTAGGAAAACGTATTTAAATTTTAGAAATAGATTATTCATGTTGTATAAATATCACCCAAATGATATGATATATCAGATAAAAAATGTATGCCTAGATCTATTAGCTATTTTTGGGATGTTGTCTCTGGGCAAATTTGCACATAGCTGGGCTATTCTGAAAGCACAAATAGATTTTTTTAAATTTAAAAAAAAAGGTACCGCACAACCTTCCTCCGCCTGTTTGCCCAACCGCTATAAGGGGAGTATGCTGATTAATTTTTTTATTAAAAATAAGAAGTACTTTTCGGAAATTGCTTCCCATCGGTTTACATAAGGAATGGTTATTCCTACTTATATCTTATAAATTAGTGTAGTAACGTGAGTTCGGGATTAGATTATTTTTTCATTTGATAATCAATATCAATGAAAATTTATAAAATTTGTTTTATTAGACAGTTAAATAGGTAGTTGAATAACAAATAATTCTGGTAATCAGTTTATTATATATATTATATTTATAAAATTAGATATAAAAACTTGTTAAATAGGTGCAAATATTAACTAAATAATTGATATTAAATTGTTGTAAATCAGTCAAATAAATCCCGAACTCACGTTAGTATTAAGTTTGTATGCACTTTTTCCCTGATACCGTTAGGCCATAATGACCTATAGATGACCTATGAAGGAGTTGATTAAAGCAAAACTAAAAGGAGATCCCATTATATGGGGCATTGCCTTTATGTTGTCTAGCCTAAGTATTCTAACCGTCTATAGTGCTTCTAGTTCTTTAGCCTATAGACAAATGCATCATAATACCGAATATTATTTGCTAAGGCAGACCCTACTTATAGGGGCCGGACTATCTGCTATGTGGTTAAGCCACCGGATTGATTATCGCTACTATGCTGCTATTGCTAAAGTTGCGCTTTGGATGTCGATTCCGCTATTGCTCGTAACTTGGCGATATGGATTAAAGTTAAATGAAGCTTCTCGGTGGCTTAATATTCCTTTTATCAATAAATCCTTTCAACCATCTGACCTAGCACAACTTACACTTATTATACGAATCGCTCATATGCTGGCCAAGGAACAAAAACATATTACTTACTTTAGATCTGCCTGTTTGCCTATGTTAACCTGGTCTGGTCTTATTAGTGGTTTAATTGCTTTGACCAATTTCTCTAGCGCCATTCTATTATTTGGTACTTGTTTGGTACTCATGTTCATTGGAAGAATCCCTATTAAGCATCTACTCATTATCGTACCCTCTAGCATCCTAGTGGCAGGAGGCGCATTGATCTGGGGTCAACGTGGTGGAACAGCTATCAAACGAATAGAAAATTTTCTAAAAGGTGATGTCTCCTTTCAAACTGAGCAATCTTATATTGCTATTGCAACAGGCGGACTTTCTGGTAAAGGTCCTGGCAATAGTACCCAACGTAACTTCTTGCCCCATCCTTACTCCGACTTTATTTATGCCATCTTAATAGAAGAGTATGGCCTTATAGGCGGTATATTTGTCATGGTGCTCTATTTGATTTTACTATATAGGGCCATTGCCTTGCTGCCCACAGCGACTAGTTATTATGGAGGAATTTTGGCTATAGGTATAAGCCTTTTACTTGTATTTCAGGCTTTATTGAATATGGCCATTGCAGTAGGTCTTGGCCCTGTAACAGGACTTCCACTACCATTTGTCAGCATGGGTGGTACCTCACTTGTATTTACAGGTGTGGCACTAGGCATATTATTAAGCATCAGTCAAGGAGAAATTGATACAGAACTACTTACTTTAAAAAAAGAAATTGTTGTTGGTATGCGCTATAATAAGTATAAAAAAAAACTAGATAGCCCTTGTAAAAAGTAGCACACCCACTCCTTACCCATTAAAAATTCGAGCAAAGGGCTTGTGTTTGATGAGCAGCTTGCTGACGCACCGCTTCATATTCAGCAGGAGTAAGCTCCCCCACAAAATAGTCAAATGGATTTACACGATGTCCATTGTGGTAGGTCTCATAGTGGAGATGAGGGGCAGTTGAATCCCCTGAATTGCCCACTGTACCAATCTGCTGCCCTCTGGTTACGCGCTGTCCTTGTTTAACGATTATAGTATGCATATGGGCACAGTGGGTTTGGAAGCCATGGCGATGATCAATAAGCAGATGGTTTCCATATCCTCTTTTATCGTTTTTAACCCATTGAACATACCCATCCGCAGCAGCATAGATGGGCGTATGCATAGGAGCTGAAAAATCAACGCCTTGATGCATCCTGCGTATTTTATAGATTGGATGCCAGCGCATACCAAAAGGAGCAGATATTCTCTTTAAATGTTCCTTAGCAACCGGTGGTAAGGTAGGCATAGATTGCAATCTGCTGCTGTTTCTTTTTGCAAGACTCCATATTTGATCATAAGATTTCTTTTGAATCGTCAACTGACTAATGAGTTGATCTACTTTAGACAATGTTTGGGCAATTAATGTACTTTTCCCTAAGTGAGCATATTTATTTACGCCTCCCACGCCTGCATTGTGCTCTGCAGCAGAAAGCGGAGCAGCATTCAACAATACCCTATACAAGTCATCATCCCTCTGTTGCAAGGCAGCTAAGAGTGCCGCACTCCTTTCTATTTTTTTTTGTATAACATCGTAATAATCCTTAAGTACTTTATTATCTGCTAATAGCTCTTTCTCTCTGGAAGAAACAAAACAACCTCTATAATACCTAACTATAACAACCGCTAACAGCACTGAAAAAAATATATAAAGAGAACTGCGTAAAATGAAGGCTGATATAGATGTTTGGACACGCTCATAGCTACAAGTAGCAGGGTTATAATAATACTTGGTTTTAAGCATAAAAAATATATAATTATGGAATATACACACCCAGGCTATTTCAATTTAGTAAAATTGAACAGAATAGTCAACTATTGTGTGACCTTGAAGGACCAACTCTAGGCGAATATGCCACTTTAAAGGAACCACTGCCTGAAGACGCAATATAAAAAAGCGACTTTCTAAAAGCAAATTAGAAAGTCGCTCTTAATAGAAGAAAAAAGAACAAAGAATATTATTTTACTTCTTCAAATTCAGCATCTGTCACATTACCGCTACCTTCTTTAGCATTTTCCTGCCCCACATTAGCAGCGGACGCTCCCCCTGTAGGTTGCGATTGTTGGTAGACCTTAGCCATTACTTCACTCCAAATTTTGTTTAGAGATTCCAATGCACGATCAATAGCCACAACTTCTTTTTCCGCATGCGCTTTTTTCAAATCTGCCAAGGCGGGCTCTATATTTTTCCTATCCGCTTCTCCAATTTTATCACCTAACTCCTTGAGTTGTTTTTCCACCTCAAATATAAGTGAATCCGCTTGATTTATTTTATCTATTTGTTCTTTTTCTGCTTTATCTGCTGCTGCATTGGCTTCTGCTTCCTCCCTCATCCGTTTGATCTCCGCTTCGGTTAAACCAGATGAAGCTTCGATGCGAATTTTTTGTTCCTTGCCAGTACCTCTATCCTTTGCAGAAACATGCAATATACCATTGGCATCTACATCAAAAGCAACTTCTATCTGTGGAACGCCCTTGGGAGCGGGTGGTATATCAGATAAGTGAAACTGACCAATGGTACGGTTGTGTTTGACCATAGGTCGATTGCCTTGTAGTACATGCACCATAACAGAAGATTGGTTGTCTGAAGCTGTAGAAAAAACTTCCGATTTCCTTGTCGGAATAGTAGTATTGGCTTCAATCAGCTTGGTAAAAACACCCCCTAGCGTTTCAATACCTAACGATAGTGGAATGACATCAAGCAATAAAACATCCTTTACTTCTCCCGTCAACACACCTCCTTGAATAGCGGCTCCTATGGCTACCACTTCATCAGGATTAACCCCTTTAGAAGGTTTTTTACCAAAAAAACGCTCTACTTCTTCCTGAATCTTTGGTATACGGGTAGACCCACCCACTAAAATAACCTCATGAATCTTACTATGTGGATCAGGAATATCGCCAAAAGCATCTTTTAACGCTTGCCTACAAGGGGCCAGCGTACGCTTTACCAAGTCATCTACCAATTTTTCAAACTGTGCCCTAGAGAGTTGTTGTACGAAGTGTTTAGGGACACCATCAATGGCTGTAATGTAAGGGAGATTGATCTCTGTAGTGGTGGCACTAGAAAGCTCAATTTTGGCTTTTTCAGCAGCTTCTCTTAGGCGCTGTAGCGCAGTGGGGTCCTTTCTTAAGTCAACGCCCTCCTCCTTTTGAAAGTTATCTGCAAGCCAATCTGTTATTTTTTGGTCAAAATCATCTCCACCTAGATGGATATCCCCATTGGTAGATTTAACTTCAAAAACGCCATCACCCAACTCTAGAATAGAAATATCAAAGGTACCTCCCCCAAGGTCAAATACAGCAATGGTGATATCTTTATTTTTTTTATCCAAACCGTAAGCCAATGCAGCAGCAGTTGGCTCGTTGATAATACGCTTTACAGACAAACCGGCTATTTCTCCCGCCTCTTTAGTGGCTTGTCGCTCTGCATCATTAAAATAAGCAGGTACGGTAACAACCGCATCTGCAACGGTAGTTCCCAGATAGTCCTCTGCAGCACTTTTCATCTTTTGTAAGATAATAGCAGAAATCTCTTGAGGCGTATAGAGCCGATCACCAATCCGCACACGGACGGTATTGTTGACTCCACTTTCTACCTTATAGGCCACTTCGTTAATCTCATTGGCCACACTGTTGTAACCCTTACCCATAAAACGCTTAATCGAACTTATGGTATTATGAGGATTTATAATGGCCTGACGTTTGGCAGGATCACCTACTTTACGTTCACCCTTGCCACTATTTAAAAAAGCTACTACAGATGGCGTAGTTCTTTTACCTTCATTATTAGGAATCACTACTGGTTCATTGCCCTCCATAACGGCAACACAGGAGTTAGTAGTTCCTAAATCGATTCCAATTAGTTTTCCCATGTCTAATTTCTATTTTGTTTGTATTGAATCCTTTCCTCTATCGTAGAGAAATCTATTTAGATTTATTGCATTGGGATAGTACAAAGTCCATGCCAAATCAGTTATGCTGTAGCAGCTTATGTCAAAATGGCATAAGCTACAGCAGCGTTGTGCATGAAAAGTATGGGCGCTATTTTGAAAAGCTTTTCCTGTACCGCTCTGGATGGTTGATAATATCTCTGGCTTGCTGAAACATTTCAGTTGCATATCCTTGTTCTGCCAGTATATCTATGGCAATGGTTTGATTAGAGGCCCCAGGAACTACCTTATAAAGGTACTGAATTTTTCCATTTTTGCCCATAGGTTTAATAAAAACTTTATAGTTTTTAAACCCTTTCTTAGGCTCACGTTGTTCTAAAAACGTGAGTTCGGGATTAGATTATTTTTTCATTTGATAATCAATATTAATAAAAATTTATAAAATTTGTTTTATAGACAGTTAAATAGGTAGTTGAATAACAAATAACTCTGATAATCAGTTTATTATATATATTATATTTATAAAATTAGATATAAAAACTTGTTAAATAGGTGCAAATATTAACTAAATAATTGATATTAAATTGTTGTAAATCAGTCAAATAAATCCAGAACTCACGTTTAAAAGAAAAGACGTTACTAACGAAAATATAGACGCGACAGAACCCTATCAAAAACCTATGAACGTCTATCTTAACCATGTAAAATTGGTAGACTAGCAAATGGGAAAAAATAGAAAATAAAATTAAGAAAAAGATGTCCGAATAAATCAGTCCAGTATAGTGGACAAGCTATTACTTTGCAGTAATGCTTCTAGAGTATAGGCCTGATCTAAAGTATAATGCCCTATTTGGGTGCGGCATAACTCATGGAGGTAGCCTCCAACACCTAATTTTTCTCCTAAGTCATGAGCAAGACGCCGAATATAGGTTCCTTTAGTACAAGCCACCTTGAACGTAATAGATGGCAGCTCAATCGCCGTAATGAAAAAGGAATGGATGGTAATGGAACGGGGACGCAAAATAGCTTCTTCTCCTTTCCTAGCGATTTTGTAGGCTCTTTTTCCACCTACACTAACGGCTGAATAGATAGGAGGTACTTGCATGATAGACCTAACAAAGGTAGCAGCAGCAGCCCTTACCATCTCTTCGGTGATATGATCATAGCTAGATACACTATTAAAAGGGGTTTCTAAATCCATGGATGGCGTAGTCTTACCAAGCACAATTTGGCCAGTATACACCTTATCCAACGCTTGCAGCCTACTAATTTGTTTAGTTTGCCTACCACTACATAGCAAAAGTAATCCTGTAGCTAAAGGATCTAAGGTACCCGCATGACCTATTTTATTTATTTTTAAGACATGACGAACCTTTTTTACCACATCAAAGGAAGTCCAGCCCAAAGGTTTATCTACCATAAAAATAGCCTCAGAAAAGTCACCTTGTGGTCTATGCATATTGGGATATTACAGGTCAATTGTTATAAGCTAGTGCTTCTACTATATAAAAACAATCTCTTTAGCGTTGTAGCGATATCGGGTGCCATTGCGTGCTGCTATAACCAATGCGCCTAGCCTATTCACAGTTACAATACGGCCTTCCAACAGTCCATGTATGGTTGCAAAGGTATGAAATCCTGTTTTACGATAGAGTATATGGATATACTTTTCCCAAAGTACGTTACGGATTCCATGTTGCAACTGTGCATAATACTTACCCAAGGTATCCATGATATTGGTAAACAGAAGCGTTCTATCAAAGGTAGTTCTTTTTTGTATTGCTAAAGAAGTGCATTTAGAAGATTTAAAATGTAGTTGGTTAACATTTAGGCCTATACCGATTACAGCTGCCTTGATCTTGTTCTGGATGCCTATATGGGTTTCAATCAATATGCCACCCAGTTTCTTATCCAAATAATAGATATCATTGGGCCATTTTATAGAAATCTCCTTCGGAAAGTAATCTACCAGTACATCATAAATGGCTAAACTAGTAATAATATTCAAGGTAAAAACAGCATCTACCGTTAACCATTCTGGATATAAAATAAACGAAAAAAGAAGATTTGTACCCGCCTCTGATGTCCAAGTACTACCACGCTGCCCCCTTCCTTTGGACTGATGCTCTGCAATAAAAACCGTTCCTTCTGCTGCATGTAGCAGAAGTTTTTGGGCCATATCATTGGTAGAAGAACAGCTTTTATAATAAAATGAAGCCCTATCAAATAACCCATCAGGCTGAATAGCACTATTGAAGGGGTCGAATAGATAATCCATGGGAATATGATCTATATAACCTGAGTTCGGGATTAGCTTGTTAAAAAATAGCTTTAAAAAGCTTCTTTGTGTTTTAAATTTGGAGATAAAAAAATACTAACCAGATTATCCAAAGGAGCCAGTAACAAATTTTATAAATTTTTATTAATATTGATTATCAAATTAAAAAATAATCTAATCCCGAACTCAGGTTATAACGATTGTTCTGCAGAGCTTAAAGGGCTTTTTCTTCCTTTTGGTATTTGGTTGGCCCGTCAATCATATGACCAAATAAAGACAACAGCAGCGATGGATTTGAGTACTTCTACACCAACGGAGCGTCTTAATTATTTAATTGAGCATGGGAACCCATTCTTTACCATAATGTATATTAAAGGACATATCTTTTTGTACCTAGGGAATTTTCCACAGGTTGACCAAAAGTTACCTATGGTCGTATGTTTGTAGAATAAAAAAAGACCTGGAAAAAGGCTGCCCTAAAGTTGGTATTAGATATCGTTGATTACGTTCAGCCCCCAGGTCTTTCATCTTAAAAACTGAATAGTTCGATAGACTTTAAAGCCTGTATATGCGACGCTAGTTTAAAAGATGAATTAAATGTAATATATATATTGTAAATTATGAAATATATAGGAATTGATCTAGGAAAAAGTAGTTTTGTAGCAGCTTTTGGCTCTGTCCGGCTCTGTCCACTTAAGTGTGTAAATTATTTTTTTAGTTTTATTCAATTCTGTTTTCAAATTTAATTAAAAAATGTGCCATAGCCTCGCTCCAGTTATGAATAGAGGTGGTCCATTTTCTAGTCATGTAGTTAATAGTTAAATATAATGTTTTAAAAACAGCTAGATCGTTAGGGAACACTCTTTTATTTTTGGTAACTCTACGAAATTGGCTATTTACAGATTCCAAACATTTGTTGTGTAAATGACCTTACGTATGGCATTAGGGTACTGTAAAAATACTATCAGATTATCCCAGTTAGCATACCAAGATTGGGCTATTTGTGGGTATTGTTGATTCCACTTAGTAGCAAAAGCTTCTAAGGCCATCAATGCTTCTTGCTCGGTAACTGCTGTATAAATTGGTTTTAAATCAGCAACTAATACCTTTCTATGTTTATAAGAAACATACTGCAAACTACCCCTAATTGCATGAACAATACAGAGCTGATGTTCCGTTTTTGGGTATACAGCAGCAATGGCCTCAGACATGCCTGACAAATTATCTGTACATGCAATGAGCATATCGTTCATACCCCGATTTTTGAGTTCTATTAAATTGCCTAACCAAAATTTAGCCCCTTCATTTTCACTCATCCAAAGCCCTAAAACATCCTTTATGCCAGATCTATCTATACCTAAAGCGACATAGACTGCCTTGTTGATGATGCGCTTATCTTGTCTAACTTTAACTTACAAAGCAATCAAAAAAAACAATAGAATAGACTGATTCTAAGGGACGATTTTGCCATATCTTAACATCTTCAATAACAGAGTGAGGCCGTTGTGATAGATTTCTATTATAATATTTTTAGGGTTGTTTAGACTGATTTTTGGTATTAAAGTGGTATTAGTTTTATTATTTATTGATTTTCATGTACTTTTATTGCATTTTAGACAGACCATTCCCCTAAAGACCTCTTAATATGATATTTGGCGACCTGTATAAGTTATAGGCTATTGCTTCGATAACGTGTTGCGTATGAGTTTTAGCAAGTCCTATGTAGCGAGCTCCTGAGCTTCGGAACCAACTTTTAATACTTCCAAATACACGTTCTACTTTATACCTGGTTTTAGCTACCAATGTATTAAACCGTTTAGCAGTAGGTGATAAAGGATTATTTCTAGTAGCTTTCTTCTGAATAGCTGATTTTAAGGCTTTATTCTTTAATAAGGTTTCATTAGGTGATCCGCTATAGCCCTTATCTGCATATAGCCTACTACCTACTTTTAGCTCTACTTTATCCAATAAGACTTGTAAATGAGCACTATCATGACTAGATGCTTTTGTGGTACTGACTGCTAGGACTAAGCCTTCTTTACTTTCCACAAGGATGTGACGCTTATACCCATAGTAGAGATTATCTCCTTTTTTTGTCCAACTCGCTTCTGGATCTACACCTTTTTGATAACTTTCGGCTACAGTTATAGTGCCATCTTCATGGAGATCATAGCTTTTTTTACCTTTAGGGCGCCTAGCGGTAGGCGTAATAGAGGCATCAACAACTGCACCATGTTGAACTAATACACCATGACTAGATAGTTGATCGTTAATTATTTTCAATAACCTTTCTAGGACCTGCTTCTCCGTAAGCGCAGTCCTAAACCTGCTTAATACGCTATGATCTGGAACAGAACTATCCATGGAAATACGACAAAATCTGCTGAAAGTGATACGATCATTTACTTCTTCTTCTACTTGATAGTCACTCAGAGCATACCATGTTTGAAGCAACAGCATTTTAAATAAAAGAAGCGGGCTATAAGCTGCCTTTCCTGATAAACACAAACCTTTAGGATAATACAAGAAAAGTTCTTTTTCTATTACTTGCCAAGTAATCAACTTATTAAGCTGATCGAAAAAAGTATGCTTACACTTACGTCGACTGGCTGAAATATCTGCAAAACTTAATTGATTATTTGTTTTGATGGCCATAACAATACTATTAAAAAGCTTAAGTTTAAACGATTAAAGAATCAACCTAATTTAACCATTGTATAACACTAAAAGTCACTTTTTATAACAAAGCTTAAAACTCTATTGCAACAACTTCGATGTGAAACATTCATAGCGTGCAACCCCTAACACCCCGGCACTTGTATGATGGTCATGGTCTATTTTTTTGCACCCTACTATCAGCCTTCCTGTAGCCACTAGACAGTCGGCAAATGCGCTTAAACGGCTTAACGAGGCTAATTTGGGTTCACTTTTGTTGCAGCCCGCTATTTTGCAGATGCATTTAAAGGTAACTTAAACCTGTGAATCACCCCACAAATCCAACCTCCTGCTAGACTCCCGAAATAGACAAATTAGAGTCAGGGGACTTACACCCCATTTGTTGCACACCTGTGCCGGCGTGCAATGGCTGCAGACTTAAAACACTTAAAACTAAGCATAGGTTTTAGCCGTTTTTTGATAAACCTATGATCTTGTTCAACTCTATTATTCAAGTATTTGTTTTGAAATATTTGAATGGTATAATCTTGATCAAGTTCTGTATTGATCGTATCAAGGGCAGCTTTATTACTACCGCTTTTGTCAATTACTACTTTCTTAAGAATATTATTTTCTGTGATCGCCTTACGAAAAAAAGAAAAAGCTGCAGACTTGTCTCTATGCTCAGATAGAAAAAAGTTAACTGTATCACCATAACGATCTACTGTTCTATATAAATAGATCCACTTCCCGTTTAGTTTACATAGGTTTCATCCATTCTCCAACTACCACCAACTGGTCGTTTTCTTTTGCTTACTGCTTGATCTATAAGAGGAACAAACTTAATAACCCATCTTTGTAGCGTAGAACGATCAACTCTTGCGCCTCTCATACGCATCATATCTTCCAAATCTCTATAGCTCAAGGAAAAATGACACTTCATCTAGACAAATAACAGGATGACTTCTGCTGAAGAACAATAGCCCTTAAAATAAGGTAATAATTTGGGCGAAATATTAAACATAATAACTACTTTTTTAACTGCAGATACTAAAATAATGATTTTTTAGAATAAACGTGACAGAACCGATCATAATGCCTATTGTAGCCAACGCATACCATCGAACTGCATTCTACACATATTTACATAGAGGGGGCTAATCTTTAAAAGCGTCTCATGGGATCCATTTGCAATTATTTTACCACCATTAAATACCAGCACCCGATCCATTGCAGCTAAAATCCTCAATCTATGCGCAATCACAATAGTTGTTTTACCCGCCATAATCATATAGAGGCTTTCTTGAATTTCAGTTTCAGTAACGGCATCCAATGCAGCAGTGGCCTCATCTAATATTAAAATAGGTGCATCTTTTAATATAGCACGTGCAATGGCTATGCGTTGACGCTGGCCACCTGAAAGCTTTGATCCTCTTTCACCTACCAACGTATGATATCCCCGTGATAGACCGATAATAAAGTCATGACACTTTGCCTTTTTAGCAGAGGCAATCACTTCATCATCCGTTGCTTCTTTGCGCCCATAACGAATATTTTCTAAAATGCTATCATGAAAAAGAGTCGTATCTTGAGGGATAAGGGAAATAGCCGCACGCAATGATTCTTGTGTAACGGTCGATATATTTTGACCATCAATAGTAATCACACCCTCATTCAGATCAAAAAACCTTAGCAAAAGGTTAATAAAGGTAGTTTTACCACTACCAGATAAGCCGACCAAGCCTACTCTTTCACCAGGTGCTATATCAATGCTTTGATGCTCAAATATAGGTTTACCTGGCACATAAGCAAAGGAGACATCCTTGAAGGAAATAGCAGCGGAATGACATGTAAGCACATAAGCACCGGGTGCATCCAGAACAGCATGCTTCTTTTGTAATAATTTTAACGCCTGTTGACAATAACCTATTTCCTCGAAGAAATCAGAAAACTCTGCTACAGAAACCCAAACCAAGTTACAAATATTATTGCCCGCATAAAAAATGTAAGTGACTTCAGAAATAGAAAGCTTACCAAGCTGCCAATAATAGATCATATAAGAGAGTATCGCTATACCCATAAAGCCAATGGAAAATCCACTAATGATAAGATGTAGCTGCATAATAAGCTTTAAAGCTTTTTCATGTGCGTGTTTTTCTGTTGCTTGCGGCACCAACAAATGTGAAGTTTCTTGATTTTTTCGAGCAAAAAGTTTAACGCTTAAGATATTGGTAAACCCATCTACAATAGTGCCAGACAAGCGGCTTCCCTTTTCTGCATGTAACGCTACACTATGGCGATACTTTTTTGAATAAACAAGGTAAGTAGCCGTATACAGTATAAGCCAAGCCATCAACACTGCACCAAAGGTAGGCTGTATATAGGCAAAGGAAAATACACCCACTAACATAGTACAAAATGTAGGCAAAAACCATGAAATAACAATCATCATGATTTGACTGATGCCATCTGTCAAATCGTTGACACGTTTTACCAAATCACCAGAAAAATGCTCTGTAAAAAACTGGTAGGAATGACCCTGAAAATATCGTACAATCCAGATGCGTATTTTTGACTCGAAACCAGGAATAGTCTTAATCTTCATATAGTCAAATAGGCGAAATAAAATCTCTATGAGCACGATTACACCTACTAAAGCGGTAAGCGGACAGCCGAGTTTTATCCAAGCACCTGTTCTATGGTCAGCTAATTCTGTAAGTCGTGTAACAAGTACCTTGAAGGTATAGGGGACTACTAAGTTATCAAGCACAAAACACATGCGCAAACAAGCCATCGCAATAAAATGCCATTTGTATTGACTTACAAAGTGCGAGATAAAGGTTTTTAAATTTTTAGTAATGGGTTGCATGAGTGGAAAGGTGTCAAAACATATCCGTTATGTTGATTCGGAAAAGAGATGATGTAAAACACTTTTGAGTTGATCAAAAAGGCATTTATATCTTATTTTTTTCTTGATAAAGAAGTAGGGAAAAAGTCAAGCCATTATGCGAAAAATTACTAAAAAAGGCCGTTGCAATAGAAAATTTTACATGATTTTACTATAATAACTCGGACACATTCGTAATGTTTCTAGACTAGAAATATTATTGTTTATGTATTTTTAATACTTAAAAGTAACTATTAGGCGATAATTACCTCTATCTTATAAAAACTTAGTTTTCTATTGCAACGGACTCTAAAAGTGCCCCCCCTTAAAGTTGGGAAATCAGAATCTGCCCTGCAAGCCCAACGCAGCTGATTTGAGAAGGATCTTTAATGGCATACCTGCCTCATTGCAACTTTTTATAAGGGGACGTTCTTTTTCATAATACTGTCAGACGGGTAAATAGAACATATACATAGGTAAAGGGATTTATATCTTACTTTTTGAGTAAGCAAAAAAGGAGCATGTACAATCTTTCACATTAAGGTAAAAATCTATCTAGTGATTCCTGAATTTGACTGATCGGTACATTCCCAACCAAACGATCTACCTGTTGACCTTGATGAAAAAACACCATAGTAGGTATCGTACTAATGATATATCTAGAAGGTGTTTGACTATTTTCACTGATATTAACCTTAGTGATATATGCCTTCCCTTTATACATGGCAGCAATCTGTTCTATAGCGGGGGCAAGTTTTAGGCAAGACCCACACCAAGGTGCCCAAAAATCTACTAAAACAAGTTTATGTTGGCTTATTACCTCATCAAACTGTGCATCTGTAATCTCTACAATATTTTGATCCATAAGTTAGAATAGTTTTTTATAATGGACGTTACCCGGAAGTTTTACTGTATATGGGAAATTTAAAACATTTTCATGCAATATACAAACATTTATAGGGAAACAGATATGTTACATAAAGCTATGCAAAGCAACATGCAATGGGGTCAATTTAAAGGTTCCATCTTGCATAACACCAAACCCCAAGGATTGTATTCCCTACAGTTTATAACGTTTACCGATCAGTAACATATAGTTAAATGCCTCTTCGTATTCATTCTTAATTGTACCCTCTAATATAGCCTCTTTAATAGCCTCCTTAATAAGACCTACCTGAGCGGATGGCTTTAGTGCAAATGTTTCCATAATAACTGCACCCGTAATAACCGGTTGAAAATTTCTAACTTTATCACGTGCTTCTACCTCCAACACCCTCTTTTGAACTTTATCAAGGTTAGCCAAATAGTGCTGCACCTTTATTTCATTTTTAGAGGTAATATCCGCTCTACATAACAAAAATAAATCCTCTAAATCATCTCCAACCTCATATAAAAGACGGCGTATAGCGGTATCAGTGACCTCTTTTACCAAGGCTATAGGACGCAAATGTAACCTAACCAATTTTTGTACATATCCCAGGACTTCCTTACTGATAGGAAAGCGCATTTTTTTAAATAGCTTAGGCAACATTCTAGCACCCAGCTCTTCGTGACCATGAAAAGAAAAACCATGCACAGGATCAAATTTTTTAGTCAATGGCTTGGCGATATCATGCAAAACAGCTGCCCAACGAAGCCATAATTTAGAAGAATACTTCACCAGATTATCCAACACTTCAAGTGTATGGAGTAAATTATCTTTATGGGAATGGCATCCAATTTGTTCTTTCCCTGAAAGGCTTTGTAGTTCTGGTAGTACAATCGATAATAAGTTGGTATCGAATAAAAGTTTAAATCCATAAGTAGGCCTATCGGTAGCCATCATTTTATGCAGCTCTTCGGAAATACGTTCCTGAGCCACAATACCCAAGCGATCCCGCACAGCGGTCATGGCCACCAATGTTTCTGGTGTGATACTAAAATGCAACTGAGCCGCCAATCGTATGGCACGCATGATGCGCAAAGGGTCATCTGAAAAGGTTTGCTTGGGATCACAAGGGGTTCTAATCAACCCATCTATCAAGTCTCGATGGCCGTTAAATGGATCCAATAATCGTCCATACCCTTCCTTATTTAAAGAGATCGCCATTGCATTAATGGTAAAGTCCCGACGCATTTGATCATCAGGGAGTGTACCAGCTGA
The DNA here is from genome assembly GCF_936981045.1 of Cardinium endosymbiont of Oedothorax gibbosus. Lineage (GTDB taxonomy): Bacteria > Bacteroidota > Bacteroidia > Cytophagales > Amoebophilaceae > Cardinium. The sequence goes on from NZ_OW441264.1 coordinate 674,463, forward strand.
TACACTTGGATGACGAGAACCAAGCAGGTAAGATTCTTTTCTAGCGCCTACAAACTCTACTACCCATCCATTCCACTGTAACATGGCGGTACCAAAACTTTTAAATAGGCTAACGGACACGGCTTTGTATTTTGCTACAGCCTCTGCCAGTACCATACCATCTCCTATGCAGACAATATCAATATCTTTGGAGGCACGCCCTAACAATATATCCCGCACAAATCCGCCTACTACATAGGTCTCTAATTGAAGCGAATCGGCAATCTTACCAATTTTGCGCAAGATGGGATGATGTCCTATGCCATCTAACTGCACCATAATCTCATTACTTTTTACACTTTCCAAGATTCTATTTTTTAATATGTTTTTGAGCACACACAGTTAAGCAGCCAGCGAAACATACCCCTCTTGCTCTATAACTTTTTCTTCTTTTTGCTTATAAAAAGCTGCTTCTACACATTCCACTACTTTCTGTATAACTTGCTCATTATTGAGTTCAGAAAGTCCACGCTTTACCGAAACACCTACTTTATTACCATGAGAGGCACCAGGCACTGTTATGCGTTTAAAGTTTTTTGTAACCAACCCTTCAGCATGTTGTGTAGCCACAGGAAGCAACATATCGTGTGGGTTACCTCCAATCAGTTCTGCATAGGTAGCATTGAGTTCTTTCAATGCTTGTTTGCTAATAGAGGATGGAAATGAATTAAAAAGCTTAGAGAAATCAGTTAACGCACCTGCAATAGCAGTAATAGGAAGATCAACTTCTTTAAGACCTAAGGCAACATACTTAGAAATAAACGCACTACCTGGCTCTAAATCTGCAGCTCCCGGGCATTTTTTTTTCATGAAGTATGGTACTGCTATTTCATATAAGCTGGGCCATCTTTCTGCTAATTTGGGCTTAAATTTAAAAAAATATTTGATTACATCTTTAGCATAATCTTTCTTTATGGTATCTAAAATAGCTTCTATCTTTTCAAATTTTTTCTTAAAATTCTTAATATTTTTGATATGGTCCATTACTGGGGCTCCTTTCCATAGTGTGCCTATAGTAATCAATTGATTGATAACTATTCCATTTTCACTTTTTAAACGGTCCCTATATTCCTTAACAAGGACAAACCCCCGTAATCCCCCTTGGCTATGGCCTACTAGTACAACACGACTACCGTACGCAACCTTTGTTTTGATCTCTTCATAAGCTAATTCAGCTTGCTCCTTGATCGATCGTTCTACAGTGGGAGAAGGGCCACCTTGTTTACTAGGATCTTTATTGACACATGTTAAGGGAACTATAGTGGCATATGGAAATGTTTGTTGTAAAACTTCCTTCATCTTATTAAAATCATAAGACAACCTATGTAGTCCATGCAACAATACAATCGCTTGTTGATGCTCTGCTACTTTAGCTACTCGATGCCGCCTTTTCACTTGATTTATAAGAGGTTTAGGATCATTTGATCCATCTAGGTCTCCTGTGTCCACTCCTTCTGGTTCATTATCTTCTTGAGTGGTATTGCTTTTTTCCTCTAATGCAGGTAATTTTTTACTTTTATTCTGATGATCAGGACAACATCTACCTCTACAACCCATACTTAAGGCAAAACAAAAAATTAAACTGGATCGATAAATGCAAATAAGGGCCCTACGAATGCCTATGATATGGTACATACTGGTTCCTGTAGATGATATAGTGGATATAATAAAATTAGTGACCCCCTAATTAGCTAAATATAGGACTTTTGAGCTACTTTAGAAAGCTGTAAATAAATAAGAAGCATATGCGCGCATCTTCAATGGGGCTACTTTAAGGTTTCTATTCTTAGTAACGTGAGTTCGGGATTTATTTGACTGATTTACAACAATTTAATATCAATTATTTAGTTAATATTTGCACCTATTTAACAAGTTTTTATATCTAATTTTATAAATATAATATATATAATAAACTGATTATCAGAATTATTTGTTATTCAACTACCTATTTAACTGTCTATAAAACAAATTTTATAAATTTTTATTAATATTGATTATCAAATGAAAAAATAATCTAATCCCGAACTCACGTTACTAAGTCTTTCTAATCAGATAAGCTTTTTACAAGGGGTGTTTTTTCTTGTTTTATTCTATTTAATAATCAATAACGTTCATGCCTATAATTGATGTCATTGGCTGAGTAGATAGGAGTCACGAACTGTTTTTCAGCCGATCAGAAAATCATCTTGTTTGAGGCCCACATAGCGGGCTGAGTTGATTATTTTACCGCTGAAAAACAGTTCGTTTCATTATTTTTACTGCGTGCCAAATTTTTTATAGAGGGCCATAAGTAGAGGGGGGCACACCAACAATCTATACACATAACTGCAATAAAATATATTTCCTTACGTCAACACCATTGCGCACGCCCTTGTTTGTGCTTTAGCTAACTATTTATTAAATTGCCCCCCTACGCATTGAACCAATCGCAAGGTATAATCTCTGGTTTACAACCATACAAGCATGCTTGCTTAAGTTGCATCAAGTATTAAAATAGTCATCGCTATGGAATCAATCTATCTTTCTGGGCTTAATGAGATGCAAAAGAAAGCTGTCATGCATACCGAGGGCCCATCGATTGTTGTAGCAGGTGCTGGCTCAGGTAAAACCAAAGTGCTAATCGCAAGAATCGCCCATCTCCTTAAAGAAAAAAAAGCAGCACCTGATCAGATTCTTGCTTTAACCTTTACCAACAAAGCGGCTGATGAAATGCGTCATCGCATAACCGGTATAGTGGGCAATGGGGCTAAAGCCCTATGGCTGGGCACCTTTCATAGTGTCTTTATGAAACTATTGCGCCGAGAAGCCAATACCTTGGGGTACCCCTCTCATTTTAGTATTTATGACACAGACGACAGCAAATCACTTATCAAACAAATTACTAAAGCATTGGATCTTGATGATAAGATATATAAGCCAGGGGTTATATTAGGACGTATCTCCCATGCTAAAAATAGGTTGATTACGCCAGAGGTTTACGCAGCAGACCCAACCTATCAAAAGGAAGATGCCTATATGCGTATGCCTAGATTCAGTGAAATCTTTCTAAGATATGCTGGCCACTGTCTACAAGCCGGTGCAATGGATTTTGATGATTTACTGGTACAAACCCATAAGTTGTTATATGATTATCCTGCATTAAGTGCAAAGTACCAACAACAATTTCATTATCTATTGATTGACGAATTTCAAGATACCAATCTAGTGCAGTATAGTATTGCCAAAAAACTGGCGGCCCATCACCAGAATATCTGCGTAGTCGGAGATGATGCGCAAAGTATTTATGCATTTAGAGGTGCCGATATTCACAATATTTTGCATTTTGTCCATGATTACCCCAATCATCAAATGATAAAACTGGAGCAGAACTACCGTTCTACAAGGCATATTGTAAATACCGCCAACCATATTATTAGCCACAATGAAGCGCAGTTAAAGAAAAAAGTTTGGACAGCCAATCCCCTTGGGGCACCCATTCAGGTGCTAAGGACTATGTCAGATATGGAAGAGAGCCGGCTGGTAGTAGATCAGATACTAGTAGAGAAGCTCAGCAACCAACTGCTCTATCGAGATTTTGCTATTTTATACCGTACCAATAAGCAGTCCCGCAATTTTGAGGAAGCATTGCGTAAAAAAAATATTCCTTACCACATCATAGGTGGACTCTCTTTTTACCAGCGCAAAGAGGTAAAAGACCTTTTAGCCTATTTGCGTTTTGTAGTAAACCATAATGATACAGAAGCCTTTAGAAGGATTATTAATTTCCCTAGACGCGGTATTGGACCCACTACTATTGATAAGATAGTTTCTATTTCTGCCGAAAGCGTACTTCCCCTTTGGACGGTCCTGGGTCACCTGAATGATTTTTTAAGTAGCACCGCTGCAACTGCTGTCTCCCGTTTTGTAGCACTCATTGATACGGCTACTTTAAAACTAGAAAGCGAAAATGCCTATACTATAGCAGACTATATGGCCAAAGCATCTGGCCTACTAAAAGAACTACATGAAGATAAAACCGTAGAAGGATTAATCCGCTATGAACATATCCAAGAGCTGCTGAATAGCATCAAACATTTTGTAGACTACTCTGACAACAATGATCCAAGTCTAGGCAGTTTTTTACAAGAAATAGCATTGCTTACCAGTGCAGATAAAGAAAACGTGCATGAAGACGCAGTCACACTAATGACCATTCATGCGTCTAAAGGCTTAGAATTCAAATATGTATATCTAGTAGGTATGGAAGAAGAACTCTTTCCTTCTTCTATGATGTTGGGCAGCAAAGCAGACTTAGAAGAAGAAAGGCGCCTTTTTTACGTAGCAGTTACTCGTGCACAACTCAAGTTAACCTTGTCTCATGCTTTAAGCAGATACCGATTTGGGAAATTAACCAACGTCCAGCCCAGTCGTTTTTTAAAAGAAATAGGAGACCATACAGAAGCGAAAACGATAACTAAATCTTCTCTATTGGCTACTACTGCTAAGCCGATCCAAAAGCATCCAACCAAACTGAGCAGTTCCGCTAGAAAAATAGGGGTATCTTCAGTCGCTCAGCCTACAACCAATCTGGCTTCCCTACAAGTTGGGCATTCAGTACATCACCTCTATTTTGGTGTAGGACAAGTTTTGAAGTTAGTAGAATCTGCAGGCATGCGTAAAGCTGTTATTCTTTTTCATAAATTTGGAGAGAAGACCCTCTTGTTAAATTATGCCAAACTAGACATATTGCCTTCAACATAGAGCGCTTAATGAATATATTTAGGATAACCCAATAACCCATAATGTACGACTATAATACGATTCGATCGCCCTTAATGCTTAAAGAATATGGTAGAAACGTTCAGAAGCTTATGGAGCAACTTGAAACGATTGAAGACAAGGCTGTTCGCACACAAAAAGCCTATGGGATTGTAAAACTTATGGAGGTGATCAGGCCTGATGCAACATCGCCACAAAAACGGTGGGATGATCTTTTTATACTATCAGATTACAAATTAGATATTGATAGTCCAAATCCTAAACCTACTAAGAGAGAAAGTAGTCAACAGCATTACGTGCATATACACTCTATGCAGCTGATCACATACAAATATTATGGGCGGCATATGGAGTCACTCTTGAAAAAAATAACTACCCTGCCGACGCTTAAAGAGCAAGAGCAGATGCTTATAGCAGTTGGAAAACTTATGCGTCGTTTTAGTAGCATATGGAACAACGATTATATCAATAATGAAAGAATTATGCAGGATATCAAGCGGATCCTTCCAGATGGTACAACGCTTAATGTAGAAATCATATGCACCCTACCAGATGCGGGGGCCAATGGTCAAAAGTCTAGAAATAAACCTAATCTAAAATCCAATACTTTTAAAAAGTAGTCCAACCAATAATAGGCTGATTATAATAAAATCTAATTGCGGGAAATGAGTAAATTTATTGTCAATGGGGGACATCAGTTGTCTGGTACCATCAAGCCGCAAGGTTCAAAAAATGAAGCACTACAAGTAATGTGTGCCACCTTATTGACCCATGAAATAGTAACTCTAAACAATCTTCCCAACATTGCAGATGTGCGCAGTGTTATGAAGTTACTGACCCTGTTGGGTGTTCAAATTACCCCATTGGGGGATAGGGCGTATCAATTTTGTGCATCGCATCTTGAAAAAGATGCGATGCTTACGGCACCATTTTGCCAGGAATACACTAAAGTAAGGGGCTCTATTATGTTACTCCCCCCCCTTTTAATCTGTTTCAAGGAAGTAGTTATAGCTAAACCTGGAGGAGATCGGATTGGGCGCAGGGGGCTGCATGCGCATTTTGAAGGGCTAGCGCAACTAGGTATTTCTTTCCATGCTGCTCAGGCCACTTGGGTAGCCCAATGCAATGCATTACAGGGAGCCAATGTGCTGGCGCCAGAAGCATCCGTAACGGGCACGGCTAATCTGATTATGGCTGCCAGCAGGGCCAAAGGCAAAACCACTATTTACCCTGCAGCTTGTGAGCCGCATGTACAGCAGCTTTGCCATATGCTGGTGGCTATGGGCGCTAGCATTTCAGGTATTGGCTCTAATCTATTAACCATAGAGGGCGTACCCGAACTAAGGGGTACAACGCACACCATCTTACCGGACATGTTGGAAGTGGGTAGCTTTATCGGGTTGGCTGCAGCCACCCAGTCTGCACTGACCATTACAGATGTCCCTATTAAACTTTTTGCGCCCGTTTGGTATTGTTTTGAAAAGTTAGGTATTTCTCTAGAGAAACAGGATCATACATTGCATATTCCAGCCCAGTCCTGCTATTCTATTAAAGCAGAGATGGATGGGAACCTTGCAACGCTTTATGATGCGGTTTGGCCAGGCATACCCGCTGATTTACTTAGTATTGCAGTTGTAGCTGCTGTACATGCACAAGGCCATATTTTAATCCATCAGAAAATGTTTGAAAGCAGGCTCTTTTTTGTAGATCATTTGATTGAAATGGGTGCAAGACTGGTATTATGCGACCCACACAGGGTACATATAGTAGGCCTAGGCAATAGCCATAAGTTGCATGGCATCCATATGAGTTCAAGTGACATTAGAGCAGGCATTGCTTTATTAATTGCTGCACTAGCTGCAGAAGGCACCAGTACAATTGAAAATATTGGTCAAATTGATCGAGGATATGAATGTATTGACCAACGCCTCAATGCTTTAGGTGCGTCGATTGAAAGGGTTTAATTGAATAGCAACCACCCTAGATTTTCCGTTCAGGAATTTTTAATCCAAGCAGCGGGTCTGTTCTGTTGCGCTAGCTGTAAGGGGTAGACTTAAGGCAACTTTTTGGTTCGTCGCGTCTACATTTTCGTTAGTAAAGACGTGAGTTCGGGATTATATTATTTTTTCATTTGATAATCAATATTAATAAAAATTTATAAAATTTGTTTTATAGACAGTTAAATAGGCAGTTGAATAACAAATAATTCTGATAATCAGTTTATTATATATATTATATTTATAAAATTAGATATAAAAACTTGTTAAATAAGTGCAAATATTAACTAAATAATTGATATTAAATTGTTGTAAATCAGTCAAATAAATCCCGAACTCACGTTAAAATAGAAAAAACCTTCTATAACTAATATATATATGACTGGTTCACAATACGTCTAATCCCGGAGTCTTTTGTTTTAAGTGTATAAATATTTTTTAGGATTTATCTTTACCTAAATCATAACACTTAAAACAATGAAAAGAAAAGAGACAGTTAAAGATGGGATAAGCAAGGCCATAGATGTACTGATAGAATCAGGTGTAGACCTTTCCAGACTTTTTGATCAAGACGGCTTACTCAAACAATTAAGTAAGCGTCTTGTAGAAAAAGCATTACAGTCAGAAATGGATGACCATTTAGGTTATAATAAGTATGCACGTAGTGATTCAGAGAATGTACGTAATGGATTATCCAGTAAGCAAGTTATTACTGATAATGGCGTTATATCGGTTGAAGTACCCAGAGATAGAGCATCGATTTTTGAACCTATTTTATTGCCTAAGCGTCAAACAAGAATTCCTGGTTTGGATGATAAAATCTTATCTTTATATGCTAAAGGTATGAGTCTGTCAGATATTCAGATTCAAATACAGGAATTATATGGCGCAGAAGTAAGTGAAAGCCTGATAAGTAACATCACAGACTCTGAGGTTGTTGCAATAGAGTTTTAAGCTTTGTTATAAAAAGTGACTTTTAGTGTTATACAATGGTTAAATTAGGTTGATTCTTTAATCGTTTAAACTTAAGCTTTTTAATAGTATTGTTATGGCCATCAAAACAAATAATCAATTAAGTTTTGCAGATATTTCAGCCAGTCGACGTAAGTGTAAGCATACTTTTTTCGATCAGCTTAATAAGTTGATTACTTGGCAAGTAATAGAAAAAGAACTTTTCTTGTATTATCCTAAAGGTTTGTGTTTATCAGGAAAGGCAGCTTATAGCCCGCTTCTTTTATTTAAAATGCTGTTGCTTCAAACATGGTATGCTCTGAGTGACTATCAAGTAGAAGAAGAAGTAAATGATCGTATCACTTTCAGCAGATTTTGTCGTATTTCCATGGATAGTTCTGTTCCAGATCATAGCGTATTAAGCAGGTTTAGGACTGCGCTTACGGAGAAGCAGGTCCTAGAAAGGTTATTGAAAATAATTAACGATCAACTATCTAGTCATGGTGTATTAGTTCAACATGGTGCAGTTGTTGATGCCTCTATTACGCCTACCCCTAGGCGCTCTAAAGGTAAAAAAAGCTATGATCTCCATGAAGATGGCACTATAACTGTAGCCGAAAGTTATCAAAAAGGTGTAGATCCAGAAGCGAGTTGAACAAAAAAAGGAGATAATCTCTACTATGGGTATAAGCGTCACATCCTTGTGGAAAGTAAAGAAGGCTTAGTCCTAGCAGTCAGTACCACAAAAGCATCTAGTCATGATAGTGCTCATTTACAAGTCTTATTGGATAAAGTAGAGCTAAAAGTAGGTAGTAGGCTATATGCAGATAAGGGCTATAGCGGATCACCTAATGAAACCTTATTAAAGAATAAAGCCTTAAAATCAGCTATTCAGAAGAAAGCTACTAGAAATAATCCTTTATCACCTACTGCTAAACGGTTTAATACATTGGTAGCTAAAACCAGGTATAAAGTAGAACGTGTATTTGGAAGTATTAAAAGTTGGTTCCGAAGCTCAGGAGCTCGCTACATAGGACTTGATAAAACTCATACGCAACACGTTATCGAAGCAATAGCCTATAACTTATACAGGTCGCCAAATATCATATTAAGAGGTCTTTAGGGGAATGGTCTGTCTAAAATGCAATAAAAGTACATGAAAATCAATAAATAATAAAACTAATACCACTTTAATACCAAAAATCAGTCTAAACAACCCTAAAAATATTATAATAGAAATCTATCACAACGGCCTCACATCGTAGTCCGGGAGATCTGATATGAATCCAGTAGGCCACTGGAAACTTTATTGTATAAGTAAAGCGAAATCAATAAGGGTGATATCAGAAGTCCGCGGGGTCTATAATACCGTTCGTATTGATTGGGAAACCACTCAAGAGGAAAGGGACCCTACTTCAGTTAACGAGTTTAAAAGAGTTGAGAATGTCTGATTGCCCTAAAGCTATGAACGGAACATTAAAAGTTCAGCAACTCCAAAGAACTCTATATCTCAAATCCAAGCAATGTAAGGAAGTCAGATTTTATAGTATATATGATAAAATTTATCTAAAAGATGTACTTTGGGAAGCTTGGCGTCAAGTCAAAGCAAATCAAGGTTCAGCAGGGATTGATGGTAAAAGCATAAGTGATATAATAGATCAAGGTGAGGCAAAGATTATCAATAAATTGCAGCAGCAACTACGCGCAAAGCTATACAAATTTACCTCAAGCAGGTTGGTAGAAATACCCAAAGCTAAAGGTGGAACAAGGCCACTAGAGGTAATGACCGTAGAAGATCTCATAGTGCTCACAGCAATGAAAATAGTCATTGAACCGATCTTCGAAGCTGATTTTCATGAATGTTCATACGGCTATAGACCGAAACGAGGAGCCAAACAAGCGAGTTTAGTGATCCGGGAAGATCTATACCAGCAGGCATGGGGCGTAGTTGAGATTGATTTTCAATCATACTTTATTAGCATCCCACATGAAAAGTTATTAAAACTTATTAGTAAAAGGATAGCAGATGGCAGTATGTTGAAGCTAATTAAACAAACCCTAACAACGTCAATAGTAAAACAAGGTAAAATTACATGCAAGAAAGTTGGAGTACCGCAAGGATCACCAATATCACCGTTGTATAGTAATATCTACCTAAATGTTATAGACCAAGTGTGGCACTCAAGGGGGTATCCAGAAAAGCTAAGCGCAACCTTGCATAGGTATTGTGATGATGCAATTTTGGTATGTCGTAAGAGTGCTAGCTTAGCGCTGGAGAAATTCACAGAATTAGTAAGGAGGTTATCGCTCATTATTAACCACCAAAAGACACGAATAACGAAACTGAAAGAAGGCTTTAACTTCATAGGTTTTTACTTTGTAAAAAGAAAGAGTCCAACAAGTGGCAGAAATAGCATTTATGTATTTCCAACGAAACAATCCCAACAAAGCATCCGTAACAGACTAAAATACCTGACTTGTAGAAAAGCACCAATCAAACCTCAAACATTCATCGAGCAAATAAAACCAGTAGTGTTAGGATGGGTTAACTATTTTAAACATACGAATTCCAGTGAAGCTTTTGTTAGATTGCAGAACTTTATTAATAACCGATTTCGCAGATACTTAACCCATAGAAGAAAAGGCCGTGGGTGTGGGTGGCAAAGCTATCCCAATAGCAAACTCTATACAATGGGGATGTTGTACATTGGTAGTGGAATGATTAACTATCCTGAGAGAGTTGTGCAAGGTTTATGAAGAAGACTGTCGGACCGCCGTATTCGGGAAAACTGAACATACCTTGGGATGAGAAGGGAATGGGTAAACAATGAAGAATCAAGTTAGTCAGCTACTGTATTGCGAGCAATCAGAAGCAATAGATATGCTTAATTTTAAGTGGTCCAACCATTTCTTTACTCTAGACCATTGTAGAGATAGAAAACATTCCTATGATTCAAAAAGGACAAGTAATCGGAGCTAAAAATCATCTTTCTACTTTTGAGAATTTTGTTATGCTAATGGCCGAATAATAACCAATATATATCCAAAGCTTCACTTAAAAGAAAAGACGTTGCTAACGAAAATATAGACGCGACAGAACCCGCTTCTATACACTAATCTCTTTGACAAATACGCACGTATGGACAATAGGCACATATTTCAAGATCTTCTGTTTGTACAAAAGGTATAACAGGATTAAATATTTCTACAAGCAGTTCCTTGAGTCCCTCTTCAAATGGTTGCGCATGTGCCATCATATCTTTTATTCGTTGGTACTTTTTACCATTATCAGGCTGTTGTATAAAGATACCAGGCCTATAATCTTTTAAAAAGATCTCCTGAATATGGATCAAGTAGGGCATGATCAGTTGCGGATCATCTGCTCCATGTAGAGACTGAAAAAGCCAAGCGTAAAAAAAAAGCTGAAAAATAGCCCTGTTTTTTTTAATCTTAGTAGGATCAAATAAGGTAGCTATGCTCGATATTTTACAATTGGATAAACCTGTCTTATAATCTATAATACGGATCAAATGGTTTTGCCTATCTATACGATCTATCACACCGCTCAACCAGACCTTCCTTTGTGCATCTAAAACCATTGGCTGCTTTATAGCTACCTCAACGCCCAAAAGGGTAAATGGCGCATCTGCACCATCTATGTCCAACATAGCTGTTAAGAGTTTTTCCAGTAGCGCACGAAGTAAGATAGGCATACCGGGTGCAGTACGCCACGCAGCTATAGCTTCCTCTATCTTTGTTTTTATTTTTGATTGTAGCTGCACTACAACGCTTGTATCTATCTGCATGCCTATAAAAGGTTGATACAACCTTGCCATAACATCATGAAATAATATACCCAACTGCACAGCCTCTGCCCCATCTTTTGGCAACGCCGTCTGCTTTAGTTGCAGCAAATAGCTAAAATAAAATTGAAGTGGACAAGACAAGTAAGAGATGAGCGCAGCAGGCGTTATGCTAGCAGCAGCTACTGCCTCTTTTACCAAAAACCTATCTAATAACTGCATCACTGCATGGTCTTTCTGAATAGCTATAGTAGCTATTGTCCTTTCTAGAAGCTGCATGGAATGATAAGACGGTATCATTTTTAACTTGCTATCAAAAGTCAATTGTAGCAACAATCGACTCATTTCATTAGAAGCCTCTAAATGATTTTTTGGAGCATAGTAACCATACACATTTTGGGCGCGCTGCAGTAATCTATAAAATCCATAAGCGGTTTTATTTTCTGCTACTTTATCTGCCAATGGCAGCCCAAAACTATAACATAAGTCATAAGGTAAAAAAGAATCATTATAGGTAACCTTAGGGAAGCACCCTTCATTCATATTCAGAAAGAAAACATGTTCAAAATCTAAATTATAGGATTCAGAAACCTCTACAATATAGAGACCCGTCACAGGATTAGCTTTATGAAATAGCATCCTACTTTGCTTTAAACCATTTAAGAAACAAGAAGCAGAACAGGTAGCCATTTCTGCTCGCAACTCCTTTATGTAGACCAATACATGGTATAATGCCGTTTTATTCAGTTCCAAGAAAAGATGATCTGACGTTATACAATGGTTATATATATAGGTTACTCCTTCCTGAAGGTAGGGCAACATACCCTCCTGATGCAACCATAGGTCAAAGACGTGATATACCTTACGTTCATCCAATGATTGGCGTATAGCAGTAAGCTGCGATTGCACCGCTGCTTCTGCAAACGGATACCATAATGCCAATACATCAGCCATATAGCGATATATTTCCTCCCTCTCTGCAATAAAGGCTTCCCAAAGCGCTACCAATCGCGCTACTAAGGTATAGACAACCGTAGCACTAAATGGATAATCCAATCTACAATGCAGCGAAATAGGTAGGTTAGAGAGGTGATCCAGTAAAGGTATCAGTAGATCGCTACCACTTACTACGATTGCGGTTTGGCAAGGCAAAAACTTTGGCTTGCCATCATCTGTTTTTTCTTGTAGGGCAGCTACCACTGCTTGCACTTGGGCTACCATAGTAGATGCTTCTCTTAGAAAGACCTTTTTATGGGGATCATTGAAATAAGTACCTGGCACAAAATTTTTCTGGAACCATTTTTTTTCCCTATGCTGGCGTAGATAATGGCCCGCTAGGTTGACTGCATTATCCAAATAATGGCTATCCACATCCCAGAAAAAGGTGGTCAAAACAACTGCCTGGAATTGCCTAATAAACTGTTCTTGAGCAGGCGTTAGCAAATTAAATCCAACAAAGATCAGCTCCTGAGCCATTATTTCCGGTAAGGGTTGGGCCATGCTATAGCATAACCCTTCATACCCTTTCCCTTCTCCTATTAACTTTTTTCTAAAAGATTGATAGAGCAGAGGCAATTGTTTCCAAAAAAGCAGCGCTTCTTTTGGTTGCAATAATGGTAGTGCACTCGCCTTCTGACTTACAAAAGCATCGCTGGTCAGTTGTTTTTGTTCCATTAAAGATGCAAACAACTCAGCACCATTTACAAGATGGTTATCTATAGTATTAAAATCTTGTAAAAGGGTAAAGCCCCAACCATAAAATTGCTCAAAAGATTCCTTTCTATTTAAAATGTGCTCGGCCAATCGATGTAGCCTGCTTAACAAAGCCAAAGTAGGTAGAGGCGCTATCCTACTATGCGTCAGCATCAACTGATGCAAGGTTACACAACTATCTTGCCACCTTTCCTTATTACATAAGGATTGGAAATAATCAATAGATAGTTGATTGGGAAATATGAAAAGGCATTTCCCCACACTATTGGACTTATTTACATGCGAAATAACTTCTGCTAAAAAAGGGGGATGCGTTATCGTTTTCATGACACTTATAACATGATTCGGGATTAAAAGTGTGCTAAAAGTGAATGATTTTGAATGATTTATATGATGAAACTAGCAAGGATTATGCAATTTTAATAATTGATTATCAGTCAATTAATATCTACGGAGTGGTCACTAATACTAGAGGACGAATAGTTTTATAAACGTTATATAGCTAACTATTCTATGCAGTAGCCCCATTACTATCTTGTAGATTCACATCTATACCTTTGGTTATCAAAGCATTGACTACCCCTACATGCCCATGTTGTAGTGCCAGATGGAGTAGAGCAGATCCGTTCCGATTAAGTCTATTTAATAATTCGATATCGATCCCTTTACCCAGAAACTCTTCCAACTCGGCTTACTGACCAAATGCAACAAGTTGTTGTAAGGAAATGGATACAAGGCTATCTGGATTCAACAATTTTGCTTGCTGATTTTAATCGTTAGCCATACCGTACCTGCTTGGTAAGCTACTGCAAACAGCAAGTGACATAAATCCAAAAGATACTAGCACCACCCAGAATATCCGATTGGTACGCATAAAGTATGTCCTACGCTTAATCATTATTAGTGCATTAATTACCACAATTACTTAAAATTTATACTGAGCGAAACTTTCTAATTTTTCCACAAGCTTTTAGAAGGGTTTTCTTACACTTCGAACTTTAATAACTGCACAGTACATAGATTTGCACAACTGTTTTCAATATAGTTATTTAATCTTCAAAAATTAGTAAATTCAAGCAGCGTTAGGTGCCAACGACGCAGCCCTACCGTCTTAAAGATAAGACAGATAAGGTATTGCGACCAAGCAACTTATATAGACCCAACCAACTAGAAATGATGTCAACTGATCCGCATGCACTTACACCCAAAGCAATTGTACAAGAACTTGATAAATATATTATCGGTCAAGCAGAAGCTAAACGCAACGTTGCAGTTGCATTGCGCAATAGATGGCGTAGAATGCAGGTTACTGAAGTGCTTAAGGAAGACATTGTCCCGAACAACATTTTAATGATTGGGCCAACTGGCGTAGGCAAAACAGAAATAGCTAGACGGTTGGCCAAAATTGCAAAGGTGCCTTTTACTAAAGTAGAAGCCTCTAAATTTACAGAAGTGGGCTATGTAGGACGTGATGTAGAGAGCATGGTCAGGGATTTAGTAGAACGTACCGTAGCCATGGTAAAGGCAGAAAAAATGGAAGCACTCCAACACAAAGCGACTAGGCAAGTAGAAGAAATTATTTTAGATATATTGCTTCCTCCCCTTCATCCAAAAAAAACAGTAGACCTATCCTTAGATGAGGGCCAAAGCAACCATACTATTACTCGAGATCGTTTTCGTGAAAAGCTAAGAAGTGGCGCACTAGATCAACAGCAAATCGAAATTAAAATAACCAATCCTACCCCTTCTGGTAATATAAGTAGTCTAGGGATAGGGCCTGCTATGGACGAAGGATTGGTCATGAACTTTCAAGATATGCTCAGCAGTTTTTTACCCAAACAAACTAAAAAAAGAAAAGTTACCATTGCAGAGGCACGCACGTTACTATTGACAGAGGAACTCACCAAGCTGATTGATATGAGCGCGGTTAGAGAAGAAGCCTTAGCCAGAGCCAGCAACACAGGTATTATTTTTATAGATGAAATTGATAAAATTGCCGATACCAGTTCAAGCAATAGTCCAGGTGTAAGTCGAGAAGGGGTGCAACGCGATCTTTTACCCATTGTAGAGGGCAGTACGGTACAAACCAAACATGGCCCGATCGACACAGATCATATTCTTTTTATTGGGGCAGGTGCGTTTCATATGACTAAACCATCTGACCTGATTCCAGAATTACAAGGCCGGTTCCCTATTCGTGTGACATTAGACAACCTTTCACAAAAGGATTTTTATAAAATCCTAGATGAACCTAAAAGTGCACTACCGATCCAGTATCAAGCTCTGTTATCAGTAGAAAAGGTTAGGCTAGAGTTTACCCCAGAGGCAAAACAAGAAATTGCAGCCACTGCTTACCTGCTCAATGCAGAGATAGAAAATATTGGTGCAAGGCGGTTGCAAACCGTAATGAGCCATCTGTTAACACCCATACTATTTGATGTGCCAGATACCATTGCCCCCTATACAGCCATTACCATCACCAAAGAAATGGTCCAAGAAGCGCTAGCTGACTTAATAAAACGGAAAAATCTTAGCAGTTATATTTTATAAAGGTTCTTTCTGGCCAACGGGTCCTTTTTGCCCATAGATGGCGCAGCGTGTATCATGCCTTTAGAACATATTTTTTATTTTTTGCTTATATTTATGAACTACCAAAATTTAAGATAACAATTCTTATACCACATGACATTCCTTATTAAGATGATTCAATTTTTGGCAGCTCTATTCATTATAGTTGGCACCCATGAATTGGGTCACTTACTTTTTGCTAAGCTATTTAAAATGCGGGTCAATAGCTACATAATCGGATACCCGCCTAAAATATTTAAAGTGAAATGGGGTGAAACGGAATATGCCTTAGGATCCATTCCTTTAGGTGGAGCCGTGCAGATTGCAGGCATGGTGGATGAGTCATTAGCTGTCGATCATTTGCAAAATGCCCCACAACCTTGGGAGTTTCGTTCAAAGCCAGCTTGGCAGCGGTTCCTCACTATATTAGGGGGTATTATTTTTAACCTGATTAGTGGCATGCTCATATGGATTGGTATAACCTACATGGTGGGGCATAGCTATTTGCCTAAAGATGAAGTAAATAAATATGGCATTGTGCCAAATGCCATAGGTAGCCAAATGGGTTTTAAAACAGGGGATCAAATTATCAAAATCAATGGAAAAAATTTTGAAGATTTTAATGCGATCTTATCACCCAACCTTTTACTCCGTAATAAAAGTTACTATACCATCAAAAGAGCGGGTAAGCTCTTAGATCTACCCATTCCAGATAAAGTCATAGAAAGCCTATCAGCGTTAAAAAAAGGGGGGATTGTAACGCCCATTTGTCCTTGTTTGATTCACGCTGTTGCCACAAACAGCAGTGCTGCGCAAGCAGGCTTAATGGCTGGAGATCAAATTATTGAACTAGGTAGCCTAGCTACCCCTTATCTACATGAATTGGCCCAGGTAGTTGATACTTATTGGGACAAAACAGTCGAAGTGACCTATTTGCGGAATGGTATAAAAATGTCTACCCACATTCAGATGGACCCCAAAAGATTAGGTATTCAATTGGCCGGGCCTAAGTATGAGAAACTAAATTATTCATTTATAGAATCTATCCCTGTGGGTCTAGGAAAAGCTTTGGAGTTAATGCAAGGGCAATTTTTAGCCATCTGGAAACTTATCACAGGCAAACTTAGTTTAAAATCTTTAAGTGGCCCCATTGGCATTGCCCAAAGTTTTGGAGATGAATTTATTGGGTATAGATTCTGGGTACTGGTTGCCTCTTTATCCATCGCGATTGCCTTAGTCAACTTGCTGCCCATTCCAGCATTAGATGGAGGACATGCCTCATGTATATTATATGAAGCACTATCTGGCAGAAAGCCTTCCGATAGATTTTTACAAGGCGCCCAAAAATTGGGTATGCTCCTTATACTTTTACTGATGCTTTATGCATTCGGTAATGATATTCGTAAGTTATTATAAGTTATAAGCCTACTGTTTTCACTTTTCTGGCATATTATTTGCTTGTATTACCATACAAAGTGATAAAATGATAAACAGGTAAATGTAAACCAAGCATATGTACTTCAATAAGTCACTAGCAATGGATGGAAGGCTTACTTCTGCATGGGGTGAGGATGGCATAGGCGGCATGGTGGAGCTGATTGTCTCTGATAAAAAAGAACAACTCTCCGACGATAACACCCAAGGTAGAATACCCTTGTTGGCACTTCGTAATACGGTTCTTTTTCCCAATGTTGTAGTACCTATTACTGTCAAAGAAAGGCAAGCCATGCATTTGATAGAAGCCATACATGAAAGAGATGGCCTATTAGGCATCATTGCACAACGCAACCCAGAAACCTTTGAAGGTAAGCAAACAGATATTTACCTAATAGGAACATTGGCCAAAATTATTAAAATCATCAATTTACCAAATGATAAAACGATTGCTTTGGTACATGGCAAGCAAAGATTTCAAACGATCCAACTCTTTACAGAGTCATTTGGGCTAGAAGCTACCATTCAACTACTTAAAGACCAACCCTATAAAGAGGATAAAAAAGTGCTTGCACTGATGCAGTCATTGAAAGATGTTGCGATTAAGATCCTTAGATTTCGATCTGATGTTTCTAGTGAAGCAGAAGCCGCGTTGACCAATATTAAAAGTCTAGATTTTCTTACCTACTTTTTAGCTTCTAATTTAAATACAGATATCCACTATAAGCAAAAGCTACTAGAGTTAAGCAATAGCACGAAACGCGCCAACTTACTTTTAAAGCATCTTTTAAGGGAACTAGAAATTTCAGAGCTTAAAAAAGAGATTCAGGATAAAGCTCACTCTGACATTAGTCAGCAGCAACGAGATTACTACTTAAGGCAACAGGTAAAAGTCCTACAAGATGAACTAGGCGAAAATGATCTTTCCGACGAAATCGATGCATTACGTGAAAAAGGCAATAAAAAACAATGGCCTAAGGAAGTAGCAGCTTACTTTAAAAAAGCATTGGAAAAAGCGGAGCGGATGAGTCCCCATAGTCCAGAATATTCCATTAGCATCAACCATGCAGAGCTACTCGTAGATCTTCCTTGGGAAACCTATACGAAAGATAACCTAGACCTGAACCGAGCCAAGAAGATTTTTGATGCGGACCACTATGGTATTGAAAAAGTAAAAGAGCGTCTTTTAGAATATTTAGCTGTTTTACAGCTAAAAAAAAATATGAAAGGGCCTATTTTATGTTTATGTGGTCCTCCTGGGGTAGGCAAAACCTCCTTGGGTAAGTCTATTGCAAAAGCAATGGGTAGGAAATATGCACGTATTGCACTAGGTGGGTTAAATGATGAAGCTGAGGTACGTGGTCATAGAAAAACCTATATTGGCGCTATGCCTGGAAAAATTATCTATAACATTCAAAAGAGCGGCGCATCCAATCCTGTTATTGTATTAGATGAAATAGATAAAATAGATGGGATGCGTGGAGATCCCGCCTCTGCCCTACTAGAAGTCCTAGATCCAGAGCAAAACAATGCTTTTGTTGATAATTTTTTAGAGGTGCCATACGATCTTTCTAATATTTTGTTTGTAGCCACTGCCAACGCGATGGACCGTATTCCAGCTCCTTTACAAGACAGAATGGAGGTTATTGAAGTGAGTGGCTATCTTCTAGAAGAAAAGATAGAAATTGCAAAAAAATATCTTTTCCAGAAACAAAGAAAAGAACATGGCCTTAAAGCTACTGATTTAATAATACAAGATGATGCTTTGTCCACTATTATAGCAAGTTATACGCGGGAATCTGGTGTACGTGAACTATCGCGTCAATTGGCCAATATTTGCAGAAAGACTGCTAAATCCATTGCTTTAGGCAAAGCTTACACTAAAAAACTCAAACAATCAGATATTATTACTTTACTCGGTTCAGAACCATTTGATCAAACACCCTACCAAACCACGCCCCTGCCTGGTGTTTCAGTTGGCTTAGCCTGGACGGCTGCTGGTGGTGAAATTCTCTTTATAGAATCTGTGTTGAGTAAGGGAAAAGGAAAGGTTAATTTGTCTGGTCACTTAGGAGAAGTGATGAAAGAATCTGCCATGACAGCGCTTTCTTACCTAAAAGCAAATGACCAATACCTTGATGTAGCACATAGTGTATTTGAAAATTATGATTTGCACATTCATGTGCCCTCTGGCGCAGTTCCTAAGGATGGTCCTTCTGCAGGGATTACCCTTTTTACCTCATTAGCCTCCCTCTATACGCAAAAAAAGGTAAAAGACCGCTTAGCTATGACAGGAGAAATTACCTTACGGGGGGAAGTACTGCCCGTAGGTGGCATTAAAGAAAAAATTCTGGCCGCAAAACGTGTGGGCATAAAAGAGATTATACTGAGTAGCAAGAACAAAAAAGATGTGCAAGAGATTAAAGAAATCTACCGTGAAAATTTAATCATTCATTATGTAGATTCTGTAGATCAAGTTTATCGGTTGGCGCTGCAAGAACATAAAATACCTGATCCAAAGGTCTGGGATGGCAGTGACACAATAGCAAGTAAATAAAGTAAGATATACATTTACCACTGACTTGAACAGATACTAGCGCAGACGCGCAAAAAGCGTTTATTTGCTGAAAGTGCCCACCTAAAGATATAAAATCAACATCCACCCTGCAGATCCAATTAAGAGGAGTGCTTCAGGGCCAGTAGTAGCCTGGCTTACTACCAGGGAAAAAGACATTAAAAAAGCTCTTTTGTACTTTAAATTAACCTGAGTTCGGGATTAGATTATTTTTTCATTTGATAATCAATATCAATGAAAATTTATAAAATTTGTTTTATAGACAGTTAAATAGGTAGTTGAATAACAAATAATTCTGGTAATCAGTTTATTATATATATTATATTTATAAAATTAGATATAAAAACTTGTTAAATAGGTGCAAATATTAATTAAATAATTGATATTAAATTGTTGTAAATCAGTCAAATAAATCCCGAACTCATGTTAAATTAGGAAACAAACAAGAACAAAGTACCATAGAAATTGCTAAGGTCTTAGATGTATGCAACAGGTTAAAAATTTCAAGAAAGATCAGCATAATTTGATCAAAAATTATTAGATTCATAGAGTAGAAAGGTAAGCAGGAGCCAACCTTACTGAAGGCCCAGCATTTGGGTATTATCTTTAGTTAGTACCAGGAACCATAATAGACATTTTATGGGAAAATAAAACCACCTAATAAGTCTAAATAGGTATTATGCCATGAATCGATTTGAAGAATTAAAAACATTAGTACTTTCATTAGAAGATGAGTTTCATAAATTCTACGAGAAAGACAATAAAGCAGCTGGAACAAGGGTTCGTAAAGGTATGCAAACGTTAAAAAAAATTGCACAAGAAATTCGAGGGAATGTATCGGTATACAAAGCGTCTATGGGGGGGCTAAAGCGTCCAGGCAAACAATCCTAACGAGCAATTCTAAACGCTTATATCTTTTTTCTTGATAAGAAAGCAGCCCAAATATCAAGCTCTATAGAAGGATTCCCAAAATTTTGTTCTGTCGCGTCTACATTTTCGTTAGTAACGTCTTTTCTTTTAAGTGAAGTTTTGGATATATATTGGTTATTATTCGGCCATTAGCATAACAAAATTCTCAAAAGTAGAAAGATGATTTTTAGCTCCGATTACTTGTCCTTTTTGAATCATAGGAGTGTTTTCTATCCCTGCAATGGTCTAGAGTAAAGAAATGGTTGGACCACTTAAAATTAAGCATATCTATTGCTTCGGATCTGTCCACTTAAGTGTGTAAATTATTTTTTGGTTTTATTCAATTCTGTTTTCAAATTTAATTAAAAAATGTGCCATAGTCTCGCTCCAGTTATGAATAGAGGTGGTCCATTTTTTAGTCATGTAGTTAATAGTTAGATATAATGTTTTAAAAACAGCTAGATCGTTAGGGAACACTTTTTTATTTTTGGTAACTCTACGAAATTGGCTATTTACAGATTCCAAACATTTGTTGTGTAAATGACCTTACGTATGGCATTAGGGTACTGTAAAAATACCATCAGATTATCCCAGTTAGCATACTAAGATTGGGCTATTTGTGGGTATTGTTGATTCCACTTAGTAGCAAAAGCTTCTAAGGCCATCAATGCTTCTTGCTCGGTAACTGCTGTATAAATTGGTTTTAAATCAGCAACTAATACCTTTCTATGTTTATAAGAAACATACTGCAAACTACCCCTAATTGCATGAACAATACAGAGCTGATGTTCCGTTTTTGGGTATACAGCAGCAATGGCCTCAGACATGCCTGACAAATTATCTGTACATGCAATGAGCATATCGTTCATACCCCGATTTTTGAGTTCTGTTAAATTGCCTAACCAAAATTTAGCCCCTTCATTTTCACTCATCCAAAGCCCTAAAACATCCTTTATGCTAGATCTATCTATACCTAAAGCAACATAGACTGCCTTGTTGATGATGCACTTATCTTGTCTAACTTTAACTACAAAGCAATCAAAAAAAACAATAGAATAGACTGATTCTAAGGGATGATTTTGCCATATCTTAACATCTTCAATAACAGAGTCTGTGATGTTACTTATCAGGCTTTCACTTACTTCTGCGCCATATAATTCCTGTATTTGAATCTGAATATCTGACAGACTCATACCTTTAGCATGTAAAGATAAGATCTTATCATCCAAACTAGGAATTCTTGTTTGACGATTAGGCAATAAAATAGGTTCAAAAGTCGATGCTCTATCTCTGGGTACTTCAACCGATATAACGCCATTATCAGTAATAACTTGCTTACTGGATAATCTATTACGTACATTCTCTGAATCACTACGTGCATACTTATTATAACCTAAATGGTCATCCATTTCTGACTGTAATGCTTTTTCTACAAGACGCTTACTTAATTGTTTGAGTAAGCCGTCTTGATCAAAAAGTCTGGAAAGGTCTACACCTGATTCTATCAACCTCAGTTCGGGATTAGACGTATTGTGAACCAGTCATATATATATTAGTTATAGAAGGTTTTTTCTCTTTTAGTGCATAAGCTGTAATTCCAGCTATCAAATTGACTAGAAAATTAGGTATGCTTCTATGCCTGGAATGTTCTATCTGGCTAATATTTTTGAGCTGATCTATAATAGTTTCAATTATAGATCGTTTTCTAAGCATCAGTTTATCCCAGAGTGGCATAAAAGCATTTTTCATATTTTTTCTGATTTGGGTAATGAGTTCCACGCCTTTCTCGATCAGTTTTTTAAATAAATCTTTGCTTATGTAACCTTTATCGGCAAACATTTTACCCATCAAGTGTTTACATAAATTTTCTACAGGAAGCCTATCATTAGTTTTACCTGTGGTCAGTTGAAAATTCATAATTTCTCCTAAATCATTGACTATCAAGTGCAACTTTAATCCAAAAAACCAACCGATGCTGGTTTTACCTTTAGTAGCAATCGATTTAAAAACCCTGTGCGTATAGGCTCTTTTGATATGGCAAACCTTGATGGCTGTTGCATCCATAAAATAACAATCTGTTTTTGTTTTAGCAAGACTTTGTGTAAAACAGTACAAGGGAACTAACGTTCTTTGGATCAGTTCTATAAATCTATTCTAGCTTACTAACTTTCCAAATTTACTAGAATGAAATTGCTGTAAATGAATATAATAAGACTTAAAATTTCTAAAACCAATCACATGAAAGGCAATAAGAACAGTCATTATTTCACTCAAAGTTAATGAACAAGTTCTAGTGGGTTTTCTTTTAGAGTTGGTTAACAGTTGTTTTTCCATATACGGCATAAACTTTATGAGAAATTCATCAACAGTATAATATATTTCAACTAATTTTTCTACATTCATAACTGGCTCCTTTGGATAATCTGGTTAACGTGAGTTCGGGATTTATTTGACTGATTTACAAAAATTTAATATCAATTATTTAGTTAATATTTGCACCTATTTAACAAGTTTTTATATCTAATTTTATAAATATAATATATACAATAAACTGATTATCAGAATTATTTGTTATTCAACTACCTATTTAACCGTCTATAAAACAAATTTTATTAATTTTTATTAATATTGATTATCAAATGAAAAAATAATATAATCTCGAACTCACGTTACTAAGCAAATAATTACTCATATTTTGCCTTAAGTTGACACCATTGAGCGTGCATTTACGAACGATTTTGCCTAGTACCCTATTTACACAAAATGGTTTACAGGCTCTAGAGGTTGTTACAACTTGATCGGACAATCAAGTTGTAACAACCTCTACGAATCACACAACTAAATACTATTTAGTTAACTCGGAGTATTCTTCTTCTTCAGAATCTCCTTCTTCTGTTTTTATTTCATAAGCTTCAAAGAACTTATCCAAAAATTCCAAGAAATTTTTAGCAAATATCTTAGACTTACCATAACGATCCATAGAGTATATAAGCCATTTCTTATTTTTTTTATATTTTATATAATATTGATCTCCTTGATCTATTTCAGCTATTAACCAGCAGGATTTTACTTCTTCTTCTGTCATTCTATTCATCTTACAACGATTCTCAAATCCAAGTTGTTTTAATGATATATATTCAGTCTTCATTTTGCTATCAATAGTACCTTCAATAGGTCCACATATCTCAAATCCTTCTCCATATATGCATCCATATTTATTTAAAAATTCATTGTACTCTTTGTCTATATTGGGTATGTCTATACTCTTATCTAATTTTTTAATTATCTTATTTATTTCGCTATCAGATACAGATGTTCCTTGTTTAAATTTTTTTTTAGTCTTAGGTAATTCTTCTTTGATCCTTTTAGCTATAGGTGATCCTTCTTTAGAACCTTCCTCATCCAAGAACTTTTTTATCTTTTCATCTAGCTGTGTATTAATATCACCTTCACCCACACTAGGCATAGATGCTATCTTAGAACCAGATGGACGATCTGAATCACCACTTCCTTTTTCCATTTGATAACGACAACTTGATGAACAACCTAAGTGTATTATACATATGAATAATAAAAGGTATATATTTCTTGCACTTAGAATAAGATGAATTGCTTTAGAGTTCATAATATAATTAATTATTTAATTTGGTTGTTTGTCTGTATGTAATCTATTTTTTCTTCGATTTGTAAAGTTGAAATGTATCCCTGATCTACTCATGTAATGTCATATAATATCATTAGTCATGGCCAAGATTGGCCCTTCTTGTCCAGTGAGAACGAGCGTCCCTAATTACTCCTTCTTGAGGAGGATTTACTAGATTATCTATAAGTAAGGTTTTTTGTTGATGTAAAGCTTGTGGCAGCTCAATCACAATATCATTATTTTTAAGAAGATGATCTATTTCTACACTTTCCAATACGCCATTGTATAGAACATCGGGTGCTCTCCCTTCTCTTGCCCTATGCAAATTACCTGCTGGAGCGTTTGCTGAGAATAAAAGATTCCTTAGCCTAAACTCTAATACTTGTCTTTGTATCCCAGTCCTTCTATTTGTTATGTTCACTTGTCTACAGTTCCAAACTAAATTTTGAGCATCAACATTATTTGGGTTTTGAAAAAAAGCGAGCCTATTTTGCAAAGGAATGTTGTTTTGTCTATGAGTAAGAGAATGATGAAATACAAACATAAAATGCTTTCTTATGTCATTATGATTAGGATCTACACCTCCTACAAATCCACTCTGTTCTAATAAATCAATTTTATCAACTAATTCCCGGATCAATGGCTCATTTGCTTGTTGTGCTTGTCCTAATAGATCCTGACTTGTAATAGGAGTTATATTCGACTTGTTCCGCCCAATAGAGCTGCAAGATTGTAAGGAAAAACTAAAAAACCATAATAATAATACAGTTAATGAAATGAATGCATATTTTTTGTTCCCATATATCTTTATCATACTTACCATAAGCCAAACTTAAATTCAGAATATTAATAGCACCTTGAATAATTCAATTCAATAAGTGTACAAAAGATTAATAAAATCTACAAATAATTATAGTCATACAACTTAATTGTTAAGTTAATATATATCTATATGTCTCATATTCAATATTATAATTTATTTAGGTTTATCATTCATGGTATTTAACACTGGAAATAAAATTCTTAAGGGAAAATGTTTATTTAGGTTATAGTCTAATGACATACTATAAACTTACCTAAAACGTGTGCCATTAAAGTCTATTTTTTAATATATTCACGCATTTTCAGTAGCGTCTTAGACGCTAAATTTACATTCCTAAAGATGAATGGACAAAAAATAGGATATGTGCATGTGAGCACAATTAGAACAAAACATAGAACGATAACTAGACAATATTCCACTAGATCGTGTCTTTATAGATAGAGCCAGTGGAAAAGATAAAAATAGACCCCAGTTAGAACTGTTATTGGATTTTGTCCGCCAAGGAAATATTGTCTTTGTGCATAGTATGGACCGAATGGTCAGAAACCTAGAAGATCTGAGAGGCATTATCAAGTACCTTACAGGTAAAGGCGTGCAAGTTAAATTTATAAAAGAAAACCTTACTTTTTCTGGTGAAGATACACCACTATCTACCGGTTCTGTCGCGTCTATATTTTCGTTAGTAACGTCTTTTCTTTTAAGTGAAGTTTTGGATATATATTGGTTATTATTCGGCCATTAGCATAACAAAATTCTCAAAAGTAGAAAGATGATTTTTAGCTCCGATTACTTGTCCTTTTTGAATCATAGGAATGTTTTCTATCTCTACAATGGTCTAGAGTAAAGAAATGGTTGGACCACTTAAAATTAAGCATATCTATTGCTTCTGATTGCTCGCAATACAGTAGCTGACTAACTTGATTCTTCATTGTTTACCCATTCCCTTCTCATCCTAAGGTACGTTCAGTTTTCCCGAATAGGGCGGTCCGACAGTCTTCTTCATAAACTTTGCACAACTCTCTCAGGATACTTAATCATTCCACTACCAATGTACAACATCCCCATTGTATAGAGTTTGCTATTGGGATAGCTTTGCCACCCACACCCACGGCCTTTTCTTCTATGGGTTAAGTATCTGCGAAATCGGTTATTAATAAAGTTCTGCAATCTAACAAAAGCTTCACTGGAATTCGTATGTTTAAAATAGTTAACCCATCCTAACACTACTGGTTTTATTTGCTCGATGAATGTTTGAGGTTTGATTGGTGCTTTTCTACAAGTCAGGTATTTTAGTCTGTTACGGATGCTTTGTTGGGATTGTTTCGTTGGAAATACATAAATGCTATTTCTGCCACTTGTTGGACTCTTTCTTTTTACAAAGTAAAAACCTATGAAGTTAAAGCCTTCTTTCAGTTTCGTTATTCGTGTCTTTTGGTGGTTAATAATGAGCGATAACCTCCTTACTAATTCTGTGAATTTCTCCAGCGCTAAGCTAGCACTCTTACGACATACCAAAATTGCATCATCACAATACCTATGCAAGGTTGCGCTTAGCTTTTCTGGATACCCCCTTGAGTGCCACACTTGGTCTATAACATTTAGGTAGATATTACTATACAACGGTGATATTGGTGATCCTTGCGGTACTCCAACTTTCTTGCATGTAATTTTACCTTGTTTTACTATTGACGTTGTTAGGGTTTGTTTAATTAGCTTCAACATACTGCCATCTGCTATCCTTTTACTAATAAGTTTTAATAACTTTTCATGTGGGATGCTAATAAAGTATGATTGAAAATCAATCTCAACTACGCCCCATGCCTGCTGGTATAGATCTTCTCGGATCACTAAACTCGCTTGTTTGGCTCCTCGTTTCGGTCTATAGCCGTATGAACATTCATGAAAATCAGCTTCGAAGATCGGTTCAATGACTATTTTCATTGCTGTGAGCACTATGAGATCTTCTACGGTCATTACCTCTAGTGGCCTTGTTCCACCTTTAGCTTTGGGTATTTCTACCAACCTGCTTGAGGTAAATTTGTATAGCTTTGCGCGTAGTTGCTGCTGCAATTTATTGATAATCTTTGCCTCACCTTGATCTATTATATCACTTATGCTTTTACCATCAATTCCTGCTGAACCTTGATTTGCTTTGACTTGACGCCAAGCTTCCCAAAGTACATCTTTTAGATAAATTTTATCATATATACTATAAAATCTGACTTCCTTACATTGCTTGGATTTGAGATATAGAGTTCTTTGGAGTTGCTGAACTTTTAATGTTCCGTTCATAGCTTTAGGGCAATCAGACATTCTCAACTCTTTTAAACTCGTTAACTGAAGTAGGGTCCCTTTCCTCTTGAGTGGTTTCCCAATCAATACGAACGGTATTATAGACCCCGCGGACTTCTGATATCACCCTTATTGATTTCGCTTTACTTATACAATAAAGTTTCCAGTGGCCTACTGGATTCATATCAGATCTCCCGGACTACGATGTGAAACATTCATAGCGTGCAACCCCTAACACCCTGGCACTTGTATGATGGTCATGGTCTATTTTTTCCATCCTACTATCAGCCTTCCTGTAGCCACTAGATAGTCGGCAAATGCGCTTAAACGGCTTAACGAGGCTAATTTAGGTTCACTTTTGTTGCAGCCCGCTATTTTGCAGATGCATTTAAAGGTAACTTAAACCTGTGAATCACCCCACAAATCCAACCTCCTGCTAGATTCCCGAAATAGACAAATTAGAGTCAGGGGACTTACACCCCATTTGTTGCACACCTGTGCCGGCGTGCAATGGCTGCAGACTTAAAACACTTAAAACTAAGCAAAAGCTGCAGACTTGTCTCTATGCTCAGATAGAAAAAAGTCAACTGTATCACCATAACGATCTACTGTTCTATATAAATAGATCCACTTCCTGTTTAGTTTAACATAGGTCTCATCCATTCTCCAACTACCACCAACTGGTCGTTTTCTTTTGCTTACTGCTTCATCTATTAAGAGGAACAAACTTAATAACCCATCTTTGTAGCGTAGAATGATCAACTCTTGTGCCTCTCATACGCATCATCTCTTCCAAATCTCTATAGCTCAAGGAAAAACGATACTTCATCTAGACAAATAACAGGATGACTTCTGCTGAAGAACAATAGCCCTTAAAATAAGGTAATAATTTGGGCGAAATATTAAACATAATAACTACTTTTTTAACTGCAGATACTAAAATAATGATTTTTTAGAATAAACGCGACAAAACCTATTATTGAATATTTAATGGCTCGAATCAGTAGATCTACCCGAATCACACATCAAACAAGCCATCAAGTCCTTGCTTCAATGGAAGTTCGTCAAAAAGAATGCGATAGATGATTTCCGTAATGGGCGCCTTCCTCCCATAAGATTGCATCAACTGGTGAATGGCTTTAACCGTTTGCACCCCTTCGGAAACCTCTTTTGTTGTGCTCAAGACATCGGCCAGCGTTTCACCGTTGGCCAAACGGTAGCCAATGGTATAGTTTCTACTAACCGTGCTGCCACAAGTGGCTATTAAATCTCCTAGACCAGCTGGCCCTAATAAGGCATTTTTGCTGATGCGCATAGTAGTCATGATATAACGCATTTCTGAGATGGCCATGGTCATGAAAAAAGCATAGGTATTAGATTGATACCCCATGCCTCCTATTATACCCGCACCAATAGCAAAAATATTTTTCAGCACACTACATACTTCTACACTGAGCAAATCATGCGTCGTGTAGACACGAAACCAGTCATTGGTTAAAAGCTGCTCTCCTACAGATAAAACCTTTTGAGTAGCACTGGCAACGACTGTAACAGCGGGATGCTTTTTAACCAAATCTGTAGACAAATTAGGACCAGCCAAGCAACCAATTTGTTGCACCACTGTTTCTTGCATGATTACTTCACTCATAGTAGCCACATGGCGTCTGGTCAATGTATCATCATCTTGGGCAAAATCGAATCCCTTGGTTCCATGTATTAGTATGTGGTCTGGTCTGAGATCTGAAGCGATCTGTTGCATCAATCCACGAAATTTAGCAGCAGGTACTACTGGAAAGATCACAGAACAAGTGCGCAAGACCATTACCAAATCATTCGTAACAACTACATTAGCTGATAATAGTTGATCCGCAACGCTACGGCTTATTTGCCAGGCGCAAGCATGTTCCGCTTTATGCATATACAAGCACACACGGTTTACATTAGGTGCCACTAAGTTTGCAACAGCAGTACCAAACTTTCCAGCCCCTAAAACCGCTACCACTTTATTGCGAAAAAGGTACTTCGAGGCCATAACCAGTAAGTCTATTGTGATAATAATATAATATCAAAAGATCTTGAATAACTAAATCACCACTTTCCGTTACCACTAATGGTGCTTGGGCATGGTATATTCCCAATTTAGTCCATCCATCTTTGGCAATAGCCTCCAACGGACCATCCCGTACAATAGGCGCAAAATCTATTTTTTGCGCTGTATAAAGCAATTGCAACGCTGTATACGTATGCCCAAATGCCACCATAAAATCGACATGATGGATGGTAACATCCGTTAGATCCATTGAAAATCCTTCTTTTTTTTGAGCCAATTCATAAGCTACAAAAGCTACTAAGTGACTACTTAGTACGGTATTAATACGATAATAAGCTGCTACAATTTTACGACTCAGTGTTTGTACATAGTCATCTGACCGTTTTCTAGTAGGCGTTTTTATGGGCAAATTGAGAAACTGTTGATATAAGTCTATTTCCTGACCTTGATCATCATAACTACGTCCCTCTATGTCTACCCTATTCCCCATTACATCTAAAGGCGTACCTATATTAATGAATATTTCTGAACCCTTAAATAATATATTTTTGCTGAATAGAAGGTTGGTATAACAACAACTTTGCTCGGCCAAAGATGCTGCAACACTTTCTATTTGAACCGATTCACCTATCAATTGACAGGCCTCTAACACACAATGATAATTTAGTACTATGGGCACAATAAAAAGCTTCTTAGCATTTGCCCCTTGGTTTTGAAAGTTACTTTCTTGTGCTTCAAAAGGGGTACCTAATAATCCTAATTTCAAATCAGTCTCTATCGCACCCAAGCGGCTACGGGTTCCACCCGGATAAAATAGCATATGGCAGCCCCATTCTAGTGTAAGACACGCATAATCTTTCTGTGCTTGTAAATAGGGTATGGTCTTTTTGCGGCGATCTACCTTATAGGTGCCTAGCTTATTAAAAACATACCGAAACCCCTTATTATTAAACAAATTCAATCCTGCTCCCCAAGTCAAAGGGGGTAATCCTAATTGTTTCATAGCCAATCCTATCACAACAGAATCCCAATTGCTGGTATGAGTAGGTACCAAAACAATCGTCCCTATTTTCGCCAATGCGCGAATGGTATCCGTTTGACCCATCAAATGAAATTTTTCCTGTAACCTTTTGTGGCGAGTGGTCCAACGTTCTGCTCCGGATCCAAAACAATGGGGCTTAAGCAGATGTATAAAGGTATGGTGCATACCTTTGGATATATACTCATAATGGCGCACACTAAAACAGCTGCAAATCTCCCTTACATATCGCTCTATAACATTTTTTAAAAGCTTAGTGGCTTCCACTTTACTTTCAATGGACAAAGCGATAGTCTCCCAAAAGGAACGGTCATCCTTAGGATCACAGCTCCATGGATCTGATGCCATTCTAGCCAATTCTCTAGAAGTTGTTTGCGCTAATATCTGGTAAAGCGCTCCATCTATTGGATAACGTGCGCACAAAGATTTAAAACTTTTATCCACGACTGCCCTTAAAAAAGCTTTGTGGTGTTTATGAAGTATGGTAATGGGCCAACGACTGGCTTGAGGCTCAATAGGTATAAACTGATCTTGGGTAGACATATTGTATCTTTTTAACGAAATAAGCCGTAATTTACGGCCAAATGGATGAGATTAAAAAGCTTACCTGATCGTTTGGTATTGCAAGATAATAAGATCAAAATGAATATTTATTATTTTTCAGAAGAAATTAGTTTTAGACTAAGACAAAAAAGAAAAATTTCTGCTTGGTTACAAACGGTTATCAAACAAGAAGGATACACACTAGATCATCTTAACTTTATTTTTTGTTCGGATAACTATTTGCATGCCAAAAATATAACCTATTTAGGACATGACACTTTAACGGATGTAATTACATTTAACTATTCCACAGGTGCAAAAACCATCTTAGGAGATGTGTATATAAGCATTGAACGTGTCGGCGAAAATGCTAAAATATATAACCGAACAATGGAAGAAGAACTCTATACAGTAATGGTACATGGTCTATTGCACCTGTTGGCCTACAATGATCAAAAATCAGAAGATCAATTGATTATGAGAGAAAAAGAAACCTTTTATTTGAACCAGTTAGGACGATATTTAGCGTTAAAAGAACGAACGCTATGTACAATGGAAGCATAGATTACTTATGAAGCTTAGCGCATAGCTAAGAGCGGAAGTGTTCTATAAACTGTGTCAAGGTGATAAAAAGTTATAAATTAATTAAATAAACATTAAAGGTTTTAGACATGGAAGAAAATAAGAACAATTCCTATGTTGGTTTAGTAGATTACAAATTTCTGTAGGAAAATATTTTGTGCTCTATCCGTTTAGGTAAGCCTTTAACAGGAAAAGGTGGTGCTTTAACGCCTCTGATAAAAAAGCTTCTAGAGGCAAGTCTAGAAGGTGAAATGGCACACCATTTATCTAGTGATTCAACAGAAAATAATAGAAGAAATGGCAAAAGCTCTAAAACTTTACGTACAAGTTCTGGTTCCTTTGATCTGCTAACTCCTAGGGATAGGACAGGTAGTTTCGATCCACAAATAGTTAAAAAGCGTCAAACAAGCCTACATCCTGAGCTGGAAAGCAAGATCTTAAGCATGTTTTCTAGTGGTATGAGCTATAAATCTATAGCCGTTCATGTTGAAGAGATCTATGATCATAAAGTATCAGCTGCTGAAATATCATCTATTACAGATAGCTTGTTACCGATAATAAATGAATGGCGTAACCGCCCTCTTCAATCAGTTTATCCGATAGTTTTCATGGATGGGATATTTTTTAAGGTAAAAGAAGATGGCAGATGTGTAAGCAAATGCATGTATACCTTATTAGGCATAGATCAAGAGGGTAAAAAAGAAGTATTGGGATTTATTTGTCTGAAAGTGAGTGGGCTAACTTCTGGTTGGGTGTACTTAACGAGCTTAAGGAAAGAGGTGTAGAAGATATCCTTATTGCCTGTGTTGATGGCCTAAAAAGCTTTCCTTCAGCCATAAATAGCGTTTTCCCTAATGCACAAGTGCAGGTCTGTGTAGTACATCAGATACGAAACTCACTCAAGTATGTAGCTAGCAAAGACGTAAAACGTTTTTTAACTGATTTAAAGCAAATATATCAAGCTTCAAGTAAGGAAGTTGCTGAGCATTATCTATTGGAATTAGAAGAAAAATGGGGGGGGAAGTATCCAATGGTTACCAAATCTTGGCAAAATAATTGGGAACATTTGTCTGGTTATTTTAAGTATTCAGATCCTGTCAGAAGGCTAATTTATACCACCAATCCTATAGAAAGCTTGCATAGGCAGATTAGGAAGTTTACCAAGACAAAAGGAGCGTTTACCAGTATAAATGCTTTGTATAAATTAGTATATTGTGCCATAAAGAAGATCGAGGATAAATGGACTATGCCGCTGCGAAACTAGGCGTTGACTATATCTCAGATAGACATCTTTTTTCCCGGTAGATTAAAAGAGACGTTGAGATGAACAGGAGATGTGACACAGTTTATAGAACACTTCCACCGGAGTATAAAGCCCCATACAATAGCACTACAAATAGTGGCATAAGTAAAAACTTTTTGAGCTTGGAATGGGCCAGAAGCCATGTAGACCGTTGTATTATCAATGGGTATATACGACGTACATTCAATAGATTAATGCCTTATTATTTAAGTTGCACAACAATTGCTACTGCTTACGATTTTTCTCCATTTTATTCGTATTTTCAACTATTTATAAACCTTAATTTTCCCATTTATGGATATAGCACCAACGGATCGTATCATACCAATCAATATAGAGGACGAAATGCGCGATGCCTACATAGATTATTCTATGTCTGTTATTGTAGCCAGGGCACTGCCTGATGTTCGGGATGGTTTAAAACCTGTACATAGACGGGTATTGTATGGTATGTATGAGCTTGGTCTGAGCCAGAGTAAATCTTATAAAAAGTCTGCAAGAATTGTGGGGGAAGTACTGGGTAAGTACCATCCACATGGTGATGTAGCAATTTATGAAGCAATGGCTCGTATGGCCCAAAGTTGGTCACTCCGTTATCCACTTATAGAAGGCCAGGGTAATTTTGGCTCTATCGATGGAGATGCCCCTGCAGCTATGCGTTATACCGAAGCCCGTTTGGTGCGCATTTCTGAAGAGCTGATTAAAGAAATCAATAAAAATACTGTTGATTTTCAGTTTAATTTTGATGCCTCCTTAGAGGAACCCGTTGTATTGCCCGCAAAACTGCCCAACTTACTTTTAAATGGTGCTTCTGGTATTGCAGTGGGTATGGCGACTAATATGGCTCCACATAATTTATCGGAAATATTAAGTGCTATTGTGGCCTATATTGAGAATAATGATATCACCATTTCTGAATTGATGGAATATGTTATAGCACCTGACTTTCCTACTGGCGGCATTATCTATGGCTATAATGGGGTACGCGAAGCCTTTCAAACGGGCAAAGGACGTGTTGTATTGCGTGGGAAGGCTACGATTGAAGTGACTGCTAATGGAAAAGAGCAAATTATTGTGACGAAAATACCCTATCAGGTGAACAAAGCGGTCATGATAGAAAGGACTGCACACCTGGTGAATGAAAAAAAAATAGAAGGCATTGCCGACATTCGAGATGAATCAGACAAAGAAGGGATGCGTATTGTCTATGACCTCAAACGGGATGCAATAGCCCATGTAGTCCTCAATAACCTCTATAAACAAACCCAACTACAAAGTTCTTTTAGTGTGAACAATGTAGCACTGGTAGAGGGTAGACCTAAGATTTTAAACCTCAAAGAACTTATTGTCCATTTTGTAGACCATAGACATGAGGTATTGGTACGCAAAACCACCTTTGATCTGGAACATGCCAAGAAGAAAATACATCTGTTACAAGGCTATCTTATAGCTTTAGATCATTTAGATAGGGTGATTGCGCTGATTCGTGAGTCAAAAGATCCAGAAGTAGCTAAAGCCGCATTGATGGAGACTTTTCCCTTAAGTGAAGTACAAGCAAAAGCCATTCTAGAAATGCGTTTACAGCGTCTTACTGGTCTAGAGCGTGCTAAAATAGTAGAAGAACATCATCAGGTGCAAAAACTGATTGACCATTTATTAGAGATATTGGCTGATAAGGCGCTTCGTATGCAGTTGATTAAAGAGGAGCTGATTGCTCTAAAAGAGCGTTATGGCGATGCACGTAGAACAGTAGTAGAGTATGAGGCAGATGCATTTACCATGGAAGATATGATTCCAGATACGGAAATGGTGATTATGGTTTCCAACCAAGGTTACATTAAAAGGACCCCATTGGTTGACTATCGTCTACAAGGTCGAGGCGGAATAGGTGCCAAGGGCATCACTACTAAAAAAGATGATTTTACAGAGCATCTATTTATAGCTACTGCACACCAATATTTACTAATATTTACCGAATATGGCAAGATCTATTGGGTAAAAGTCTATACGATACCAGAAACGAAGAAGACCACACAAGGCAAAGCCATACAGAACTTAATCAATATAGCTCCTGGGGATCAAGTACGTAGTATTATTCAGGTTAGGGATTTGAAAGATAATACATATGTTGATCATCATCATGTAGTCATGTGTACCAGGCAAGGCATTATTAAAAAAACGCCTCTTCATGCCTATGCTACGCCACGTGCCAATGGCATTCATGCCATTGTAATTCGAGAAGGAGATTCTCTATTAGATGTACAATTAACCAATGGCACCCACCATATTGTATTGGCATTAGAGTCTGGTAGAGCCACGCAGTTTAATGAGCAAGATGTTCGTCCTATGGGACGTGTGGCTTCTGGCATAAGGGGCATTACGCTAGCGCATGAACAAGACCGTGTGATTGGTATGGCCTGTTTTCCAACACTGGATTTAGATGTTTTAGTTGTTTCTGAAAACGGTTATGGGAAACGTTCCCCTCTTGCAGATTATCGTATTACCAAAAGAGGTGGTAAGGGTGTGAAAACCCTTCAAATTACTGAAAAAACCGGAAAGCTAGTGGCCATTCATGCTGTGAAAAACCAGGATGAGCTGATGATTATGAACCAATCTGGTGTGGCCATTCGGATTGAAGTAAGTACATTGCCGCTTATAGGTAGAGCTACTCAAGGCGTTCGCTTGATTCGCTTGAGTCAAAATGATAAGATCGCTTCCGTAGCCAGAATAGATGTTTTAGCACAGGTAGATGCACAAGATCGTTAAACATCTGTATATGCAGAAAATATGGACTCATTATCAGTAGATTAGAAAAAAATACGTTGACCCTGTGCTAATTTCAGTAACCCCTTCAAAACTAGTTGATCCAATATTAAAGTACCCATTCAGCCTTCTGGCAATACGAAACAAGAAAAACCGACCCTTGTAAAAAGGTGCGATTAGAAAGCACACCTTTCAGCTGATTAGAAAAACAGTTTAATGGAGGCCATAAGGTGGCTTCTATTTTTCCAGCTGTAAGGGGGGATTTCAGCAATTTTCGCACAGGGCTTGATGTATCGAGGCAGGTAGGCCCTCACGGGTTTTCTTCCTCACACTAGCGTACAATACGGATCCGTATAACCTGAGTTCGGGATTAGATTATTTTTTCATTTGATAATCAATATCAATGAAAATTTATAAAATTTGTTTTATAGACAGTTAAATAGGTAGTTGAATAACAAATAATTCTGGTAATGAGTTTATTATATATATTATATTTATAAAATTAGATATAAAAACTTGTTAAATAGGTGCAAATATTAACTAAATAATTGATATTAAATTGTTGTAAATCAGTCAAATAAATCCCGAACTCACGTATTAACAGTTGTTTTTCCATATACGGCATAAACTTTATGAGAAATTCATCAACAGCATAATACATTTCAACTAATTTTTCTACATTCATAACTGGCTCCTTTGGATAATCTGGTTAGCATTTTTTTATCTCCAAATTTAAAACACAAAGGAGCTTTTTAAAGCTATTTTTTAACAAGCTAATCCCGAACTCAGGTGTATAGAGCGGTTCGATTAGTTCACTGTTGCAATAGAGAGTTTAAACCTATCTTTTCCAAGTAAGTATTGTTTATGGCCATATGTATTATTTTACTGTGAATCAGGTTACATACTCCTTTTGAACTATATGAGATTGGTTTAGCTGTGTGAGGTGAAATGCCCAGATTTAGTAATCCTTAGTATCGTCCGGAAGGTGTTCAGTTCTTTCGTATATCGATCAAACATGCTATAGATCTCCCACGGTAAGATACATATCCTTCACCACAAAATGGTAAACATACGGTGGTGCCTATTGACGATGAAAGATGATATAAGAATCAACTTAATTGGGTTTATAGGTAAATGCTGATTTTCTACCTTATAAGAGAACAATTTCAGCAACTCATTGCAAGGGGCATTTTTCACTTTTTTGGAGTGTAACGCTACCAGATGGCCGATAGGGCACCTTTTCCCTATTCCTTTAAAAACCGTTTGACTTTACTAATTTTTTTCCAGCTTCATATCCTTTAGGTGATACTTTTTTAGCAAAATTTTTCAACCTTCTCCAAAAACGCATCTTTTGCTCCATTTTCTGCATAAGATTGGCATTTGCTTTTAGTTTACGCAAACTATTCGCTCCACCGGCAGCTGCAGCAGCTACAGCACTACCAGCTACACCGGCAGCTCCAATGCTACCCATTCCAAAGAGACTATTTTTTTCGGCTCTACCACTACCCAGCCCAACACTAGCACTGCTCTTTGGGGACCCAGCTGCACCACCACCCGGTCTAGGACTAACACTACTTTTTCTGGATCCACTTGGACCACTACCCGGCCCGCGACCACCACTACTGCTACTACTACCTAACCTATGACCACCTCCTCCAACTCCACCTCCACTACCACCAGGCCCATTGCCGGCAACACCTCCTTGCAAGCCACTGTCAGAAGGGCTTGCGCCAACATTGGTACCATAAGCCCCATCCCCAGAACGGTTCGCAGCAATACTAGAAGTTCGACCAGAAGGGCTTGCACCAACACCGGAACTATAAACCGCACCCCCAGCACCATTAGATCCCTGATAAATCTGATCAGGTCCTCCATCATAGGCACCAGGTGGCGCACCACTGTAAGCACCACTCATGCCATTAGGTGTCGGTCCAAAAACCTCCTGAACAGGTGGACCTTGGCCAGAAGGAACCTTTTGATTCGAGGTTGCATTGGCACCAGATGCCTTTGCATATTTGCCATCTACACCAGCAGCAGACTTCCCTTTTCCTAAAGGAACGAGCTCCTCCAATACAGATATATGCGCCTCTGCTCTAACAAGCGTACCATCTACTTGAAACATAGAATAAACGATGTCTAGAGCTACCAATCTGCCTTTAAAATCAATCTGGCCCCAGATTACACGGATGTAATTGGGAGCATTGTTCTTTTTATGGATACTGTAAGCAACATTTTGAAGTTGCTTTACTTGCTCCATCACAGCAATGGTATTGCTACCAGGTATAATGCCTGTATTATCAAACAAGAGACTAAAAGAGAGCAGCTTTGGAGGAGATCCACGGTATTTCAGCAAACTAGAACTCGGGATTCCCTCAGGAACATGGTAGGACACTGCACTTTTAATAACCAAGTTCTCAGGATTAATAGATGTAATAAACTCTCCTGTAAAAGAGGCAAACTTATTGTCACTACATGCTTTAATAACTAGTTTACTAACATTACTCATAACTATAGATGGATCATTTTACCTGGTTTCCTGATCTTTTAATAAGCTCGAAATGGCTCTTGTCAATGCCAATTGCTGCTGCGTAGTAGTATTCAATAGAAGATTTTCTGGCATAGTTTTAGTATTGTCTACTTTTTCTTTAGTTACTTCAACCCGGATTACTAGTTCCTTAATTATAACTGCCATAATCAACAAAATTAATTTTGTACACTACATTAGACATTACGGATATTACTTTGTTCGTACCAACCTAGAATACCCAATGGTAATGGTTTCCCCTATGGCAGGATCCGCTTGACCATCTAACTGGAAAGATGTAATGGCTATCCCCTTTGGATACACATCCTCTATCTTCCATTGCGCTAGAATCTTACCTTCTTTATTGAGAACCAAAATATGGGCCTGTGTAAGTTTAAAAATACCTTTATCAATGGCTTCTTCGCACCAAACGGTCATTTTGGTTTTGCCTTCTACTAAGGGCCTAGTCAAGATTAAGTCAGTAGTCTCACATGCATTGGATCTATAATAAGGCCTATTAGCGCCCCCAGGTAGATAGGGCTCCATCTTCAAAGCATTATTTAATCCTTCAACCTTGCAGAAATATTCTGGGGAACTACCATCTGTTACGCCCAAAATTTCTATTTGAAAAGAATGTGAATGGACTAAATTAAAACCAGTCATAAATATCAGAATAAGGTTAAAAACATCATACGATTACTTTTTATCTGGATTCAAGCCTTGTAAAGTAAAACGTATACGAATATACCCCATTTCACCTGTAGACTCATGCTTTCTATTTAAAAACAACTCTGCTTTTTGTACGATAACGTCATTTACAGTTGTTTTCGTATCTATTGCACCATCTTTTTTATGTACACAAATTGTAAATGGTTCTGCATTATATTTATCCGAAAGCACATCCTGAACCAGGCTATATGCTTTCACTAACAACTCTTTTCCGGTTATAAATGGTAAAAACTCTACGGTAAAAGTTACCACTTCTTGCGCATTGTGTTGATTCTGAAAAAGCGGTGCTTTGGTTGCCGTATCATATATGGCTGTTTTGGTAGATGTTCTTTGATTGGGCATACTAACAGCCGAAACACTACAAGTTTTACTATCAAAACCTGCTTTGTTAAAGTGTTTATAATCAATAGTTACTCTTTGCATAATATCTCAAACTTCTAGTTAAACTACTTAATATCCGGAAAACTCAATCATGAATTCAACAAGCTATTTTTTAATAACAAAACTAACTGGATCATAAACAGCAAGTTCGGCAGTCACTTCCTGTAATCCAGTTTCAGCATCTACCTCACTGCTCATTTCACTAACATACCCCTGAAATTGTATATGTGTAAATGGCTTATCATCGTTGGTGGCAATACTAAAAAGCATATTTTCCACATATTTTTTAGGATCATTTTCCTTGGTTACTTCTAAGGCTTTTTCTAATTTTTTAATGTCATCATCAAATTTTTTATCTGGAGTTTTCAACACAGAAACTTTAATATCAGTCGCCTGCCCAATTTCTCCTCCTTTACGTATCGCATAAACGGCTTTACCTTGTGCATTAATGGACCTAACATATTGGGATCCATTTTCTAAGGCAATCGCTATATGGTAATCGGTTATATTAACCTTTGAGGAGCCTAAATTAAAATGGACTATAGCAGGTATTAACAAATTCTCGGTCATGTTGATTTTTAGTTTTAAATATTTTTAGAACCACAAGCAATCTTCTTAATACAGGGGGCAAAACAGTAGTTTACCCCCTATAGATAAACGTAGCTTAACCGTCTGCACCCATTTTTTGTTCAAAGGTAATCACAATAAACTCAGCTGGTCTAGGAGACGCTACTTTTACTGAAATACGCATGATGCCTTCATTAACATCATCTTGAGACATGGTTTCACCTAGCCCACAGAGTACCGTGAAGGCTTCTGCAGGACTTGCACCCACTAAAGCACCTTGTCTCCAAAGATTGGTTAAGAAGTTTGAAATCATACCCTGTACAACTGCCCAAGTAACAGGAACATTTGGCCTAAACACAACGGAAAAGGCTGCATTTTTAATGGACTGCTCGATAAGGATAAACAACCTTCTAACATTAACATATCTCCATTCTGGACTATTTCCAGCCAACGTTCTGGCACCCCAAACTACTGCAGCACCTGCTCCTTTAAAGGTACGGATCGCATTGATAGACTTACCACTAATGCCATCTACGTTAAGTGCTTCTTGCTCTTCGTGGGTAATTTTAACCATTGGCTCAATCACAGAGTTTAAGTTTTGGTTGGCTGGGGCAATCCATACTCCTCTTGCTTTATCCGTTCTGGTGTAAAGCCCAGCCATAGCCGGAGCGGCTGGAAGAATATTTAACCGATCTGCAATGGTTTTGCGCAGTAATTTGTACTCCTTACTGGCATTCTTTAGTCCAGCATCCCAATACGCTTTTTCTTTCTCTGTAGTAGCACCCATCAGATTAGAGAGCATGATTTTGTGCTCTTCTTGTAATACATCCTTGAGCGACTCTAGATCAAAATTTCTATAATCAATACTATTCAATGGGATAATATTCGTTTTAATCCATGGATAATAGGCAGCACCATAACTCAAATTATCTAATCCAATATATTCACGAAACCTGTTTACATATTTATTCTTATCCTCGATAGATAATTCCTTGTTTCCACCCCATATATCAAATAATGCGACTTTATTTAGATATTTGCCACAATGCGCAAGACCATAAGTCTGTACAGCATAGTAAGAGGCATCTTCTTCATCTAATAAGAGGGAGTCTGGCATTAACAACATGGTTGGAACCTCTTCTCCAGCTAACGTATCTATACCTTGCTTAAATACATGTGCTGTAATTTCTAATGGTGCGTTAGGATCTCCATATTGACCAACAGAAACAATAAAACAATCTGCCCCACCATTATCAAAGAATAGTTTTAAACTATTATAGAGGTAAAATGTAGAGTTTGGACTCTGCTCCACGACATAAGACTTGCCATGCATCACCAAATCTTTATCCCTACCAGTTACCTCCTTAATGGTATAGACAGGAACTGCTGGTCCTCCAAAAAACAACTCATATTCAGAAAGCGAAGAGATCTGAACGGGTTTCATATGAAAAGACTTTCCATTAATTTCAGCCCTTTCAGTGAAACCTATAAAAGCAGGAACTGCGGTTGATACTTGAACCACGGCGTTGGCACCCGTATCCTTCTCGACGATGTACACGCCGGGAGTCTTTAAATTTTCAGCCATTTTATTTGATTTTATGAATTATATAAAGGCTAAATTAAATTTAAACTAAACATATACAACTATATCACTATATAGTTTCTTTTTATCATCCTTATCCTTTTTGAGCGAGTCATAGGTAGGATAAGGCAATTTTTCTAATAATATGGTTTCGCCTTTTGCACCACCAAGTTTACAAAGCGAGAAAGAACGATCGTATTGATCACAAAGTTCTATGGGCATGGTAGATTCTGCACAATAGGTATGAGGCAATTCAGTGGAAGCCTTCACTTGACTAAAGTAATCGGTATCTCCTTTAGATAGAATACTTAAAGGCCCATTGAGCCGCTTTTGGGTGTCTACTAAATGGTATCTCCAAAAGGTGGAGCGATTTTGAATCTTAATGGAATAGGTAATAGGCTCAACAAAGCGGCTATCTTTTTGTTTTGATACAGTATGGCTCCAATGGGTAAGATCTATATCAATCATTGCAAATACATTCCAACCTGGTTGCGTAGGATAATGCGCCACTTCCTGAATCTTGACTAGATCAGCGCTACCCATAAAAGGTTTGCTATGTAGCCAATTATGATTATGCGTATGCCCATTATACAAATAATAGACTTGCCCAGTCGAATGGCCAGCCTCTAATTCCAAAAGATTCAATGCTTGGCTATTTTTTAATGTCATCACAAAGGAAAGGGTGATGCCATCTGTCTTTTTTTTAAACAACTCTAGCGGATGATCATAATCCTGCGAAAGCCATATCAACGCTATGCCATCTGAATGACGCAAGATCCTAACCCTGCGTTCGGCCATCCAGGAAGCGGTAGACCGAGTTGGCTCGATATCGAAATCATTGCGGACGTTATTAGATTTATAATAATGATTCGAAATAGCTATTCGAAATAATTTTGTTGCAAATGCCATACCTATTACCTTTCACGTGATGAAAATGCTGATACTTTTAAACCCACTGTAGCATCTCCTATAAATATCAGACCTACCTTATACAGCAAAGAAGGACTATAAGGCGCCTGTAAATTTTCCCAAAGCATAGACTTCTCTAATGTAGACATTTTAACCAACTCAACAGAAAAACTTTCAATCCCTATTCCTTGTAGAATAGGGGTATTAGAGGTATCAAAGTGTGATTTATTTTGAAAAAATGCCGCCACATAAGCAAGTAATTCTAAATTTTTTAATAGGTCAGATGCTTTATAATCAACAGAAAATAAGAAATAAAGGTTAAATGCCTCCGGTGCTTTACGTACGATAAAACCATCCCCCTGTGGGACATATTGAGTAGGATTGCTGCACAATTCCACTGAAGTAATATCCACTAATCTCATCATAATTCCCTTTGAAGATTTGCTTTCTACTTGGGAATTTCCTAAAACTGCCAAGGATATAACTGGACACTTTACATTCGTTTTAGACTGAACGTATTGATTTGCCTCAGATAATATAGTACTAGTGCAATGATGTAGCATTGTCAGCCGCTCTATATATTATTTTAATGATCTGTAACCTATGACCACCTGTAATGATTACAAAAGTGAAACGCAATAGGGCTTGTTACTCCTTGTTACCCATCGGTTGAGCTAAACAAGACGCTTTATTGTCTAAATTATATTACATTTTTAGGTTACTTTTTTACTCAAAAAGATAAATGCCATCACTTTTTGTCTAAAAACCGTACAAAAACACCGCTTATGCCTCGATTTAGTAGCCAACAGACGGCATCCTTTATTACAGAAATAGACTACAAGCCAATACAAGTAGCATCAAAAACAGTCGTCGAAACACCTGGTCACATTACTCCCATCTATGTTCGGCTCTATCCCATAGGCTCACAAACCACCATAACCTGGTTATCAGCTATTGAGGTAAAACCACCTCTTATTGAAATGGACGATGAAATAGCCCCGACCGTATAAGTGATCTTCCCTGGTATTAAATTACTTAAAGTAGGCGCATGATTGGAAAGTACCTGAAATGGACCAAGCGCACCCGGCAACTTCACACTACCCACCGTTCCATTAAAAAGCTTACCACTAGGCGATATGATCGATAAGTTCATCTTTAGTGTATTTACTTATTTGGCAGAGAGCCACTTACAACCTAAACTACTGATTATCTTTTCTCCTTTGATTATTTTTTCTCCTTCTTACTTAAGTGAAAGGTAACCAAAAGGTCTTTTAAAAGCAAATGTACTGAATAAAAATCGCACTTAACCATCTCACAAAGCAAACCGACTAGAAGGTACTCATTAGCTTTGAGTAAAATAATAACGTGAGTTCGGGATTTATTTGATTGATTTACAACAATTTAATATCAATTATTTAGTTAATATTTGCACCTATTTAACAAGTTTTTATATCTAATTTTATAAATATAATATATATAATAAACTGATTACCAGAATTATTTGTTATTCAACTACCTATTTAACTGTCTATAAAACAAATTTTATAAATTTTCATTGATATTGATTATCAAATGAAAAAATAATCTAATCCCGAATTCAGGTTAACTAAATAATTGATATTAAATTGTTGTAAATCAATCAAATAAATCCCGAACTCACGTTATTACAAAGTTTAGGTTTAGAAGTATGGACAGTGCATACCGTCCAATTTTCAAACCATAGAGGCTATGGCGATTGGAAGGGTCAGGTATTTTCCGCACAACACATAACTGACCTGATTCAAGGCTTAGAAGCACAAGGCCTTGCCGAAAAATGTGACGGTATTTTATCCGGTTATATCGGCGATAGATCTATTGGTAAAGTTATTATCAATACGGTTGAACGTTTCAAAAAAATCAACCCCAATCTTTTCTACCTTTGTGACCCAGTAATGGGTAGTAATGATCACAAGCGCTGTTTTGTACAAGAAGATATTCCTCCCTTTTTTAAAGAATATTTATCTGTAGCTGATATCATAACACCTAATCATTTCGAAGCAGAGATGCTATACGGAGCAAAAATTAACAACACCCAACAATTAAAACAAGCCGCCTACTTTTTTCATCAACAAGGCATTAAAACGGTTATGGTTACAGACCTACAATAGGAGGACATATATCCAAATGAACATTGCGCTTTTTTTTCAGACCAAGGGATACAACCCCACTGGCTTGTTACAGCACCCAAGATACCATTAGACACACCTATCAATGGTTCCGGAGATCTTTTTTCCGCGCTGTATTTAGGATTTAACCTGCTGGGCTATTCGCAGCTTAAATCTTTTGAATATGCATTCAATAAAACGCAGGAAATTATTATGGAGA
Source organism: Cardinium endosymbiont of Oedothorax gibbosus (assembly GCF_936981045.1). Classification (GTDB taxonomy): domain Bacteria; phylum Bacteroidota; class Bacteroidia; order Cytophagales; family Amoebophilaceae; genus Cardinium. The sequence continues at coordinate 719,304 of NZ_OW441264.1, forward strand.
TCACTCTAGCTAAACAAAGAGAATTAAAAATTTTGGGACATAATTATTGTGCACACTCTAAATTAGATACGAAGTTGACCCCAATTTAAATATAAAGATAGATTCTTATATTAGGATTATTCTAATTACTAGGATAACTGTTGAACCAGCCCTTAGATAATCCAGCAAGCAACCGATCCTTCTACTCCCATAAAGTTTCCTGCTCTGGTTGAATATTGATATTATGATAGACCTTTTGTATATCATCGTCATCCTTGAGCGCATCTATAAGCTTTATAAGTTTAAGGAATGCGGCATCACTTACTTGTACCAGCGTACGAGGAATATACTTTAAACCCGCAGAAGTTGGTGCAATAGCAAGTGTTTCCAAGTGTTTTTGTACTTTTCCAAAGTCTTCTACACCACAAATCACATGGGCATATGCAACATCGTTTTCTAATGCTTCTGCTCCTGCATCTATCAACCCTAATGTAAAATCATCCTGGCCTTTAATATCAGCTGCAGGAATGGTAAAGACCCCTTTGTAATCAAATAAAAAAGCAATCGCACCACTTTTTTCTAAACTGCCGCCATATTTAGTAAATATGGCCCGCACATTAGCTACTGTCCTAACGATTTTATCAGTCATACAGACCACCATAATAGCCACACCATGTGGGCCACACCCCTCATAGGTCACTTCATGATAGGCTGCTACATCATGCCCACTAGCCTTGCTAATGGCACGAAGAATAGCCTCTTTAGGCATATTAGCCCCCTTGGCATTTTGAACGGCCAAACGCAATCGTGGGTTAAACTCTGGTTCCCCTCCTGCACTCCTAGCAGCTACGGTGATCTCCTTAGCCAGCTTTGTAAAAATTTTACTTTTTTTTGCATCATTTACACCCTTTTTATGCTTGATATTAGACCACTTACTATGTCCTGCCATTGTATTGCTTCATTATAGATAAAGTATAAGAAAAACAGTTAGAACTGTAGGTAAGCTGTATAACAATTACTACCCAAATAATAATATATATAAACATAATTAGATACCCTATAAGATAAAAAAAGCCGGGAAATGCGAATTATTTGTCGAATAGATCAGCCGTATAAGGCAAGCCCAAATGCTTATAAGCTGCCTCTGTTGCAACCCTTCCACGTGGCGTACGTTTGATATATCCTTCTTGAATAAGAAATGGTTCATATACTTCTTCTATTGTTTCTGCCTCCTCCAGGCAAGCAGTTGCAATAGTGGTAAGGCCTACAGGACCACCCTTGAATTTTTCAATAATATTGATAAGAATACGTTTGTCCATTTCATCTAGTCCATTCTCATCCACATTCAAGGCCGCTAAACTTAATGTAACCATATCTTTGGTAATGCGTCCATCCCCTTTAATCTGGGCAAAATCCCGCGTACGTTTCAGCAGATTATTGGCTATACGTGGGGTTCCTCGACTACGCCTTGCAATTTCATAAGCAGCTTCTTGGTCAATAGGTGTACCCCATATACCACTGGCGCGCTGAACAATTTTGGTCAGTAACGTAGCATGATAGTAATCCAATCGCGCATTAATACCAAAACGAGCCCGTAATGGTGCAGTGAGCAAACCGGAACGAGTAGTAGCCCCAATTAAGGTAAAAGGGTTGAGTGCCAATTGTACACTACGTGCGTTGGGACCTGCATCCAGCATAATGTCTATTTTAAAATCCTCCATGGCTGTATATAGGTACTCTTCCACTATAGGGTTAAGACGATGGATCTCATCTATAAAAAGCATATTAGTAGGTTCTAAACTAGTCAACAACCCTGCTAAATCCCCTGGTTTATCCAATACTGGACCAGAAGTAATTTTTATATTGGTATTCAGTTCATAAGCAATAATATAGGCCAATGTCGTTTTCCCTAAACCAGGCGGACCATGTAACAGCACATGGTCCAAGGCTTCTTTCCTTTGCTGAGCAGCTGCTGCAAATATTTGAATATTCTGGACTAGTTTTTCTTGCCCAAAAAAGTCGTTGAATTGAAGGGGACGTAAGGCTTTATCAAGCTGTTCTTCTGGTTTTCTTAGCACACTAAAGGGGCCATTGATAAGATCATGCTCCATTTTTTCTATCTTTACTAAACCAAAATATACGTAAAAAAATATCAATAATGAGACCAAAAATCAAACTACTCAAGCTATTGACGCTATCATTTATAGGGCTTTATCTGGTTATTCGGCTTTCCAACATGCTGATAGAGTGGACTGATTACTGCCCATTGAACCACTGTGTGCTTGAGCGCTTTATGTTACGCATCATCATTTGTTGCACTGCTTTGACCTACTATTTACATCTACAGGAAAAAAAAGGTATAGAACACCCTATACAGCCAAGTACCAATGGTTATAGATTAACCATTGGTACAATATTGACCCAACTCATGATGACATTTGCCTTAATGGTACTCAGCAGCATTCAAGAGGCATTAGGGTATCCCAGCGTACAACCTGTATTACATTTTAGTAGTAGAATCGATTTTTTATACCGTGGCATTGTAGAAATAACCTGCCTAGCTGCTATCTTAGAAGAACTGTTGTTTCGAGGTATTTTAGAAAAACTACTCAGTAACATTACGCCCATCCGATCATGGATTACCATGATCAGTGCGCTAACCTTTAGCTTGATGCACTATAATATGATCAATAACCTATTGTATTTTGTAATGGGATGCTTTCTGAGCTACCTATACCGCCAAGCCAACCATATTATTTATCCTATTATTGCCCATGGACTACATAACTTATGTGCCACATCTATAATGTATCTCCCATTAGATAAAACATTAGACTTAGCCGTCAATAGCTTAACCATTGGAACACGTATCATACTAGCTATTGGGTCTCTCCTAGCAACTTATGGATATGTAACCTATATGCTAACAGGCAAAAACACAAAAGCATATCATTTAAACTAGACGAAGATGCGCTTAGTGGTACTAGGTGGAGGAGAAAGCGGTACAGGTGCAGCCCTTCTAGCCAAACAACAAGGCATAGATGTTTTCGTTTCGGATGCTGGTATCATTCAAGCAGATTATAAGAATTTACTGATAACCAACCAAATTGCATTTGAAGAAGGAGGCCACACGGTAGAAAAAATACAATCGGCTGACGAGGTCATCAAAAGTCCTGGTATACCCTATGAAGCCACGATCATCAAGCAACTTCACCATATACCCATCATAGACGAAATAGAGTTTGCAGCACGCTATGCAAAGGGTAGGATTATAGCTGTAACGGGTTCAAATGGAAAAAGTACCACTGCACAGCTGATCTACCATTTGCTCCATGCAGCCGACTTCCATGTTGCTTTAGCTGGAAATATAGGATATAGTTTTGCAAAATGTCTCACACAATCGATCTATGACTACTATGTACTAGAGCTTTCCAGCTTTCAACTGGAAGGAATCAAAAATTTTAAGCCAAACATTGCCTGCCTATTAAACATTACACTTGACCACTTGGATAGGTATCATGATTCCATAGAAGCCTATGCAAAAGCTAAATTGAACCTATTGCGCAACATGACCCCATTAGACCACTTTATTTACCATAAAGCGGATCCAATCACCACGCAATATCTTCCAACACAGAAGATTTTACCCCAACTACATCCTATTGTGTCCTCCCCTATTTGCTCTAAAAATGGTCTATTTCGCTTTAATGGGCACAGCTACGCTTTTTCTATGAGCAGGGAACAAATAGCTTTGCTAGGTAGGCATAATCAGTATAATGCTATGGTTGCTGCTACAGCAGCGGCATTAGCAGGCGTATCCTCTAAAATCATCGCTACTGCTTTACCTAAATTTCGTGGACTACCCCATCGACTGGAATGGTGTGGCGCGCCACAAGGTATAGACTGTTATAATGACTCCAAATCTACCAATATAGCCTCTACAACAGCTGCATTGCTTAGTTTTAATCAACCCATTATCTGGATTGCAGGTGGCATAGACAAAGGAAACAATTATAGCCCACTATTACCCATTGTACAAGAGCGGGTAAAAGCAATCATCTGTTTGGGAAAAGAGAACAGCCCTATTATGAAAGCTTTTCATCCCCTAAGTCTACCCATAGAAGAGACGGACAACCTATCTGTAGCAATAGATAGAGCGGTAGCCATTGCACTGCCCGGAGAAGTGATATTGCTATCCCCTGCATGTGCCAGCTTTGATTTATTTAAAAACTTTGAGGATCGGGGCAATCAATTTAAAGAAAAAGTAAGTGCACGGGCCATGGCGTCAACTTTGTGACGCGTAAATCTAGGTTCTGTCGCTTCTATATTTTCGTTAGTAAGATCTTTTCTTTTAAGTGAAGTTTTGGATATATATTGAACGTGAGTTCGGGATTAGATTATTTTTTCATTTGATAATCAATATTAATAAAAATTTATAAAATTTGTTTTATAGACAGTTAAATAGGTAGTTGAATAACAAATAATTCTTATAATCAGTTTATTATATATATTATATTTATAAAATTAGATATAAAAACTTGTTAAATAGGTGCAAATATTAACTAAATAATTGATATTAAATTGTTGTAAATCAGTAAAATAAATCCCGAACTCACGTATTGAGTATTATTCGGCCATTAGCATAACAAAATTCTCAAAAGTAGAAAAATGATTTTTAGCTCCGATTACTTGTCCTTTTTGAATCATAGGAATGTTTTCTATCCCTGCAATGATCTAGAGTAAAGAAATGGTTGGACCACTTAAAATTAAGCATATCTATTGCTTCTGATTGCTCGCAATACAGTAGCTGACTAACTTGATTCTTCATTGTTTACCCATTCCCTTCTCATCCCAAGGTACGTTCAGTTTTCCCGAATACGGCGGTCCGACAGTCTTCTTCATAAACCTTGCACAACTCTCTCAGGATACTTAATCATTCCACTACCAATGTACAACATCCCCATTGTATAGAGTTTGCTATTGGGATAGCTTTGCCACCCACACCCACGGCCTTTTCTTCTATGGGTTAAGTATCTGCGAAATCGGTTATTAATAACCTCAGTTCGGGATTAGACGTATTGTGAACCAGTCATATATATATTAGTTATAGAAGGTTTTTTCTCTTTTAGTGCATAAGCTGTAATTCCAGCTATCAAATTGACTAGAAAATTAGGTATGCTTCTATGCCTAGAATGTTCTATATGGCTAATATTTTTGAGCTGATCTATAATAGTTTCAATTATAGATCGTTTTCTAAGCATCAGTTTATCCTAGAGTGGCATAAAAGCATTTTTCATATTTTTTCTGATTTGGGTAATGAGTTCCACGCCTTTCTCGATCAGTTTTTCAAATAAATCTTTGCTTATGTAACCTTTATTGGCAAACATTTTACCCATGAAGTGTTTACATAAATTTTCTACAGGAAGCCTATCATTAGTTTTACCTGTGGTCAGTTGAAAATTCATAATTTCTCCTAAATCATTGACTATCAAGTGCAACTTTAATCCAAAAAACCAACCGATGCTGGTTTTACCTTTAGTAGCAATCGATTTAAAAACCCTATGCGTATAGGCTCTTTTGATATGGCAAACCTTGATGGCTGTTGCATCCATAAAATAACAACCTGTTTTTGTTTTAGCAAGACTTTGTGTAAAACAGTACAAGGGAACTAACGTTCTTTGGATCAGTTCTATAAATCTATTGTAGCTCACTAACTTTCCAAATTTACTAGAATGAAATTGCTGTAAATGAATATAATAAGACTTAAAATTTCTAAAACCAATCACATGAAAGGCAATAAGAACAGTCATTATTTCACTCAAAGTTAATGAACAAGTTTTAGTGGGTTTTCTTTTAGAGTTGGTTAACAGTTGTTTTTCCATATACGGCATAAACTTTATGAGAAATTCATCAACAGCATAATATATTTCAACTAATTTTTCTACATTCATAACCGGCTCCTTTAGATAATCTGGTTAATATTTTTTTATCTCCAAATTTAAAACACAAAGGAGCTTTTTAAAGCTATTTTTTAACAAGCTAATCCCGAACTTAGGTTATTAGTAAAAGGATAGCAGATGGCAGTATGTTGAAGCTAATTAAACAAACCCTAACAACGTCAATAGTAAAACAAGGTAAAATTACATGCAAGAAAGTTGGAGTACCGCAAGGATCACCAATATCACCGTTGTATAGTAATATCTACCTAAATGTTATAGACCAAGTGTGGCACTCAAGGGGGTATCCAGAAAAGCTAAGCACAACCTTGCATAGGTATTATGATGATGCAATTTTGGTATGTCGTAAGAGTGCTAGCTTAGCGCTGGAGAAATTCACAGAATTAGCAAAGAGATTATCGCTCATTATTAACCACCAAAAGACACGAATAACGAAACTGAAAGAAGGCTTTAACTTCATAGGTTTTTACTTTGTAAAAAGTAAAGAGTCCGACAAGTGGCAGAAATAGCATTTATGTATTTCCAACGAAACAATCCCAACAAAGCATCCGTAACAGACTAAAATACCTGACTTGTAGAAGAGCACCAATCAAACCTCAAACATTCATCGAGCAAATAAAACCAGTAGTGTTAGGATGGGTTAACTATTTTAAACATACGAATGCCAGTGAAGCTTTTGTTAGATTGCAGGACTTTATTAATAACCGATTTCGCAGATACTTAACCTATAGAAGAAAAGGCCGTGGGTGTGGGTGGAAAAGCTATCCCAATAGCAAACTCTATACAATGGGGATGTTGTACATTGGTAGTGGAATGATTAAGTATCCTGAGAGAGTTGTGCAAGGTTTATGAAGAAGACTATCGGACCGCCGTATTCGGGAAAACTGAACGTACGGTGGGATGAGAAGGGAATGGTCTTTTGTTTTAAGTGTGTAAATATTTTTTAGGATTTATCTTTACCTAAATCATAACACTTAAAACAATGAAAAGAAAAGAGACAGTTAAAGATGGGATAAGCAAGGCCATAGATGTACTGATAGAATCAGGTGTAGACCTTTCCAGACTTTTTGATCAAGACGGCTTACTCAAACAATTAAGTAAGCGTCTTGTAGAAAAAGCATTACAGTCAGAAATGGATGACCATTTAGGTTATAATAAATATGCACGTAGTGATTCAGAGAATGTACGTAATGGATTATCCAGTAAGCAAGTTATTACTGATAATGGCGTTATATTGGTTGAAGTACCCAGAGATAGAGCATCGACTTTTGAACCTATTTTATTGCCTAATCGTCAAACAAGAATTCCTAGTTTGGATGATAAGATCTTATCTTTACATGCTAAAGGTATGAGTCTGTCAGATATTCAGATTCAAATACAGGAATTATATGGCGCAGAAGTAAGTGAAAGCCTGATAAGTAACATCACAGACTCTGTTATTGAAGATGTTAAGATATGGCAAAATCGTCCCTTAGAATCAGTCTATTCTATTGTTTTTTTTGATTGCTTTGTAGTTAAAGTTAGACAAGATAAGCGCATCATCAACAAGGCAGTCTATGTCGCTTTAGGTATAGATAGATCTGGCATAAAGGATGTTTTAGGGCTTTGGATGAGTGAAAATGAAGGGGCTAAATTTTGGTTAGGCAATTTAACAGAACTCAAAAATCGGGGTATGAACGATATGCTCATTGCATGTACAGATAATTTGTCAGGCATGTCTGAGGCCATTGCTGCTGTATACCCAAAAACGGAACATCAGCTCTGTATTGTTCATGCAATTAGGGGTAGTTTGCAGTATGTTTCTTATAAACATAGAAAGGTATTAGTTGCTGATTTAAAACCAATTTATACAGCAGTTACCGAGCAAGAAGCATTGATGGCCTTAGAAGCTTTTGCTACTAAGTGGAATCAACAATACCCACAAATAGCCCAATCTTAGTATGCTAACTGGGATAATCTGATGGTATTTTTACAGTACCCTAATGCCATACGTAAGGTCATTTACACAACAAATGTTTGGAATCTGTAAATAGCCAATTTCGTAGAGTTACCAAAAATAAAAAAGTGTTCCCTAACGATCTAGCTGTTTTTAAAACATTATATCTAACTATTAACTACATGACTAAAAAATGGACCACCTCTATTCATAACTGGAGCGAGACTATGGCACATTTTTTAATTAAATTTGAAAACAGAATTGAATAAAACCAAAAAATAATTTACACACTTAAGTGGACAGAGCCGAAGCAATAGATATGCTTAATTTTAAGTGGTCCAACCATTTCTTTACTCTAGACCATTGCAGGGATAGAAAACATTCCTATGATTCAAAAAGGACAAGTAATCGGAGCTAAAAATCATCTTTCTACTTTTGAGAATTTTGTTATGCTAATGGCCGAATAATAAACAATATATATCCAAAACTTCACTTAAAAGAAAAGACGTTACTAACGAAAATGTAGACGCGACAGAACCCATTCCTTTATTGTCATTCTTTATAATATTATCTATCTTGAGGTATTATTATTGTTGAGTTTTATGAAAAGTTTTATTGCCAATTTGCGTTGGCGTGGTATGGTCCATGATATGGTTCCAGGTACAGCGAAACATCTAAGCAAAGGCATGGCTACCGGATACGTTGGTTTTGAGCCTTCTGCCCCCTCTTTACACCTTGGCAATTTGGTTCCTATAATGTTATTAAAGCACTTCCAAGAGGCGGGTCATAAGCCCATTGCACTAGTAGGTGGTGCTACTGGCATGATTGGAGATCCCTCTGGGCGTAGCCAAGAACGCCTGTTTTTAACAGAGGAAGTGTTGCGTTACAATGAGGCCTGTATTGCCAAGCAATTAGAAAAGTTTTTAGATTTCTCTACTGGTCCCAACAAGGCTGTTTTATTGAATAATTTTGATTGGTTGAAAGATTTCTCTTTCCTAAGATTTTTACGTGATATAGGCAAACATATACCTATTGGGTATATGATCACTAAGGATAGTGTAAAACAACGCATAGAAACTGGTATCTCTTATGCCGAATTTGCCTATCAACTCATACAAGGATATGATTTCTATTATCTCTATCTACATAAAAATGTAACCCTGCAAATGGGTGGCGCTGATCAATGGGGCAATGTAACTACAGGGGTAGAGCTTATTCGTAAAAAAGCGCAATATCAAGCCTTTGCGATTACTGCCCCTTTATTGACCCGTTCGGATGGAACCAAGTTTGGAAAAACAGCCTCTGGAAGCAATATATGGCTAGATCCAGCGCAAACATCTCCTTATGAGTTATATCAGTTTTTGTTGAATGGTGGAGACCATGAAGTAGAGAAATGGATTAAAATATTTTCTTTTTGTACGCAAGAGGAGATAGAAGCCCTTATTGTGGCCCACCAAGCCAAACCCGAAATGCGGCTGTTGCAGCAAACATTGGCTAAGATTGTAACCACTATGGTGCATTCAGAGGAGGCTTGTAGGCAAGCCGTGGTCTGCAGCAATATTCTTTTTGGCCATGCCGATTCAGTAGATGCGCTCTATGCACTCAGTGAAGATGATCTATTAAGTGTCTGTGGTACTATACCTAAGGTGCATGTCGCAAGAACTGCTTTAAGTGCAGTACACTCTATGGTCTCTTTATTATCCGTGGCTACGCAAAATCTTATTATGCCTTCTAAGGCAGAAGCAAGACGCCTGATCGCCTCATCTGGTATCAAGGTAAATAAGATATTGATAACCGATCCTTATCAAAAACCCGATTTTACTTTGTTACATGATCGTTACCTATTGGTTCAAAAAGGCAAAAAAAATTACTACCTTATTGTTGTTCAATAATTTTTTTGCAAAAAGATGATCACTAGGTCTTTCAGCAGGGTTCTGTCGCGTTTATTCTAAAAAATCATTATTTTAGTATCTGCAGTTAAAAAAGTAGTTATTATGTTTAATATTTCGCTCAAATTATTACCTTATTTTAAAGGCTATTGTTCTTCAGCAGAAGTCATCCTGTTATTTGTCTAGATGAAGTGTCGTTTTTCCTTGAGCTATAGAGATTTGGAAGATATGATGCGTATGAGAGGCGCAAGAGTTGATCATTCTACACTACAAAGATGGGTTATTAAGTTTGTTCCTCTTATAGATGAAGCAGTAAGCAAAAGAAAACGACCAGTTGGTGGTAGTTGGAGAATGGATGAAACCTATGTTAAACTAAACGGGAAGTGGATCTATTTATATAGAGCAGTAGATCGTTATGGTGATACAGTTGACTTTTTTCTATCTGAGCATAGAGACAAGTCTGCAGCTTTTTCTTTTTTTCGTAAGGCGATCACAGAAAATAATATTCCTAAGAAAGTAGTAATTGACAAAAGCGGTAGTAATAAAGCTGCCTTTGATGCGATCAATACAGAATTTGATCAAGATCATACCATTCAAATATTTCAAAACAAATACTTGAATAATAGAGTTGAACAAGATCATAGGTTTATCAAAAAACGGCTAAAACCTATGCTTAGTTTTAAGTGTTTTAAGTCTGCAGCCATTGCACACCGGCACAGGTGTGCAACAAATGGGGTGTAAGTCCCCTGACTCTAATTTGTCTATTTCGGGAGTGTAGCAGGAGGTTGGATTTGTGGGGTGATTCACAGGTTTAAGTTACCTTTAAATGCATCTGCAAAATAGCGGGCTGCAACAAAAGTGAACCTAAATTAGCCTCGTTAAGCCGTTTAAGCACATTTGCCGACTATCTAGTGGCTACAGGAAGGCTGATAGTAGGATTTTACTTTGTAAAAAGAAAGAGTCCAACAAGTGGCAGAAATAGCATTTATGTATTTCCAACGAAACAATCCCAACAAAGCATCCGTAACAGACTAAAATACCTGACTTGTAGAAAAGCACCAATCAAACCTCAAACATTCATCGAGCAAATAAAACCAGTAGTGTTAGGATGGGTTAACTATTTTAAACATACGAATGCCAGTGAAGCTTTTGTTAGATTGCAGGACTTTATTAATAACCGATTTCGCAGATACTTAACCTATAGAAGAAAAGGCCGTGGGTGTGGGTGGAAAAGCTATCCCAATAGCAAACTCTATACAATGGGGATGTTGTACATTAGTAGTGGAATGATTAAGTATCCTGAGAGAGTTGTGCAAGGTTTATGAAGAAGACTATCGGACCGCCGTATTCGGGAAAACTGAACGTACGGTGGGATGAGAAGGGAATGGTCTTTTGTTTTAAGTGTGTAAATATTTTTTAGGATTTATCTTTACCTAAATCATAACACTTAAAACAATGAAAAGAAAAGAGACAGTTAAAGATGGGATAAGCAAGGCCATAGATGTACTGATAGAATCAGGTGTAGACCTTTCCAGACTTTTTGATCAAGACGGCTTACTCAAACAATTAAGTAAGCGTCTTGTAGAAAAAGCATTACAGTCAGAAATGGATGACCATTTAGGTTATAATAAGTATGCACGTAGTGATTCAGAGAATGTACGTAATGGATTATCCAGTAAGCAAGTTATTACTGATAATGGCGTTATATCGGTTGAAGTACCCAGAGATAGAGCATCGACTTTTGAACCTATTTTATTGCCTAATCGTCAAACAAGAATTCCTAGTTTGGATGATAAGATCTTATCTTTACATGCTAAAGGTATGAGTCTGTCAGATATTCAGATTCAAATACAGGAATTATATGGCGCAGAAGTAAGTGAAAGCCTGATAAGTAACATCACAGACTCTGTTATTGAAGATGTTAAGATATGGCAAAATCGTCCCTTAGAATCAGTCTATTCTATTGTTTTTTTTGATTGCTTTGTAGTTAAAGTTAGACAAGATAAGCGCATCATCAACAAGGCAGTCTATGTCGCTTTAGGTATAGATAGATCTGGCATAAAGGATGTTTTAGGGCTTTGGATGAGTGAAAATGAAGGGGCTAAATTTTGGTTAGGCAATTTAACAGAACTCAAAAATCGGGGTATGAACGATATGCTCATTGCATGTACAGATAATTTGTCAGGCATGTCTGAGGCCATTGCTGCTGTATACCCAAAAACGGAACATCAGCTCTGTATTGTTCATGCAATTAGGGGTAGTTTGCAGTATGTTTCTTATAAACATAGAAAGGTATTAGTTGCTGATTTAAAACCAATTTATACAGCAGTTACCGAGCAAGAAGCATTGATGGCCTTAGAAGCTTTTGCTACTAAGTGGAATCAACAATACCCACAAATAGCCCAATCTTAGTATGCTAACTGGGATAATCTGATGGTATTTTTACAGTACCCTAATGCCATACGTAAGGTCATTTACACAACAAATGTTTGGAATCTGTAAATAGCCAATTTCGTAGAGTTACCAAAAATAAAAAAGTGTTCCCTAACGATCTAGCTGTTTTTAAAACATTATATCTAACTATTAACTACATGACTAAAAAATGGACCACCTCTATTCATAACTGGAGCGAGACTATGGCACATTTTTTAATTAAATTTGAAAACAGAATTGAATAAAACCAAAAAATAATTTACACACTTAAGTGGACAGAGCTCTTTGTTTTTATTTTAGAGACTACTTTGGCTCTTTTCTGCTTAGCCAGTTCAATGTTATTTTTATTTTTCGATTTACTAATCATAGAGTCCAAAGTAGCTTTAGCCTGTGTAAGGTTGCCTAGCATTATATAATTATCTGCCATAAGTAAAAAGGCGCCATCTATATAATGGTTATTGTGTGGAAATTTTTCTACAAGGTCAAATAAGATGTTTAAGGAAGCTTTATAAGCTTTTAGTTGAAATTCTGTATGGGCCCATAGATATTGTGCTTCTGCTGCAGTAACGGTATGTGACGGTCTACTGGCCTTTAAAAAATGGCTTCTAGCACGTTTGTATTCTGATCGTTGCATGGCTATCTTGCCTAGATAAAGAGAAGTTTGTTGAAGGGTTTCAATGGGTGCTTCCTTAGGACTATTCAATAATTGTAAACAAGCTGGTGTTGCAATTTGATATTGTTTTAGGACAAAACTAGCTTTTATAAGCCCACTTAAGGTATGATGATATTCTTTATCTGTCAGATGCATCTTCTGTAGCTTTTGGTAATGGGTGACGGCTTCTTGAAAACGCTTCTTTTGGTAAGCCAGATCAGCCATTCTTAACCATGCTTTTTTATGGAAAGTGGCTTGGCGGTCAGCCACTACCTTTTTATAATAACTTATCGCCTGTTTGTGCTTTTGTAGCCTGTAATAGCTTTCTGCCATTAAAAAATACGCTTCTGAAAGCAGCTGACTATTTGGATACTTTTTATCAAAAGCAGTAAGTTGGTGCAATGCTTTATGATAGGCCTGATTATAAAAGAGCTGCCTAGCCGTATCAATGGCACGCTTATCGGAATGGCTGGCCATTTTTTCAGCAATGTGGGCATACTTTTCTAAGTAAACATCTATTTTTTCAGGGGTTCCAGCAAATAGGTTCGATAGAGCCATCAAAGTATTTTCTGCATGGAGATGGGTAGGATGTTGATCTAAAATGGTCGTATAGTCCGCAGTAGCAGCTTCATACTTTTGAAGATTTTCATAAGCAAGGGCCCGTTTCATCAATAAATCTGGCTGTAGATCACTAGTTGGCTCCCTTTCAATAAGATAGCTAAATGATTGAATGGCTGCTTCATAATGGCCTGCATTGAATAGGGTACAAGCCTTATGATAGCATGCTTTTTCATAATATTTGGTTTCTGTGTGGTGTGTGAGTATTTCTTGCAGGCAAAGTTCCGCACGAAGGGTGTCTTCTAATGTCTGATAAATCAGTGTTTCTTGGTAACGAACATGGGCAGGATGGTAGGTATACACAGACGCATATAGCCTAAGTGCTTCCTTATAATTTTTCTTTACATAATAACAGTCAGCTAGCCGAAGGATTGCATCGTAGTGGGTAGCAGCAGGCTGTTTTTGGGTAATCGCTATATACTGTTCAAAGGTTTTGGCTGCAGTGGTGTAATGGCCTGTGTTAAAATAACCATAGGCTAGTCCATATAGGTTTTTCTCGTAATAGAGCGTATTTAAACTGCCTTGTTGCATGTATTTCGTATAAAACTTTAATGCTTTTTCATATTTTCCAAGCGCAGAAAATACTTCTCCTAACCAAAACTGAGCCTGTAACACTAAAGATGGTTTAAAAGGGAAAAGCAGAGATTGCTTTAAATATTTTATAGCGGCATCTAACGCAGCCTTATTGTAGGCTTCCAACCCCTGGTAAAAAAGTACTTTTTGGTATAACTTTAAGAGTCGTTCAGTTTTATAAGAGAGTCCTGCTATATAGTCTATAGCCAGTTGATAAGCTTTTGTTTTATAGTAACACTGTGCCAGTAAAGCTTGTGCAGTGGAAAGGTGTTTGCTTTCCTGGTGGGTTTCAATAAAAGCAGTCATCGCTTCTATAACTTCTGGAATGGCGCATTGTTGATAGTGTAGGCCTGCAAGCTTGATAGCGGCTAAATCGCTTATCTCTGGATCAAACTTTAGCCGTGCAGCTTGGGAAAAGGCAGCTATTGCTGCTGAAACAGCACCATCTTTTTCATAAATAAGGCCACTATAGTAAGCAGCAATTTGACTGGCATGATCATTCTTATGCAACAGTTTCTGAAAGCAAACAACTGCTTTAGCATACTGTTCCGTTTTATATAACGCATGGCCCAGCTTAGCCTGGGTCATGCTGTCTACCGCATCATCTAAGGCCATCTGATAGTGGATAATGGCAGTTTGATATTGCTTGAGAAAAAAATAGGCACCGGCAATGAGTAGGTGATCTTGTTTGGTAAAAGATGACGCGGGACAGCGTTGTACATAGTCAAGCAATGATTCAAACTTACCCGCTTTATGGTATACTTTTAAGGTTAACCTTTTGGTTTCTAGTTTATATTTTTTACTTGCTTTTTGAAGTGCTATAAGCGCACCATTATAGTCGCCTTGCTCAAAAGCTATATACCCCATCTGTAATTGTGCAGCGTAATAATAAGGATGGTTTGTATGGTTAATGGCTGCAAAGCATTTTTTTGCATTTTCCCAATCTTTTAGTTGCAAATAAGTAGTCCCTGCAACATATGGAAGGGCTGCGCGATCCGTAGGTGTCAAACAAGCTGCTTTGATATTTCGATATAAAGAGAGACTTTTATAAAATAAACCTGTTTGAGCAAAGCACTTTGCCAAATGATAACGCACGGTTTCTACATATGCACTGGTAGGGTACCTTACTATAAAATATTGTAAAAGGGTTTCTATATGCGGATCTTTATTTTCTAAAGCAGATAAAACAGCATAGTAGGCAGCCTCTTCTTGCTGATACCTTTTTCCGTGACGGTTTAAATAGGCCTCAAAGTACTTTTGGGCAGCTGCATATTGATGTTGATCAAAAAGCACTATCCCTTCATGAAAAATAGCCTGAGGCAATGGACCAGGCTGATGGTTGGCCATAGAGAAGCCTTTGTAAGCAGTGGCGATTAGGAAAATGGCTATTAAAATAATAGAAAATATGGGTTGTGTCATGGGTATATTAGTTTCAAAATTAGCATGCTTCTGTAGTAGCCTTGGTGCATACCAACCAATCTATTACACCATGCAGGTGCGTCATATAGATGGAACGGTATGGGCCGCATCTATAAAAATGATTGGAAAATTCCATATGGCCAAAATATGGATTTCTATTGTATCTTACTATTGTGTGATGGCCCTTTTACATTTTTTATAAAAAAGTATCTATTCACCGGTATGGCCATGCTACGAAAAAAATAAAAAACCAACTCTTGTAAACAGTTGCTCAACTTTGGTTCTGTCGCTTCTATATTTTCGTTAGTAACGTCTTTTCTTTTAAGTGAAGTTTTGGATATATATTGGGTATTATTCGGCCATTAGCATAACAAAATTCTCAAAAATAGAAAGATGATTTTTAGCTCCTCTTACTTGTCCTTTTTGAATCATACGAATGTTTTCTATCCCTGCAATGGTAATGGCTGCAGCCTTAAAACACTTAAAACTAAGCATAGGTTTTAGCCGTTTTTTGATAAACCTATGATCTTGTTCAACTCTATTATTCAAGTATTTGTTTTGAAATATTTGAATGGTATGATCTTGATCAAGTTCTGTATTGATCGCATCAAAGGCAGCTTTATTACTACCGCTTTTGTCAATTACTACTTTCTTAGGAATATTATTTTCTGTGATCGCCTTACGAAAAAAAGAAAAAGCTGCAGACTTGTCTCTATGCTCAGATAGAAAAAAGTCAACTATATCACCATAACGATCTACTGCTCTATATAAATAGATCTATTTCCCGTTTAGTTTAACATAGGTTTCATCCATTCTCCAACTACCACCAACTGGTCGTTTTCTTTTGCTTACTGCTTCATCTATAAGAGGAACAAACTTAATAACCCATCTCTGTAGCGTAGAATGATCAACTCCTGCGCCTCTCATACGCATCATCTCTTCCAAATCTCTAAAACCTCAGTTCGGGATTAGACGTATTGTGAACCAGTCATATATATATTAGTTATAGAAGGTTTTTTCTCTTTTAGTGCATAAGCTGTAATTCCAGCTATCAAATTGACTAGAAAATTAGGTATGCTTCTATGCCTAGAATGTTCTATATGGCTAATATTTTTGAGCTGATCTATAATAGTTTCAATTATAGATCGTTTTCTAAGCATCAGTTTATCCTAGAGTGGCATAAAAGCATTTTTCATATTTTTTCTGATTTGGGTAATGAGTTCCACGCCTTTCTCGATCAGTTTTTCAAATAAATCTTTGCTTATGTAACCTAAGTTCGGGATTAGCTTGTTAAAAAATAGCTTTAAAAAGCTCCTTTGTGTTTTAAATTTGGAGATAAAAAAATACTAACCAGATTATCTAAAGGAGCCGGTTATGAATGTAGAAAAATTAGTTGAAATATATTATGCTGTTGATGAATTTCTCATAAAGTTTATGCCGTATATGGAAAAACAACTGTTAACCAACTCTAAAAGAAAACCCACTAAAACTTGTTCATTAACTTTGAGTGAAATAATGACTGTTCTTATTGCCTTTCATGTGATTGGTTTTAGAAATTTTAAGTCTTATTATATTCATTTACAGCAATTTCATTCTAGTAAATTTGGAAAGTTAGTGAGCTACAATAGATTTATAGAACTGATCCAAAGAACGTTAGTTCCCTTGTACTGTTTTACACAAAGTCTTTCTAAAACAAAAACAGGTTGTTATTTTATGGATGCAACAGCCATCAAGGTTTGCCATATCAAAAGAGCCTATACGCACAGGGTTTTTAAATCGATTGCTACTAAAGGTAAAACCAGCATCGGTTGGTTTTTTGGATTAAAGTTGCACTTGATAGTCAATGATTTAGGAGAAATTATGAATTTTCAACTGACCACAGGTAAAACTAATGATAGGCTTCCTGTAGAAAATTTATGTAAACACTTCATGGGTAAAATGTTTGCCAATAAAGGTTACATAAGCAAAGATTTATTTGAAAAACTGATCGAGAAAGGCGTGGAACTCATTACCCAAATCAGAAAAAATATGAAAAATGCTTTTATGCCACTCTAGGATAAACTGATGCTTAGAAAACGATCTATAATTGAAACTATTATAGATCAGCTCAAAAATATTAGCCATATAGAACATTCTAGGCATAGAAGCATACCTAATTTTCTAGTCAATTTGATAGCTGGAATTACAACTTATGCACTAAAAGAGAAAAAACCTTCTATAACTAATATATATATGACTGGTTCACAATACGTCTAATCCCGAACTGAGGTTATGTAACCTTTATCGGCAAACATTTTACCCATGAAGTGTTTACACAAATTTTCTACAGGAAGCCTATCATTAGTTTTACCTGTGGTCAGTTGAAAATTCATAATTTCTCCTAAATCATTGACTATCAAGTGCAACTTTAATCCAAAAAACCAACCGGTGCTGGTTTTACCTTTAGTAGCAATCGATTTAAAAACCCTGTGCGTATAGGCTCTTTTGATATGGCAAACCTTGATGGCTGTTGCATCCATAAAATAACAACCTGTTTTTGTTTTAGAAAAACTTTGTGTAAAACAGTACAAGGGAACTAACGTTCTTTGGATCAGTTCTATAAATCTATTCTAGCTTACTAACTTTCCAAATTCACTAGAATGAAATTACTGTAAATGAATATAATAAGATTTAAAATTTCTAAAACCAATCACATGAAAGGTAATAAGAACAGTCATTATTTCACTCAAAGTTAATGAACAAGTTCTAGTGGGTTTTCTTTTAGAGTTGGTTAACAGTTGTTTTTCTATATACGGCATAAATTTTATGAGAAATTCATTAACAGCATAATATATTTCAACTAACTTTTCTACATTCATAACTGGCTCCTTTGGATAATCTGGTTAGTATTTTTTTATCTCCAAATTTAAAACACAAAGGAGCTTTTTAAAGCTATTTTTTAACAAGCTAATCCCGAACTTAGGTCTATAGCTCAAGGAAAAACGATACTTCATCTAGACAAATAACAGGATGACTTCTGCTGAAGAACAATAGCCTTTAAAGTAAAGTAATAATTTGGGCGAAATATTAAACATAATAACTACTTTTTTAACTACAGATACTAAAAACGTGAGTTCGGGATTTATTTGACTGATTTGCAATAATTTAATATCAATTATTTAGTTAATATTTGCACCTATTTAACAAGTTTTTATATCTAATTTTATAAATATAATATATATAATAAACTGATTATCAGAATTATTTGTTATTAAACTACCTATTTAACTGTCTATAAAACAAATTTTATAAATTTTTATTAATATTGATTATCAAATGAAAAAATAATCTAATCCCGAACTCACGTTAAAATAATGATTTTTTAGAATAAACGCGACAGAATCTATTTTATACCGTAATTAAAATTATTGCCCATACTATCCTTAATGTTATTACTAACATTCCTTAACTTGACGCCTATGGTTGAACGAACACTTCCTATTTTTTATTTTAAAAACCTAACCATTCTAAAAAATTGCATTACACTTGAAAAAATTTGCAGATGTTATACTGCCACTTCCCATTAAACCTTTAACCTACCATATTCCTTCCATATACCAAAGTATGGTAGATATAGGCAGTAGTGTACTCGTATCGCTGCGTAGAGGAAAACTTTTGCTGGGTATTGTTATGAGATATCATAGTAACGCACCCACTTACCCTACTAAGGATCTATTAGGCGTAATCTACGAAACACCCTTATTTACACCTCAGCAATTGGCATTTCTAGAATGGATAGGCGCTTATTACGTATCTAGCCTTGGTGAAACCTTATCGCTTGCATGGCCTAAAGTCCTCAACGCTCCTAACCAAATAGTCTTTCAAATCAATAGAACCATTTCCCCAAATCAAACCTCCACAATCGAGCAAGCTATTATCACTGCGTTACAATACCAACCTTTATCTTATAGATCTATTGTCCAATTAATGGCGCCACAAGAAGCCAACAAAGCACTTATATCTTTATTATCCCAACGCTTGGTGCAGATAGTTGCCACGGCTACAATCGATCCGACAGATGACGACAACCTCTACTTTACCCTCTCTCCTACCCTCCATCTAGACGCACTTACCATCGCCAAGGTAGCACCACGATCCCCCAAACAACAAGCCCTTTTAGCTTATTTTTTACCTAAAAAAGAAAAATCGACTCTATATGCTTCTAAAAAAACGCTTTTAGCTTATTCCAAATCAGCCTTTCATGCTTTATTTAAGAAAGGAATTTTAATAAAGACTAGTCTGGACCATTTGTCTTCACCAATTTTTACTGCACCTTTAGCACCATTAGCTACTTTAACCGCATTTCAAAATAAAGCACTGATAAACATTCAAAAACAGTTTGCTGAAAAAGCAGTGGTACTCCTACATGGTGCTATAGGAAGTGGCAAAACAGAGTTGTATATGCATCTGATTACATCAGCATTGCGCCAACAAAAACAAGTCTTGCTTTTAGTACCAGAAATAGGTTTAGTAACGCATATAGTAGAGCGTATTAGACCTTTCTTAGGAAACTGGCTGGTGGTACATCACTCTAAACAGTCTGATAAAGAGCGTTTAAATACATGGTCTCGCCTGTTACACCAAACCACATTAATGGTGGTAGGGACACGCTCTGCACTCTTCCTACCTTTTAAGGCCTTACAACTCATTATTGTAGATGAAGAACACGATCCTGCCTATAAACAGAGCGATGCGATGCCTACTTACCATGCACGAGATAGTAGCATCCTATTGGCCCAACAGCATCACGCAAACGTTTTACTGGGTTCGGGTACACCTTCAATAGAAAGCTATTATAATACCCAATCTGGGAAGTATGGCCTGGTAACATTAGGCCATAGGTTTGGCACAGCAAGCCCTCCCAAATTATTTTTTATTGACCTGAACATAGAAAAAAAGCGTAAAGCTATGCGAGAAATTTTCTCGCTTACATTACTATCTCAGCTTCAAAAAAATAGTATAGAAGGTGGTCAAGCAATGATTTTTCAAAACAGAAGAGGGTATGCACGCTATTTTTTATGTGCCGCTTGTGGATGGATTCCCCGTTGCCTTACTTGCGCGGTAAGCCTTACCTACCACCAAGAGGCAAATCAGCTACGCTGCCATTATTGTGACTATGCTACACCTCCTTTTGGATCGTGCCACCATTGTGGATCTCAGCAGATACACAACATAGGCTTTGGTACAGAAAAACTAGAAGAGAGCTTACAACTTATCTTTCCGGAACAAAAAGTTGGGCGCATGGATTTGGATAGCACAAGAGGGAAAAATAGTTACCAATCTATTTTAAAAGAGGTTGCTTCTGGATCGATAGATATTTTAGTGGGCACACAGATGATGGCCAAAGGATTGGATTTGGCCAACATACGCCTTATAGGCATACTAGATATAGATGGATTACTCTACTTTCCTGATTTTAGATCCAATGAAAAATGTTTTCAATTGATTACACAGTTGGCAGGAAGAGCAGGTAGACGCAACCAACAAGGTAGTGTATTTATTCAAACCAGGCAGCCCCATCATCCCTTATTTCACTACTTATCTAATGGTGACTACGAAGGCATGTACAGAGCTGAGTTAGCAGAAAGAAAGCGGTTTCTATATCCTCCTTATGTTAGACTTATTAAACTAAGCTTAAGTTGTGTTGATGCCTCTACCTTGCAATTAGGCACCATTGCATTAAAAAAAATATTAGAAAAAAAGTTTGAGGGCATGGTACTAGGCCCTCAACAACCATTAGTTGGTAAGGTTAGGAACCACTTTTTATTGGATATATTTTTAAAAATACCGAGTAAAAATTTAGACACATTGCAAAACACAAAAGAAACCTTAAGGAGTGCCTGCAACTATGCATTGGGTAAAGGACTATATAGAAAAATCAAAACAGTATTAGATATAGATCCGATTTAGTCCAAATGCTTTCAAGGTCTGTTTGAGGTTAGCCTATTTTTCTTTAAAATAGCTAACTTGCAAAGCGTTATAAATTTTAATAAAACTAGAACGTCTCACCCGGGCTAAAAGTTAAGCCAGCAAGCAGCGTATAGCCAAGCTGTGCAACTTTTATGCATTAGCGTTTATAAATTAAATGAAACAGACACTGTGGCGTAAAAAATTTTTACACAGCCTGCAAGCTATCAATCTTATAAAAGATAAAGAAGATAAAACGGATACTAAATAAAATTTGCACATAAATGCCTAACATTTTATCGATAGAATCCCACGTTAGCTACGGTTATGTTGGTAATAAAGCCGAAACCTTTCCTTTAACCTGAGTTCGGGATTATATTATTTTTTCGTTTGATAATCAATATTAATAAAAATTTATAAAATTTGTTTTATAGACAGTTAAATAGGTAGTTGAATAACAAATAATTCTGATAATCAGTTTATTATATATATTATATTTATAAAATTAGATATAAAAACTTGTTAAATAGGTGCAAATATTAATTACGTCAGTTCGGGATTAAATGTTTATAAATTGTGTTAAAAAAGCCCCTTTGTGTTTTAAATTTGGAGATCAAGTTTGTAGTAAAATTAACAAAGGAGCCAGTTATGAATGTAGCAAAATTAGTAGAAATATATTATGCTGTTGATGAGTTTTTAAAAAAATTTATGCCCTATACGTAAAAACAGCTCTTACCCACTTCAGCAAGAAAACCCACTAGAACCTGTTCATTAACTTTAAGTGAAATAATGACTATAATTATTGCCTTTCACGTGATTGGTTTTAGAAATTTTAAGGCTTATTATCTTCATTTACAGCAGTTTCATTCTAATGAATTTAAAACATTAGTAAGCTATAATAGGTTCATCGAACTGGTTCAAAGAACCTTGATTACCTTTTACTTTTTTACCAAAAGTCTTTCTAAAACCCAAACAGGCTGTTACTTTATGGATGCTACGGCTGTCAAAGTTTGTAACATCAAAAGAACCCATTCTAACAAGGTTTTGGCATCAATTGCTACTAAAGGTAAAACCAGTACTGGTTGGTTTTTTGGCATCAAATTACATTTGATAGTCAACGATTTAGGAGAGGTTATGAACTTTCAACTCACTACAGGTAAAACTAATGATAGGCTTCCTGTAGAAGATTTATGTAAACGCTTGATGGGTAAAATGTTTGCCGATAAAGGTTACATAAGCAAAGATTTGTTTGAAAAACTGATGGAAAAAGGCGTGGAACTCATTACCCAGATCAGAAAAAATATGAAAAATGCTTTTATGCCACTCTGGGATAAACTGATGCTTAGAAAACAATCTATAATTGAAACCATTATAGATCAGCTCAAAAATATTAGCCAAATAGAACATGCCAGCCATAGAAGTATACCTAATTTTTTGGTCAATTTGATAGCTGGAATTACAGCTTATGGACTAAAAGAGAAAAAAACTTCTATAACTAGAATATATATGGCTGACTTTCAATACGTATAATCCCGAATTCAGGTTATTAAAAAAACAGTACTCTATTGCATTTTCTACTGCTTACCACCAAGGTCTACAAGGGCAGGTTGAAGCACGTTTGCAACAATCCATTAGAGAAGTAGGCAATTTTTGGTTCACTGCTTGGGCCAACGCAGGTGCGCCCAGCTTAAATGATCTTATTAACCTGAGTTCGGGATTAGATTATTTTTTCATTTAATAATCAATATCAATGAAAATTTATAAAATTTGTTTTATAGACAGTTAAATAGGTAGTTGAATAACAAATAATTCTGGTAATCATTTTATTATATATATTATATTTATAAAATTAGATATAAAAACTTGTTAAATAGGTGCAAATATTAACTAAATAATTGATATTAAATTTTTGTAAATCAGTCAAATAAATCCCGAACTCACGTTATTACCAATGTAGCTATTCAAGATGAAGAAGAGAAGCTGCTGCAAAAAGGAATAATTTTAGAAGGGATTAGGGTATGTAGGGATTGATATATGCTGCTTCTTTAATATCCTTTACCATAAGCTGTAAAGATTTATTACCTAAGTAATAATTATACCCTATGGTATAGGCTATAGAAAATGGTTTCCCAGTGGAAACTAGTGGTAGATAGGGACCCAGTCCAAACCCTATCGCTTCATAGGACTGTGCACAATCTATTTGGTAAAGCTCCATCTTAAGATGCTTTCCTTTTATCGCGTGAAATTTGCGGGCATAAACTTTTTCACTAGCAAATACTGGCGTAGCATTTCCTGGACCAAAAGGAGCCATTTGCATCAATATATTAACAAATTTTTGCGTAATGGCCTGAAAGGGAATAAGGGCATGAATGGTTTGTTGAGGCATTAGCAAATCATCTGTTATGGTTTGTGATACCACTTCCTCAAATTTTTTCTGAAATTTAGTCATATGTGTTAGTGGCATAGTAAGACCTGCAGCAAACGCGTGGCCACCATATTGGTGTAAAAGCCCACTACAGGCGGAGATGGCTTCATAGATATTATAGCCAGGTATGGAACGTGCAGAGCCAGTAGCCTGACCATCAGACAGTGTTAAAATCACAGTAGGCCTGTAACACTGTTCAATGCAACGGGACGCTACAATGCCAATAATACCTTTATGCCAATCTGGATTAAAAAGCACATTGCTCTTGCTTTGATAGGGCCTATTTTCTATCATAGCCAAGGCTTCTTGTGTAATGGTATAGTCAAGCGATTGGCGTAAGAGGTTCTGCTGGTCAATAGACTGCGCTAAGTGATAGGCTTTTACTGCATCCTGTTCTATAAGTAACTGAACAGCCAAAGCGGCATGGCTCATGCGTCCAGCAGCATTAATCCGTGGGCCTATTTTAAAAACAATATCGGAAATGGTAATCGTAGTGGCAAAAATCCCCAATTCTATTAATGCTTGTAGCCCTGGACGAGGATTCGTTTCCAACTGTTTGATGCCAAAGTAAGCTAAAATCCTGTTTTCACCTACCAATGGAACAATATCACAAGCTATACTAACCGCTACAAGGTCTAAATAAGTATAAAGGATGTCAGGGTTGCATCCGTATTGTTTACAAAAAGCTTGTAATAGTTTAAAGCCTATACCACAGCCTGATAATTCTTTAAAGGGGTAAGGACAACCTGACTGTTTTGGATCTAAAATGGCATAAGCTAGTGGTAAGGTGTCTCCTGCTTCATGGTGGTCACAAACAATCACATCTATGCCCCGTTCAACCGCTCGAGCAATGGATGCATAAGCCTTTATGCCACAGTCTAGGGTAATGATCAGTTTAATACCCTCTTGATGTGCTTTTTCTATGGCTTGCATGGAAACGCCATAGCCCTCCACCATGCGGTCTGGCACATAATAACTTACCGCTGTACCAGGTAATAATTGAAGAAAACCATAGACCATGGCCACAGCTGTGGTACCATCTACATCATAGTCACCATAAATTAATATTTTTTCTTTTTTGCTTAGCGCTTGGTGCAAACGGGTTACCGCTTGTTCCATGTCTTGCATTAAGAATGGATCATACAACTGCGCTAAAGAGGGGCGAAAAAAACACCTAGCAGCTTCAAAAGTTTCTATTTCCCTATGTAACAAAATGGCAGAAATAGCAGAAGGAGTACCCAGTACCTTTTCTAATCCTGCTACCTGATCAGGCTCCTTAAAAGATTGAATGACCCAACGTTTCTGCATAAGCGCAATAGAAAGAAGTTGATCCAACTAGAAAAGTACAGACAAACGACTGGCTTCTTTAATAGCCAAACCACTGCCATACCCAGAGGTAGGATATTTTTCTACTATCTCTTGATAGCAACCATAGGCATTTTTATATTGCGCATCTGCTTCAAAAACGATAGCTGCTTTAACCAAATAGCCAGGGGTATATACACTGTTTGCTTTATAACGAGCAGCCTTCATGTAATAGATAGCCGCTTGCTTATAGTTTTTTTGTTCACTATAGGCATCACCCATCACACACCAAGCACGGGCTTGTAAGATACAATCTCTAGCTTTAAATCTACTTAAAAAAGAGCGCGCTTGATCATATTCCTTTTGGTGCATGTAGGAAACCCCTACATAAAAACAAGCTAAATTGGCGGTTTTAGTATAAGGGTATTGTTTGATGACTTCTAAAAAGCCTTTGTGGAAGCCATCCCCGTTTAGTGCCTTATCAAAATCACCGGCTTCAAAATGATAGATCGCTTGAAAAACATCATCCTGTGCGTTTAAATTTTTGGCTTCCCTTAGATAAAAAAACCAAAAGAAAGAAGCCGCTGCAAAAAAGGTTACACACAAGCCAATGATATACAATTTTCGTTTGTCACAATTTAGAATGCCTATTGTTTCTTTTACTTCTTTATGGTCTTTTGAAAGGCTTCTAGGAATACTGTTGATGTCTATTGTTTTCATAAAGTTTAATGCTGTAGAAATGGATAATCAGTCTGTTTGTAAACATAATGGTAAACAGTTGCTCGATCTGGAAAGGAAGATGCCTCTGCAAAAGCAACGGCTTGCGCAATTTGATCTTTGACTTTGCGCTCAATCGTTTTCAATGCTGCTTCATCCATAACTTTATTTTTTAGAATCAACGCTTTAAACTTAAGAATAGGATCTTGCCTCTTATAGGCCTCTACCTCTTCTTTCGTGCGATAGGTAGCAGGATCAGACATGGAGTGGCCCTTATAGCGGTAGGTTACAAATTCCAACAAACTAGGTATACCCTTTCTAGCCTTTAAGGCTGCTCGCTGAACAGCACGGTGTACTGCTTCTACACATAATCCATCTAAGCGCTCTGCTTCCATAGCATAACTGCTACCCAATCGATAGAGTTCCGTGACATTAGAACTTCGTTCTACTGAAGTACCCATAGCATATCCATTATTTTCAATGACGAAAATAATGGGTAACCTATAGAGCATGGCTAAATTGAAGGATTCGTGGACCGCACCCTGGCGCACTGCGCCGTCTCCCATAAAGGTAATACAAAGGTTGCCTGTTTTTTTATATTGCTCCGAAAAGGCAATACCCACCCCTAAAGGAACATGCCCGCCAACAATGCCATGACCACCTAAAAAATGACAAGCTTTATCGAACATATGCATGGAACCACCATGTCCTTTAGAGACACCAGTAGCTTTACCATAAAGTTCCGCCATTACATGATTTGGACTAGTTCCCAATGCAATTGGATGGGCATGGTCACGGTAAGCCGTAATATATTTATCTCCCTGGCACAGTGCCGTCACAGCGCCAGCTATACAAGCTTCTTGCCCTGTGTAAAGGTGGCAAAATCCTCTAATTTTTTGCTGCCCATAGAGCTGGGCTGCTTTGTCTTCGAATTTACGTATTAGCAACATCATTTCATACCATTGCTCATAAAAGGAAGAAAGATCTGTTGCGTCAGTAGGCGATAAAGGAGGTTGCATTTGAGCTATAGTTGACGATACCATGATTATACTTAGTTGCTATCATTTGATACATCTTCTGTTTCCAAAGGATGCTTAATTTTTTACTTTGCCTAGAAATTTAGAAGGATGTACCCTATCGTGCTACAAATTTATCCAAGTAGTCACAAAAAATCAAAAGAAAATCCACCCACTAAAACTATATCAGAAGGATAGAGCTATACCTAAAGCCAGTAGTAGGCACCTTTAGATAGGTACTTAGGATAAATTTTGAAACCTGAGTTCGGGATTAGATTATTTTTTCATTTGATAATCAATATCAATGAAAATTTATAAAATTTGTTTTATAGACAGTTAAATAGGTAGTTGAATAACAAATAATTCTGGTAATCAGTTTATTATATATATTATATTTATAAAATTAGATATAAAAACTTGTTAAATAGGTGCAAATATTAACTAAATAATTGATATTAAATTGTTGTAAATCAGTCAAATAAATCCCGAACTCACGTTTGAAGAAAATTTTTAAAATGACATATTTATATGAACGTTCTCAAAACCTGTACAGAAAGTTTATAGGAACATTTCATTTAGGCCTTGAATTTTCAGTTTTATCATCCAATTTAAAGCTCTACTTTAAATTGGATGATGTTATTTTAATCTTGTTTAAATTTAAGTAAGTCTATGGAACATGATTTTAAAAAAATATTACAAGGCTACAAGGAATTTAGAAATAAATACGTTAATGCGGATGCATCTATTATGTATAATTTGCATCGTAATGGACAACAGCCTAAAATTATGGTGATTGCCTGTTGTGATGCTAGAGTAGATCCAGCTTTAATATTGCAATGTGATCCAGGGGATTTATTTGTGGTGCGTAACGTGGGCTTTGGCGGAATAGAAAAACTACGATGCAACAATCCAAAAAATAGTTACAGGGTTTAATACTAATTTTTATTTGCTACACATAGATTTGTATCTCTTTAACCAATGGTGTCAACTTAAGGGTGATACCATTGGTTGAACAATGTACCCGTCGTTCAGCCTCGTGGCAATGTTGTGAAAAAATAGAAAAACGTGCCTTGTAAAAAGTTGCGACTAGAAATGTGTTTACAAAGATGATCAGAAAATCAGGTTGGTTGGGTATGCAGGGTAGATGCTGATTTTCCAACTTTAAGGCCGCACTTTTAGAAAATTTTTGCATCAGCGCTTGATTTTTTGCCTACTTTTTGATTAATCAAAAAGTAGGATATAAAAATTCATTTTTTACCGCTCATCTGAACAGATACCTGAATAATAGCATGCTAAGGATATAATATTCAAATATTATAACTTTTTACTTAAAAATATACAGCTTGCACCATTTGCATAACCCGACCTGACAAAGTCAACTTTATAGCCTAGGCGTTCATAAAATTTTTGAACACCTAGAAAACTCATGGTACAAACGGTTGCCATAGAACAGCGTTCCTTGTGGCCAAGTTTATGAACCCGCTCCATAAGTTGACTCCCTAAGCCCCGGTTGCGATAATCAGCATCCACCCAAAGTTGATCAACATAAATCACACCATAGATGATATCGCCATTTACACCTACCTTAAGTTGTTTGGCTTCGTCTCTTATAAAAAAACCAAAAGGATAAACTGCTTTAAACCCTTCAGCTGTTTCATTTAGTTTACGCCTTAAAAAGATTGAATACCTATCGCTTCTCGCACCATTGCTATCGTTACTTTAGCCAATTGAGCTGCTTTTGCGGTACCTTGATGGAGTATTTCTTTTACTATTTTAGCATCCAAGTTATTCCTTTTTTCTCTGATTGGTGCTAATAAAAGTTGTAAACTATCATTTAAGATATTTTTAATCACTACATCACCTAACCCACCGCGTCTATAGTCGGCTTTTAAATCGGCAACAGATTCTTCATCACTATGAAAGGCATCCAAATAGGTAAATACAACATTCCCTTCTACACGGCCAGGGTTACTAGCTTTAGCATGGTTAGGATCTGTATACATTTGAAAAACTTTTTGTTTGATCACTTCTGGTGGGTCGGAGAGTGCAATGGCATTGTCCAGTGATTTGCTTGACTTGGATTTACCATCTATACCCACTAATCTAGATGTTTTACTTAAAACCGCCTTACATTCTTTTAAAACGTTGGTATGATAAATCTTATTAAAACGCCTAACAATTGCATTGGTTTGTTCAATCATGGGCAATTGGTCGTCCCCAACCGGTACCAACTCTGCTTGAAATAGGGTAATGTCTGCCGCTTGACTGACCGGATAACAGAAAAAACCTGCCGGAATAGCTTTATTGTACCCTTTTTGCTGGATTTCATACTTTATAGTAGGGTTTCGGTGCAATTGACGCAAGGTAACAAGGTTGAGATAATAAACCGTTAGCTCTGCGATTTCTGATATTTGAGACTGTACTACAATCGTTGTTTGGTTAGGATCAATCCCAATACTTAAATAATCTTTAGTAAGTTCAACAATATTTTGGGTAATTTTTGCTGGATTATCAAAATGATCCGTTAAGGCTTGTAGATCTGCCACTAAAATGTACTGATCATACGTACTTTGTAACTTGATTCTGTTTTGCAAGGACCCAATATAATGGCCTAAATGGAGCCTCCCAGTTGGTCTATCACCCGTTAAAATTTTCTTTTTCATGCTTATGTAACCCTATTATACACATCTTTTTTATCCTATCTTAGCCTTACATAAGGCATACAATATATACAACCAAACACTAAAAAAAAATCCTTCAACATGCATAGCAACTGCTAATAGTGTCCATAGCGCTATTAAACAATAACGAGACCTATTGGCTTGAAAGGAAAACCCTTGAAATTTTAAAGCTACAAATGGAATATTGGCAACCAATAGATAAGCAAGCAGCATGGTTAATAAAGGCAAAACCAAGGGCTGCGTTAACCCATTGACCAAGTTCGGATAAAGGGCGCGCTTTAAAATAATAGGCAATGTCGCTACTATCGTAGCACTAGCTGGTGTGGGCAATCCTACAAATTGATCTACTTGTTTAGGGTCCACATTAAACCTAGCCAACCTAAACGCAGAAAAGACAACTATGAACAAAGCTGTATAAGGGCGATAAGGACAGCTTTCGTAGGTTTTGATCAACATATAAAGAATGGCTGTAGGCAACATCCCAAAAGTAATAAGATCTGCCAATGCATCTAATTGCTTGCCAAAGGCAGACTGCGCGCGCAGCAGTTTTGCAGCAAAGCCATCCAAGAAATCAAAACAAGCACCTATAAAAATGCTATAAGCAGCATATACCAGATGCCCGTTTAGGGCCAATAGGGTGCCTATAGCACCACTGATTAGGTTTAAAACAGATAAACAATTGGGAATATATTTTTTCATATTTTAGTACATTGAAATTAACCATTGTGCAGCGGCTGCTATAGGATGTTAAAATCATGCTGTTACAAGTAGTAGCAATATAACTGATTTATGCTCGATATTAAAATCATAGTGGTATCTATCTGTGTCAGCACTTTACTGTATCCTACAGAAAATCTGAAACTGCTTGACAATAGAGGCATTCAGCCTTACAAATTATCCATTCAACATTTGGCAAATACCCTAATATATATTAAATTAGGTAGCTTTATTTCGCTTGAAATATCAAGCATTAAAGCAGCTAGAATTTTTGCGCATGTGGTGAAAGTAGGTATACACGCTATCTTGAGGGGGTGGTGCTTTCGGGCATGGGGGTTCGAGTCCCCCCGTGCGCACGGGAGAGGAAAATCAGAAGCCGCCCTGCGGCCCCCATTAAATGGTTTTTCCCTGCAGCTGTAAGGTCTATTTTCTGGCCGCAACTTTTTCCAAACAGTGTTTTTTCTTGTTTCGTGTTTTCAGAAGGTTGAACCAATTGTTAAAGTAGGTGTTAAGGCGTAACATTAAAGCACTTAAGCGTAGGCTTGTAAAAGCCCTTGGGGCGGTTAGCTCAGGTGGTTTAGAGCATTCCGTTGACATCGGAAAGGTCGTTGGTTCGAATCCAATGCCGCCCACAATATGGACAATATTTAAAACAGCTGCAGTCCTAAGTAGTAGAGATGGTTTTTAAAACCGCATCAATAAATACTAAAATAAATTGATCATTGCGTACCCATAGAAGATTTCTGGATTATTTCGAATGTAGGTATCAGTTGGTTATTCGGAATATTGAAAATTTTGCGGAGCATATAACGCCTCCCTTTAGTTATGCAACCCTTATTACAGTATTTTTATCTTGGTTGTGCATAAGTTTTGGCCTCAGCCTATGGCTGGCTAAAACCGTTTTAGCCAAATGGATGAGCCCCATCTATATAGAAACAGAAAATCAAAAAAAAATACTTTCCTTGGCTACTACAGTAGAAGCGTTGGAGCAGCAAATTACCTCCCAAACAAAGTTTATTGCCACCCTTCAAAAAATCATTCAAGGAAAATCTAAACACCCACTTCGTCCTACAGCCCCTTCTACTATTCTGGAGCCACCAATAGAAACCGCCTCAAAAGCAGAGCCATCTGTAGCAACAGCAACCGGCTCGAAAAGGCCTATTGAAAATAGGCCACCTTTATTGTTTCCCCCTATTAATGGAATGATTACAAAACCATTCCATAGGGAAGGCAACCATTATGGAATTGATATTGTAGCAAAAGAAAAAGATCCTATTAAAGCGATATCAACCGGAATCGTCATTTTTGCTGATTGGTCCGTTGATACAGGATGGGTTATTGTGATTCAACACTATGATAACATGGTTTCAAT
Organism: Cardinium endosymbiont of Oedothorax gibbosus; assembly: GCF_936981045.1. GTDB lineage: Bacteria > Bacteroidota > Bacteroidia > Cytophagales > Amoebophilaceae > Cardinium. The sequence continues at coordinate 750,939 of NZ_OW441264.1, forward strand.
CTGTAAACATTGTGCCATTTTATTTAAAAAAGTTGGTAACTTGGTTAGAGCAGGTGATGTAGTAGCCCTTATGGGCAACTCTGGAGAAATTTCTACGGGGCCACATCTGCACTTTGAGCTTTGGAGAGAAGGCTTTGCACTAAATCCGGAAGACTATATTAATTCCCAAAACAATGTTCAATAACAAAATAAAAAGTACAAATCCTGTGGCCATTAGCAACATCATAGGCCAGGGCTCTCACTTAGAAGGCAATATAAACACTACAGGCAATTTGCGTATAGAAGGCAAGATAACGGGCGGCATCAAGACAAAAGCAAAAGTAGTTTTAAGCCATACTGCTCAAATAGAAGGCAATATTGTAGCACAAAATGCTGAAATTGGTGGAGAGGTCAAAGGAACCATAGAAGTTATAGAATTGCTTGTGCTTAAATCAACTGCAACCGTATGGGGCGATATTATTGCCAACAAACTGATTTTTGAAGAAGGGGCTTGTTTTGATGGAAAGTGTAAAATGGGTAAGGAGCATAAAGCCATACATGACCAAGGGCAAGATTACCTTTCTGTTGCTGCAGCTGGTCCATCTTCTGAACTTGAAACAGTTGAACGTGCTACGAATCACTCAGAAAATCCAATAGCATCTACCCGCTCAAATCAATCAATCAATCATTCCTTAAAATGAATAGGCTAATAGAACCAAAGGTACGTGGATGTATATGCACCACCGCCCATCCGGCAGGCTGCGCCCAAAATGTACACGAACAAATCAAGTATGTAACCAACCATGCTCCAATTGCATCTGGGCCTAAAAAAGTGCTGGTCATAGGTGCATCTACGGGTTATGGCTTAGCCAGCAGAATAGTGGCTGCTTTTGGTGCCAGAGCCCAGACCATAGGTATCTTTTTTGAGCGAGCAGCTAACGATAAACGCACAGCTTCTGCTGGTTGGTACCATGCAGCTGCTTTTGAGCAAGCTGCGCATCAAGCGGGACTTTATGCTAAAAGTATTAATGGCGATGCCTTTTCAGATGCCATAAAGCAAGAAGCCATTGCATTAATAAAACAAGATTGGGGTGGTGCAGTAGATTTGGTGATCTATAGCCTAGCATCCCCGCGTCGCACCCATCCTCGAACGGGTATATCTTTTACATCTGCTTTAAAACCTATTGGAGCACCTTATAGCAACAAAACCATTGATATAATAAGTGGTCATCTCTTGAATGTTTGCATTGAGCCTGCAATACCTAAAGAGGTAGTAGATACGGTTGCGGTTATGGGAGGTGAAGACTGGATCATGTGGATAGAGGCTTTTTTAAAGGAAAGTCTACTAGCTAAGGCTGCACAAACCATAGCGTACACTTATCTTGGACCTAAGCTAACCGATCCAATCTATTCCAAAGGAACCATTGGGGAAGCGAAAAAGGATTTAGTAGCAGCAAGTAAAATACTACAACAACGGCTTTTCCCTATTAATGGGAGCGCTTTTATTTCTGTGAATAAAGCATTGGTTACACAAGCAAGTGCAGCCATACCGGTAGTACCTCTTTATATTTCATTGCTTTACAAGATAATGAAAGCAAAAAAGCTACACGAGGGATGTATAGAACAAATGTACAGGTTGTATGCAGATCGCTTGTATAGGCAAGATGGTAAGGTGCCAGTAGATGCACAAGGCCTGATTCGTATAGATGATTGGGAGATCCGAGAAGATGTACAACAAGCTGTTTCGGAGCTTTGGTCGAAGGTAGATGATAAAAATGTAGCTACCCTCACTGACTTTGTAGGATATCGTCATGAATTTTACAAATTGTTTGGTTTCAAAATAGAAGGGGTGGATTATACCCAAACGCAGATGGTAGAAGTGCCCATACCTTCTTTAAATGTTCCTAAATAAAGCCTAATCGTTGTATGCCACTTTTTGATGCATCAAAAAGTGGCATATGTATTTTTTCCTTAAAAAGGATAGCCAATAGCTAAGCTGAAGTTTGGTTTTAACTTATTTAGTTTTTTCCCAGAAGGTTTATGTAACGGAAACGCTAAATCCCCACATAGTACAAAGGTATTGTGAAAATTTAATCTTAAGCCAAAACCACCTCCTACTGCAAAAGCTTTGTAAAATTTATGAAAATAGAATTGCATTTTTGCTGGTGCATCTTTTGATAACCGCCAGGTATTTCCTATGTCTAGGAAAAGTGCCCCCTCTAAATATCCAATCAATTTTCGACGTAGTTCTATATTGCCTAGCAAGAGTAAATCTCCTTTTCGTTCTTCCTTTTTATCTTCTTCGTACGCACCAGGGCCAACCATGTGTCTATCCCAAGCCCGCACGCTACCATGTCCTCCTATTGCATATTGTTTTTCTGGATGGACTTTATCTGCTGTTGTATAGCCTTTAGCAACACCTAATTTAGTTTGATAAGCCAGTGTCGTATAGGTGGTAAGGTTAAAAGTATGACGATACTCTGTATCAAATTTAATATATTTGTACACTTGCAATCCCTTAGGTAAAATCTGCTTAAACGGAAAAAGATGCTCAAATAGTCCTCCATGCTCTATACCAATTGAAACCATCCATTTATACCTATCTAACGCATTTAGATATAGCGTAGAGATGGCTGCGCTTATGGTAGATATGCATCCTATGCTAGTCAAAAAAGAAGGTGATCTTAATCGTGTTTTATCTTCATTTATTTTTGTTGGATCTATGACTTTGGGATAATCAAATACCATTTTAAATGGCGCAAATTGGTAGGAGATATGCTTACTATACCAGTCATAGTGTAATATGGCATCTATTTTTTGGCTACTACTGCAAGTAAGTTTTTGGGTGAGACTGTAGCCGATATCCATGGTGGTACTTGGATGAAGATTTTCCAGCATCAGATTGGTTTTTTTTGGCAGCCAGAATATAAAATGTGGTGTGCTAAATTTGCCATGTAATCCATATGTAATATTTGTTATGGATCCTTTCTTATTTGTTATGAACTCTTCCCTAAACGCAATACTTGCCTCTATGTTCAGTATACCTAGTCCACCAACCCGTCTTATAGTAGGGTTTAACTTGATAGTAGGACGGAGCCGCTTTAGGTTCAGATTAATACATTCCCCGCCCAATTCTGTTTGCAACCTTACACGTTCATAAGGCTTTGCATGAATATAAATGACTAACTGGTCCGCTTCTATTTTGGGGAAAATCGCAATAGATTCAAATGTATTCATTCGATGGAGTCGTTCATAGGTTTCTAGAATTTTACTTTTGTTATACAAATCACCAGGTCGAAGGGGTATTTTACCTGCTAGATCGTCTAGGGGATATCGGTCTAATGGAACTAAAAAATCAAGATCTTGGCATATTTTGGTTTGTAGGTTCGTACTACTTGATTGGTAATCCTTTTGGGTGGTTAGATCTACTACGACACGTCCTATTTTTGTTTTATGATAGGCTACTATAGACTCGGGTATACCTACTATAGTAGTCACGGCTATGGTATGGTCATCCTGTGATAGAGCGGCTTGAAAGTAGACATATTGTTCATCGAATTCAAAGTAACCATTATCAGACAATAAGTTTATAATACGCTCTTGCTCATTGACAAAATCTTGATATTGATAAGCGCAACCTACCTTAATAAAACTTGCATCACTATGGCTAGCTAATAGCGTTCTTATTGGTTCATAGTTTATTTGTAGACTTGTTGAGGCAATTGTATATATATTTTTTTGCTGTATGTAATAGGTCACACATACTCTTTTTTTCTCAAAATCCGTTTTACTGGTAACCTCAGCATCCAAATATCCTTTGGAATGCAGATAGTTTAAAAATATTTTTTCATTATGTTGTACATATGTTGGGTTATAGTATAGGGGTTTTTCACCCATACGCATGAGACGGTTTCCATCTGTCATTATACGTTCTTTTCGTTTAATAAGTTTATCTCGTTTGGCCATGAGTTTCATTTTTTCTTTTTCACCAGCTGCTTTACTGATGCGGTATGCATATATTTGTTTAATAGATGCGACCTCATTTTTTATCTTTTCAACGTTGAAATGGTTTTGACCCCGTTGGTAAAGCCATTTTTGAATAGGCATTCCTAAAACAGTAGTGTTAGGTTGGTGGAGGGAACGTTTTTGTAATGCTTTCTTATGCCCATTATGTACAGCTATGATTACCTCTTTAATGGGTAAAGCTTCCTGAGCAGTTGCATGTAGACAACTAATAGATAGCAGTAGCCGCATGATGCATGGTAGAATAGCTTTCTTCTTGCCTAAGAAATAATTTTTCAATTTTCTATATTAAAAATTTTGAAGTTATAGTCTACCTATTTGAAACGCTATCAAAGATACGAGATATAATGGAACAGCTTATGCCTTGTATACAAGGCGGACCTATTATGATGCCATATCAAATAAATGTAGTATGTTTAGGGGTAGGTTGATCTACTAGGTCGGTTCGTCCTATTGTATCTGATTGCGTTAACTGTGGATGGCCTGTTTTGGTGTCCGTTTTATTAAGTTAAATTTAGTCCCTTTTTATTTTTTAAAACTTAGATTATGACTGATCATACAGACAAATTAAAAGCGCTACAAATTACCATTGACAAGCTAGAGAAGACATATGGCCGTGGGGCAGTTATGCGGTTAAGCGACAATCATATAGTAGATATTCCTGTCATTTCCACAGGTTCTCTTGGTTTAGACCTAGCACTAGGGGTAGGTGGGATACCGCGTGGAAGAATTATTGAGATTTATGGACCAGAGTCTTCAGGAAAAACAACACTTTCTTTACATTGTATTGCAGAGGCGCAAAAAAAAGGCGGGTTCGCTGCTTTTATTGATGCGGAGCATGCTTTTGATAAAAGCTATGCAGAACGTTTGGGGATAGATACAGAAAACCTGCTCATCTCTCAACCAGATGATGGAGAACAAGCACTAGAAATAGCGGAACATTTGATTCGTTCTGGTAGCATAGATATTTTAGTAATTGATTCTGTGGCAGCCTTGGTCCCTCGTAGTGAACTAGAAGGGGATATGGGGGATAGCAAAATGGGGTTACAGGCACGTTTGATGTCACAAGCTTTGCGCAAACTGACCGGAACCATTAATAAAACAGGGTGTGCTTGCATTTTTATCAATCAGCTTAGGGAAAAAATTGGTGTGCTATTTGGCAATCCAGAAACCACTACTGGTGGCAATGCATTAAAGTTCTATGCCTCTGTTCGTTTGGATATTCGTAGCATTACCTCATTAAAAGAGAGTGATGGCACCGTATCCGGGAAGCGCACACGCGTTAAGATTGTAAAAAATAAAGTAGCCCCTCCTTTTAGAGTGGTTGAGTTTGATATTGTCTATGGGGAAGGCATTTCTAAAGTAGGAGAACTGATTGATATTGGCGTAGAATTGGGTGTGGTTAAGAAAGCCGGATCTTGGTTTTCCTATGAAGAGCATAAGCTTGCCCAAGGAAGAGAGGCTAGTAAGGAGCTCTTAAATGACCATCCAGAGCTATTTAGCAAGATAGAAGCAGCTATTAAAGCAAAAATTGCTGGTGCTGTGGATAAGGGCTAGCTAAATATGATTATTGCTCATCACTACCGTATGGAATTGTATTTATTTTTTTCTATATAGTAGTAGATGCAGGGTAAGCAGATGCCTTGTGCTGCCATTCCCCTTCACTAGGGCTTGTTTTTGCCTTATTAAGGTTAAGCAGTATAGCGCAATATTAAAGCTTGGATCTAGACCCAATTAACCTTATACTTGCAGTATTTAAGTGTGATGATACTTTATAATCATCAGATTTAGATCCATGCAATAGCTCAAATGCCTAAAGATGTTGCAGCAAGGTCAAAATAGCCCCTTTTACTTGCTTTGAAAAAGATAGAAAAATCTTTGCATAAAAAGTGGTATTTAAGGCCACTTAGCAATCTATTCTGCACTGTAGCCATGCTGATAGCAGCCATGCTGGCTTTATTGCACCTGCCTGTGGTACAGCAACAACTGCTTCGTAGTTTAATGGGCTACCTGCATAAAACTACCCATTACCATATTAAGTGTGATGCGTTCCAGTTCACCTGGTTGCGCCACATTGCATTAGAGGGTGTAACCGTTGCAGATCCTCAAGACAAGCCCCTATTTACCATGCATCTATGCAAGGGTAGGCTCAATCTATTTAGTTTACTTTTGCTAAAGCCCAATATGATCGATTCCGTTTCAGTCACAGGAGGACAATTTTTCCTAGAAAAGCATATTGATCAAGATTTTAATATGGTTACATTCTATACCAAGGTTATTTTACCCTTTGTACCAGAAGCAAATACAGATCTATATATCAATAAGATTCAACTACATGGCATCAACCTATACTACCATAATCAAATAAAAAAACAAAAGGTTAAAGTAGAAAATATAGATCTAGCTATAAGCCATTTCCTTTCCTCTTCGGGGAACCATTCAGGCAACCTTACGCACTTTTCTTACCAAGAAACAAGTGATATACCACTGGTATTAAAAAATATGATGGGTACATTTAGCATTACCCCTCATCGTATAGTGCTCAAAGATGGTCGCTTGATTACAAAATATAGCCATCTACAAGGGGATTGCACACTGAGGCACACCAAACAACTTCCACTTGTTGCTGATCAGGACAACATTGAACTGGAAGCAAGATTGCATACAACCGTTCTGTCATCGATTGAATTAGGTGCCTTTGCAGATTTTTTTAAAGGCGCTCATACATTATATAAGCTAGATGGCGTAGTCTCTTTAACCCCTTATGCTATGGCATGGAAAAACTGTAAGCTAGTTTTTGGAGATAGCTATATTGAGAGTACAGGTTGCTATAACCGTGTCGATTCGGATGTCTTAGTGAAAGCTGGTAAGGTCTATATGCATGACCTACAGAAAAAGCCAGCCCTATATCCAACTCAATTGCAATACGTTAGTATCACCAATGCCACGTTTGTGGGTAACACCCAAAAAGCCAAACTAACTGGGGATATTACTACCAATATAGGTACTATACAAACAGATTTAATGGTACACCATTTAGGTAAACCCATACAGGATTTAATCGGTAAAATAATCTTGCATAAGGTAGATATAGAGGCCCTGTTCCCCTCTTTTCCTATTCAGTCCCTTTCAGGAAAAGTTTCGATAAAATCAAAAGGAGAGCACTTCAATGCTCTAGATGCAGTAGCCCATCTAACAGAAATCGGGACCAACCATTATAACTATAAACAGGTACAAGCCTCCTGTATGGTTTCCAATGCTATGGTGACATTTCATCTAAATAGCCAAGATCCTAATGCAAAGCTAACGGTAGCAGGCAGTTATCATATGGACTCTCAAACGAGTTTAAAGGCAGATGGAATAATAGAAGAGGTCCACCTATCAAAACTTGGTTTTGTGCCAATGCCCCTATTACTTAGTACAAAATTTTCATTCAAAATCAGAGATATATTAAGTAAACGTCCACGGGGAACAGTTATTTTAAACCAATGTATCGTTCAGGGATTGGCCCAAAAAGTAGCTTGCAAACAGGTTTCGATACATGCTATAGAGCATGAGAACAAAGATGTGTTAACCCTTATCTCGCCATTTATAGACTGTAAGCTACAAGGGACATTTACAATGAATGACTTAGCCCATCATATAAGGCATCTTATCGCACGACTTAAAAATCCAGTAGATCTGCTCCCTATCCCTGATAAGCTTCATGTAGATTACGCCATCAACTGTAAAAAGATATTGCCAGTATTAAAATGGTTTTTAGATGATTTATATATATCCCCTGCTACAACCTTTTGGGGTCATTTTGCCTACGATAGAGATTATCATTTTTCCTTCCATCTACCTACCGCATCAACCCTTTGTTTTAAGAAGTTTAGCTTGGAAAACGTCAAAGTGAAATTGAATGTGGGGCATCTCATGGATGTTCAAAAGCGATTGATTCAGTTATACATTTCTTCAGACCAGCAAGATTGGCATCAAATATTTCAAACAGATCACCTATACCTTCAGTTATGGATGGATAAAGATAAATTTACCATTTCAAATAGGTTATCCAATCATCATGGTCGTCTATCTATAGCTTGTTTCGGTACCCTTACCGATGATGCGATACAAGTTGACCTGCTTCCTTCTAGGCTAACGACCAAGGAAAAAATATGGACCATACAAACAGACCGTACCAGTTTTATTTCCAAAGCAGCCATAGCCATTGGGAATTTATCTATAACGAGTGGCCAAGAGGCCATTTGCATAGGTGGTAAACTTGCTCAATTAGATACAAAAGATCCCTTACATTGCACCATACGCCATCTTGCATTAAACTATGCTTCAGCAGTAGGACCGATTAAAGGTATAATAGACACTAAGTTAGTAGCCCATCTTCAAAAAGATCAGCTCATAGCAACCGGTAGATTCAGTTTACAAAAAGCTACCATTCAAGACTATGCTGTAGGTACTTTGCGTACAAAGGTAGATTGGAATCTATTAGAAAATAAATTAGTCCTAGAAGGGGTGCTCCAAAAAGAGGGCAAGAGATTGCTACAGATAGATGGTTGCTATGATCTACCCTCTGATAACCTAGCCATCACCACTACATTTGACCACATGAATTTGGATCTACTAAATACTTGGTTTACATCTGTTTGTTCAGATATAAATGGTAAACTAAGCGGCCAGTTTCAACTAACAGGTAGTCTGGCCGCGCCCAAGCTAAATGGTAAGGGCACAATAGATAAAGGAACATTTAAAATTAACTACTTGAACACCTATTACCAAGTGGCTGGAGCCATTCAGGTCCAAGAGAATCGCTTATGCGTTAACCAGCTTGCTCTTTATGATGGCGCGTCAGGTCATGCCACTTTATCTGGCCATATGGTAATACAAAATGGATTTCCTGTAATGCTTTCAGGTCACATGGAAGCATTACATCTGTTGCATACGACTCCAATGCATCATCCCGACTTCTATGGAGATCTATATGCCACTGGGACTTTACAAATGGAGGGTTCTATTTATGACTTACTCCTTAAAATGAAAATCACAATTGATAAAGGCACCTTTACGATTGTTGCACACGATAAAGAAGACATAGAGAACACCACAAAATTGGTACAGTTTGTTTATAACAAGGCAAAAAAGCAGCCAAATAACGCCCCTAAAAATGGAAATAGATCAGCCATTAAACTGATGCTTGACCTAACCATACTACCTACTATCAAGGCTCAGGTATTATTTGACGCTTATAATAATAAAGGCGATATTCTAAAAGTCCAAGGCACGGGATCGATTCAACTAGAAGTAGGTACCAATCGCAAGCCATATGTAATGGGCAACTACCTCTTTCAAAGTGGTACCTACACGGTTTCTGTGTATAGTTTAATTCAAAAAACATTTACCATTGCGCCTAATAGCCAGGTTAATTTTAATGGTTATCCCCAAGAAGGGATAATCCGTATTGGTGCGTCCTACAGACAGATTGCCTCTGTGGCAGAGCTTTATCCTGAAAGTCATGATAAGCGACCGCTTCCAGTAGAAATTGTACTTTCTGCATCTGGCACATTAGCGCATCCAAATATTGCTTATCAACAACTTCTCTTTCCAGTAAAAAGTATGGATTTTGAACTCAATACTTCTTTAGAGGAGTGTGCATCAAAGGCATTATTAGATAAAAACTATCTCAGCAAGCAAATTTTAAGCCTGTTAATAGCTAAAAGAGTCTATAATGAGAAAAAAATAAATGGCTGGGATGCACTAAGCAATAGTATAAATGATTTGCTTGCTCCAAGGATACAAAACTTAGCATCTAAAATTGACCATAACCTAGAGATAGAAACTAGTTTAGGTATGCATCATTCAGATGATCAGGAAACAAATATTTTACAAAAAACCAGCATTAAAGTAAGCTATCTACTGCTATCAAAACTTAAATTGTCCAGTACAATGGGAAGGAGCTCTTATTTCATCAATGATTGGGAAATTGCCTATTCTATTTCAAAAGCCCACCATATGGATGCCAAGTTTTATCGACAACCTGTAAACAGTGCGCAGGACCTGCATCTTTTTGGCATAAGTTTTGCTTATACTAAGCAATTTTGGTAGCCAATCGGATCGATACATGCATTAATTACTTCTTTTAGACTGTGTAACCGTTTGAATATATCCTAAGATGGTTTCCATGCCTAGTCTATTGTGCGCAGAAACAAAAAAGAATGGTGGCATTGTGGCCCAGTCTTGTTGCAAGACATGGGTTAAGGCGATGTAGTGCTTTTGGACTACCATTTTATGTTTCTTGTCTGCTTTTGTAAGTACAATAGCAAAAGGAATGTGATGCGCGCCCAGCCAATCTATGCATTCGAGGTCGATGGCTTGAGGTGCAATTTTGGCATCGATCAACAAAAAAACAGTAACCATATTGGGTCTATGCAAAAGATATTCCCGCAACATTTTTTCCCATTTTATTTTTATAACATGTCCTACTTGTGCCCATCCATATCCTGGAAGATCTACAAAATAGATCTGGTGATTCACTAAGAAGTGATGGATCAGTTTTGTTTTTCCAGGCATTTTAGATACCCTAGCCAATTGTTTCCGTTGCAAAATCGCATTAATTAAGGAAGATTTTCCTACATTAGAACGGCCTATAAAAGCAACTTCTGGTTTGGCATCATGAGGACACATTTTATAGCTTGCATTACTGGATACAAGGCAACTAGAATAGATTTTCATATGCAATTTCTATCATTGACGTATGTGGTATGACGCAAGTTAATTAAAAGAATATTTTTTATACAATTTGTGATTTTGTAAAATTTTATTAAGCTTAATGTAAGGATGGTATAGCTTAAAAGGAGTTTTTTACTCGTAATGCTTCAGAGCAAGCTATATGTTGTATTAGATGGTTCTGTCGCGTTTATTCTAAAAAATCATTATTTTAGCATCTGCAGTTAAAAAAGTAGTTATTATGTTTAATATTTCGCCCAAATTATTACCTTATTTTAAGGGCTATTGTTCTTCAGCAGAAGTCATCCTGTTATTTGTCTAGATGAAGTGTCGTTTTTCCTTGAGCTATAGAGATTTGGAAGATATGATGCGTATGAGAGGCGCAAGAGTTGATCATTCTACGCTACAAAGATGGGTTATTAAGTTTGTTCCTCTTATAGATGAAGCAGTAAGCAAAAGAAAACGACCAGTTGGTGGTAGTTGGAGAATGGATGAAACCTATGTTAAACTAAACGGGAAGTGGATCTATTTATATAGAGCAGTAGATCGTTATGGTGATACAGTTAACTTTTTTCTATCTGAGCATAGAGACAAGTCTGCAGCTTTTTCTTTTTTTCGTAAGGCGATCACAGAAAATAATATTCCTAAGAAAGTAGTAATTGACAAAAGCGGTAGTAATAAAGCTGCCCTTGATACGATCAATACAGAACTTGATCAAGATCATACCATTCAAATATTTCAAAACAAATACTTGAATAATAGAGTTGAACAAGATCATAGGTTTATCAAAAAACGGCTAAAACCTATGCTTAGTTTTAAGTGTTTTAAGTCTGCAGCCATTGCACGCCGGCACAGGTGTGCAACAAATGGGGTGTAAGTCCCCTGACTCTAATTTGTCTATTTCGGGAGTCTAGCAGGAGGTTGGATTTGTGGGGTGATTCACAGGTTTAAGTTACCTTTAAATGCATCTGCAAAATAGCGGGCTGCAACAAAAGTGAACCTAAATTAGCCTCGTTAAGCCGTTTAAGCGCATTTGCCGACTATCTAGTGGCTACAGGAAGGCTGATAGTAGGATGGAAAAAATAGACCATGACCATCATACAAGTGCCGGGGTGTTAGGGGTTGCACGCTATGAATGTTTCACATCGTAGTCCGGGAGATCTGATATGAATCCAGTAGGCCACTGGAAACTTTATTGTATAAGTAAAGCGAAATCAATAAGGGTCATATCAGAAGTCCGCGGGGTCTATAATACCGTTCGTATTGATTGGGAAACCACTCAAGAGGAAAGGGACCCTACTTCAGTTAACGAGTTTAAAAGAGTTGAGAATGTCTGATTGCCCTAAAGCTATGAACGGAACATTAAAAGTTCAGAAACTCCAAAGAACTCTATATCTCAAATCCAAGCAATGTAAGGAAGTCAGATTTTATAGTATATATGATAAAATTTATCTAAAAGATGTACTTTGGGAAGCTTGGCGTCAAGTCAAAGCAAATCAAGGTTCAGCAGGAATTGATGGTAAAAGCATAAGTGATATATTAACGTGAGTTCGGGATTTATTTGACTGATTTACAACAATTTAATATCAATTATTTAGTTAATATTTGCACCTATTTAACAAGTTTTTATATCTAATTTTATAAATATAATATATATAATAAACTGATTATCAGAATTATTTGTTATTCAACTACCTATTTAACTGTCTATAAAACAAATTTTATAAATTTTTATTAATATTGATTATCAAATGAAAAAATAATCTAATCCCGAACTCACGTTAACCAGATTATCCAAAGGAGCCAGTTATGAATGTAGAAAAATTAGTTGAAATATATTATGCTGTTGATGAATTTCTCATAAAGTTTATGCCGTATATCGAAAAACAACTGTTAACCAACTCTAAAAGAAAATCCACTAGAACTTGTTCATTAACTTTGAGTGAAATAATGACTGTTCTTATTGCCTTTCATGTGATTGGTTTTAGAAATTTTAAGTCTTATTATATTCATTTACAGCAATTTCATTCTAGTGAATTTGGAAAGTTAGTAAGCTACAATAGATTTATAGAACTGATCCAAAGAACGTTAGTTCCCTTGTACTGTTTTACACAAAGTCTTGCTAAGACAAAAACAGGTTGTTATTTTATTGCAACGGCCTCATTTATGTATTTCCAACGAAACAATCCCAACAAAGCATCCGTAACAGACTAAAATACCTGACTTGTAGAAGAGCACCAATCAAACCTCAAACATTCATCGAGCAAATAAAACCAGTAGTGTTAGGATGGGTTAACTATTTTAAACATACGAATGCCAGTGAAGCTTTTGTTAGATTGCAGGACTTTATTAATAACCGATTTCGCAGATACTTAACCCATAGAAGAAAAGGCCGTGGGTGTGGGTGGCAAAGCTATCCCAATAGCAAACTCTATACAATGGGGATGTTGTACATTGGTAGTGGAATGATTAAGTATCCTGAAAGAGTTGTGCAAGGTTTATGAAGAAGACTGTCGGACCGCCGTATTCGGGAAAACTGAACGTACCTTGGGATGAGAAGGGAATGGGTAAACAATGAAGAATCAAGTTAGTCAGCTACTGTATTGCGAGCAATCAGAAGCAATAGATATGCTTAATTTTAAGTGGTCCAACCATTTCTTTACTCTAGACCATTGTAGAGATAGAAAACATTCCTATGATTCAAAAAGGACAAGTAATCGGAGCTAAAAATCATCTTTCTACTTTTGAGAATTTTGTTATGCTAATGGCCGAATAATATTCAAAATTTCAAGTAAAGAGAACAAGCTATACAAAAAGAAATTATAGACGCGACAGAACCTTTACTGCTGTTTATAGGGTCGTATTATTCTTGGTCTACACGTTTTTTATACATTTTAAATGCCTGTATCAATTTCTGGATTCTTTTCTGTTGATCATTTCTCTTCATCCACCCCTTATCAGCTGATTGTGCCAATAGATAATAGGAAGCCATCATAGCCAATCCAGTAGTTATAATGGGTCCAATATGATAAGTGAATAATAATATTTCAGGAAACAGTTTCCTCCATATAAAAATACTTAATATACCTATAACTATTCCTATTAGGAATGTACGTGAAGTACCTTGAAAACCAAACACAGCTAAGATAAAAGGAGCTGCTGTTGTACAGTTAAGACCTATAGTAATAAAAGATATAAAACGATGGGCTAACTTAAATAAATCATTGTAATAAATAGCTGCCATCATAGCCAATAGACCACCAATTAATGAAGACAGTTTAGCTACTAGAATTTTATAGGTATCGGTAATTGGTTTTACCCTTCTAATATTTTCCAATATATCATGACTAACCATAATAGAGCAAATATGTAAATAAGAATCAGCTGTAGACATAGCCATTCCTAGTATACAAACCGCAATACATCCTTTAAAAAAGGATGGTATATAAGCAATTATATAAGGTATAATTTCTTTTTGTGAAAGAATTTGGTTCTTTTATAAAGATAAATGAGCTGGTAGAGCACAAAACGATTTTTATAAAAAGGTAAAAGAAAGTGCTATATAAAAAACTTTTTTGACTTGAAACGGACTAGAAGCCATATATACTTTTTGGATGCTCAATGGGTCATAAATAGTTAAAAACCAATATGGGGCCTGGAGAACTAAGTGTAATATTGTATTACAATGTAGGCTACTCCATTGAAATTTTTCTTGATTTTTCAGAAAGGATACAACCTCTACAACCGACTTACCTGTTTTTTCAAAGCAGAGTTTTGCAAAAAAGGCGATGATAATAACAAAGGTTATAAATTGCAATACGTCGGTATTGGTAACGGAACGAATACCCCCTAAAGCAGCATAAGTAATAAAGATGAAAGTAGCCAATATAACCATAATACGGTAATCTACTGATTCTATAAACATACTCATAACAATGCACATTGTACTGATTTGTAGAGAAATACCACCTATACACCAAACAAAAATAAATAAAGCAGTAATTACCCTTGGGTACTTACCATATACATGACCTATTGTTTCTGAAACAGAAAAGTGCTTTATAAATGGAGTTATGTGTAACCAAATCAAACTAGTCATCCAGAAGCTAAAGAACCCCATAAACTCCCAGATTATGCTCTCAAGGCCTTTGATATAGGTTAACACTATACTAGTTATCAGTATTTCTCCTCCAAAGTTACTAGCTAACAGAGTAGCCATTAAAATAGGCGTAGAAAATCGTTTACTACCCACAGCATATTCTCGAAATGTATTTTCCTTTTGCCCACTGTAAAGACCTACTGCTAGGCTCAATACGAGAAAGGACAATACTATTAGCAAGGGAGCGTTATACAGTAGCATAGATGGAGTGTAATATTTCGGGTTCTGTCACGTCTATAATTTCTTTTTGTATAGCTTGTTCTCTTTACCTGAAATTTTGAGTATTTTAGGAAGTGTTCTATAAACTGTGTCACATCTCCTGTTCATCTCAACGTCTCTTTTAATCTACCGGGAAAAAAGATGTCTATCTGAGATATAGTCAACGCCCAGTTTCGCAGCGGCATAGTCCATTTATCCTCGATCTTCTTTATGGCACAATATACTAATTTATACAAAGCATTTATACTGGTAAACGCTCCTTTTGTCTTGGTAAACTTCCTAATCTGCCTATGCAAGCTTTCTATAGGATTGGTGGTATAAATTAGCCTTCTGACAGGATCTGAATACTTAAAATAACCAGACAAATGTTCCCAATTATTTTGCCAAGATTTGGTAACCATTGGATACTTCCCCCCCCATTTTTCTTCTAATTCCAATAGATAATGCTCAGCAACTTCCTTACTTGAAGCTTGATATATTTGCTTTAAATCAGTTAAAAAACGTTTTACGTCTTTGCTAGCTACATACTTGAGTGAGTTTCGTATCTGATGTACTACACAGACCTGCACTTGTGCATTAGGGAAAACGCTATTTATGGCTGAAGGAAAGCTTTTTAGGCCATCAACACAGGCAATAAGGATATCTTCTACACCTCTTTCCTTAAGCTCGTTAAGTACACCCAACCAGAAGTTAGCCCACTCACTTTCAGACAAATAAATCCCAATACTTCTTTTTTACCCTCTTGATCTATGCCTAATAAGGTATACATGCATTTGCTTACACATCTGCCATCTTCTTTTACCTTAAAAAATATCCCATCCATGAAAACTATCGGATAAACTGATTGAAGAGGGCGGTTACGCCATTCATTTATTATCGGTAACAAGCTATCTGTAATAGATGATATTTCAGCAGCTGATACTTTATGATCATAGATCTCTTCAACATGAACGGCTATAGATTTATAGCTCATACCACTAGAAAACATGCTTAAGATCTTGCTTTCCAGCTCAGGATGTAGGCTTGTTTGACGCTTTTTAACTATTTGTGGATCGAAACTACCTGTCCTATCCCTAGGAGTTAGCAGATCAAAGGAACCAGAACTTGTACGTAAAGTTTTAGAGCTTTTGCCATTTCTTCTATTATTTTCTGTTGAATCACTAGATAAATGGTGTGCCATTTCACCTTCTAGACTTGCCTCTAGAAGCTTTTTTATCAGAGGCGTTAAAGCACCACCTTTTCCTGTTAAAGGCTTACCTAAACGGATAGAGCACAAAATATTTTCCTACAGAAATTTGTAATCTACTAAACCAACATAGGAATTGTTCTTATTTTCTTCCATGTCTAAAACCTTTAATGTTTATTTAATTAATTTATAACTTTTTATCGCCTTGACACAGTTTATAGAACACTTCCCCAAAAACGGAACATCAGCTCTGTATTGTTCATGCAATTAGGGGTAGTTTGCAGTATGTTTCTTATAAACATAGAAAGGTATTAGTTGCTGATTTAAAACCAATTTATACAGCAGTTACCGAGCAAGAAGCATTGATGGCCTTAGAAGCTTTTGCTACTAAGTGGAATCAACAATACCCACAAATAGCCCAATCTTGGTATGCTAACTGGGATAATCTGATGGTATTTTTACAGTACCCTAATGCCATACGTAAGGTCATTTACACAACAAATGTTTGGAATCTGTAAATAGCCAATTTCGTAAAGTTACCAAAAATAAAAAAGTGTTCCCTAACGATCTAGCTGTTTTTAAAACATTATATCTAACTATTAACTACATGACTAGAAAATGGACCACCTCTATTCATAACTGGAGCGAGGCTATGGCACATTTTTTAATTAAATTTGAAAACAGAATTGAATAAAACCAAAAAAATAATTTACACACTCAAGTGGACAAAGCCAAAGAGAGGGCTCTAGTAGCCATACATGGCTTCTGCCCATCTCTTTAATAAAGATTTCTCTAAAACCTCCTGGTCCATTTTGCCTGCGCAAACTGACATATTTTTCGATATCCAACGAATTCATACCTAAAAAAGAACCTATTTCTTCCCTTCTAGAATCTTTTTCATTGTATAGAAGGATGAAAGTAGCCGCATTGTTTTTAATAACCTGAGTTCGGGATTAGCTTGTTAAAAAATAGCTTTAAAAAGCTCCTTTGTGTTTTAAATTTGGAGATAAAAAAATACTAACTAACCTCAGTTCGGGACTTATTTGACTGATTTACAACAATTTAATATCAATTATTTAGTTAATATTTGCACCTATTTAACAAGTTTTTATATCTAATTTTATAAATATAATATATATAATAAACTGATTATCAGAATTATTTGTTATTAAACTACCTATTTAACTGTCTATAAAACAAATTTTATAAATTTTTATTAATATTGATTATCAAATGAAAAAATAATCTAATCCCAAACTCACGTTAATATATTGATTTTCAGCATATAAAATAATATATCCCGGATGTATCTTTTAATACTTTTAACATATGCGGGGTTTTATCAAGCATGGATGCTATTAATTTAAATCAATTGCGGTTGACCGTGCTGCTTTAGGAAATAGTTGTTGAGTAAAATTAGAAGTTATTGTATTCACTCTCACAGGTTTCATACCAAATCTACCCGGCATGCCTCCATTTACCGAAGCCAAAAATTGATAATGTCCAGTCTGTACTAGTTGCCTACTGATTTCGATGTCCTTATCTTCAGCCAACGATGAATGGTTCATCCCAATAATATTTTTATCCCCCCAACTACTCGTGCAACCGGTTCTGTCCTTGCCACTTTTACAAAAAAATAAAACAGGAGCGGTGGATGTAGCTTGGCCTAATACTGCCTTACATGCAATATAATTTGAGGCAATATCGGCATAGTAATTATTGGTAACTGCGTCCACATTATGGATTCTTGTATTTTTTATATCAGAGTTTTCAGCAGGCTCTTTTAATTGTTCTAATCTATTAAAATAGTCTTGATCTTTTGGATCTTTAATCTGTTCTATTTGCTTTTTTCTATCCATTTTGGTACCCTTTATAAAAGCATCACATAGGTTTGGATACCTTTTTTGATAAAAATTTGTGCTTTCCTGTACCAACTTATTGACTTGATTCTTAAATATAGGTCTTGTCAAGGTACCGATATGATTGATGGGTAAATAGATAAATCGCTTAGCACCTACTATACGCTTGACCGGTTCTACAATATGCTTTTCTCCGAAATTGCCCAAAAATGGTACAATAAAATCTGTATTATGATTTAAAGACATTACCTCTATACCTTGATCTTGGGCATGTTGCAGAATTTGGTTCCAATTTTCTTGGGTGATTTGCTGGCTAATCGTTGGATCTTTGTCTTGAATCAGCGAAACCAATGCACCACTATGATAGTAACGGCCTAATACAGTTGGGTTGTTATTTTGATCATAAGCCAGAATCCTTTTCTGATAGGCATTTCTACACCCTGGAAGATTTCGGATTTGGGTTGGAATATAGTGGTTGCCATCTAAAAATTTATTGAGATAGGCATCAATGAGCTTTTGTTCAAATGGGTCTAAACGCTTGTACCATTTCTGTGATTTCCTATTTAGATATGCCTGTTTCTGTCTTTCTGTTAGAGTTAACCACTTTTTATCTTCTAATCCAAATTTTTTGCCTTCTATCGTGAAGGTAGTAGTAACGTTATAATGTGTATCATCTAATCCAACATAGTTTTCTGCTAATCTTAATTTTTTGTTTATGGCATCCATATCTTGATTGGGGAAAACTATTTTATGTAGCTTTGATACTACCTTTGTATTTTCATTTTTTATCTTTTGTATCCAGAATTCTTCTGATTTTTCTACTTCATTACCATAGTAATCCATAAACCTATTGGCCATGCTTGCAAATAAAGCGCCATTTTTTCCATATACATCAGATGTTCTTTTTGCAGCACGATATATATTCAGTATTTGAACGGCATAGTCTTCTGCAGCGTATAGGCTATCCTTACCATCCGCTACCTCTCGTATCAATCTATCCCCTGATACATCCCATCTAATACCTCTTTTTAGATCAGCTATTCTACGCAGTCCGTGAATCAAAACTGCAAAGTCTACATTGTTTGCTTCATGACCAGGTAATGCTGTTTTAAGGCTATTATCAGAATCAGAATAATAACCCTCATCGTCATCATCTTCTTGTTCTTGATGGCTTAATGCCAACTCCTTATCAGCCATTTGGGGAGATACAGCCATTAGATGAGATTTGTTATTTGTTTTATTGCTGCACCCAAATGCTTGTAAAAACAGCGTTAGAGCGCATAGAATAATAGCTTGTTTAGCGTAGGGCATTTTTATATTAAAATTATATTATGAAAGAGATGTGCATGCGTGCCGCAAATATGAACAGATGTATGTCTAGTACAATATTGATTTCAAATCAATAAAACAAATTTATAGTGCAACATTTTTTATTCATAAGAACGTGAGTTCGGGATTTATTTGAGTGATTTACAACAATTTAATATCAATTATTTAGTTAATATTTGCACCTATTTAACAAGTTTTTATATCTAATTTTATAAATATAATATATATAATAAACTGATTATCAGAATTATTTGTTATTCAACTACCTATTTAACTGTCTATAAAACAAATTTTATAAATTTTTATTAATATTGATTATCAAATGAAAAAATAATCTAATCCCGAACTTACGTATAAGAGTATAGGATTTGTGTATGATGCTTTTCTTTCGTATTATGGGCCGACCAATCCTACCCTTTCTATGGTTCGATCTTTAACCGCACCATTTTGCTTAATTTTGCTATGTCATTTAAAATTGTATCACCTTATCAACCTGCAGGCGATCAGCCAAAGGCTATTGTAGAACTTGTAACGCACATCAACCGTGAGGTATCTAGCCAAGTACTGATGGGCGTTACGGGATCTGGTAAAACCTTTACGATAGCTAATACCATCAAGGCGTTAAATAGGCCTACGCTAGTGATTAGCCACAACAAAACATTAGCGGCACAATTATATAGTGAGCTACGTTCCTTTTTTCCCAACAATTTGGTTGAATATTTTGTATCCTATTACGATTACTATCAACCAGAAGTCTACTTACCAGCTAGCGACATCTATATAGAAAAGGAATTGGCCATTAATGATGAATTGGAGCGGCTGCGCCTTAGTACCGTTTCCGCTTTATTAAGCGACCGAAGAGATGTTATTGTAGTAGCCTCTGTCTCCTGTATTTATGGGCTTAGTAAGCCAGAATCCTTCAAGCGCAATAGCTATTTATTTAGAGTAGGCTCCCAATTATCACGCAACGATCTTTTAAAGTGCTTTGTAGCGATGCTCTACAGCCGAGATGATGACACCTTTACACGGGGCCGTTTCCGTGTAATGGGGGATACCATTGACCTATTTGTTGCTTATGGCGATTATGCCTATCGCTTTATCTTTTGGGGAGATGAACTGGAAGCCATCCATATCATAGATCCAGCCTCTGGCAGAAAGACAAAAGAGCTGCAAGAAGCATTTGTTTTTCCGGCTAATCTTTTTGTGACGGGTAAAGATATATTGGATAATGTTATAAAAAACATTCAAGAAGATCTTCATATACAGTCAAACCATTTTAATGAAATTGGTAAGTTTGAAGAAGCCAAACGGCTACAAGAAAGAACGGAGCTAGATTTAGAAATGCTGCGCGAATTAGGTTATTGTACAGGTATTGAAAACTACGCACGCTATATAGATGGCAGGTCGGTTGGAGAACGGCCTTTTTGTTTGCTAGACTATTTCCCTGATGATTACCTGATGATTATTGACGAAAGCCATGTTACCATTCCCCAATTCAGGGCTATGTCAGGAGGGGATAGAGCTAGAAAAATAAATCTAGTAGCGCATGGTTTTAGGCTGCCCTCTGCTATGGATAATCGTCCATTAAGTTTTAGCGAATTTGAACAACTGATCCACCAAGTTATTTTTGTAAGTGCAACGCCTGCCGATTATGAACTAACAAGATCTAGTGGCATCGTTATAGAGCAGATCATACGCCCAACCGGGTTACTAGATCCGCAAATAGAAGTCCGACCTACGTTGCATCAAATGTATGATATTTTAGAAGAGATCCATCAAGCAGTCAAAAAAGGGGAACGGGTATTCATTACCACGCTCACCAAACGCATGGCAGAAGAACTTACCGATTATTTAGTCCATGCAAACATTCGCTGCAGGTATATCCATTCTGCAATCAAAACGTTAGATCGTGTTACCATATTGAATGGGCTACGCAATGGTGCCTTTGATGTACTAGTGGGTGTAAACTTACTACGAGAAGGATTAGATGTACCACAAGTCTCTTTAATGATTATTTTAGATGCAGACAAAGAAGGGTTTTTAAGAAATACCCGCTCTCTTATTCAAACCATAGGTAGAGTAGCACGCCATGCACAAGGGCGTGTGATTATGTATGCAGATAGAGTTACTGCTTCCATGGAGCAAGCCATTGGCGAAACGCAGCGTAGACGTGCTTTACAAATGGATTATAATAGGCAACATCACATTACCCCTAGCCCCATACCCCAAAAACAAACCACTATGGACTTAGAGGATGAAATGGTGCGTCCGTTTGCACAACTCGTTACAGACGATAGAGATTTTCCTACAGTCGTTTCCGATCGTACTCTTCCTTATGGCAAGCAAGCAACCATACAAACGCGTATTAAAACACTGGAAGATCAAATGTACCAAGCTGCAGAAGCGCTACAATTTTTGGAAGCAGACCGACTAAAAGAAGCCATAGAAAACTTAAAGAAACAGCACAAAGCTTAATACAATTTTTTTGTTTTTTAATTTTTTTTCAGTACCATCCCTTATGAGCCTGTAGCAACAGACTCCCGGGTGCAAGAGGAGGTGGAGTAGGTGTTACCTCCTGGGATCTATTTCATTATCTGGAGTTTTCTATAGAAAAGGTCTATAGAAGCGCATATCAACGGCTAGCATGGGTATATCCCCATCATTGATGGGGGTTATGTTACATGCCATATGCTCTTTTAATGGCTTACATCAGCCATTAGAGGGAGCTATATTTTCAGTTATGGAATAGGATGCTCCATATGAGCGCTATAGTTCCGCTTGCAAAACATCTCAAACAACAGATAAAAAACAAAAAACAACTATGGCTTATGAATTTAATACATTTAAATCTATTACGAAAGGGTTAATGCGCCCAAATATAATTTTTCCAGCAGCTTGTATTTTACTTGGTGCAGACATGTGTGGTATATCTCATGCTACTACAGCAGGGAAAAGATCAATAGGCGAGTCCCTAGTATCAACGCAAGCGAAAGGTCCAGACGAATCTAAAAGTGATACACTAGGCGTTACGTCTCTATCGGGTAGGGGGGCGATGTTCAATCTAGGTGGTGATCCATATGGTGTTTTCGTATCTACAACCAAAGAGGCATTTATTATTAAGCTTCCTTCAGCAGACGGATGGATGCAACTCGTTGAACCACCTCAGCAAGACGGCCAAGGTAGGCAAATAGATATATCACGTGTTCGCTATAATGCTGTCCCAGATCCGTGTATTATAAAAGTTGATGATTCAGTACTTGAGCAATTCACCCAGAAATCTAGCAGCAACGAGAACATATCTTGGCGTGATATAGAATTTTACTATAAAAAGGCTATTGGCGATAGTCCTATCTTCACAAAAGATGGCATCAGATCCTCTACGGAATTTACTATTAGTAGTGTAAACCACTTAACCAGTAACAGACTATCGATTAGCGGTAGCGTAGCTTCCACTACCTTTAAAGAGCTTGAAAAAGTAGGTTTTGTGTTGGTTAAAAAGGATACCAGTGGTCTAATACATTTGGTAAAAAATATACTAGAAGGGGGTACTGAATGGAGCACTAAAGCAAAAGTAACAGCGGATTATATAACTTGTCCTGCTGCATTGGATGGCGATGTATTACAATTTGATTCAAGTGATGTAGCGTTGCCATTACAAGATGTACGGTTAGAAGATTACGCTATTTACTGTTACCTTAAAGATGGGGAATATAGCCGGTTGATACAATTAGAAAATATAAAATCTTTGGTAGAAGAGTCCCCTGAAAAGCGGTACTGTTGGAATCAAGTAGTGCGGGCTCCTAAAAATGGCACTGCTGCAATACCACGAACACAGCCAGATAGATCTGGAGATACAAATGATGGGCAGTCAAATATAAATGGTGTACACGTCAATGGTGCACAGACTGATCCAATAACCAATAGTTCGGCAGAGCAATCTACGCCAGATGCAAACCATACTATTAATAATAATACTAGTATTGCTACTAATAATACACAAACTTCACCTATGCAGATTACAGAAAACGCTGAACTGGTTCCACCGACGCCAACTGTAATATCACCACAGAAGCCAACCGATTCAGTGGTTTCAGAATCTAGTCCAAATAAGCAGGAGGCACAAGCTACGCATGAGCATCCTGATAATTGGCCACCACCTCCATCTCCCGATGCGTTGATGCACCTAAGTCAAGATGCTTCATCCGCACAAAATACAACCAGTATAAATACATGCGCTGCACCGCCACTGCCTCCAATAAATGGTCCGCTAGAGCCATCTAAGACTGTACATACTTCATCTAGACAGGTTATTTCCTCCCAAAATAGTGAGAATGTACAGAATCGGCAACCTGCTTCTAATGGTTCTGAAAATGGATCAATTCCACCGCCACCGCCAATTCCAAGTGGAAGTGGATCTGTTCCACCACCACCGCCGCTACCGCTAATGTCTAAATCTTGTTCGAATATAAATGGTTCAAACGAAGGTAATGGTCATTTTCTGGACCAGACTAGACAAGGTAAGAACCTAAAGAAGTGTGAACCAGATCCTAAACCAGGAAATCCTCATGATGCGTTAATGGCTGATATTAGAGAGGGTAATAAAAAAGTGGATTATAATGAGAGGACTATAGAAGAACGGATAGCTGCTAATAAAACGCAACCTAAAGATCAAGGAGATATCGCACAAGCTATCCTAAAGTCGTCTAGGTTTCAAGCAATGGTTAGAGCCAACCAGACAAATAGTAATGATGACGATGATGATAATGATGATGATAACGCTGATCAATGGGAAGGATAATACAATACGCCATTTGAAGTAGGTTCCTAACTTACTTTACCACCTAGTGGTAAGGTGCAAGTATTCCAGTATTACATTGCCGCCTGCCACTAGGTTTAGTTGCTTTCCTGCTTGTAGGTCAATGCCATACTATCCATTCAGGTTTCTGCCACACGAAACAAAAAACCGCCCCTGTGTAAAAAGTTGCTCAACTTTTTACACAGGGGCGGTTTTTTGGATACTTTTTGATCCAGAAAAAAGTAGCATATAACGTGAGTTCTGGATTTATTTGACTGATTTACAACAATTTAATATCAATTATTTAGTTAATATTTGCACCTATTTAACAAGTTTTTATATCTAATTCTATAAATATAATATATATAATAAACTGATTATCAGAATTATTTGTTATTAAACTACCTATTTAACTGTCTATAAAACAAATTTTATAAATTTTTATTAATATTGATTATCAAATGAAAAAATAATCTAATCCCGAATTCACGTATATAATAAACTGATTACCGGAATTATTTGTTATTCAACTACCTATTTAACTGTCTAATAAAACAAATTTTATAAATTTTCATTGATATTGATTATCAAATGAAAAAATAATCTAATCGCGAACTCACGTATATACAATCCTTATGCCAATACCTTCCGCAACCTAGCAACCGGCAGATGCAACTGCTTTCTATACTTGGTTACGGTACGACGTGCCACATGATACCCTTCGGCCATCAATAAGTCTACCATACGCTCATCCGAATAAGGATTTTGTTTGTCCTCGCTGTCAATCAATTCTAAAATTCTATTTTTAACCACTTTATTACTGATATCTGCTCCAGTAGCGGTACGGACGCCTTCAGAAAAGAAAAATTTAAGCGGATACACACCAAACTTTCCTTGTACTGATTTTTGATTGACAATTCTTGAAATGGTAGAAGCATCCATACCAACCTTATCGGCTACATGTTGCAAAACCATTGGCTTTAATCTATCTGTTTCTTCTCCTTCTACAAAGAAAGTATATTGTAATTGTAAAATTGCTTCCATGGTCTTTAAAAGGGTTTGGCTCCTTTGACTAAGCGCCTCCATAAACCATTTGGCATGCTCCAGCTTTTTTTTCAAAAAGGAAACCATCTCCTGACTTTCTAGATCTTGTCTGGGCTTTTGTTCATACGCTTCCAACATGGTAAGATATTTTTTATTAAAGCGTAGTCTATGCACTGGATAGTGGACCAGCTCAGCGGTAAGCTTGCCTTGATGTTCGACGATTATAAAGTCGGGCGTAAGGTAATCATTAGTATCATCAATGCCATGATTATGCCGCCCTGGTCTGGGATTCAACCGGGCAATATAGGCCAAGGCATTTTTCAAAAGATGTCTATCTGTAAGTCCTAATTTTTTAACCATTGTCTCATAGTGCTTCTTCGTAAAGGCTTCAAAACAACTACTTATCACACGTTGTGCCAACCGAATGATCGGATCTTTCTGATCTTGTTCCCGCAGTTGTATCAACAAACATTCCTGTAGGTTTCTAGCTGCAATACCAGGTGGATCTAAACGCTGAATGGCGGTTAATACTTCCTCTACTTCTTGTAGAGAAAGTTCTAAATAATGCATTACATGGAGATCTTGTACCACAACTTCTAGGTCACATTGCAGGTAACCATCTTGGTCTAAACTACCGATCAGATGTTCGCCTATGATATACCCTACTTTGCTTAAATGGAGCAAGTAGAGCTGTTCCTTTAACTTTTCTTGAAGCGAAACAATAGCTGGGGTCCAAAGGTCACGAGAGGGTTGTGTTTTGTATATTTTTTTATTTAGCTCCGTTGAACGACAATCAGAAAAATCCTGAACGAATGGTTCTGTAGCACCTTCTTCTTTATTTTCTACCTCTTTTCTTTCATCTAGCAAAGGATTAGCGGTGACCTCTTGTGAGATATAGTCATTGAGTGCTACAGTAGGCACTTGTAGCAGCTTAATAAATTGAATTTGTTGCCCAGATAATCTCTGAGCCAACTTTTGTTCTAATTGTAACTTCTGCATCTTAGCATTCAGTTGGATTAAATAAAAACTATTTATAGATTAGGTCTTGCTAAGCACACTATATAGGTACTAAAACCCAAACAAATATTAATTTCTCATCTAAAAAAGAATACATTGCATACCAAAATTAAAGAACTTTTACAATTTGGCACAGTTGACGCAAAAGTTGAAATAAAAGGTTGGATCCGCACCAAACGCATCAATAAGCAGGTTGTATTTCTTACGATCAATGATGGCTCTTGTCAGCAAAACTTACAGGTGGTGATGACACCATCTGAACTACCCAAAACACTACTCAATCAACTGATTACAGGTGCTAGTGTTGCCGTATCTGGAAGTTTAGTCGCTTCAAAAGGTACCAAACAATCGGTAGAAGTACATGGTCATCACTTGACCCTACTAGGCAATGCCCCAGACTACCCATTGCAACCCAAAGCCCATTCATTGGAATGCCTACGTACATGGGTACATCTTCGCTTTCGTACCAACACTTTTGGTGCAGTGTTTCGCATCAGGCATGCTATTAGTTATGCCATTCACCATTTTTTTCACGAACGTGGTTTCTTTTACCTCCATACGCCTATTATTACTGCAGCAGATGCAGAGGGTTCAGGAGCATTATTTCGTGTCACAAGCCTAGATGCGCCACCTACCCATCCAGATGGTAACGTGGATCCTAGAGAGGATTTTTTCAATCAACCTACCCACTTAACCGTTTCTGGACAGCTTGCTGCAGAAGCAGCTGCTATGGGACTAGGGGCGGTCTATACTTTTGGGCCTACTTTTAGAGCAGAAAATTCTAATACATCCAGACACCTAGCAGAATTCTGGATGGTTGAACCAGAGGTAGCCTTTAATAATCTGGATGATACCATTGTGCTTGCAGAAGCGTTGTTAAAATTCCTATTGGACTATGTACTTAAAAACTGCCCAGCAGAACTTGACTTTTTAAACCAACGCTTGCTGAACGATAGAAATGAACAAGATTCAACTGAACCCATGCCTTTATTGGAACGGTTACCATTCGTATTAGCACACCCTTTTGCCCGTATTACCTACACAGAAGCCCTTGCTATTTTAATGGATGCCGAACCAAACAAGAAGGGCAAATTTGTCTATCCTATTACGGGTTGGGGCATGGATCTGCAATCGGAACATGAACGTTATTTGGTAGAGCATCATTTTAAAAGACCGGTAGTCGTAACGGATTATCCAAAAGAGATCAAAGCATTTTATATGCGTCAAAATAATGATGGCCAAACGGTAGCGGCTATGGATGTGCTTTTCCCTGGCATAGGAGAAATTATTGGCGGATCTCAAAGGGAAGAACGCATGGATTATTTGAAAGCAGTGGTGCAACGTACCTATATACAAAATTTAAACTGGTATCTGGATACCAGACGCTTTGGTACCATACCCCATAGCGGGTTTGGGTTAGGGCTGGACCGATTTGTATTGTTTGTAACAGGCATGGAAAACATACGTGACGTCATCCCATTTCCACGTACACCAGGCCATGTGCCCTGTTAGCAGGATGGGGTTTCGCATCTATTCAACCCATATCCCCAACTCAAGGAAAATCTATTTTTAGGTATCTATTCAGCAGTATGCCATGTCTATAAAAAAAATAAAACCGTCCCTGTATCTGTCGTTCAACGTTGTGCATTAGGATGTAATCCACTACTTTCTAAAACCTTCCTGCTGCTAGAAGGGGTTCGCTTGAGTAGACTGGCCTTAGGGCTGGTGCATATCCAGCACCACCCTAACTCACCACTATTATAGTGGCTTGTTTTATCTATATGTAGCACTTTGCTTTGCTCGATTGTTGCTTCTATAGCTTGGTAAGCTTCTTGACATTTTGCAGCTACTCTAGCCTGGCTATTCGAGATGCTACGAAGAAGGGGACTTAAACAAATGCTTATTGGTAAATCCTTGATTTGTTTGATAATGCGCATAGCCGAACCCTTCTCGCTGCGCAATTATCCTCCTGTTGCACTAGCTTTAGCAGAGGCTAAAGCATCGTACTCTTTTTTAGAATTTACAACCAATTTTTCATAACATCGCATACCCGTTCCAGCAGGAATTAAATGACCTACAATAATGTTCTCTTTCAAGCCTTTTAGCTTATCATACTTAGCACTAACAGCTGCATCACTCAATACTTTAGCAGTTTCTTGGAAAGAAGCTGCCGATAAGAAGCTTTCCGTAGCCAAGGAGATTTGTGTAATACCTTGCAGTTTCGGCTGAGCAATCGCTAATTCTACTGGCCTGGCTTCGACAGAAACCAACCCCTGCTCCTTCAGTTTATCATTCTCTTGTAGCAACCTGCTAGAGGAAACAAATTGCCCCTGTTTAAACAATTTAGAATCTCCAGGTGTTAGCACAATAGACTGATCACGAATTTTATCATTCTCTTCAAAAAATTTAACTTTATCAACAATTTGCCCATGCAACATGGTTGTATCGCCTGGATCTATGACCTCTACTTTACGCATCATCTGCTTAATGATGGTTTCAATATGTTTATTATTGATTTTCTCACCTTGTAAACGGTATACGTTTTGCAACTCATTCATGATGTATTCCTGTGCAACCAGTGGACCTTTTGTAACCAAAAGGTCAGCAGCAGCTACTGCACCATCCGTGATCACCTCCCCTACTTTAACATAGTCGTTGTCTTGAACCAAAATATGTTTAGATAATGGGATCATATACTTGACCTGTATGCCTTCTTTAGATTGAATAAAAATTTCTCTATTGCCTCTTTTAATGCCACCATAAGTTACCACACCACTTAACTCACTAATAAAAGCAGTATTAGCAGGCTTTCTAGCCTCAAAAAGCTCGACTACACGAGGCAAACCACCCGTAATATCTCGAGATTGATTAATGATACGAGGGACCCTAGCCAATACTTCACCTTTATGAACCTTATCACCTACTTCCACTGCCAGTTGTGCTTTAACAGGAAGTGTATATGAGGCAATGGTGACACCTGCATCATCACATAAAACAACACTTGGATGTTTGGTCTTATCCCTAGACTCAATCATTACCTTTGCTTTACGCCCTGTTTGTTCATCAAACTCTTCTTGATAGGTAATGCCCTCTTCAAGACCTAGGAAATTCACTACTCCATCCTGAGTAGCCAATAACACAACGTTATAAGGATCCCAATGGTAAAGTTCTTGATCGTAGCTTACGATTTGATTGTTTTTTACCTTAAGGTGGGCACCATATGGCAAATGGGTACTGGTTAATACTTTTCTTGTATCAGGATCTAAAATTTGCAGCTCAGCAGAGCGACTCATGACGACTTTCACTTCCTGGCCATTTGAATCTACATACTCTGTAACCATTAGGTCTTCAAAATTTATAATACCTGCATACTTTGCTTTGACCTTAGCATCAACCGTAACATTAGAGGCAATACCCCCGACATGGAAGGTTCTCATGGTAAGCTGTGTACCAGGTTGCCCAATAGATTGGGCAGCAATTACCCCCACTGCTTCGCCAACGGATACCATATTACCTGTGGACAAGTTTCGACCATAACATTTTACACAAACGCCTTGAGACAAATCACAGGTCAATACAGAACGTACAAACACTTCTTCTAGACCAGCCTTTTCTATGTTAACAGCAATTTGCTCATCAATTCCATGGCCACGCGCAATCAACAAAGCGCCTGTTTGAGGATCCAACACATCATCCACTACTACACGCCCTAGAATACGTTCTGCAAGTGGTTCAACTATTCTATTTTCAACTTGCACAGCAGTTACACTAATACCTTTAAGGGTACCACAATCCTCTTCAACGACGGTTAAGTCTTGTGCTACATCTACTAACCTCCTGGTGAGATACCCTGCATCGGCTGTTTTTAAGGCAGTATCAGCCAATCCCTTCCTAGCACCGTGCGTAGCAATAAAATACTCAATCACATTCAACCCCTCTTGGAAGTTAGAAATAATAGGGTGCTCAATAATTTCTCCTACTGCTCCTTGTGTACTCTTTTGAGGCCTACCAATTAATCCTTTCATACCGCCTAACTGACGCACCTGTTCACGGGAACCCCTTGCACCAGAAATCATCATCATGTAAACGGAATTAAAACCGTTTTGGTCTTGCTCCAACTGTTCCATTAGTTGATTGGTAATACGTGTATTGGTTCTGGTCCACACATCAATAACTTGATTATATCTTTCATTATCAGTTATTAAACCCAACATATAATTACCCCAAATGGACTCCACCTCCTCAGTAGCTTGGGCAATCAATTCATGCTTATTGGCTGGTACCTTCACATCATCCAGCCCAATGGTCATCCCTGCCTTGAATGCTGTATTAAAACCTAAAGCTTTAATATTATCTAAAAACTCAACTGTAACAACTGTACCAAATTTACTGTACATATCTGTTACAATGCGCTGCATGTTTCTAACATTAAGCGTTTCATTAACAAATGCCATGCCAGCTGGACAATATTCATTGAACACTACTCTACCCACCGTTGTCTCTATTAAACGATACTCGACCGTTCCATCTAAATCCGTGGTGGGCACACGCAGCTTGACATAAGCATGTTTAGAAACCTTTTTATGGGCCAATGCAATCAATACTTCTTCAGGCGCATAAAAAGAGATACCCTCTCCTAATACAACATCACCTGGAGTACTACGTTTTCCCTTGGTTAGATAATGCAATCCCAAAATCATATCACGAGATGGAATGGTAATAGGAATACCATTTGAAGGATTCAATACATTGTAAGAGGCCAACATAAGCAATGAAGCTTCGGCAATGGCTTGCTGCCCAAGGGGCACATGAACCGCCATTTGATCCCCATCAAAATCGGCGTTGAAAGCAGTACAAACCAAAGGATGCAATTGAACGGCTTTGCCTTCAATCAACTTAGGCTGAAAGGCTTGTATACCCAATCGGTGGAGGGTTGGCGCTCGGTTAAGCAATACAGGATGACCTTTCAATACATTCTCTAATACATCCCAAATAACAGGATCTTTTTCCTCTATTAACCTTTTGGCAACTTTTACGGTTTCTGCTACGCCACGCTC
Organism: Cardinium endosymbiont of Oedothorax gibbosus; assembly: GCF_936981045.1. Classification (GTDB taxonomy): domain Bacteria; phylum Bacteroidota; class Bacteroidia; order Cytophagales; family Amoebophilaceae; genus Cardinium. The sequence goes on from NZ_OW441264.1 coordinate 782,326, forward strand.
TATAAGCCTACGTATGATAAAGGGCATAAATAGCTCAACTGCCATCTCTTTAGGCAGCCCACACTCATGGAGCCGTAACTCAGGCCCTACCACAATAACAGACCTACCGGAATAGTCCACGCGCTTACCAAGTAAATTCTGCCTAAAACGGCCTTGCTTCCCTTTCAACATATCAGAAAGGGATTTCAATGGCCGAATGCCCTCTGAAGCAACAGAATTGACTTTACGGGAATTATCAAATAAAGAATCTACTGCCTCCTGCAACATACGCATTTCATTACGTATGATGATCTGAGGGGCCTTAATAGCTAATAATCTTTTGAGCCTATTATTTCTAATAATAACCCTTCTATAGAGATCATTCAAATCAGAAGTAGCAAATTTCCCACCGCCCAGTGAAAAAAGAGGACGTAACTCAGGAGGAATAACAGGCAATATACGCATCACCATCCATTCTGGACGATTTTCTACTTTTTTATGTACATCCCTAAACCCTTCTACAATCTTTAGCCTTTTGACAATTTCTAGACGACGTTGTTGAGACGCATCGGTCAATAACTGTTCCCTTAAATAAATTGAAAGCTTTTCTAAGTCAAGCCCTTTTAGAATAGATTCAATAGCTTCTGAACCAATTAGGGCGATAAACTTATTAGGATCTGAGTTACTGAGTAATGGATTATCTGCAGGCAACTGATCTAAAATATCCAGATACTCATCCTCGGATAGCAGATCCATAGCAGCTATACCATCTTCTTTTTTGATACCGGGTTGCATTACTACATAACGCTCATAGTATATAATCTGTTCCACCTTTTTAGTAGGTAGACCAAGTAAATAACTAATTTTACTAGGGAGCACCTTAAAGTACCAAATATGGGTTACCGGAACCACCAACTCGATGTGGCCAACCCGTTGCCTACGTTGCTTTTTTTCTGTAATTTCAACACCGCATCTATCACATACAATGCCTTTATAGCGAATGCCTTTGTACTTGCCACAATGACATTCCCAGTCTTTTACAGGGCCAAATATACGCTCACAAAACAACCCCTTGGTTTCAGGCTTGTGGGTTCTATAATTAATGGTTTCTGGCAGGGTCACTTCTCCTGATGAACGAGATAAAATAACCTCTGGAGAAGAAAGACTGGCAATAATACCAGAAAATTGAGTGGAGTGTGCGTTATTTTTTTTAAACTTCATACGGTTAACTTGCTAAGCGATTTGAGATATGGAATATCAAACGGACCATTATTATACAAGTGTAATTTCAAGACCTAGCCCCCTTAGTTCATGAATCAATACATTGAATGACTCGGATAAATTTGGCTTTGGAATATTATTACCTTTCACAATGGCTTCATAGGCTTTAGACCTACCGACTACATCATCTGATTTGGTATTGAGCATTTCTTGTAAAGTATAGGCAGCGCCATATGCTTCCAATGCCCATACCTCCATTTCACCAAATCTCTGTCCTCCAAATTGGGCTTTACCGCCTAATGGTTGCTGGGTAATCAATGAATAAGGACCTGTAGAACGGGCATGCATTTTATCATCTACCAAATGGGCAAGCTTGAGAAGATATACGACCCCAACTGTAACTTTTTGATCAAATGGCATACCCGTTCCCCCATCATAAACGGTTGTTTTACCAAAAGCAGGCAAGCCAGCTTGATCCAACTCACTGGAGATCTGATCCAGGGTCATACCCTCAAAAATAGGATTGGTATACCGCTTGCCTAATTGATAACCAGCCCATCCTAACACTGCTTCATATAACTGACCTAAGTTCATACGAGAAGGCAATCCAAGTGGACTCAACACGACATCTACTGGCGTTCCATCTGCTAAGAAGGGCATATCCTCTTGAGGAACTATCTTACAAACAATACCTTTATTACCATGTCTTCCAGACATTTTATCACCAACCTTAAGCTTTCTTTTTTCTGCAATATAGACCTTAGCTACTTTTACAACCCCTTTGGGTAGCCCATCACCTGCTTCTAGCGTAAACCTTTCACGTTTAAAACGCACAATAGACTCTGTATACTTTTTAATGTAATTGCCTACAATACGCTGCACCAAATCATTTTTAGATGGATCAGCCGTCCAATTACTCAGCACAAGATCTCCAATTAGATTGGCTTCTGCCGGAACATTGTAAAGGGACTCATCACGGTAAATATTTTTAGAAGGAAAAAGCTTTTCAGCAATGAGTGAAGCTGTCAGGTGTATACCCTCTGCAATAATTTCATCGCCAAACTGATGATAAATACCATTAGTAACCACCCCATCTAAAACAACTGACAACTTTTTAATAGCTATATCACGCAATTTTAGTAAATGTTTGGCATGTGCCTTCTTTAAGAGCTCTAGTTCTTTTTTGATTTTTTCCTTATTTTGCTTATTTCTTTCAGGGCTAGAGAAAATTTTGGTATCGATTACAATACCTTCCATGCCAGATGGGACTCTTAAAGAGGTATTCTTTACATCGCCTGCTTTATCACCAAAAATAGCTTTCAAAAGCCTTGCTTCTGGGGTAACATCTACCTCCCCCTTTGGGGTAACTTTACCAATTAAAATATCACCTTCTTTAACTTCTGTACCTATTTTAACAATTCCATGAAGGTCTAACTTAGCAATCGCTTCTTCACTAACATTAGGAATTTCATTGGTTAACTCTTCTGCACCAAATTTGGTATCCTTTACCTCTAGAATAAATTCTTTGATGTGAATAGAGGTAAACACATCATCCCGCACAATACGTTCAGAAATCACAATACCATCTTCAAAAGTATATCCTTTCCAGGATAAGAAGGCCACTTTTAAATTTTTACCCAGTGCCAGCTCCGCATTTTTAGTAGCATAGCCCTCACCAAGTACTTGACCTTTTTCCACACGACTTCCCTTAGAAACGATTGGCAATAGGTTAATACAAGTACTTCGATTGGTGCCTCTAAACTTATCCATAGAGTAGGTTACAGAAGCATCATCAAATGCAACGAGTGCTTCTTCCGCTGAACGATCATACTGCACAACAATTTTTCTACTATCCACATAAGTCACTAGCCCACTACCCTCTGCAGTAGGTAAGCCCCTAAACTCTTTAGCCACTCTCTTTTCTACACCGGTGCAAACAATGGGCACATCTGGTCGGACCAGAGGAACGGCCTGACGTTGCATGTTAGAACCCATCAAGGCACGACTGGCATCATTATGCTCCAAAAATGGAATCAAAGAAGCAGCAACCGAAGCAATCTGACTACTGGCAACATCCATATAATTGACCCGTTCTGGTTTTACCAGAGGATACTCATCTCCATTTCGGACTTTAATACGGCTATCTAAGATAGCACCATTTGAATCTAACCGTACATTAGCTGGAGCAAAATTAGCATTCTCTTCTTCTGAAGCACTCAGGTAATAAATCACACCACTTAGATCAACCTTACCATCCTCTACCCGCCTATAAGGCGTTTCAATAAACCCCATGCTATTTACACGCGCATACATACAGAGCGAAGAAATCAAACCAATGTTCATGCCCTCCGGTGTCTCAATGGTACACAACCTGCCATAGTGGGAGTAGTGCACATCACGAACCTCAAAACCAGCACGATCTCTAGAAAGTCCACCAGGCCCTAGTGCAGATACACGACGTTTATGGGTAATTTCTGCCAGTGGGTTCACTTGATCAATCAATTGAGAAAGTGGATTGATCCCAAAAAAAGAATTGATAACAGAAGAAAGTGTACGTGCATTAATGAGATCTGCAGGCTTAAATAACTCATTATCTCTAATGTTAATGCGTTCACGAATGGTTCTAGCCAAACGAGAAAGTCCTACACCAAATTGGGTATAGAGCTGCTCTCCAACAGAACGAACCCGGCGATTGCTTAAGTGATCAATATCATCTACTTCTGCTTTACCATTGACCACTTTGATGAGATAATGAATAATTTGTACAATATCTTCTTGTGTCAATACAGCAGTCTTTACCGGGATGTCTAGATTTAATTTTTTATTGATCCTATAACGACCTACCTCACCCAGGGTATACCGCTTACTGCTAAAAAAAAGGCTTTCTACCGTTTCACGAGCCGCCTGCTCGTCAGGGGCCTCCGCATTACGCAACTGGCGATAAATTTGTTCTATTGCCTCCTTGGTATCATTGGTATTATCCTTTCCAAAGGAATTATAGACAAGGTGGTAGTCCATATAAGCTGTTTCTGATTTATGCAAAATAATAGAAGAGACCTCAGAAAATAGGATCACCTCTATAGCCGCTTCATCCAATACAGTGTTACGCTCTACAAGGACTTCATGGCTGGTGCGTACATACTCTTCACCGGTTTCTTCATCTACATAACGTTCCGCACAGCTTTTTAAAACCCGAGCAGCTAATTTACGGCCTATATGCTTTTCCAGCACAGCTCTACTTGCTTCTACCTCATCTGCAAGACCAAATATATCTAAGATATCCTTATCACTACTATACCCAATGGCACGCAACATAGTGGTAATTGGAATTTTCTTTTTCCTATCTAGGTAGATATACATCACCGAATTGATATCAACCGAAAATTCAATCCAAACACCTTTAGCAGGAACCACCTTAGCAGTGTAAACACTTGACCCACTAATGTGTCTATTCTGAAAAAAGAAAATGCCGGAAGATTTATGCACCTGAGAAACGACCACACGCTCCACACCACTCAAAATAAAGGAACCCTGATCAGTCATATAGGGTACATTACCCAAAAAAACCTCTTGCTCAACTCCTTCATACTTTCCAGTATACTCATCATTTTGTAACAAGCGTAACTTTGCTTTCAAAGGAACATCATAGGTCAACCCGCGTTCAATACACTCCCGAGGAGTATATTGGGGAAGTTCTAAATTGTAATCAATAAACTCCAGAATATAGTTTCGCTTAGAATCTTCAATAGGAAAATGCTCCATAAAAACTTTATAGAGCCCTTCATTGATTCTACTTTCTGGACTAACACCCAGTTGAAAAAAGTCTCTAAAAGACTTTAATTGGATTTCAAGCAAATCAGTATAGTTTGCAGCGGCATCAGAAGAAGGCATATGGCAATTTTGTTTACTAGATTGTTTTTTCTTCACAAAGGTGCTACAAGCTTATAATTTATAGGAAGTAAAAAAAGGATATACCCTAAGCTACATTAACATAAAATAGACCAAACGCTAAAGGAAGCAACATATGCAAATAAGTAAGCCCAGAGCTAAATAGGCACCCTTGCACGCCCTAAAAATTATATTATAATAGGATAGCTGACTACTTTAACTCAACCTCTGCACCCGCTTCTTCTAATTTTCTTTTGATGGATTCTGCTTCTTCTTTAGGAAGGCTTTCTTTCATAGTACCTGGCAGACCATCCACAAACTCCTTGGCTTCTTTCAGACTCAATTCGGTTATTTCTTTTACCAGTTTTACCACTGCCAGCTTAGAAGCACCTCCTGATTTTAGCACCACATCAAATGTTGTTTTTTCTGGCGCTGCTACAACCGGAACAGCAGGACCAGCTGCCACCATGATAGGAGCTGAAGCAGCAGGCTCAATACCATAGTCATTTTTCAAAATATCAGATAGCTCATTTGCCTGCTTAACCGTTAAATTAACAAGCTGTTCAGCTAAAACTTTTAACTCGGCCATAATTTATAAACGTTTATAAAATTTAGATAGATATAAAAATACAGAAACTTACCTTAGTTAAGCAGATGCTTTCGACCAAGACTCTACCACTCCCATTAAACGTTTTGCTCCAGATTGAATCACGGTCACAACACTTAAAATAGGAGCTTTCAAAAGCGTCATAATATCCCCTAAAATCTCCTCTTTTGATTTTAGGTTACTCAACGCATCTAAGTATCCTGCGCCAATAAATAGATCACCATGAATAGAAGCACCTTTCAATGCAGGAAGGCTTAATTTTTCGGCTTCTAAAAAAGTTTTTAACATTTTTCCGGGAGCACGCCCGCTGTCATGACTAAACAAAATACCAGAAAACCCTTTCAATATGCTTGAAAAAGAGCCCACATAAGCAGCAAGCTTCTCAGATCGCTCGAGCGCTTTCTGTATCAAAGTATTCTTAGCCACTTGATAGACTATATTTTGTTCTGCACAACTTTTCCTAAATTTGTTTACCTGTTCCACGGTGAGACCCATAGCGTCTATCACATAAAAACAGTCGAAAGTAGAAAATTTTTCCACTAGACCTTGTATAACCTGTAATTTTTCTTCTCGTTTCATTTCTCTAAAGCCCAACGGCAATACTTCTATCTACAAAAACGCCTCTACTCATCGTACTAGAAAGACTAATACTATTTACATAAAGCCCTTTTGAGGAGGCAGGCTTTAACTTAACAATCGCTCTTAACAACTCCATTATATTCTCTACGATCTTCTCCTGGGGGAAAGAGACGCGGCCTACACTACTATGTACAATACCATACTTATCCGCCTTAAAGCTTACCTTTCCGCTCTTGACCTCTTTAACCATCTTAGCAACATCCATGGTTACCGTACCTACCTTAGGATTAGGCATAAGCCCACGAGGACCTAATATCTTACCCAATTTCCCCAGTTTAACCATAAGGGTTGGCATAGTGATAATCACATCTACATCTGTCCACCCCGCTGCCATCTTTTCTAGATAATCATCTAACCCTACATAGTCAGCGCCAGCCTGTTTGGCTTCTTGTTCTTTATCAGCTGTACAAAGCACTAAAATCCTACAGGGCTTACCTGTGCCATGTGGAAGAGATACAGTTCCCCGTACCATTTGATCAGATTTTTTAGGGTCTACACCCAAACGAACCGCAACATCCATGGAAGCATCAAACTTTGTAAAAGTATTTTTTTGCACCAACTGAACGGCCTCGCTTAAATTGTACACCTCTTTAGAAGAAACCACTGCGCTCCATTTATCCATTTTTTGAATTGCCATTTTCATATCTTTTATTTGACCCAAGGCGCAGTACCCTGTACCGCAACGCCCATACTTCTTGCTGTTCCAGCTATCATACGCATGGCCGCATGTAGGTTTAAGGTATTCAAATCTGGAAGCTTATCCGTTGCAATTTGTTGAATCTGCCCCCAGCTAATAGTCGCCACTTTACGTCTATTGGACTCAGGGGAACCTTTTGTGATCTCCGTAAGCCTCATAATTGAAATAACAGCAGGGGATGTTTTAGTGATAAAGTCAAAAGACTTATCTTGATAAACAGTAATGATGACAGGTATCACTTCCCCTTTTTGATCCTTGGTTCTAGCATTAAACTGCTTACAGAACTCCATGATATTGACACCCTTACTACCCAATGCTGGACCTACTGGTGGAGATGGATTAGCTGAGCCACCTTTAACCCGCAACTTTACATAACCTAAAATTGGCTTAGACATATTATATGAATTTTATAAAAATCATTAGCGCAGATGCGCCTCGTGATTAAAAAATCTTTTTAACCTGCGTATAACTTAACTCTACAGGGGTACTCCGTTCATCAAAAATTTTAACCACCACATTTAATGTTTTCTTTTCTTCAAAAATCTCCTGCACGTTTCCAGAAAAGCCTGCAAAAGGGCCATCTATGATTTCAACTACTTCCCCTAACGCGAAAATAGCATTCAACTTCAGATGACTAGGTCCAAGATTACTGGTTTTACCTATAATACGATCTACTTCCGTTTGACTCAATGGAACAGGTGTACTACGCCACCCTCTAACACCCAAGAAACCCAAAGCGCCTGTTATACTCTTTAGCAACTGTACAAGAAGATTATTTGACAAGTCTGCCTGCAAGAATATATAACCAGGAAACAAGTGCCTATTTTTTACATATTTTTTCCCAGCACGGACTTCATATACCTTTTCATAGAGTATTAATAATTCACCAACAATATGTTGTAAATTATTTCTTGCAAGCTCTACTTGCAGATTAGCCTTTATTTTTTCTTCTTGCTTAGCAACTACTTTAAGCACATACCACTGTAACGCATTCATTCAACTCGTCCACTGTTTAAAAAGCATTATAAAACCACACAAAAGCTTTTTTTAAAGACCAATCCATGAGCCCAATAAGAAGGGCAAATATAAAGGAGGCTACAAGCACAAGTACAGAACCATTTTGCAACCTATGGTAAGGAGGCCAAGTAATCTTATACCTTACTTCCTGTATCAGATTCTGTATAAATATCTTTGCTTTTGACATATTATTTGATGCACGGGTGGAGAGACTCGAACTCCCAGCCTATGGTTTTGGAGACCACCACTCTACCAGTTGAGCTACACCCGTATTGTTTATACCATGAAATTAGAAGAAAAATCACACTATTTCTAAAGCGCCTTCTAGGATAAACAAGTAACAAAAGGGTACGAAAATGGATTACTCAATAATCTCAGTAACCCTTCCAGCGCCAACCGTTCTTCCTCCTTCACGAATCGCAAAACGCAACCCTACTTCCATAGCAATGCTGTGGATAAGCATAATTTCCAAGTTAACATTATCACCTGGCATAACCATTTCAACACCTTGAGGAAGCTTTACTTCACCTGTAACATCTGTTGTTCTAAAGTAGCACTGCGGCCTATATTTATTAAAGAATGGTGTATGACGCCCTCCTTCTTGTTTCGTTAAAACATAGACCTCAGCTTTAAACTTACTATGTGGCTTAACACTTCCCGGTTTACAAACCACCATACCGCGTTGAATAGAAGACTTATCAATACCACGAAGCAAAAGTCCAACATTATCACCAGCCTCACCCCTATCCAAGTTTTTTCGAAACATTTCCACACCCGTAACAGTAGAGGTCAACTTGTCAGCCCCCATACCAATAATCTCAACAGAGCTACCTGTCGTAATTACACCCTTTTCAATTCTACCTGTTACAACGGTTCCACGGCCCGTAATCGTACATACTCCTTCTACAGGCATTAAAAAGTCTTGATCTACCAATCGTACAGGAAGTGGGATATAAGTATCTACTGCATCCATCAACTCCTGAACTTTGGCTTCCCATTTTGGCTCTCCATTCAAAGCACCCAGCGCAGAGCCGCGAATAATAGGTGTATTGTCTCCATCAAACTTATAGGCATTGAGAAGCTCTCTAATCTCAAGTTCTACTAACTCGATCATTTCAGGATCATCTACTAGATCCACTTTATTTAAAAATACTACGATACACGGGACACCAATTTGACTAGCCAAAAGAATATGCTCCCTAGTTTGGGGCATTGCACCATCTGTAGCCGCGACTAGAAGAATAGCGCCATCCATCTGAGCAGCGCCTGTAATCATATTTTTAACATAGTCTTTATGACCTGGGCAATCCACATGGGCATAGTGCCTATTTTTGGTTTGGTATTCTACGTGAGCGGTGTTAATGGTAATCCCTCGTTCCTTTTCTTCTGGAGCAGCGTCAATAGCTGAAAACTCTTTTTTTTCTGCCAACCCTTCTTTAGCTAAAACAGTAGTAATAGCAGCCGTCAGCGTTGTTTTCCCATGGTCAACGTGGCCAATTGTACCAATGTTTACATGAGGCTTTAAGCGATTAAATGTCTCCTTTGCCATAGCTTATAATTCTCTAGATTTTCAATGAAATAAATAATTCATCCAATACATTTTTGGACTTACCTAAAACTAACTTCCTCAGATCTATTGCAAAATGGAGCCAATGACGGGATTTGAACCCGCGACCTCTTCCTTACCAAGGAAGCACTCTACCACTGAGCTACACCGGCCCTATAGAAACTATAGAGCGGGAGACGAGAATCGAACTCGCGACCTGAAGCTTGGAAGGCTGCCGCTCTACCAACTGAGCTACTCCCGCTTTTATGCCCTACGATTACTGCCACCTAGTGGGGAGAGAAGGATTCGAACCTTCGAAGCTTACGCAACGGATTTACAGTCCGCCCCAATTGACCGCTCTGGCATCCCCCCCAGGTATTAATAAATAAAGATTAGGAGAAAATAACACACGACCATTCAAATAGGTCAAGCAAATTTACGAAAAATATTTCTCTTCTACAAAAGGCCCAAAATAAACGGCAAAAACGAACTTCTTTTACATCATACAAACAAGCAACCCCTACTAGTAAAATGTCTATACCAGATCTATATATATACCGAAAGAGAATGGTCTAAGCGAATCGGAATGAGGAGGACCTTGGTTTTGCCTAAAAAGGGGCGTCAAATGAAAACCTCCTACCAAACCAAAACGGTGATACCCGACTCCAGCTTGAACAGCAAACGCCCATGGCTTAAAATTAAAATCACCTTTACACTTCAAAGCACCTGTATGCCCATATTCTTTATAATCGACTATCGTAAAAGCAGACCTACGTATACCAAGCTTAACACCTAACCAAGCATGAAATCCTGCCTTAGGCTCATCTAAGACACTGTTGAACCGAAGCCTCAACAAAAGGTCAACGAAAGAAATCTTAAAAGCAGAATAGATAAATTTTTTATCTGCATCATTCTCCAAATATTTATCAATTGTCTGCGATTCCGACTCTCTTTCAAGTGTTGGACAGGTCATTTTACCATCCTTATGCTCGAGAGCAAAAGCATAGTACAAAGTACTCCAACCAATCCCTGGACAGAAAGCAAAACGAGACTGATTGATACGAATAGCATATAACAAGGCTACATTTCCACGCAATAAACTATGCCAATCAAATTTTCTCACCTTATCAAATGGCTTAGATTGATCCGAACCCAGATTGTATACATAATCCATTCGTAGCGGTTCAACCATAAAGCTAGGATAATTTTCAATAAGTGGCACATAAGTATCGGCTGGGATTTCTTGCGTATCCATCACAACAGGATCTACATCATCTGCAGAAACTGGATGGACAACATGCAAAGCAACAAAAAACAATAACAGAGGAAAGATCTTTTTTTTCATGTACATCAATGATATTTTAGCATAGAAATATTACTTAACAAAGGTAGTTTTTTTTTTAAATAAGTCAAAACATTACTTTGAAATAAATTTTTGTTCATTAAATTTGCATAGTATTATTAGGATGTATCTGTTCAGGGTAGTAGTAAATAAGGCATTTTTAACCACACTTTTCTTGGCAAAGAAGTATGCAAAAAAACCACCCCCCTGTGTAAAAAGTTGGGCAACTTTTTACACAGGGGGGTGGTTTTTCTATAACATTGCCATACTGCTGAAATAGATACATTAGGATGGACTTGTAGCTCAACTGGATAGAGCACTGCACTACGGATGCAGCGGTTAGGGGTTCGAATCCCTTCAAGTCCACAGAAGGCAATTGTATGGGTTCTGTCGCTTCTATATTTTCGTTAGTAACGTCTTTTCTTTTAAGTGAAGTTTTGGATATATATTGGTTATTATTCGGCCATTAGCATAACAAAATTCTCAAAAGTAGAAAGATGATTTTTAGCTCCGATTACTTGTCCTTTTTGAATCATAGGAATGTTTTCATTCCTGCAATGGTCTAGAGTAAAGAAATGGTTGGACCACTTAAAATTAAGCATATCTATTGCTTCTGATTGCTCGCAATACAGTAGCTGACTAACTTGATTCTTCATTGTTTACCCATTCCCTTCTCATCCCAAGGTACGTTCAGTTTTCCCGAATACGGCGGTCCGACAGTCTTCTTCATAAACCTTGCACAACTCTCTCAGGATACTTAATCATTCCACTACCAATGTACAACATCCCCATTGTATAGAGTTTGCTATTGGGATAGCTTTGACACCCACACCCACGGCCTTTTCTTCTATAGGCTAAGTATCTGCGAAATCGGTTATTAACGTGAGTTCAGGATTTATTTGACTGATTTACAACAATTTAATATCAATTATTTAGTTAATATTTGCACCTATTTAACAAGTTTTTATATCTAATTTTATAAATATAATATATGTAATAAACTGATTATCAGAATTATTTGTTATTCAACTACCTATTTAACTGTCTATAAAACAAATTTTATAAATTTTTATTAATATTGATTATCAAATGAAAAAATAATCTAATCCCGAACTCACGTTAATAAGTTTTAATAACTTTTCGTGTGGGATGCTAGTAAAGTATGATTGAAAATCAATCTCAACTACGCCCCATGCCTGCTGGTATAGATCTTCTCGGATCACTAAACTCGCTTGTTTGGCTCCTCGTTTCGGTCTATAGCCGTATGAACATTTATGAAAATCAGCTTCGAAGATCGGTTCAATGACTATTTTCATTGCTGTGAGCACTATGAGATCTTCTACGGTCATTACCTCTAGTGGCCTTGTTCCACCTTTAGCTTTGGGTATTTCTACCAAACCTGCTTGAGGTAAATTTGTATAGCTTTGCGCGTAGTTGCTGCTACAATTTATTGATAATCTCTGCCTCCCTACTATCAGCCTTCCTGTAGCCACTAAACAGTCGGAAAATGCGCTTAAACGGCTTAACGAGGCTAATTTGGGTTCACTTTTGTTGCAGCCCGCTATTTTGCAGATGCATTTAAAGGTAACTTAAACCTGTGAATCACCCCACAAATCCAACCTCCTGCTAGACTCCCGAAATAGACAAATTAGAATCAGGGGACTTACACCCCATTTGTTGCACACCTGTGCCGGCGTGCAATGGCTGCAGACTTAAAACACTTAAAACTAAGCATAGATTTTAGCCGTTTTTTGATAAACCTATGATCTTGTTCAACTCCATTATTCAAGTATTTGTTTTGAAATATTTGAATGGTATGATCTTGATCAAGTTCTGTATTGATCGCATCAAAGGCAGCTTTATTACTACCGCTTTTGTCAATTACTACTTTCTTAGGAACGTGAGTTTGGGATTTATTTGACTGATTTACAACAATTTAATATCAATTATTTAGTTAATATTTGCACCTATTTAACAAGTTTTTATATCTAATTTTATAAATATAATATATATAATAAACTGATTACCAGAATTATTTGTTATTCAACTACCTATTTAACTGTCTAATAAAACAAATTTTATAAATTTTCATTTATATTGATTATCAAATGAAAAAATAATCTAATCCCGAACTCACGTTAATAACTACTTTTTTAACTGCAGATACTAAAATAATGATTTTTTAGAATAAACGCGACAGAACCTGGCTAAGATGGCTGAACTCTATGCATGGGGCATGGTAAAAAGGCGCCTTGCTGCTTTTAATGCAACTGGTATACCTGCGGGGTTATTGCCTTTAGCGGTTGCAAAACAAGGCTGCCCGCCTCCCTTACCGCCAACCAGGGGGGCTATAGATTGCATCATCTTATGGGCATGGTTGTATGGCCCCAATGGATCTGATACGAGTATCATAAGGTGCGCTTGCTGTTCCAATGTAGCGGCTAATACGATAAATATTTTCTGATATTGGGCTTTATAGTGCCATGCAATCTGTTGCAATGCATGGAGATAGGGCAGCTGGACAACCTGAATCAATAGATAGACATCATCAACTTGTTCTAATTGCTGTTGCAGTTGCTGGGTAACTTGCTGTATGGCTTTATCTTGGTAGGCAATTACCTGTTTCTGCAACTGTTTTTTTTCGTGGATCAGCTTTTCTACTACCTGAATGAGATCTTTGGGGTGTTTTAATAGATCCGCTATGGTAGTTAAAGCAGCAGATTGCTGGGTTACAAAATGGTAGGCATGACCAGCGGTTAGGGCTTCTATTCTGCGTATGCCGCTACCTATAGCGGTTTCATGGATGATCTTAAAAAAGCCAATTTGTCCTGTGAAGGGCAGATGGGTACCCCCACAAAGCTCTATAGAATAGGCTGGATCGAAAGTAATCACACGTACTTCCGCACCATATTTTTCACCAAATAGGGCTTGCGCACCCATGGCTTTGGCAGCTTCAAGTGACACAGCACGTTGTTCTACACAAGCAATATTTTCTCTGATTTTTTGGTTTAAGATCGCTTCCACGGCTTCTAGTTGTGTGGTAGACAACTTAGTAGGATGGGCAAAATCAAACCGCAATAGGGCTGGTGTTACCAAGGAACCTTTTTGAACCACATGGGCGCCAATAACCTGTTTTAAAGCAGCCTGTAAAAGATGGGTAGCGGTATGGTTACCGGCCGCTAAGGTGCGTTTGGTGAAATCTACACGGGCTTCAACAGGCGCTTCCAGTTGAGCAGGCAGCTGATCAACGGTATGCACGATTAATCCATGTTCTTTTTGTACATCTACCACTGCAATAGACTGGTGGCCAGATAGGATGACCCCCTCATCGGCTACTTGCCCCCCTCCTTCTGGATAAAAAGGGGTAGCTGCTAATACCAATTGGTAAACAACGCTCTGCTTATTGGTAATGGTACGCCATTGCACAATAAAGGTAGTCACTACCAGTTGATCATAGCCTACAAATCGGGGTTGAACTGCTGTTGTAACTACTTGCCAATCTCCTTGTTGAATGGCAGCATCTTTTTGAGAACGTCTTTTTTGTTCTTGGAGTGCCTCTTGGAAGCCCGCTTGATCTACGGTTAGCCCTTGCTCCTTAGCCATCAGCAGGGTCAGGTCTAAAGGAAAGCCATAGGTATCATAGAGTTCAAAGGCTACACGGCCCTCTATGACACCCTGATGGATCTTGCCCGAATCTAGATGGTTAAAGAGCTGCAATCCAGTAGCCAATGTCTTTAAAAAAGCGGTTTCTTCTGCTTGAATCAGTTGTTCAATATAATGTTGTTGGGTAGTCAGATTTGGGTATATTCCTTCCATTTGTGCTCCTAAAACAGGTACTAATTGATAGATAAAAGGGGTTTGTATGGACAAGTGGCTATACCCATAGCGAATGGCTCTACGTACAATACGGCGTATCACATAACCAGCTTTGGCATGCGCAGGGGCTTGTCCATCGGCAATGGAAAAGGCTACTGCACGCAAGTGGTCTGCAATGATCCGCATGGCTATTGCAATGGTTTCACTTTGGTGATAGGCTTTACCAGAAATCTGTTCTATTTTTGCTATAAGTGGGGTAAAAATATCGGTATCATAGTTGGAGGTTTTACCTTGCAATACCATGGCCAACCGCTCAAAGCCCATACCGGTATCGATATACTTATGCGGCAGGCCAACCAGCTTACCAGAAGCTTGTCGGTTGTATTGCATAAATACCAGATTCCAAATCTCTATGACCTGAGGATAGCCTTTGTTGACCAATTGGGCAGCTGGTAGCCTCTTACGCTGGGCATCAGAACGAATATCTAAATGGATTTCAGAACAGGGACCACAGGGACCTTGTTCGCCCATTTCCCAAAAATTATCTTCCCTAGAAAAGGAAAGAATATGTGTGGCAGGCAAGTATTTAGCCCAAATTACAGCGGCTTCATGGTCTTTTGGCAAACCATCTTGCTGGTCTCCCCCAAATATGGTCACATAGATGCGCTCCTTAGGAAGTTGGTAAACTCCTGTTAGGAGTTCCCATGCCCAGGCAATGGCTTCTTCTTTAAAATAATCCCCAAAGGACCAATTGCCTAACATTTCAAAGAAGGTATGGTGGTAGGTATCTACCCCTACTTCTTCCAGGTCATTGTGTTTACCGGAGACACGCAAACAGGGCTGTACTGTAACCACACGCGGAACAGTAATGGGTTGGTTGGCTAAAATAATATCCTTAAAAGGATTCATGCCTGCATTGACAAAGAGTAAGGAAGGATCATCTTTATTAACAATAGGTACTGCGGGCTGGTGTTGATGCCCCTTTTGTATAAAAAATTGAAGAAATTTTTCTCTTATGCGTTTGGATTGCATGGTTTGAATTAGTTTGCTTTGCGATAAAATAAAACCCGTGCTTGTTTAGAGGCCTGAATAGCATCGGTATGAGCCATAGACGTTACTACTGCATCGATTGACAACAATACTACTTGAAATCCTTGATACAGGGGTGGATAGAGCCATATAAAGGGCATAGGAATTTTGAAAGCATAGCTTTTAATTACATCTTGCTCCTGCCTAGAAAAACGAGTAGCAACAGTAATTTTAGGCAAAAAAGGAGATAACTCGTGCAATACAGTCAAAAACTAAACCACATCACTTCTATCATGTAATGGTTTTCTATAAACTTCTGATAGGCTATCTACAAATAGCTTACTATCATTTTCAACAATAGATAAATGGGTACTACATTGATACAACAAATACCACTTCTATTAGGAATACCAACAGGCCTTTGATGCATTACAGGAGGTCTGGGTTTCACTTCTGAAACACATGGATGAGCACCATGCATTTATAGACTTAACTGTTTAAGTGGGCCTATCTTGCTTACAAGTTGTAGAAACTACTATAAATAATCCCCAAAATAAAGCTATAGTTGGTAAACGCTTGCTGCATAAGATGCATATGAATACTCTATACAAGAGTATTTTTTACTTACCTGGTTACCAGCCATATAATTACTTTTAAATAAGGGATAAATAGAAAGGAAAGGGGTGATTTAGAAACAAGATTCACATACAACTGCAACATCTATTTTTCCCCTCTAAAAGTCAAGTATAAACACAGACATAAAAAAATGGGAGCCAGCAAAAGCCAACCCCCATTCTAGAAGACCTAATTTAAAAAGATAGAATTAAAAACTAAGCGTCTGGAGCTGCTCACTTGCCTGCCTTATCATGATACTCTTGTCTGATTTCATCAAGAGTTGGATAATGAGCCTCCGTCAGCCCTTTCAGATAAGGGAAACGAGCTACATAATCCACTACCTGACCAGCAGGCACCTCAATGACAGGAGCCACATCCGCTGTAAGAATACCTTTCAGTGCTAAGCAATCCTGTTTCATAGCTTCACGAACATCATCAATGTTAAAGCTTCCAGTTGTACTACCTCTATTAATCATTTCATAAGTAACAGCAGCCCTGCGATGCTTTTGCCTTAATTTTTCATCAAAATCTAAAATAGCCTGTCTAATTTGCTTACTTATAGTAGTAAAAACATACTTACTCGACTCAAGCTTCACAATTGCACGGTCTGCTTGCACGCTAATTTCATTCTTCAAACTGGCTATAAGAGCCTTGGCCGAATCATTGTCCATATTAGTGATCATGCTTGGACTATTTATGAGCGAAGCAGCAAGCTCAATACACACCCTTTGATCAAAGGTCAAATCTGAAACTTTTCCAATGTTGGGGTTATTTTTCAGGTTCGCCAACGTTTGAATTTTTTGCCTCAATTCTTCCCCTGTTCCACTAACATTCTGGCCAGATGAGAACGTGCTCAAAATATTCTTAAATAATTTAGCAGATTCACTACCTGTACCTACTGTTCCTGGAACAGTAGAAGATGTTCCTGCTGCAGCAGAGACGTTATCAGAACTACCACCATTTGCTGGATTTGTCTCATTCATACCTTGCATGAGCTTACTTTCAAGTACATTAGTATCAGGAATAACAAACAACCCTTTTAGCTCCTCACTCGACCCTAAATGACGACCCAAATATTGAGCAAACTCCTCATCACTTTTATTAGCTTCCTTTACCCAATTCATATATTTTTCATTGTTTGCAGTAAGCTTAACAAAATCATCCCCTTCAGAAGAAGGTTCGACGGTTAAAAAATCATTAGCTGCTCTCCCCCTAAAAAGAGTAAACAAAAGTTGACCAAATGTTAGGTCTCTTTGTGTAGAAGCGTTTTGATTAGGAGTATCACCCTGGGTGATTCGAACCAAGCAATTAGCAGCTTCAATATCATTTACACCACCCACCTTAGAAAAGTCGAACCTATGGGTCATCGTGTCAGCATCATAACTTAGGTGATTATCAATATTCCCAATACCAGGCATATGATCATTCCGCTCACCCCCTTCTACCTTCCAACTAACTGATATACCAGTCCCTTTTTTGGTTAAAACATTATTGATTCTAACATCCGTTGGATCCAGGTTAGGCAACGGGTTTTGCTTATACTTAAACCAAACTCTATTAAACATGCGATCATTCAGTAATGATTGCAGACCGTAAGATGAACCGCCTTTACTTTTATCAATCAAGAACCTAGCTAGTCGAGGTCCGTTGAGCATTTGATACCCCCCTGTATCTAGAAATTGATAAGAAGAGGTAAACTTTGAGTCTGAACCATTGACTTTTTCCAATAACGCATCCACTTTTTTTGTTAAACTATCTGATTTAGCCTGTGGCGTACCGTTATCAATTTGCTTCATCATTTCTCCATAAATATCATGAAGTTCCTTCCAAAATTCAGCTATTGCTTTCATAGCCGCACCATAGGCATAAGTGTAAGGAATATAAGACTTCCTCTTAACAATGTGACTCAGACTAGAAAAACATCCCTTCAAGCTTTTAGGATAAGCTTCTGCACATGTAGACCCATCATAAAAGCTAGAGATCAGGGCTCTAACCCTGTCTTCTAGCTTAGCCTTACCACCCTTGTCTCCCTTCAACTCATCTAGGTTCACAATTAGAGGTTTTACTTTAGCTGCTAAGTGGTCTATAGCTGAACAACTTGCAAGAGCTCTTTTGAACTTTCGAACAGCTGCTGTAAGATCCGAGCTGAGCTTCTGGTTGGCCTTACCCCCCTCTGCATTTTCTTGCTTATGATCAGAAAAAATAGCATTATCAGTCCCAGTATCACTACCATTATTCTTATTCTTGTCATCTTTGCAACCACCAAATAATACGCCGGCCAAGAGCAGACTGGACAAAGAAGGAATTTTATCTCCAATTTTTTTATACACCATTTTTATTCAATTTTATTGATTATGAATTACTTATTAATTTAACTGCTTTAAGCGCTCAAACACCTAACTATACTATCAATGGGCTTTTACACAAAAATAATATATAACCAAACACCATCCAAATGCACTAACCTAAACTTAGGTTATCTGATCCATGCACACATAGGCAGCTTTGTAGAAAGTCCTTAAATTTGCTACAATAATAATATAAAAAAAAACAGCATGCAACTATTTACTACATTTTTTGCTTTAAATAATGCGCGGTATGGCTGCCATGCTGTTGGACCAACGCCTCTGGTGTGCCGGCAAATACCACTTTACCGCCTTGCTGGCCCCCATCAGGGCCTAGATCAATAAGCCAATCTGCACTCTTTATCACATCGATATGGTGTTCAATCACAACCACGGTATGTCCCTGATCGATTAGGGCATGGATGGCCTTTAATAATTGCGCTACGTCATGCATATGAAGCCCAGTAGTGGGCTCATCAAATATAAATAATATAGATTGATCTGCTAACTCTTTTTCTAAATAATAAGCCAACTTAAGCCGCTGCCCTTCCCCCCCACTGAATGAACTGGAAGATTGCCCCAATTGTATATACCCCAAACCGACCTTTTGTAAAACTTTTAACTTATGGGCAATGGAAGGATGATCGGCAAAAAACACTAATGCCTCCTCTACCGTCATGCTGAGTACTTGGGTAATGCTTTTTCCATAATAGGTTATATCAGCTATTTCAGGCTTAAAACGACTCCCCTTACAGCGCTCACAGGGTAGGTAAATATCTGCCATAAATTGCATTTCTATCTTCTGCTGACCTTCACCGCGACAAGTGGGGCATTGCCCTTTTTCGGAATTAAAAGAAAAATGACCTGCTTGATAGTGGCGGGAACGGGCCAGATTGGTTTGGGCAAAAAGGTCTCGAATAAGATCATAAATAGCTAAATAGGTGGCTGGATTGGAACGGGAAGATTTCCCCAATGGATGCTGGTGGACCAACTCTACTGCTTGAATACAACCTAAATCACCACCCAATAGCGTAGAAGTAGTGGGGGACAACCCCAAAATCCCTAAGGGTTTGGTCAGGTGTTGTACCAAAGCAGGATAGAAAACTTCTTTGATCAAAGTGGATTTGCCTGATCCACTCACGCCTGTGACTACGGTAAATACATTGAGGGGAATGGTGACGGTAACCTGCTGCAGGTTATGGAGACTAGCCTCTTTGATAAGCAAATGCTTGCGCCAAGAACGTCTGTACCTAGGTAGGGGAATAGAAGCGCCGCCATTAAGGTATTGTGCGGTATGGGTGGTAGATTGCATCAATGCTTGAAAGGTTCCTTGAAACACCAATGTGCCCCCACCAGCGCCTGCTTCAGGGCCTATCTCAATAAGCGCATCGGCCACACGCATCACCAACTCCTCATGCTCTACGACAATAACCGTATTGCCTTGACTTTTTAAATCTAAAAGTAACTGCACCAACTGATCGGTATCACGGGGATGGAGCCCAATGGTGGGTTCATCTAAAATATAAATGGTGCCAAAAAGGGGACTTCCTACTGCCGCAGCCAATTTAACCCGTTGATGCTCGCCGCCAGATAGGGTGGCTACAGGCCTACTAAGGGTTAAATAGCCTAATCCAACCTGGGCTAAATAACAAAGGCTGTTTTTAATTTCTACTACCACGCTTTGGGCAATAGCGGCCTGACGCGCTGTAAGAGATAACTGATCAAAAAAAGAAATTAAGTCGTGAATGGGCATCAATAATAGATCGATTATGGAATGGTTATCGATTTTAACATAGTGGGCATCTGGACGCACACGGCTACCCTGACAAGCAGGGCATATGGTTTTGCCCCGGTAACGGGATAGCAACACCCGATACTGTATTTTATCGGTTTGGCTAGCACAAAAATCAAAAAATCGATCAATACCTATAAAATCGCCACTGCCACACCATAAAAGTTTTTGTTGATCGGGGGTTAAGCTGCTATAGGGGGTGTAAATGGGAAAATGGAGCGCTGCATGTGCGGCCAAAAGGGGAGCCAACCACTTACACATAGTGGGCCCATTCCAGGGGGCTATCGCTCCTTCTACTAGGGAAAGGGCGGGGTTGGGTATAACCTTACGGGGGTCTATGCCCACCAACTGCCCTAGGCCTGAACAGGCTTTACAAGCCCCATGGGGGGTATTAAAACTAAAAAAGGAAACGGTAGGTAAGGCAAATGAAATGCCATCTAGTTCAAAGCGATCTGAAAAAGATCGCTGGCCTAACCCAACCAATTCTATTACAGCATGGCCCATCCCTTCAAAAAAGGCTACTTGAACAGAATCTGCTATTCTATATTGGTTGTCCTGGTTCTCTTTTTTAACTATAATTCGGTCTACTAACCCATACATGGGCTGATCTAGTGACAATAGGGCCTTGCCTGCTAACAGGTCTTCTATAAAGAAAAGAAGGTTCCCCTGCATAACTCTGGTAAACCCTTTGCCCTGCTCGACTTTTAACTTCTGCATTAACGCGGCTTGATTGGTCACTACCATAGGGTAAAGGATCAATACCTTAGTGCCATCCGGCTGCTGTTGAATGTAATCCACCACATCAGCAACGCTATCTTTTTTGACTTCTTGACCACTTATAGGCGAGTAGGTTGTACCGATACGGGCATAGAGTAGATAGAGATAGTCACAAAGCTCTGTAAGCGTACCTACTGTGGAACGGGGATTTTTATTGGCAACATTTTGCTGAATGGCAATAGCTGGAGAAAGGCCTTGAATGGTATCAACCGCAGGCTTTTCCATTTTACCTAGAAACTGCCGCGCATAGGCGCTGAGGCTCTCTATATACATGCGCTGGGCTTCTACAAAAAGGGTATCTAAAATCAAAGAGGATTTTCCAGAACCAGATAACCCCGTCACTACTACCAATTGGTTACGTGGAATCGCTACATTTATATTTTTAAGGTTATGCATTTTAGCACCCCTTATAATAATAAAATCTTTTGGACTGAGGTTATCTAAGCCTAACACATGGAAATGCATGAATTGTATACCGTACTATTTTTTTAGCGCATCCCTTATTTACATCAAAAGCTTCTCTGTAAGGGTAGGGGTCTGTGCAGCAGATTTTTCTTCCGATTTTTTCAATTTATGAATGATCCCTATCAAAACAAAGGCAACCAAATCAATAACCAAAAGTTTAAAACGGCTGCAACAAAAGGTTCTGTCGCGTTTATTCTAAAAAATCATTATTTTAGCATCTGCAGTTAAAAAAGTAGTTATTATGTTTAATATTTCGCTCAAATTATTACCTTATTTTAAAGGCTATTGTTCTTCAGCAGAAGTCATCCTGTTATTTGTCTAGATGAAGTGTCGTTTTTCCTTGAGCTATAGAGATTTGGAAGAGATGATGCGTATGAGAGGCGCAAGAGTTGATCGTTCTACGCTACAAAGATGGGTTATTAAGTTTGTTCCTCTTATAGATGAAGCAGTAAGCAAAAGAAAACGACCAGTTGGTGGTAGTTGGAGAATCGATGAGACCTATATTAAACTAAACGGGAAGTGGATCTATTTATATAGAACAGTAGATCGTTATGGTGATACAGTTAACTTTTTTCTATCTGAGCATAGAGACAAGTCTGCAACTTTTTCTTTTTTTCGTAAGGCGATCACAGAAAATAATATTCTTAAGAAAGTAGTAATTGACAAAAGCGGTAGTAATAAAGCTGCCTTTGATACGATCAATACAGAACTTGATCAAGATCATACCATTCAAATATTTCAAAACAAATACTTGAATAATAGAGTTGAACAAGATCATAGGTTTATCAAAAAACGGCTAAAACCTATGCTTAGTTTTAAGTGTTTTAAGTCTGCAGCCATTGCACGCCGGCACAGGTGTGCAACAAATGGGGTGTAAGTCCCCTGACTCTAATTTGTCTATTTCGGGAGTCTAGCAGGAGGTTGGATTTGTGGGGTGATTCACAGGTTTAAGTTACCTTTAAATGCATCTGCAAAATAGCGGGCTGCAACAAAAGTGAACCTAAATTAGCCTCGTTAAGCCGTTTAAGCGCATTTGCCGACTATCTAGTGGCTACAGGAAGGCTGATAGTAGGATGGAAAAAATAGACCATGACCATCATACAAGTGCCGGGGTGTTAGGGGTTGCACGCTATGAATGTTTCACATCGTAGTCCGGGAGATCTGATATGAATCCAGTAGGCCACTGGAAACTTTATTGTATAAGTAAAGCGAAATCAATAAACGTGAGTTTGGGATTATATTATTTTTTCATTTGATAATCAATATCAATGAAAATTTATAAAATTTGTTTTATAGACAGTTAAATAGATAGTTGAATAACAAATAATTCTGATAATCAGTTTATTATATATATTATATTTATAAAATTAGATATAAAAACTTGTTAAATAGGTGCAAATATTAACTAAATAATTGATATTAAATTGTTGTAAATCAGTCACATAAATCCCGAACTCACGTTTATTAATAACCGATTTCTCAGATACTTAACCCATAGAAACCTCAGTTCGGGATTAGCTTGTTAAAAAATAGCTTTAAAAAGCTCCTTTGTGTTTTAAATTTGGAGATAAAAAAATACTAACCAGATTATCCAAAGGAGCCAGTTATGAATGTAGAAAAGTTAGTTGAAATATATTATGCTGTTAATGAATTTCTCATAAAGTTTATGCCGTACATGGAAAAACAACTGTTAACCAACTCTAAAAGAAAACCCACTAGAACTTGTTCATTAACTTTGAGTGAAATAATGACTGTTCTTATTGCCTTTCATGTGATTGGTTTTAGAAATTTTAAGTCTTATTATATTCATTTACAGCAATTTCATTCTAGTAAATTTGGAAAGTTAGTGAGCTACAATAGATTTATAGAACTGATCCAAAGAACGTTAGTTCCCTTGTACTGTTTTACACAAAGTCTTTCTAAAACAAAAACAGGTTGTTATTTTATGGATGCAACAGCCATCAAGGTTTGCCATGTCAAAAGAGCCTATACGCACAGGGTTTTTAAATCGATTGCTACTAAAGGTAAAACCAGCACCGGTTGGTTTTTTGGATTAAAGTTGCACTTGATAGTCAATGATTTAGGAGAAATTATGAATTTTCAACTGACCACAGGTAAAACTAATGATAGGCTTCCTGTAGAAAATTTATGTAAACACTTCATGGGTAAAATGTTTGCCGATAAAGGTTACATAAGCAAAGATTTATTTGAAAAACTGATCGAAAAAGGCGCGGAACTCATTACCCAAATCAGAAAAAATATGAAAAATGCTTTTATGCCACTCTGGGATAAACTGATGCTTAGAAAACGATCTATAATTGAAACTATTATAGATCAGCTCAAAAATATTAGCCAGATAGAACATTCCAGGCATAGAAGCATACCTAATTTTCTAGTCAATTTGATAGCTGGAATTACAGCTTATGCACTAAAAGAGAAAAAACCTTCTATAACTAATATATATATGACTGGTTCACAATACGTCTAATCGGAAGTGTTCTATAAACTGTGTCAAGGCGATAAAAAGTTATAAATTAATTAAATAAACATTAAAGGTTTTAGACATGGAAGAAAATAAGAACAATTCCTATGTTGGTTTAGTAGATTACAAATTTCTGTAGGAAAATATTTTGTGCTCTATCCGTTTAGGTAAGCCTTTAACAGGAAAAGGTGGTGCTTTAACGCCTCTGATAAAAAAGCTTCTAGAGGCAAGTCTAGAAGGTGAAATGGCACACCATTTATCTAGTGATTCAACAGAAAATAATAGAAGAAATGGAAAAAGCTTTAAAACTTTACGTACAAGTTCTGGTTCCTTTGATCTGCTAACTCCTAGGGATAGGACAGGTAGTTTCGATCCACAAATAGTTAAAAAGCGTCAAACAAGCCTACATCCTGAGCTGGAAAGCAAGATCTTAAGCATGTTTTCTAGTGATATGAGCTATAAATCTATAGCCGTTCATGTTGAAGAGATCTATGATCATAAAGTATCAGCTGCTGAAATATCATCTATTACAGATAGCTTGTTACCGATAATAAATGAATGGCGTAACCGCCCTCTTCAATCAGTTTATCCGATAGTTTTCATGGATGGGATATTTTTTAAGGTAAAAGAAGATGGCAGATGTGTAAGCAAATGCATGTATACCTTATTAGGCATAGATCAAGAGGGTAAAAAAGAAGTATTGGGATTTATTTGTCTGAAAGTGAGTGGGCTAACTTCTGGTTGGGTGTACTTAACGAGCTTAAGGAAAGAGGTGTAGAAGATATCCTTATTGCCTGTGTTGATGGCCTAAAAAGCTTTCCTTCAGCCATAAATAGCGTTTTCCCTAATGCACAAGTGCAGGTCTGTGTAGTACATCAGATACGAAACTCACTCAAGTATGTAGCTAGCAAAGACGTAAAACGTTTTTTAACTGATTTAAAGCAAATATATCAAGCTTCAAGTAAGGAAGTTGCTGAGCATTATCTATTGGAATTAGAAGAAAAATGGGGGGGGAAGTATCCAATGGTTACCAAATCTTGGCAAAATAATTGGGAACATTTGTCTGGTTATTTTAAGTATTCAGATCCTGTCAGAAGGCTAATTTATACCACCAATCCTATAGAAAGCTTGCATAGGCAGATTAGGAAGTTTACCAAGACAAAAGGAGCGTTTACCAGTATAAATGCTTTGTATAGATTAGTATATTGTGCCATAAAGAAGATCGAGGATAAATGGACTATGCCGCTGCGAAACTGGGCGTTGACCATATCTCAGATAGACATCTTTTTTCCCGGTAGATTAAAAGAGACGTTGAGATGAACAGGAGATGTGACACAGTTTATAGAACACTTCCGTTTTGGTATACAGCAGCAATGGCCTCAGACATGCCTGACAAATTATCTGTACATGCAATGAGCATATCGTTCATACCCCGATTTTTGAGTTCTGTTAAATTGCCTAACCAAAATTTAGCCCCTTTATTTTCACTCATACAAAGCCCTAAAACATCCTTTATGCTAGATCTATCTATACCTAAAGCAACATAGACTGCCTTGTTGATGATGCGCTTATCTTGTCTAACTTTAACTACAAAGCAATCAAAAAAAACAATAGAATAGACTGATTCTAAGGGATGATTTTGCCATATCTTAACATCTTCAATAACAGAGTCTGTGATGTTACTTATCAGGCTTTCACTTACTTCTGCGCCATATAATTCCTGTATTTGAATCTGAATATCTGACAGACTCATACCTTTAGCATATAAAGATATGATCTTATCATCCAAACCAGGAATTCTTGTTTGACGATTAGGCAATAAAATAGGTTCAAAAGTCGATGCTCTATCTCTGGGTACTTCAACCGATATAACGCCATTATCAGTAATAACGTGCTTACTGGATAATCCATTACGTACATTCTCTGAATCACTACGTGCATACTTATTATAACCTAAATGGTCATCCATTTCCGACTGTAATGCTTTTTCTACAAGACGCTTACTTAATTGTTTGAGTAAGCCGTCTTGATAAAAAAGTCTGGAAAGGTCTACACCTGATTCTATCAGTACATCTATGGCCTTGCTTATCCCATCTTTAACTATCTCTTTTCTTTTCATTGTTTTAAGTGTTATGATTTAGGTAAAGATAAATCCTAAAAAATATTTACACACTTAAAACAAAAGACCCCAAAAAGTGGTTATTTCTTAATATAAATTTAACAGATTTTTAATATTTTTTATTTTGATTAACAAGTAGATAAATAATACTTCAGGGACGACTAAGTAGGGATACGTTTCAAGTGAGCCATTTGAATCAGCTACCCCAAAGCTATCCTAAGCTTATGCTCCCCTATGTACTCTAAAGCTAGCTTTACTTTTAAAAGTAGAAAATAATTGATCATTAAAGTAGTAGGCCTTATAAAATACCCTAAACTTGCATTAGGTTAACGTGAGTTCGGGATTAGATTATTTTTTCATTTGATAATCAATATCAATGAAAATTTATAAAATTTGTTTTATTAGACAGTTAAATAGGTAGTTGAATAACAAATAATTCTGGTAATCAGTTTATTATATATATTATATTTATAAAATTAGATATAAAAACTTGTTAAATAGGTGCAAATATTAACTAAATAATTGATATTAAATTGTTGTAAATCAGTCAAATAAATCCCGAACCCACGTTAGGTTAACGTACGTTTTATATGCTCAAAATATAATAAAAAAATCACCCATTAGTTTTCTGGGGCAATATCTGGTTTATCTGGTTGTTCTAACAATGCGGATATCAACCCAAAAAGATCATAAGCATCCACAAGAGATTGCATATTCCCCTTGTTCTTCTTGACTGACATAATGAAGGTACTAGGCAAAATTGTGCGTAAATACATCATAACGATCTTTCGTTCACCCTATGAAAACCGAGCCGAAATTGGCGCAATAATCTGCATGTTAAGATAATAGCTTTTTACAAGGGGCGGGTTTTGTTGTTTTTAGACAGTGTGGCCAGAAGGCTTAACGAATACAATAGTGTGAACCTAACGTAAAGAGTACGTTGCATGACCGTTTTAAACTAAGTTTAAGCCTTGCCGTCCAGGAATGGAACACTACCTCCTTGCATCGAAGACTTCAGCCGTAACCGTTTCAGTTACTACAGTTATTTGTTCCTTTATAAAATTTATAGCCCTATCCCTGCTTAGCTGATTATGCAATTTGGAATAATACTTATTCCCTTCACTGCCTTGTAGAAAAGAAAGTGCACCCGCGTGAATAGCAGCATCACGCGCTTCTATCTGCAAAACATTGTTACCGGCGTAGTCAATATATGCGCGTTTGGTTTCATCTACTACATCTGATGGCGTAACGGCTAAGTCATTTTGACGCACTATACTACTTAATAAAATTTCCCACTTTAAACTTTCCGCATGTGCATGATAGTAGGCTTCCACCTCTTTTAGAGTTGCCTCTGGATTATTCATGCAAAGCCACCTTTTAAGAAAGGCCTCTGGCAAGTCAACTACATTATGTTTACAAAGCTCCTCCCGTAAGTCCTCATAGAATGCATGACGTGCTTCCGTACGTTTGTCGAATAAGATAATTTTAGCAATAGCCTCCCTAAAGTCACTTTTGGAGCCAACAACCCCTTGTCCTAATACACGATCGAAAAGTGCAGGTTCAATAGGCGCTGGCACAACACGAACGATGCTACCAATTGTAAAAACAGCTGGCCAAGCAGACTTATGCCTTCTAAAGGCAGCAAAGGCACCAGAACCTACACCTAAAAGGGCAGAGAAGTGATGCTTTAACATCTCTTCTGTTACGGTTACTTTATGACCCACACGAAGCCCTACCAATGCTTCTCTTAAATGCTCAAGAATATGCATTATAGAAATACGGATATCCAGACCAACTGCCCCCGTACTATCTGTAAGCGTACCATACAACATAGTGTCCAGTGCACTTTCTTCAAGATGAACAGCTTGACCATGAATAATCTGCAACCCTTCTAAAAATTCATCCACCAATTTAGAACCAACACCATCTATTTCAAAGTCAGTAATAGAAATATTAGGGCCTAATGTAATAGAACGTTTTTCAATTAATCCAACCTCATAAGAGAAAGTAAACCTATGTTGATTTTTAAGGTCCATTGCTTTCGAAGGGGTAATGCAAAGCGGCTCCATAAAAATAGGAATACGCTCTTGCACAATGTAATCGTTTAAAGAGGCTACAGCTACTTTATGCAATTCCTGAGCAAGAATAGAAGGGCCATACATCTTTTTAATAAGATCTGCAGGGACAGCCCCCAATCTGAACCCTTTCAAACGAACATTCTGAGCATAATGCTTCAGCTGTTTCTGAACAAATGGCTTATAATCAGGCTCATCTAACGTAATGGAAATAACACCATGATTAGGATTAATCTTATTAAACTGAATATCCAAGGTAAAACAGATTTAGTAAAGATAAAAAGCGGATGCCTTAAAAATACACATAAAAAA
The DNA here is from genome assembly GCF_936981045.1 of Cardinium endosymbiont of Oedothorax gibbosus. Classification (GTDB taxonomy): domain Bacteria; phylum Bacteroidota; class Bacteroidia; order Cytophagales; family Amoebophilaceae; genus Cardinium. The sequence goes on from NZ_OW441264.1 coordinate 811,089, forward strand.
GTACGGATGAAGGGACTCGAACCCCCACACCTCACGGTACTAGATCCTAAGTCTAGCGCGTCTACCGAATTCCGCCACATCCGTAGGACCGTAGAAGACAACAACGACCTCCCCTACAAAAATAGCAAAAACAAGCTTCTCAAGCAAATAGCAAAAAGTTACTTTTTACTGGATCAAGAAATAGCGCTATCCTTAAAGCTAGAAAATCAATATGCACTTAGAAACCCAACCCATAGATCGGGTGCTCTTAATCAATCTTAATCAATCTTAATCAATCTTAATCAATGTGAATCTTATACGGAAGCATTGCTTGTACGCTATGGAGTATAGATAGGGTGTGATAATGACTCATTATAGGATATTCTTGCACTAAGGCATCCAGTAATTCTATTTTAACATCATTAGTAGTATAGCTTAGTAGCTGTTGAAATTTTGTTTTAGGGCGAGGTAAATAACAAATACGATACTTTTGGGTTAATTTGGCTAAAGAAACAGCTTTAGCAATAGCTGCATCTAGCCCACCCAATTCATCTACTAGTCCATTATCTTTCGCTACTAAACCAGTATATACCCTACCACCAGCTAATTTTTCTACACAGGCTAAATCCAGCCTCCTTCCATTAGAAACCTTACATAAAAAACCATCATAACTTTCCTGTAACATTTTATACATCAATTTAGACTCTAACTCGGAACAATTTACCCTAGGAGTTAGAAAATCTGCAGAAGGAGCTGTTTTGACTACATCACGGTGAATACCTATTTTATGCATCAACTCAGCTGGATCAAATAGTATACCAAAAACACCAATGGAACCTGTAATGGTAGTGGGCTGTGCAAAAATATAATGGCAAGGGGCAGCAATATAATATCCCCCAGAAGTAGCCACGTTAGACATAGAAGCCACAACTGGCTTAACGGATCTAAACTCTGCTATTGCCTTCCAGATAATATTCGAAGCAACTATACTACCCCCTGGTGAATTGATACGCAATACTAATGCTTTTACGCTACTGTCTTCTTGAATAACCTTTAGCGTTTTAACCAAACCATGGGCACCAACATGCCCAGCCCTACTTGATCCATTCCCAATTTCCCCTTCAGCAATAAAAACGGCAATTTTATCAACTGAATCAGGTGGGGACTCTGAAGCACTATATTCCTTGTGGCCGATAAAAGAAGGAGATTTTAGTTTTTCTTTTAGCAACTGTTTAGCTTCTGTCTCATAGCCTATTCTGGTAATGAAGTGGGCATGCAAGGCATCATTGGGTAGCACAGCTGAAAGATTATTAGCATATCCTTTGAGCGCTGTAACCCCTATGTTTCTAGAGGCACCTATTTTAATTAAAAAGTGTTCATAACAAGGTTGAAGACATGCTTTTATTTGCTGTCTACTTTCTTCACTCATTTTAGTCAAACAAAAGGGTTCTACTGCACTCTTGTAGTCTCCAACACGAAATATTATTGGCTTTATAGCAATATGCTCAAAAAGTTTTGTATAGAATTCAACGGTTGCAGAGAAACCTTTGAATGCTAAGAAACCACTGGGGTTTAGTATGATTTCATCTGCTACAGAAGCCAAATAATAGGACTTTTGTGTATATAAATCCCCATATGCGATGATGGTTTTACCTTGCTTTTTAAAAGCTAATAAAGCTTCTCTAATTTCCTCCAAAGCAGCCCAGCCCGCATCCAGATAAGATACATCCAAGTAGATAGCGGGAACACGACTATCTTTGGTTGCCTGGTGAATAGCTTTTTTAACTACTTTAAAATCTATCAGGCCTTTATTGGAACCAAACAATGAAATGGGTACCCACTCAACCATTCGCCCCTCCATGTTGAACGCTACAACTGAATTGTTTTCTACTTGCCTAGAATCTTTAGAGGTTAATTTTAAAAATCCAAAAACAACTATGAAACATAAAGATAACAAAGAGATAAGGAACCCTATAGCAATGGTCAAGACCTGCTTAATAAAACGCTTTACGCTCATTTTGATTATATAAAAAGATGATAATAACCTGTACTCCTAAAACCAACAAGGAAAGTTTATGTATATTCTTATTTAAGAATATTGCTTATGCTTGCGTAGACGTGGGCCTGCGCGGACTTGAACCGCGGACCTCTACATTATCAGTGTAGCGCTCTAACCAGCTGAGCTACAGGCCCTAAAATCTATAACTTCCGATGGAAACTACTTACTATACTAATACAAAGCGCAAACAAATACATCAACTAGACTAGAAATCTAGTTATAGTAAATTATTACTATAACCTATCTACATGGAAAGCGCTACTGATCTATAAAAAAGCTTTTTACTGACTTTGAAACAGTTAAGCTGCCAACACAGCTAAATTACATATTATTCTGTTTATACCCAATAAATAGCTGTAAGAAATCTTTGTTTTAACCCACTTTGTACCATTAGTCATTAGCAGCAATCTTTTCATCCATAGGAAATGCCAACTTTAAGTATAGATTTGTAGCGGGTGATCCAGCAACCTATATACGTCAGTTCGGGATTAAATGTTTATAAATTGTGTTAAAAAGCCCCTTTGTGTTTTAAATTTGGAGATCAAGTTTGTAGCAAAATTAACAAAGGAGCCAGTTATGAATGTAGCAAAATTAGTAGAAATATATTATGCTGTTGATGAGTTTTTAAAAAAATTTACGCCCTATATGGAAAAACAGCTCTCACCCACTTCAGCAAGAAAACCCACTAGAACTTGTTCATTAACTTTAAGTGAAATAATGACTATAATTATTGCCTTTCACGTGATTGGTTTTAGAAATTTTAAGGCTTATTATCTTCATTTACAGCAGTTTCATTCTAATGAGTTTAAAACATTAGTAAGCTATAATAGGTTCATCGAACTGGTTCAAAGAACCTTAATTCTCTTTTACTTTTTTACCAAAAGTCTTTCTAAAACCCAAACAGGCTGTTACTTTATGGATGCTGCGGCTGTCAAAGTTTGTAACATCAAAAGAGCCCATTCTAACAGGGTTTTTAAATCGATTGCTACTAAAGGTAAAACCAGCACCGGTTGGTTTTTTGGATTAAAGTTGCACTTGATAGTCAATGATTTAGGAGAAATTATGAATTTTCAACTGACCACAGGTAAAACTAATGATAGGCTTCCTGTAGAAGATTTGTGTAAACACTTCATGGGTAAAATGTTTGCCGATAAAGGTTACATAAGCAAAGATTTGTTTGAAAAACTGATGGGAAAAGGCGTGGAACTCATTACCCAGATCAGAAAAAATATGAAAAATGCTTTTATGCCACTCTGGGATAAACTGATGCTTAGAAAACGATCTATAATTGAAACCATTATAACCTCAGTTCGGGATTAGACGTATTGTGAACCAGTCATATATATATTAGTTATAGAAGGTTTTTTATCTTTTAGTGCATAAGCTGTAATTCCAGCTATCAAATTGACTGGAAAATTAGGTATGCTTCTATGCCTGGAATGTTCTATCTGGCTAATATTTTTGAGCTGATCTATAATAGTTTCAATTATAGATCGTTTTCTAAGCATCAGTTTATCCCAGAGTGGCATAAAAGCATTTTTCATATTTTTTCTGATCTGGGTAATGAGTTCCACGCCTTTTCCCATCAGTTTTTCAAACAAATCTTTGCTTATGTAACCTTTATCGGCAAACATTTTACCCATGAAGTGTTTACACAAATCTTCTACAGGAAGCCTATCATTAGTTTTACCTGTGGTCAGTTGAAAATTCATAATTTCTCCTAAATCATTGACTATCAAGTGCAACTTTAATCCAAAAAACCAACCGGTGCTGGTTTTACCTTTAGTAGCAATCGATTTAAAAACCCTGTTAGAATGGGCTCTTTTGATGTTACAAACTTTGACAGCCGCAGCATCCATAAAGTAACAGCCTGTTTGGGTTTTAGAAAGACTTTTGGTAAAAAAGTAAAAGAGAATTAAGGTTCTTTGAACCAGTTCGATGAACCTATTATAGCTTACTAATGTTTTAAACTCATTAGAATGAAACTGCTGTAAATGAAGATAATAAGCCTTAAAATTTCTAAAACCAATCACGTGAAAGGCAATAATTATAGTCATTATTTCACTTAAAGTTAATGAACAAGTTCTAGTGGGTTTTCTTTTAGAGTTGGTTAACAGTTGTTTTTCCATATACGGCATAAACTTTATGAGAAATTCATTAACAGCATAATATATTTCAACTAACTTTTCTACATTCATAACTGGCTCCTTTGGATAATCTGGTTAGTATTTTTTTATCTCCAAATTTAAAACACAAAGGAGCTTTTTAAAGCTATTTTTTAACAAGCTAATCCCGAACTCAGGTTTATAGATCAGCTCAAAAATATTAGCCAGATAGAACATGCCAGCCATAGAAGTATACCTAATTTTTTGGTCAATTTGATAGCTGGAATTACAGCTTATGGACTAAAAGAGAAAAAACCTTCTATAACTAATATATATATGACTGGTTCACAATACGTCTAATCCCGAACTGAGGTTAATACTTCTTTTTTCCCCTCCTGATCTATGCCTAATAACGTGAGTTCGGGATTTATGTGACTGATTTACAACAATTTAATATCAATTATTTAGTTAATATTTGCACCTATTTAACAAGTTTTTATATCTAATTTTATAAATATAATATATATAATAAACTGATTATCAGAATTATTTGTTATTCAACTACCTATTTAACTGTCTATAAAACAAATTTTATAAATTTTTATTAATATTGATTATCAAATGAAAAAATAATCTAATCCCGAACTCACGTTAATAAGGTATACATGCATTTACTTACACATTTTCCATCTTCTTTCACCTTAAAAAACATGCCATCCATAAAAACTATTGGATAAACTGATTGAAGAGGACGGTTACGCCATTCATTTATTATCGGTAACAAGCTATTTGTAATAGCCGATATTTCAGCAGCTGGCACTTTATGATCATAAATTTCTTCAACATGAGACGCTATAGAATTATACCTCATATCACTAGAAAACATGCTTAAGATCTTGGTTTCCAGCTCAGGATATAAACTTGTTTGACGCTTTTTAACTATTTGCAGATCGAAACTACCTGTCCTATCCCTAGGGGTTACTAAATCAAATGAACCAGAGCTTGTACGAAAAGTTTTAGAGCTTTTGCCATTTCTTCTATTATTTTCTCGTGAATCACTAGATAAATGGTATGCCATTTCACCTTCTAGACTTGCCTCTAGAAGTTTTTTTATCAGAGGCGTTAAAGCACCACCTTTGCCTGTTAAAGGCTTACCTAAACGGATAGAGGATAAAATATTTGCCTCTAGAGATTTGTAATCTACTAAGCCAACGTAGTCATTATGCATTGTTTTTTCCATGTCTAAAACCTTTATCTGTTAAGTATGTAAATTATAACTTTTTAAAGATTTGACACAGTTTAGTGAACACTTCCCTTTTTTTCTTTTAACCCAGCGGCTTTGAAGATTCACGGATTTGTAGTTGCTCAGGGTTTTGATAGTATATTTCTTTTGCATCTAGCATGCCTCTTATTTGTATCCAACAATGCTTTTTCTTTTTCAGGGGCCCGCTTCTATTAGTTTTTTAAGGTCCTGTTTACCTTGTCTAATGGCATTCATAACGTAATGGCGACTTTCGATCATAACATTATGGTTTATCTTTTCAGTTGCTTTTCTTTTACAAATATCGCATTGGTTGCAAATTGATTCATCTTCATCAAAGTAATCCAATAATGTAGCCAAACGGCAGCGCCGATTATTGGTAACGTATTGTATAACTGCTTCTATGTGTTGGTAAGCTATTTTATTTTTTTGCTCGATTTTGTCAATCGGTAATGGCAATTTGGCAGCAAGATAACGTGGTGTTAAAAAAGTAATTTGTGGATTTGCTTTTTGTGGAAGGTATTCCAGAACCTTTAGTCGATGTAAGGTATATAATTGGTCTTGTACCTTGTATTCTGTAAGCTGAATAAGCTGGGCTATTTTTTTTTCAACAATTGTACAATATGGCGTAAAAAGTGTGCCACCATAGAGCCTTAAAAGTGCTTTGATGCATGCATCATAAGCAGGATGATGGAGCTGAAATGCATACAATGCCTCCCTGGATAGGAGCACATAGACTTTAGATGGTTGGTAATAGGCTTCATTGAGCTGTATAACCCCCTCTGACTCTAATGCTTTTAGTCCATAGTAGGCTTCTTTTGTATAGAGTCTAGTTGCGTTCTTAAAATCCTCTAAGTCAAAATCATAGGTTACAAAAGCATGAGAACCTACTGCGATTTTATAGTAATTAACCAGATGTTGGTAAACTTTTCTTACTTGATCAATAGTGGGGTAACTTTCTTTCCACTTTTGTTTTAAATGTGCAATATCTTGTAAATCATACCAAAGAATAGCATAGGCTATGGCATTATTCCGACCAGCTCTTCCTGCTTCTTGGCAATAGGCTTCTAATGAAGACGGTAGGTCTAAGTGTACTACTAAGGCAACATCTGCTTTATCAATCCCCATGCCAAATGCTGCTGTAGCCACCATGGTACGTACTTTATTTTCACTCCATATGGCTTGTTTGATAGCTCTATCAGCCATGGTTAAACCAGCATGGTAAAATGTACTGGTGAGACCATTGTTATGCAAAAAAGTAGCAATGGTTTCTGTTTTTTTGCGTGTGTTGACATAGATAATGGCCGGTCCAGAAGTCTGTTGTAATGCTTTGAGCAGTTGTGCTTCTTTGTTGTCTGTTTTGCGTACCCAGTAAACTAGATTGGGCCTATGAAAAGTTTGTGCAAAAAAGAGTGGATGGTTAAGTTGCAAACGATCTTGAATATCCTGTTTAACGGCTTTAGTGGCAGTAGCTGTAAAGGCTACTGTATTGGCCTTTGGAAGCATTTGCTTAAACTGGGCAATTTCTAAATAAGAAGGCCTAAAGTCATATCCCCATTGGGAAATACAGTGGGCCTCATCCACTACCAAGGTGGTAATAGACATGGTAGCAGCACGAAGTTTAAAAAGGTCGGTCTGTAATCGTTCTGGGGATACATACAATAATTTAACGCTACCATATACGCAATTATCCAGCCTGCGTTCTATTTCTAAACTAGACATGCCTGAGAAAATGGCCTCTGCGTGAATACCTCTCTGAGCAAGTTGTGCGACTTGGTCTTTCATAAGTGCAATAAGTGGCGTAACGACAAGGGTTAAGCCCTCTTTGCATAAGGCTGGTAATTGAAAACAAAGCGATTTGCCACTGCCAGTAGGTAAAAAAACCAATACATCTTTGCCATCTAAAATGGCCTTAATGATTGCTTCCTGAAGCGGTCTAAAGGAATGATAGCCCCAATGTTTGCTTAATACATCATAAATTTTTTCCATGATTGGAGAGGGTAGCTTTCTAATTGCTTTAGAATGTATCTGCCTAAAAACAAGAAAAACTGTCCCCTTTTTACTACTGGCCTAAACAGATACTTCTAATGCGCTCAAAAAGGCAAGTAGACCAATACATAATAAACAAACCTAGAACTCTATTCCAGCTTTACTGCCTTAAGTGGTGGTCTATTAAACTGCATGCTGTGTTTACTCTCCTGATTAGATCTTCATATTTTTTCTTGTCCTCGTCACTTGGACCTTGAGATTTATCTGTATGATATTTTTTAGCCAATTTATAGTAAGCTTTCCTATGGCAAAATGAGTATTTGTTTTAGAGTAGAAAAACTACGAACTCTAATCCAGTTCATATTTAAGCTAGGGCATAGTTGCTTTAACCTATTTAGAAGTTCCTCTCCTGAAGGTTTTTCACCAAATTCGCCTAGGTAACAGCTTGTAATGATATCACTCAAAGGTTTAGTTTTTGCCTGCTAGCAATCAATGATTCCCAGCAGGCGTATAGGTAAGCGTTACACGACCAGTGTACAATCCATTACCCAAAATGTTTATTTCTTTTAGAGCAGGATATGCATGAACTTCAATCTCCTTTTCATTAGAAACTTCAAATTCGCCTAGGTAAGTAATTCTAATCACATCCCTTTGAAGATCTTTTTTACCCTCTATATAATATCTTCCTTGAAAATCCTCTATAGAGCCACAGTGATTTGCCATAGTAGATACCACTATTAGCAATGGCGGAAATATTTTTTTTATTTACATAGCAATGTTTTGATTAAAAGTTTGTTGCTTATGTTTGCTTTTTTCTTTTTTAGGTATTAACACTACGAATATATTAAAAATATTTTCACCTTCCCTACAAATAACGGACACTAGTTAGGTCTAATGAAGATAGACTATGCATATAAACATAAACTTGGTGTCAGGTCGATATAAGTTCTTAGTAATTTTATATTTATATGGTCGGATTCTTTTAACCCTACTTCATATAAAGTATCCTTTAATTTACCTATGCCATATGGTAGTGTTTCTAAGAAATCCTTATAACTTAAACTATATGGATTATCTGCCAGCTGATCCATGAGCTTTAAACTTTGTGCAATGGCTGCCTTGTTATATTTATGAGATTTAGAACTGTTGAGTTGTCTACTATAATCTTGCTGAATCAGTTTCCATAGTGCTTGACCGATTGGATGGCCATCTTTTTGCCATTTTACTAGATTAGATTGGCATTTTTTTAGCTTAATATGTAGTGTATTATTTTCTTCTAAAATAAAATAAAATAGTTCTTGATACGCTAATGTAGCTTTAGTAAGATAAATGGTTGCCGGGTTATTGTACCTTGCTGCTAGATACGATTCCCATGCTTGCGTCAGTTTAACATTAGCTTGTAGCTTTTGAATTGCGTCTATCACTTCTTTTTCATTTTCTTCTGTAGGCGCTTTAAATAGGTTGCCCAGCCTATCATAATAGTTTTCTAGAAGTGTGGTATCATCTTCCTTTTTTAGCTCCTGGACTATTTCTTCTGGTATGGTCTGTCTAAATTCCTTCCAGAGTTTGCATGGTTTTTCTTCTGTACCGCTTGTACACCATTCGGAGGTTCTACCCGATAGTTTTGTTCTAAACTTAGTAACCTCATCAAATGATAGTGGCCTAATTGTTCTTTCGAATGACTCTATCGAGAACGAGACTACCGTATGATGATTCTGCGTATGATACCCCCTTTCTTCTTGACGGGTGTATTCATTTTTATTTCTACATCCACAGAAAAGAAGCAGTGCAAAAGTGTGACAAGAATATTTTTTTACATGCATTTTATAATATATTATTCAGGCTTAACAGGTTTACTACCTTGTATCCATTCATCTTTTTGCCACTCCTGCCTAAAAACAAGTAAAAAGCAAGAACAAACACTCTTTTGATTAAGAAATGATATACGATTCCTTTTTTTACCACTGATCTCAATGGATACACTATTTTACTATATAGCTTTAGCATTACTTCATTTAAATGCCCGTCAAATGCCCGATTTAGGACTTCAGCAAGATAGTTTTTTATCTCTTTTTTTCCTATTTCTAGCCTTGAATTTTTATAAATGGGTTGATTTTCTAGTAATCTATTGCGCATTTGATTTGGCTAGCTGCTTTTTTTGTTGTACCTTTTCAGGTTATAATGGTTGTTTTTTGAATTACTTGATACTTATGGTGGTTGTACGATACTTAAAAAAGTTTTTTTTCTGTTTTCTAACGGGTATTTTTTTAAGTAGTGTACATGTCAAAGCTCTTGTAGGCCTGGAGCCTCCCTTTCGCCGAGGAGAATGGCTACAATATCAAGTTTACTATAGCTTTATACATGCTGGTACAGCCACCATGTATGTGGATGAGGTGTTGCATCAGCTAAATGAGGATTTTTGCTATAAGGTTCAAGTGCAGGGTACTTCTAGTACTGCATTGGGTATCTTAGGCTTTAAAGTATTGGATAAATGGGAAAGTTATTTAGATGTAGATGGTGCCAACGCATTACGGCCACATAGATGTGTTACCCATCTTCAAGAAAATGGTTATATAAGGCAAGAACAAATTGATTTTGATTATCAAGTACATCAAGCCCGGGTAAAAGTATCTGAAGGTCATAATAATATGGAGCATGAAGTTACTTATCATCCTATCCCTAGTACAAAAAAAATTAAAGATCTGATTGGTGGCTACTATGGGTTGCGTTCCATTGATACTACAAATCTAAAACTAGGTGATAAGCTTGTACTAACGGTTTTACATGGCCAGCAGATCTATGAAGATGTTGTCATCCTATTTCTTGGAAAAAAGATTATTACCACTAAACTAGGAAAAACATCAGCCTTGGTTTTTGCACCCTTGGTGCCTACCGAGGATAGTATATTTTCCGGAGCGCGTCCGGTAGAAGCATATATTTCCGATGATGTCAATAAAGTTCCTCTAAAATTAAAAGTTAACCTCGTAATAGGTGCAGTAGAAGTAGAACTCACAGGCTATAAAGGTTTGAAAGAGGCTATTCATTTCCAACCATCTTAATCTTTATAATCTTGTATCTATATGTTGTACCATCCTGATTCTTTTAGTTCACTCCGTCCCTTACTAGCATCACAAAACGTTACTTCTATAGAAGTAGCTGGGCAGCTATTGCAACATATTCAAACCCAAAAAGACTTAAATGCTTTTGTAAATGTTTATGATCAAGAAGTAATAGAACATGCTGCTGTAGTCGATCAGAAAATAATAGAACATAAGAGTGGTCCCTTGGCTGGAATGGTCGTTGGCTTGAAGGATATGATTGCCTACAAAGACCATCCATTACAAGCTGGTAGTAAAATTTTGGCCAATTATATCTCTCCATTTGATGCAACGGTTACGGAACGACTTTTAGCAGCTGATGCATTGATTATTGGCCACCAGAATTGTGATGAATTTGGCATGGGTTCCTCTTCAGAAAATGCTTATTTTGGTACGGTACTCAATCCTTTGGATAAGACAAGGGTCGCAGGTGGTTCTTCTGGTGGATCTGCAGCAGCTGTAAAAGCCAAAATGTGTCATGTTTCCATTGGCACCGATACAGGTGGATCTGTTAGGCAGCCAGCTGCATTTTGTGGCCTTGTAGGTCTTAAACCCTCTTATGGTAGAATTTCTAGACATGGAGTAGTAGCTTATGCTTCTTCTTTTGACACACCTGGCATTTTGGCCCATACTGTAGAAGATTGTGCCAGTGTACTGTCGGCAATAGCTGGCCCTGATGCATTTGATGATACCGCAGCCGCTCAAGAAGTGCCCCGTTATACGGAGGCATTGCATCACCCCGGGCGTTATAAGGTAGCCTGCTTAGCAGGCACACTTAGCAATGAAGGGTTACAGCCAGAAATAAAAGAACATACATTGCATGGCTTGGAACTTTTAAAGAAAGAGGGCCATCAAGTAGATAACGTGCATTTTGCACTACTCAAATATGCCCTACCTACTTATTATATATTGGTAAATGCAGAAGCAAGTACCAATCTTGCGCGCTTTGATGGCATTCGTTATGGCTATAGAAGTGGCCATGCTACCACATTAGAAGAGGTCTACACGAAGACAAGAACAGAAGGATTTGCTAAGGAAGTCAAAAAGCGGATTATGTTAGGCGCCTTTGTGCTCAGTGCCTCTCAATGTGAAACACACTATATCAAAGCGCTAAAGGTACGTAATATGATTAAAAAGGCGATGCAAGAGATCTTAAGCGGTTACGATTTTATCATACTGCCTACCACTACCACTACTGCTTTTAAGGTGAATAGTTTTGCAAGCCATCCATTATCCATGTATTGGAGTGACCTTTATACCGTATTGGCATCCGTAGCTGGCTTACCGGCTATTTCTTTGCCAAATGGAGTAGATCAAAAGAATTTACCCATTGGTATTCAAATTATTGGTAACTATTTTGAAGAAGCTAAACTACTTACTTTTGCAAGTCATTTTGAGGCTATTGTAAAATAAGGCATTTATATGCTGCTTATATTTTTTTGCTAGATCAAAAAGTAGCCAAAACATCAAGCTCTGTGCCAAAAATTATTGCAAGCCCCACCAGGAAAAACAGCAGTTACTTTGTGGGCCTCCATTAAGCTGTTTTGCTGATCAGCTGTAAGGTACACTTTCTGATTGCAACTTTTTACAATGGGCGTTTTTTCTTATTTTGCGTTCTCAGATGGCTGTAACTTCAGTCAATAAAATTTCTTTTTTGGTATGGCCTATATTGTGGGTCAGTGCTGAACAGATGTGCAAAAAGTAATATTTTAAATGATTCGTATTGTATGGAAGTTCGAATTGTGAACCAATCACACCATCCATTGCCTGCTTATGCTACATTGGGGGCTAGTGGTATGGATCTGCGTGCTTTGACCCCTCTTCCTATTCGGTTGTCTTCTGGACAAAGAATACTAATTGCTACGGGTATTTCTATTGCTTTGCCACAAGGATATGAGGCGCAAGTAAGGCCACGTAGCGGATTGGCATTGCACCATGGTATTACGGTTTTAAACAGTCCCGGAACCATTGATGCAGACTACAGAGGGGAAATAAAAGTATTACTCATAAATCTCTCTGATCAGCCCTTTGTTGTGCAGGATGGGGATAGAATTGCGCAGCTGGTAGTTTCCAAATATGCGTCGATTCTTTGGAAAGTGGTACCAGTGCTAGATCAAACTGCTAGGGGAACGGGAGGCCATGGTAGTACAGGTAGAGACTAGCATGCATTGGGCACTTTTTGCATCATTTCATCTAAGAGGTCACATATGGCTGTATACGTGTTGGCAGTTACCAAACTGGATCGGTATTCCCTTATGCCAGACACCCCTCTAAAGTAATTGGTATAATGGCGTCTCATTTCTAGTATGCCCGTTCGTTCTCCTTTCCATTGTATGGCATGTACCAAATGTTTTTTTACCGTTTCAATCCGTTCTGTTAGGGTAGGGGGGGGGAGTAGGCTACCTGTTGTATGGTAGTGTTTGATTTCTCTAAAAATCCAAGGGTAGCCAATGCTTGCACGGCCAATCATAATACCATCGACGCCATATTCATTTTTATAGGCAACTGCCTTGGTAGGGCTGTCAATGTCACCATTCCCAAAAATGGGGATATGAATAGTTGGATCTGCTTTTGCAGCCCCAATATAGCTCCAGTCTGCCGATCCTTTGTACATTTGTTGTCGGGTTCTTCCATGAATGGTTACAGCCTGTACCCCAACGTCTTGAAGACGATGCACTACTTCCAAAATTTTAATCGATTCGTGGTCCCACCCTAAGCGCGTTTTGACCGTAACCGGAATGGAAACTTGTTTGACAATTTCTGCAGCCATGGCCTGCATTTTAGGAAGATCTAAGAGAATACCAGCACCCGCTCCTTTGCAAGCTACCTGTTTAACAGGACAACCATAGTTGATGTCCAATAAGGTTGGCTGAGCCCTTTCTACAATAGCAGCTGCTTCTCGCATGACCTCTATTACATCTCCAAAGATTTGTATGCCAATAGGGCGTTCATCTTCATATATTTCCAACTTTTTTACACTTTTGGTAGCATCTCTAATCAGCCCTTCGGAGGAAATAAATTCCGTATACATCAGATCTGCACCATGTGCCTTGCATATGGCACGAAAGGAAGGATCACTAACATCTTCCATGGGTGCCAATAAAAGTGGAAAATCACCCAATACACAATCTCCAATTTGTAACATAAATAGAAAGCATTTATATGATACTTTTTACTTGACCAAAAAGTGTATACAAGCCATGCCCTGTGCAAAAAGTTGCTTTAAGCACACCTTAGAGCTGTACAAGCAGACGCCAACTCGTAGCCGCTACTAAACTGTTTTTTCCGTCAGCTGTAAGGCGTATTAAGATAATAACCTCAGTTCGGGATTAGACGTATTGTGAACCAGTCATATATATATTAGTTATAGAAGGTTTTTTATCTTTTAGTGCATAAGCTGTAATTCCAGCTATCAAATTGACTGGAAAATTAGGTATGCTTCTATGCCTGGAATGTTCTATCTGGCTAATATTTTTGAGCTGATCTATAATAGTTTCAATTATAGATCGTTTTCTAAGCATCAGTTTATCCCAGAGTGGCATAAAAGCATTTTTCATATTTTTTCTGATCTGGGTAATGAGTTCCACGCCTTTCTCGATCAGTTTTTTAAATAAATCTTTGCTTATGTAACCTTTATCGGCAAACATTTTACCCATCAAGTGTTTACATAAATTTTCTACAGGAAGCCTATCATTAGTTTTACCTGTGGTCAGTTGAAAATTCATAATTTCTCCTAAATAATTGACTATCAAGTGCAACTTTAATCCAAAAAACCAACCGATGCTGGTTTTACCTTTAGTAGCAATCGATTTAAAAACCCTGTGCGTATAGGCTCTTTTGATATGGCAAACCTTGATGGCCGTTGCATCCATAAAATAACAACCTGTTTTTGTTTTAGAAAGACTTTGTGTAAAACAGTACAAGGGAACTAACGTTCTTTGGATCAGTTCTATAAATCTATTCTAGCTTACTAATTTTCCAAATTTACTAGAATGAAATTGCTGTAAATGAATATAATAAGACTTAAAATTTCTAAAACCAATCACATGAAAGGCAATAAGAACAGTCATTATTTCACTCAAAGTTAATGAACAAGTTCTAGTGGGTTTTCTTTTAGAGTTGGTTAACAGTTGTTTTTCCATATACGGCATAAACTTTATGAGAAATTCATCAACAGCATAATATATTTCAACTAATTTTTCTACATTCATAACTGGCTCCTTTGGATAATCTGGTTAGTATTTTTTTATCTCCAAATTTAAAACACAAAGGAGCTTTTTAAAGCTATTTTTTAACAAGCTAATCCCGAACTCAGGTTCATAGCTTTTTACAAAGGGCAGTTTTTTCTTGCTTTTAGGTAATGTTGCCAAGTAAGAAAAAAATTATATTTGATAAACTTATCAAATATAAAAAACATGCTATTCTGTCTAATGGTAAATAACATTTATGCGCTAAGTTGACGCCATTGCCTGAATCAATAGAGTTGGTTGCTAAAAGGGAAATGGCTCAAAAGACTATATAACGTAAGTTCGGGATTTATTTGACTGATTTACAACAATTTAATATCAATTATTTAGTTAATATTTGTACCTATTTAACAAATTTTTATATCTAATTTTATAAACATAATATATATAATAAACTGATTAACAGAATTATTTGTTATTCAACTACCTATTTAACTGTCTAATAAAACAAATTTTATAAATTTTAATTGATATTGATTATCAAATGAAAAAATAATCCAATCCCGAACTCACGTATACAACCTGAATTCGGGGCTCTGTCCACTTAAGTGTGTAAATTATTTTTTGGTTTTATTCAATTCTGTTTTCAAATTTAATTAAAAAATGTGCCATAGTCTCGCTCCAGTTATGAATAGAGGTGGTCCATTTTTTAGTCATGTAGTTAATAGTTAGATATAATGTTTTAAAAACAGCTAGATCGTTAGGGAACACTTTTTTATTTTTGGTAACTCTACGAAATTGGCTATTTACAGATTCCAAACATTTGTTGTGTAAATGACCTTACGTATGGCATTAGGGTACTGTAAAAATACCATCAGATTATCCCAGTTAGCATACCAAGATTGGGCTATTTGTGGGTATTGTTGATTCCACTTAGTAGCAAAAGCTTCTAAGGCCATCAATGCTTCTTGCTCGGTAACTGCTGTATAAATTGGTTTTAAATCAGCAACTAATACCTTTCTATGTTTATAAGAAACATACTGCAAATTACTCCTAATTGCATGAGCAATACAGAGCTGATGTTCCGTTTTTGGGTATACGGCAGCAATGGCCTTAGACATGCCTGACAAATTATCTGTACATTCAATGAGCATATCGTTCATACCCCGATTTTTGAGTTCTGTTAAATTGCCTAACCAACGTAAGTTCGGGATTTATTTGACTGATTTACAACAATTTAATATCAATTATTTAGTTAATATTTGCACCTATTTAACAAGTTTTTATATCTAATTTTATAAATATAATATATATAATAAACTGATTATAAGAATTATTTGTTATTCAACTACCTATTTGACTGTCTATAAAACAAATTTTATAAATTTTCATTGATATTGATTATCAAATGAAAAAATAATCTAATCCCGAACTCACGTTAACCAAAATTTAGCCCCTTCATTTTCACTCATCCAAAGCCCTAAAACATCCTTTATGCCAGATCTATCTATACCTAAAGCAACATAGACTGCCTTGTTGATGATGCGCTTATCTTGTCTAACTTTAACTACAAAGCAATCAAAAAAAACAATAGAATAGACTGATTCTAAGGGACGATTTTTCCATATCTTAACATCTTCAATAACAGAGTCTGTGATGTTACTTATCAGGCTTTCACTTACTTCTGCGCCATATAATTCCTGTATTTGAATCTGAATATCTGACAGACTCATACCTTTAGCATATAAAGATAAGATCTTATCATCCAAACCAGGAATTCTTGTTTGACGATTAGGCAATAAAATAGGTTCAAAAGTCGATGCTCTATCTCTGGGTACTTCAACCGATATAATGCCATTATCAGTAATAACTTGCTTACTGGATAATCCATTACGTACATTCTCTGAATCACTACGTGCATACTTATTATAACCTAAATGGTCATCCATTTCTGACTGTAATGCTTTTTCTACAAGACGCTTACTTAATTGTTTGAGTAAGCCGTCTTGATCAAAAAGTCTGGAAAGGTCTACACCTGATTCTATCAACGTGAGTTCAGGATTAGATTATTTTTGCATTTGATAATCAATATCAATGAAAATTTATAAAATTTGTTTTATAGACAGTTAAATAGGTAGTTGAATAACAAATAATTCTTATAATCAGTTTATTATATGTATTATATTTATAGAATTAGATATAAAAACTTGTTAAATAGGTGCAAATATTAACTAAATAATTGATATTAAATTGTTGTAAATCAGTCAAATAAATCCCGAACTTACGTTATCAGTACATCTATGGCCTTGCTTATCCCATCTTTAACTGTCTCTTTTCTTTTCATTGTTTTAAGTGTTATGATTTAGGTAAAGATAAATTCTAAAAAATATTTACATACTTAAAAAAAAAGACCCATTTACCAGTATAAATTCCTTGTATAAATTAGTATATTGTGCCATAAAAAAGATGGAAGAAAAGTGGACTATGCTCGTGCGAGAATGGGCATTAACGATATTTCAGCTCGACATCTTTTTTCCCGGTAGGTTAAAGTTCGAGTTGAGATAGAGCAGTACTGTGACACAGTTCATTGAACACTTCCCTCGTATCTTAACAGAATACCTGACACACTAAACTTAACTGAAAACTTTAAAGTCTAAGTTTTACTGCCTGTTAGCTTAAATATTGACTACTAAAATTTATTACAACGTTAGTATCCATTTAGGCAATGGTATTTAAAGCTGGAAAATCAGAAGCCGTTCTGAAACCCCATTAAACTGCTTTTCTATGCCTCTTTAAGGGCAGCTTGCCTACTGGTAACTTTTTAAAAGGGGGTGTTTTTTCTTGTTTCATGTTGCTAGAAAGTTGAATGGACAAGCGTTTTTTCTGTTTTTAGGTAATATGGAACTGGATAAAATAGATAAACATATTTTAAATATTCTGCAAGTTGATTCAAAAATCACAAATGCTGCGCTTGCACAAAAAATCAATCTGTCTCCTGCTGCTACGCTTGAACGGGTAAAAAAGTTAGAGCAATATGAAATCATCACCAATTATTCTGCACAAATTGACTATTCAAAGTTAGGTTTTTTGGTGCATGTAATGGTTGGTATTCGCCTGCATAAAATCACAGCTGAAAATATCAAGTTATTTAAACTTACAGTTGCTAAAATAGCACCCATTACAACTTGTTATCAAGTAATAGGTGACTTTGATTTTATTTTAATGGTGCATGCTAAGCATTTATCTAGTTACCAAACGATGGTAGTAGAAAAAATCTATATGCTTCCCTTTGTCGACCATGTGCAAACTTTTTCCGTCACCCAACGTGTCAAAAACAAACAGTTGTTTCTAGAGTAGGTTTTTAGCGCCTTGATAATTATACTGGTCTGAAAAATTCGGACAAAAATCTTTTAATTTATTTTCCGTATTGTTTAGTTTTAAAGTCATACAATAAATTAATCAGATGTGTAGAAATAAGATTAGGAATTTTAGTTCGGAAGAAAAAACTAGGTTCTGTCGCGTTTATTCTAAAAAATCATTATTTTAGCATCTGCAGTTAAAAAAGTAGTTATTATGTTTAATATTTCGCCCAAATTATTACCTTATTTTAAGGGCTATTGTTCTTCAGCAGAAGTCATCCTGTTATTTGTCTAGATGAAGTGTCGTTTTTCCTTGAGCTATAGAGATTTGGAAGATATGATGCGTATGAGAGGCGCAAGAGTTGATCGTTCTACGCTACAAAGATGGGTTATTAAGTTTGTTCCTCTTATAGATGAAGCAGTAAGCAAAAGAAAACGACCAGTTGGTGGTAGTTGGAGAATGGATGAGACCTATATTAAACTAAACGGGAAGTGGATCTATTTATATAGAACAGTAGATCATTATGGTGATACAGTTAACTTTTTTCTATCTGAGCATAGAGACAAGTCTGCAGCTTTTTCTTTTTTTCGTAAGGCGATCACAGAAAATAATATTCCTAAGAAAGTAGTAATTGACAAAAGCGGTAGTAATAAAGCTGCCCTTGATACGATCAATACAGAACTTGATCAAGATTATACCATTCAAATATTTCAAAACAAATACTTGAATAATAGAGTTGAACAAGATCATAGGTTTATCAAAAAACGGCTAAAACCTATGCTTAGTTTTAAGTGTTTTAAGGCTGCAGCCATTGCACGCCGGCACAGGTGTGCAACAAATGAGGTGTAAGTCCCCTGACTCTAATTTGTCTATTTCGGGAGTCTAGCAGGAGGTTGGATTTGTGAGGTGATTCACAGGTTTAAGTTACCTTTAAATGCATCTGCAAAATAGCGGGCTGCAACAAAAGTGAACCCAAATTAGCCTCGTTAAGCCGTTTAAGCACATTTGCCGACTGTCTAGTGGCTACAGGAAGGCTGATAGTAGGATGGAAAAAATAGACCATGACCATCATACAAGTGCCGGGGTGTTAGGGGTTGCACGCTATGAATGTTTCACATCGTAGTCCGGGAGATCTGATATGAATCCAGTAGGCCACTGGAAACTTTATTGTATAAGTAAAGCGAAATCAATAAGGGTCATATCAGAAGTCCGCGGGGTCTATAATACCGTTCGTATTGATTGGGAAACCACTCAAGAGGAAAGGGACCCTACTTCAGTTAACGAGTTTAAAAGAGTTGAGAATGTCTGATTGCCCTAAAGCTATGAACGGAACATTAAAAGTTCAGCAACTCCAAAGAACTCTATATCTCAAATCCAAGCAATGTAAGGAAGTCAGATTTTATAGTATATATGATAAAATTTATCTAAAAGATGTACTTTGGGAAGCTTGGCGTCAAGTCAAAGCAAATCAAGGTTCAGCAGGGATTGATGGTAAAAGCATAAGTGATATAATAGATCAAGGTGAGGCAAAGATTATCAATAAATTGCAGCAGCAACTACGCGCAAAGCTATACAAATTTACCTCAAGCAGGTTGGTAGAAATACCCAAAGCTAAAGGTGGAACAAGGCCACTAGAGGTAATGACCGTAGAAGATCTCATAGTGCTCACAGCAATGAAAATAGTCATTGAACCGATCTTCGAAGCTGATTTTCATGAATGTTCATACGGCTATAGACCGAAACGAGGAACCAAACAAGCGAGTTTAGTGATCCGAGAAGATCTATACCAGCAGGCATGGGGCGTAGTTGAGATTGATTTTCAATCATACTTTACTAGCATCTCACACGAAAAATTATTAAAACTTATTAGTAAAAGGATAGCAGATGGCAGTATGTTGAAGCTAATTAAACAAACCCTAACAACGTCAATAGTAAAACAAGGTAAAATTACATGCAAGAAAGTTGGAGTACCGCAAGGATCACCAATATCACCGTTGTATAGTAATATCTACCTAAATGTTATAGACCAAGTGTGGCACTCAAGGGGGTATCCAGAAAAGCTAAGCGCAACCTTGCATAGGTATTGTGATGATGCAATTTTGGTATGTCGTAAGAGTGCTAGCTTAGCGCTGGAGAAATTCATAGAATTAGTAAAGAGGTTATCGCTCATTATTAACCACCAAAAAACACGAATAACGAAACTGAAAGAAGGCTTTAACTTCATAGGTTTTTACTTTGTAAAAAGAAAGAGTCCAACAAGTGGCAGAAATAGCATTTATGTATTTCCAACGAAACAATCCCAACAAAGCATCCGTAACAGACTAAAATACCTGACTTGTAGAAGAGCACCAATCAAACCTCAAGCATTCATCGAGCAAATAAAACCAATAGTGTTAGGATGGGTTAACTATTTTAAACATACGAATTCCAGTGAAGCTTTTGTTAGATTGCAGGACTTTATTAATAACCGATTTCGCAGATACTTAACCCATAGAAGAAAAGGCCGTGGGTGTGGGTGGCAAAGCTATCCCAATAGCAAACTCTATACAATGGGGATGTTGTACATTGGTAGTGGAATGATTAACTATCCTGAGAGAGTTGTGCAAGGTTTATGAAGAAGACTGTCGGACCGCCGTATTCGGGAAAACTGAACGTACCTTGGGATGAGAAGGGAATGGGTAAACAATGAAGAATCAAGTTAGTCAGCTACTGTATTGCGAGCAATCAGAAGCAATAGATATGCTTAATTTTAAGTGGTCCAACCATTTCTTTACTCTAGACCATTGTAGAGATAGAAAACATTCCTATGATTCAAAAAGGACAAGTAATCGGAGCTAAAAATCATCTTTCTACTTTTGAGAATTTTGTTATGCTAATGGCCGAATAATAACCAATATATATCCAAAACTTCACTTAAAAGAAAAGACGTTACTAACGAAAATATAGACGCGACAGAACCATATGCAACCATCATCTTTTGTCTTTTTTTCTGCAAAATATTTAAAAGTATTTATTTTCTTTTGGATGCCATCCATTAGCGGTTCATATATCCATGCTACATCAGAGCCAAACGTAGCGGCTGGAACGAACAAGCCATCTATTGCAGATAAACAGCTTATATGGGCCATTCAAGAGAATAATTTAAAAAAGGTTACTGCTTTATTACGTGATGTAAAAAACATTAATAATCAAGATTTTTTAGGATATACCCCATTACACTATGCGGCTAAATATGCTAAGACAGCAATTGTAGCACACTTGGTTGAAGCCAAAGCTTTTTTGGATCAAGTGAGTATTAGAAATGGCCATACACCTTTATTACTGGCGATTCAGAGAGGACATAAAAGGATTGCATCGCTTTTGCTAGTAGCTGGTGCAAATCCAAATATTGTAAATCATAAAGGATACAATGCATTACAACTTGCTATTCAACAAAATAGAAAGGACCTTGTTCAATTACTATTGCAAGCAGGTGCCACTTGTAGCGCCAGTCTTAGCCCTTTACGGATGGCCATTGAAAGAGGTAGTCTTCCAATCGTACAACTGTTGTTGCAACAAAAACAAATTATTGAAACGAAAGATAAAAAGGGATATACTGAGTTGTATTGGGCTGCCAAGCAAAATGCAGTAGGTATCTTTAGCGCATTAGTAAAGTCTGAACGTTTTAATATTAATGCAAAAGCAAATAATGGGGCTACCCCACTGCATTTTATAGCTACAAATAAAAAAAGTAAGTTTTTAAAAATTTTGTTGAATCATCCCTTATTGGAAGTCAATGCACAAGATAGTACGGGCAGTACACCATTACACTATGCAGCAGCTACTAATCAGCTAAAAACCGTGAATGGCTTATTGCGTTGTGCTTCCATTGATGTAAATATACAAAACAATATAGGCCAAACCGCTTTACATTATGCTGTTCAATACCAACATATGGCCATTTTAAAAAAACTATTAGCACGCGCTGGTAAGGGGATATGCATACAAAATAAAAAAGAGATTACACCATTAGAGCTTGCCATGCATCAAAATAACGTTAAAATGTATAACTTAATGCTAGCGCATATAAGTCTTTTAGGCGTTGATTAACCCTTCTATTAGAGTTCGTGTGCACCGGACGCCACGCACTGTAATGATCTTAATTATACATCTGAGATGATCAAACAGGATTCAATTATTCTTAAACTGATAGCAAAAGAAAAAATACGTCAAGAAGAAGGATTAGAGTTGATCGCTTCTGAAAATTTTGTTTCTGCTCAAATAGCTGCTGCCACAGGAAGCATTCTAACGAATAAGTATGCAGAAGGCCTTCCAGGCAAACGCTATTATGGTGGTTGTCATATTGTGGATGAAGTAGAATCCTTAGCTATTGAACGAGCCAAAGCATTGTTCAATGTGGATTGGGTGAATGTACAACCACATTCTGGTTCACAGGCAAATGCAGCGTTGATGATGGGGGTTTTAAAGCCCGGTGATAAAATTTTGGGATTTAATCTAGCCCATGGTGGTCACTTAACCCATGGATCTCCTGTAAATTTTTCTGGCAAATTATATCAATCTTTTTTTTATGGTGTAAACCGAGAAACGGGGCGTGTGGAATGGGAAGAAGTTGCACAAAAGGCAAGGAGGCTACAACCCGTTATGATGATTTGTGGTGCTTCTGCCTATAGCCGTGATTGGGACTATGTACGACTACGGGCGATTGCAGATGAAATAGGTGCATTTTTATGGGCAGATATTGCCCATCCTGCAGGTCTTATTAGCCAAGGGTTACTCAATAATCCCTTCCCGCATTGCCACTTTGTAACTACTACAACGCATAAAACATTGCGAGGGCCTCGAGGTGGTATGATACTGATGGGAAAAGATTTTAATAATCCCTTTGGTAAAACCAATGCCAAAGGGATGGTTCAACGTATGTCTACGCTACTTGATGCTGCTGTCTTCCCTGGCACACAGGGTGGACCACTGGTGCATAGTATTGCTGCCAAGGCTATTGCATGCTACGAAGCCATGACAAGCAACTATAAAGCTTATGCCATACAAGTACAAAAAAATGCAACCGTTATGGCACAAGCATTGATGGATAAAGGATATAAAATTATATCTGATGGAACAGATAACCACTTATTATTGTTGGACTTATCTAGTAAAAATATCTCGGGTAAAAAAGCCGAAGCAGCCTTACAAAAGGCAGCTATTACCACTAATAAAAACTTAATCCCTTTTGACCGTACCACGCCACAAATAACCTCAGGTATCCGCTTGGGAACAGCTGCAATAACGACTAGAGGATTGGTAGCCTCTGATATGCTATTGGTAGTAGAATGGATCGATCGTGTGCTTAAAAATATTGAAAATGAATCAAAAATTAAAAAAGTAAAGGAAGAAGTCAATAAATATATGAGCCATTTTCCCTTAACCATGGTTGATCATTCGAACTAGCCGAATAAGAAATTTGTATGCTACTTGTTGCAAGGGTATCTGTCCAAGTCAGTGGTAAATAAGGAATTTGGTATTGATCGAATCAAAGGCAGCTTTATTACTACCGCTTTTGTCAATTACTACTTTCTTAAGAATATTATTTTCTGTGATCGCCTTACGAAAAAAAGAAAAAGCTGCAGACCTGTCTCTATGCTCAGATAGAAAAAAGTTAACTGTATCACTATAACGATCTACTGCTCTATATAAATAGATCTACTTCCCGTTTAGTTTAACACAGGTCTCATCCATTCTCCAACTACCACCAACTGGTTGTTTTCTTTTGCTTACTGCTTCATCTATAAGAGGAACAAACTTAATAACCCATCTTTGTAGTGTAGAATGATCAACTCTTTCGCCTCTCATACGGATCATCTCTTCCAAATCTCTATAGCTCAAGGAAAAACGACACTTCATCTAGACAAATAAGTAGGATGACTTCTGCTGAAGAACAATAGCCTTTAAAATAAAGTAATAATTTGGGCGAAATATTAAACATAATAACTACTTTTTTAACTACAGATACTAAAATAATCATTTTTTAGAATAAACGCGACAGAACCAACAAAGCGTTATCTTATTTGATCGTTAATTTGATCTTATTTTCAAGTGATGCATAGAACTGAGCATATTCTGGGTCTTTATTCAATAAGTCATCTATGACTTGTACAGCATGTATCACCGTTGTATGATCCCTTCCACCAAAATAGGCACCTATGGATTTTAAAGAATGTGTAGTATATTTTTTAATTAGGTGCATAGCGACTTGTCGAGCAGCTACAATTTCCTTTTTACGTGATTTACCCTTTAGATCATCTAAGGCAATATTATAATGTGCAACCACGTGCTCTTGTAGTACTTCAATAGTGGTTTCAGCAGTAGGTTGTTGCTGTACAATATGTTTTAAAACTTGTTCGGCCAGTTCTATGTTAATGTCTCGTTTGGTCAACGAAGCATGCGCAATAAGTGAAATAAGTACGCCCTCTAATTCTCTTACATTGGTATCGACATGTTTGGCAATATAATTGATCAAGTCTGATGAAAACGTGATGCCATCCGCCGCTACTTTACTATGTATAATGGCAACACGGGTTTCAAAATCGGGACACTGTAAATCTGCTGTTAAGCCCCATTTGAACCTGGAAAGAAGGCGTTCTTGCAACCCTTTTAAATCACGTGGTGCACAATCACTTGTAATGATAATTTGTTTTTTTAGTTGATGCAAATGGTTAAAAATATGAAAAAAGATTTCTTGTGTTTTTTCTTTACCAGATAAAAACTGTATATCATCCAGAATAAGCAAATCTACCGCTAGGTATTGCCCTGTAAAAGCTTGAACGTAGTTGCTGCGCAAGGCTTCTATAAACTGCGTCGTAAATTTTTCAGAGGAAACATAAGCTACTTTTTTGTCTGGTAAAAATATTTTAACCTCATTTCCAATAGCTTGAGAAATATGGGTCTTGCCTAGGCCTACACCTCCGTAAAGCATCAGCGGATTAAAAGCAGTTCCACCTGGCTGCTTGGAAACAGCTTGTGCAGCAGACTTGGCAAGTTGGTTACAGTTTCCTTCTATGAGATTATCAAAAAGATAATTAGGGTTTAATTGAAAGATTTCATTTCCTGAAATAGTAGATGGGTGTGCAATAACACTTTTTGGCGCTGGACCTGGGTAGGTAGGCAAATTCACCATCAACGGCTTCTGCCTTTTATTCCCTTTGTCTATCACAACAGCATAGGCTAGTTTGCCATGAGGACCTATTTCTTGAAGTACTGCTTGCTTAAGCAATGGTAAATGGTGCTCTTCTAACCACTCATAAAAAAATTGACTAGGGACTTGAATCATTAAGATACCATCCTTGAAATCTTTGGCTATAATAGGGCTGAACCAGGTCTTATAGGTTTGTTCACTGATCTGACCTTGAATATACAGAAGACATTTACCCCAAATAATTTTGCCATCGGTATGCATGAATGACTTCTTTTTCAGCTATTTTAAAATCCTATTACCATATTATAGAAGATTGCTTTACGCCAATTATTGAGCAATACACAGATGCCAGGGGTTGTAATCGCTTTATGTTTGGACGGTATTTTGTTTTGGTATAAAACCAGCGTAAAACATCATAGGGCTTACTAACTGCCCAACTAGTCGATATATATGTCCCCTTTCTAAAAGCGCATGACGCTTTTTATGAAAACCGTGAGGTCACTATAAAAAAATAGAAATTAAGATAGATAGCTGTAAGGCTATCTATCTTACTGATTGCCTACTTTAGGCACTGATATACACTATACAAACCATACAAAACAACTGGTTCACAAGCGTACATGCTTGTCATGCTCGTGTTTTTGACGTTATACTGGGAGTGACTTAAACCACTAGTATAACCTCCTTAGCATATCATTAATTTCTTCTTTTTTGCTCTCCTAAAAAACGTAGCAAGTATAAAAAAAGATTTAAGAAATTAAGATAGAGCGAAAATGCACCCATGAGTGCGGCTTTCTCTACTAGACCAGTCTCTTGTACCTCATAGTAGAGGTTTTTTAATTTCTGGGTGTTGTATGCCACAAAAGCAATGAATACAACTACCCCTATAAAACTGGTTACAAAATAAACCGCATGACTCTGAAAAAAAATATTTACTACAGTGCTTATAATAAGCCCCCAAATAGCCATCATACAAAAAGAGCCGACAGAGGTTAAATCACGGTTGGCCATATAACCATACATACTCATAGCCCCAAAGGTAAAAGCCGTTGTGAGAAAAGTTTTATGTAAAGAATCAGTCGTGTAAAAAAAAGCTAGTTCAGTCAGTGATATGCCCACAAGTGTAGCATACAACATTAAAAGGAAGCGAGAATGGGCAAATGTTGCCCTAACAAAGTTGCCCGATAGATACATAGCAATGCAAAATGGAGCAACCATGATCCCATAACTCAAAAAAGTACGACCTACAATATTTCCCCACTGGTCAAATTCAAAAAGTAAGTTGGTTAAAGGCGGAAAAGTAAAGGTCGCCGCTGCTGCAACAGCCGTAATCAACAGTCCAAAAGCTATATGCATGTATACCTTAACCATATAGCGCTGCAAACCACTATCTACGGCTCGCTTGGCGCGCATGTAATCTCTTATGTAATCATTCATCGTTCTTAAATCTTTTAAATAGTTAGTCTACAAACCACTAATCAAATTTATAAAATATTAGCATAAAATCCAATGCTGGCCTCTAATCGGTAGCTGTTTGGTCGCTTAACCGGTTCTGTCACGTCTACATTTTCGTTAGTAACGTGAGTTCGGGATTAGATTATTTTTTCATTTGATAATCAATATTAATAAAAATTTATAAAATTTGTTTTATAGACAGTTAAATAGGTAGTTGAATAACAAATAATTCTGATAATCAGTTTATTATATATATTATATTTATAAAATTAGATATAAAAACTTGTTAAATAGGTGCAAATATTAACTAAATAATTGACATTAAATTTTTGTAAATCAGTCAAATAAATCCCGAACTCACGTTATTATTCAAGTATTTGTTTTGAAATATTTGAATGGTATGATCTTGATCAAGTTCTGTATTGACCGCATCAAAGGCAGCTTTATTACTACCGCTTTTGTCAATTACTACTTTCTTAGGAATATTATTTTCTGTGATCGCCTTACGAAAAAAAGAAAAAGCTGCAGACTTGTCTCTATGCTCAGATAGAAAAAAGTCAACTGTATCACCATAACGATCTACTGCTCTATATAAATAGATCCACTTCCCGTTTAGTTTAACATAGGTTTCATCCATTCTCCAACTACCACCAACTGGTCGTTTTCTTTTGCTTACTGCTTCATCTATAAGAGGAACAAACTTAATAACCCATCTTTGTAGCGTAGAACGATCAACTCTTGCGCCTCTCATACGCATCATCTCTTCCAAATCTCTATAGCTCAAGGAAAAACGACACTTCATCTAGACAAATAACAGGATGACTTCTGCTGAAGAACAATAGCCCTTAAAATAAGGTAATAATTTGGGCGAAATACTAGACATAATAACTACTTTTTTAACTATAGATACTAAAATAATGATTTTTTAGAATAAACGCGACAGAACCGGTTTAAGGCCGCACCGTTGGCTAAACAGATGCTAATGCATTATATTAAACCCTGTATACGATTGTAAGACTTTTGGAATATGAATCCCTTCTGGAGTTTGATTCCATTCTAACAGTGCAGCTAGAATACGTGGAAGGGCTAATCCACTTCCATTTAAGGTATGTAAAAGACAACTTTTCTTATTTTTATCTTTATACCTTAGCGATAACCTATTGGATTGGAAGGTTTCAAAATTACTAATTGAACTCACTTCTAACCACTTACTTTGGGCTATAGCATATACTTCTATATCGTAGGTCATAGCAGCGCAAAAACCTAAATCTCCATTACAAAGTTTTACAACGCGATAAGCTAGTTCTAGCTGTTCTACTAACCCTTGCACATAGGCTAGCATCTCTTCTAGGTTGGCATAAGACTGGTCAGGATGACAAATCTGAACCAGTTCTACCTTATCAAATTGATGGAGTCTATTCAGTCCACGTACATCAGCTCCCCAAGAACCTGCTTCGCGCCTAAAGCAAGGCGTATATCCTACATGTTTAATAGGTAATGCAGCCTCTGCTACCATAGTATCACGATAGATATTTGTGATAGATACCTCAGCAGTAGGTATCAGATATAATTGTGCCGATGGTATCTGATACATTTGATCTTCTTTGTCAGGTAGTTGACCCGTTGCATAGGCAGATGCCTCGTTTACTAAAATAGGGGGTTGAATTTCTGTATAGCCTGATTTTGATGCTTGATCCAAAAAAAAGTTGATTAAAGCACGTTGTAGCTTAGCACCTTTTCCTTTGTATACTGGAAAACCGGCACCTGTAATTTTATTGCCCAGTTCAAAGTCAACTAAGTCATATTTTTTAATTAAATCCCAGTGGGCCCAATGCCCGCTTCTGCGACTTGGTGGCGTTTGATAAATAATCAAATTGTCTTCAGCATGGCTGCCAATGGGTACGCTTTCATGAGGCAGGTTGGGTAGCGCATAGAGCCGCTCTAACAGAGATGATGTATATTCCTTGACCTTTTGGGTCAACTGCTTGGCCGTTGTTTTTAATCTATTAATTTCGCTCTTTTTGCCCTCTAATAGGGCTGTTTCACCTTGTAAGCGCCGTGCACTTCCTATTTCCCTGTTTAGTTTGTTTAGTGTAGCAGCTAGGTTGTCTAGTTGGGATTGTGTCGCCCGTTTTGCTATGTCCAGTCTGAATATGACTTCTACGAGCTCTTCTGCATTGGGTAAACCTCTTTTATGGAGGCCATCTATTACTGCCTTTTTATCTGTTCTTATACGATGTAAGTCAATCATTCTATTTGCGTTTAAACTTTGCAGTATAGCATACATTAGCTTAAAGCTACAGTATTTTAAGCAACCGATCTTTATTTTTATTAAAAATGTTGCTTTTTTTGATTTTTTCAAATTATAGTTGTATAATTGCTGGTATTGGTTTGCCATGGGGCTGCATTCGGATTCCTGCATTAATATTCATTCCTTGTTACAGCTTTTATATATGCTGTATGTACAGAAATACCCTTATTTTTGGCTATTCTTACTAGATTTAAAAAAGCGAAATCAGAACAAATAAGAAGGTAGTATGCATATTTAATGCAGATATTACTTCTGCTTGGCAATTAAGATATATTATTAGCTGACGTAAAGATTTACATAACCATACGGTATTGAAGTCTTACAAGATGGCTTTACTTGAAGTGTGGAAGCGTTTTATTGGTTATAGATTGATGGTCAATTGACAAATAGTATTGGTTGCCTGCATGTTGGCACACTTCACTTATATGCCTATGTAATATACGTTACTACTACTCATTTTTAAGAATAATCATTAAGATGATGCATATTATTTTTAATGGGATTTATATTAATTTACACCTAACTCAATCATGTACAATATCGGAGAGCTCAATCAAAAGCTTATTTCTGAGTTACGCGAAATAGCAGAAAGATTTAAAGTTAAAAGTTATAAAACGCTTTCAAAAGAGGAACTTATTTATAAAATATTGGACCAGCAAGCCCTACTTCCTGTAGGGGAGATTCCTCAAAAAAAGAATAACCAGGTGCCTATTGCACTGCCGCAACCAAAGGAAGTACCCGCATCTGTATTACCAAAAAAAGGGTATGTGAAATCTAGGGCAATAGAAGCACAGGTTGAATTTAGTGTACAAGGCAAAAACAGTGAGCCCACAGAGCCAGAAAAATCAGTTGTAACTGAACGTTCTTCTATTTCGACTGTCAAAGAACCAAAGGAGTTACCCCTTTCATTTGAAAAGAGTAAAAAAGAAGCCGTTATGCTGCATAACCTGGACACCACTATTGAAGGGGAAGGCGTACTAGAGATTATGCAAGATGGCTATGGATTTTTACGTTCATCTGACTATCATTATTTAGCCAGCCCAGACGATGTCTATGTATCCCCCTCTCAAATCAAGTTATTTAATCTAAAAACAGGTGATACCATTCGTGGCAAAATACGACCACCTAAAGAAGGGGAAAAATACTTTGCACTTTTAAAGGTAATTTATATGAATGGTGTCACCACAGAGGAGGGGCGTAATCGTATTCCCTTTGAACATCTTACACCGCTTTTTCCACATCATAAGTTGCATATTTCCAATGGGGCCAGTCAATATTCGACACGCATTATGGATTTATTTTCTCCTATTGGTAAGGGGCAGCGTGGCATGATTGTCGCACAACCTAAGACTGGTAAAACGGTACTATTAAAAGAAATTGCCAATGCCATTGCATCTAATCATCCAGAGGTCTATTTGATTGTTCTTTTAATTGGAGAACGTCCAGAGGAGGTGACGGATATGGCTAGGAATGTAAAAGCAGAGGTAATTGCTTCGACCTTTGATGAACAAGCTGAGCGGCACGTAAAAGTTTCTAATATTGTTTTAGAAAAGGCCAAGAGAATGGTAGAATGTAGTCGTGATGTGGTTATTTTATTGGATTCTATTACCCGATTGGCTCGGGCGCACAATACGGTTAGTCCCTCTTCTGGAAAGATACTTTCTGGTGGTATTGATGCTAATGCACTGCATAAGCCACAGCGATTTTTTGGTGCAGCCCGTAATGTGGAGAATGGGGGCTCATTGACTATTTTGGCTACCGCACTTATTGATACAGGCTCTAAAATGGATGAGGTGATTTTTGAAGAATTCAAAGGTACGGGTAATATGGAGTTACAATTGGATCGAAAGTTGGCCAACAAACGTATCTATCCCGCTATTGATGTACCTGCTTCTGGAACAAGACATGAAGAGTTATTGATTGGAAAAGAGGAATTGGCGCGGATCTGGATATTGCGTAATATTATGTCAGATATGAGTTCTACAGAAGCTATGGATTTTCTACTTAAGAAAATGCGGGGTACACGTAATAATGAGGAGTTTTTAGTCTCTATGAGCAATTAGTTATGAGCGGCATGGCAGATAAGGAATTTGTATGCTACCTTTTCTTATGTTTAAGCAGTGTTGCCAGAAAACAGAGCGGATATAATCCTTAAGTTGGCGCCATGGTCTGAATAGACCATAGAGAGGAATGTAAGGGATTGCTTGGTCGAAACTGGTCTAATAATACTTTGCAACTCTATCAAATCAAGCTATTAGCGGTATTATGGCCGTCGATAAAGGAATTTGGCCGTATAGCAAGGGACTATACCAACAGTCTATAAGTAGGGTTGCAATAAAATGTATTCCATTAAGCCCCATTACCAGCTGAACAGATACAAAAACAGCATGAAGCAGATAACGCCTATTAGGATGATTTGGTGTGAAAATAAGTTGTTTTTTTACCTGCTTACTGCCCTATTCATCATCGGAATCTTTCCCTTGTTCGTGTTGGATAAAGTTGCTTTTTTGATATTCCTCAAGCAGTGGCACGATCCTGTGGTAGATTGTATAGCGCCTTATTTGACCTGGTTAGGTGATGGAGTTACTTATATATGTCTTCTATGGATGGTTGCCTTGTTGTGTGCAAGTTGTAGAAAGATTATCATTATGGGGGGTAGTTTTGTCTGTATGTCTATTGTAGTGCAATTATTAAAGCGTGCTTTTTTTATGCATAGGTTAAGGCCCATAGCCTTGCTCCCTGTAGGTGAATCCTTACACCTAGTAGAGGGAGTACCCTTATTAAGGGATTTAAGTTTCCCTTCAGGTCACTCGGCTACTATCTTTCTGTTGATATCTGTTATACAGCTATTGTCTGAAAGCAAAAATAAAATCTATAGTGTCATCTTATTAGGGCTTGCCCTAACGGTTGCCTACTCAAGAATGTATCTTTGCCAGCATTTCTACACAGATGTCTATGTAGGTGCTTGGATTGGTACAGTTGCTGCTGTGATAGTATATATAGCTCTTGCCCATTTGAATGGACCAGACTGGTTGGATCGTTCTATCTATTGTTTAATATATACGCATGGAAAAGGGTTCCCGATTAAAAAATAGTACAGTTGCTTATTTTTTAGTGGGCTTTGGATCTATTTTTGCCTGGGGCATAGGAGCGGTGCATCTATTTGATTTAGATGAGCTCTATTTTGCTGAGATTACTAGAGAGATGATGCGTACTGGCTGGTATGGTCAAGTGACCTTTAATTTTGAACCCCTCTATGAAAAACCGCCGCTTTTCTTTTGGCTACAAGCGGCTAGCATGCACCTCTGGGGCATTAATGAGATTGGTGCGCGCTTTCCTAATGGTGTGTGTGGGTTATTCACACTTGCAACGATATACTACATCGGTAAACACTACAAGGGGAGATGGTTTGGCTTTTTATGGATGTGCTTGTATGCAACTGCTTTTTTGCCTCATTTTTACTTTAAATCAGGTATTATAGATCCTTTTTTTAATTATTTTTTGCTGTTGGCCATCTATTTTTTATCACGTACAGTTACGTTATCCAAAGCATCGCTGTATGGCGGGCTATCTATAGGTTGTGCGTTATTGTCCAAAGGACCTATGGCGCTTATCATACCACTGGCTACCTTATCCTTATCTTACACTTGGTTTAGGGGAAGGGTGGTGCGGCCGCTCATTTTAGCTATGTTGGTAGCAACAGTAGTCCTATCCTGTTGGCTTGTTCCAGAAATTTACTCTAATGGATCTAGGTTTATTAAAGAACTTTGGGCCTACCATTTATTGCTCTATCATCACCCTGTTGATACCCATGCACAACCTTGGTACTATCACTATCTAGTACTTTTTTGGGGATGCTTTCCAAGCTCCCTGTTTGCGATGCACTTTTTAAAAGAAAAAAGGTTGATCCAGAACCATTATTTTGCAGCTAATATGCAAGCTTTACTGGTGGTCGTCTTACTGATTTTTACGTTGGTGGGTACCAAAATTGTCCATTATAGCGCTATGGCCTATTTCCCTATAACCTTTTTTGCAGCTGATTTTTTCTATGAATGGATTTACAATAGAAAATATATCCATCCAAGGATAGGAGGGGTGTTTGTAGCCATGGGTGTAGTGATAGGTAGCGTTTTAGCCATTATGCCTTGGGTAATGCTACATAAAGCTGCATGGGTTCCCCTTATTAAAAATCAAGTTATAAAAGATGCCTTCGAACTATCTGTTATATGGAACTATTGGGATAGCATGCCAGGTTTGATCTATATCATAGGTATAGGTATCGCCTACTATTACTTTTTGCAGTTTCGTTTGGTTCCTTTTATGGTAGCCTTTATGTGCATCAATATTTGCACATTGGCATTATTTTGCATGCGTATTGCACCTAAGGTAGAAGCTTATACGCAAAAAGAAATGGTTGATTTTTGTAAAGCATGCAAAGGAAAGGATCTATACCTTACTACCATTGGTTTTAAATCAGCTGCACCTCTTTTCTATGCCGATCAACCCAAAAGCTTAAAGCGACCAGATATAGCCTGGCTATTGGAAGGGGCTATTGACAAGCCTTGTTTGTTTATTTTATACAAAAGCAATAGCGCACTTTTGGAACCCTATAAAGATATTACTTATATAAAAGATGCCGGCTGTTTTGCATTTTATAAACGGTTACCTAAAGTATCCGTAGCGCATCAAAACCAAGCAGTTTCCAAGACCCAGGTGCTGCAACAGAAGCCAAATTATTACCTTATTTTAAAGGCTATTGTTTTTCAGCAGAAGTCATCCTGTTATTTGTCTAGATGAAGTGTCGTTTTTCCTTGAGCTATAGAGATTTGGAAGAGATGATGCGTATGAGAGGCGCAAGAGTTGATCATGCTATGCTACAAACGTGGGTTCGGGATTTATGTGACTGATTTACAACAATTTAATATCAATTATTTAGTTAATATTTGCACCTATTTAACAAGTTTTTATATCTAATTTTATAAATATAATATATATAATAAACTGATTATCAGAATTATTTGTTATTCAACTACCTATTTAACTGTCTATAAAACAAATTTTATAAATTTTTATTAATAACCTCAGTTCGGGATTAGACGTATTGTGAACCAGTCATATATATATTAGTTATAGAAGGTTTTTTCTCTTTTAGTGCATAAGCTGTAATTCCAGTTATCAAATTGACTAGAAAATTAGGTATGCTTCTATGCCTGGAATGTTCTATCTGGCTAATATTTTTGAGATGATCTATAATAGTTTCAATTATAGATCGTTTTCTAAGCATCAGTTTATCCTAGAGTGGCATAAAAGCATTTTTCATATTTTTTCTGATTTAGGTAATGAGTTCCACGCCTTTCTCGATCAGTTTTTCAAATAAATCTTTGCTTATGTAACCTTTATCGGCAAACATTTTACCCATGAAGTGTTTACATAAATTTTCTACAGGAAGCCTATCATTAGTTTTACCTGTGGTCAGTTGAAAATTCATAATTTCTCCTAAATCATTGACTATCAAGTGCAACTTTAATCCAAAAAACCAACCGGTGCTGGTTTTACCTTTAGTAGCAATCGATTTAAAAACCCTGTGCGTATAGGCTCTTTTGATATGGAAAACCTTGATGGCTGTTGCATCCATAAAATAACAACCTGTTTTTGTTTTAGAAAGACTTTGTGTAAAACAGTACAAGGGAACTAACGTTCTTTGGATCAGTTCTATAAATCTATTGTAGCTTACTAACTTTCCAATTTCATTCTAACGTGAGTTCGGGATTAGATTATTTTTTCATTTGATAATCAATATTAATAAAAATTTATAAAATTTGTTTTATAGACAGTTAAATAGGTAGTTGAATAACAAATAATTCTGATAATCAGTTTATTATATATATTATATTTATAAAATTAGATATAAAAACTTATTAAATAGGTGCAAATATTAACTAAATAATTGATATTAAATTGTTGTAAATCAGTCACATAAATCCCGAACCCACGTGATAAGGTTGTTTTGATCTAAGTTAGGCAGAATAGCCCCAAAAAGAGCGTTATTGTACCTCCAATCTCACCAGGCTGAACAGAAAATAAAAGGCAAGAAAAACAAGAATGGATATAAAAAAAGGACCAACCCTCAAAAATGGATGAGAGCTGGCCTTTACATAAAACAGGTTTAGCAAGCTAAATGCTTAACCTGAAAAACCACGCCTAAAAGGACGAGACCTAAACCGATTAAAATGTGAACTTTTCCTAAATGGACTCCGCTCTTCTTTTTCTACTGGCTCGTTATGAATAATACGCCAGAGTCTCTTTTCTTGAGGAGAAGAAATCATAGATAAAGCAAATCCTGTTGCACCAGCTCTACCCGTTCTACCTATTCTATGGGTATAATCTTCAGCAGCTTGCGGAAAATCATAATTGATTACATGTTTAATATGATCAATATCTAATCCCCTTGCAGCCACATCAGTTGCCACAATAATAGAATACTGCTTGTTTCTAAAGTCCTTGATTACCTGCTTTCGTTGGTGTTGTTTTAATCCACCATGAATCGCGCGAACCTTAAAACTTGCTTGTTGCAATTGATAACTGATACTGTCAGCCTTTACTTGCGTTTTTACAAAGATAATCACAGAACCTTCCCGTTGACTAAGCTGCTCCAATAAGACTTGAAACTTTCCTGATTCTGGCGCATAAAGGAATTCTTCTTGAATATTTTTGGACTCACTATTTAAAATTTCCACATTAATCCGTGCTGGTTGTTTTAAATAGGATCCAGCTAAACGCTCAATATTCCTATCCAAAGTAGCCGAAAACATTAAAGTTTGCCGCTCCATTGGCAAACGTTTAATAATCTTATCTATCTGAATAGAGAAACCCATATCTAGCATTCGGTCAATCTCATCCAATACCAAAAAGGTAGTGTTATGAAAACACAACGAACCCCTACATAAATGATCTTCCACACGGCCAGGTGTACCTACAATGATGTTGGGATTTGCACGCAAACGCATTAACTGCTTCCCAATAGGCTCCCCTCCTATTAACAACACCGTACGTAAATGCTTACAGCCACTCACCATGCTTGACATAACACCTGCTACTTGCTCAGCAAGCTCTCGTGTAGGCGCTAATACCAATACGCTGGCAGCAGGGCAATGCATAAGCTGCGCAACTACAGGTATAGAAAAGGCGGCTGTCTTTCCGCTACCTGTTTTAGAAGAACCCAAAATATCTTGACCGGTTAAGGCTACTGGAATTACTTGATCTTGAATAGCAGTAGGGTGGTCATACTGCATCCTTGCCAACGCTCCTAATAGAGCTGATGGCAGATTATATTTCTGAAAAGTATTACTCAAAGTACAATATTAAAATTTAAAAAGTTCTTGATGTGTTATTCACACATCAAGAACTCTAATGTTACTAGCTACCTCCTTACCTCTATCACTGGTGATTTCAAAATACACCGATTGACCGTGGTCTATCATGCTTACTCTAGACGCCACAAGTGCACTTATATGCACAAAAACATCCTTACCTCCATTTACTGGTTTGATAAACCCATAACCTTTGGCTGGGTCAAACCATTTTACTACTCCTTCCATAGGAAACAAAAAAACTATATTAAAAAATTAGACTCCAAGCGCCCTAACCTACCTTTACTTATATAAACCGTTAAACGAGCAACCTATAAGCAGTTTGGCTCAAGGTTGGAATAAAAAAACGCTGGCCACAAGTTAAAATTTTTTATTCAAAAAAGAAAACTTTCCTTGCCAAAAAATTAAACGGATAGGCTTGAACAGATAGCGCTTCAATCTTGACTTGCACTGCTCTAATCTACCGCTATAACCAAACAAAACGGGTTCTGTCGCTTCTATATTTTCGTTAGTAACGTCTTTTCTTTTAAGTGAAGTTTTGGATATATATTGGTTATTATTCGGCCATTAGCATAACAAAATTCTCAAAAGTAGAAAGATGATTTTTAGCTCCGATTACTTGTCCTTTTTGAATCATAGGAATGTTTTCTATCTCTACAATGGTCTAGAGTAAAGAAATGGTTGGACCACTTAAAATTAAGCATATCTATTGCTTCCGATTGCTCGCAATACAGTAACTGACTAACTTTATTCTTCATTGTTTACCCATTCCCTTCTCATCCCACCGTACGTTCAGTTTTCCCGAATACGGCGGTCCGACAGTCTTCTTACCTGAGTTCGGGATTAGCTTGTTAAAAAATAGCTTTAAAAAGCTCCTTTGTGTTTTAAATTTGGAGATAAAAAAATACTAACCAGATTATCCAAAGGAGCCAGTTATGAATGTAGAAAAATTAGTTGAAATATATTATGCTGTTGATGAATTTCTCATAAAGTTTATGCCGTATATGGAAAAACAACTGTTAACCAACTCTAAAAGAAAACCTACTAAAACTTGTTCATTAACTTTGAGTGAAATAATGACTGTTCTTATTGCCTTTCATGTGATTGGTTTTAGAAATTTTAAGTCTTATTATATTCATTTACAGCAATTTCATTCTAGTAAATTTGGAAAGTTAGTAAGCTAGAATAGATTTATAGAACTGATCCAAAGAACGTTAGTTCCCTTGTACTGTTTTACAAAAAGTCTTTCTAAAACAAAAACAGGTTGTTATTTTATGGATGCAACAGCCATCAAGGTTTGCCATATCAAAAGAGCCTATACGCACAGGGTTTTTAAATCGATTGCTACTAAAGGTAAAACCAGCACCGGTTGGTTTTTTGGATTAAAGTTGCACTTGATAGTCAATGATTTAGGAGAAATTATGAATTTTCAACTGACCACAGGTAAAACTAATGGTTCTGTCGCGTCTATAGTTTTCTTAGTATAGGTTTTTCGTTTAAGTCAAATTTTGGATATTATGCGGGGTTCTGTCGCGTCTATAGTTTTCTTAGTATAGGTTTTTCGTTTAAGTCAAATTTTGGATATTATGCGGCCATTAAGATAGCAAAGTTCTCAAAAGTAGAAAGATGATTTTTAGCTCCTCTTACTTGTCCTTTTTGAATCATACGAATGTTTTCTATCCCTGAAATAGTAATGGAAGCAGAATAAAAATTCTTAAAACCCAGCATAGGTTTTATCCGTTTTTTGATAAACCTATGATCTTGTTCAACTCTATTATTCAAATATTTGTTTTGAAATATTTGAATGGTATGATCTTGATCAAGATCTGTATTGATCGCATCAAGGGCAGCTTTATTACTACCGCTTTTGTCAATTACTACTTTCTTAGGAATATTATTTTCTGTGATCGCCTTGCGAAAAAAAGAAAGCGTTGAAGACTTGTCTCTATGATCAGATAGAAAAAAGTCAACTGTATCACCATAACGATCTACTGCTCTATATAAATAGATCCACTTCCCGTTTAGTTTAACATAGGTTTCATCCATTCTCCAACTACTACCAACTGGTCGTTTTCTTTTTCTTACTGCTTTATCTATCAGAGGAACAAACTTAATAACCCATCTCTGTAGCGTAGAATGATCAACTCTTGCGCCTCTCATACGCATCATCTCTTCCAAATCTCTATAGCTCAAGGAAAAACGACACTTCATGTATACAAATAACAGGATGACTTCTGATGAAGAACAATAACCTTTAAAATATGGTAATAACTCGGGAGAAATATTAAACATAATAACTACTTTTTTAAATACCGATACTAAAATAATCATTTTTTAGAATAAACGCGACAGAACCAAAAGACGTTACTAACGAAAATGTAGACGCGACAGAACCAAAAGAAAAGCCTTTACTAACGAAAATATAGACACGACAGAACCCATAAGTGCCCCCTGCCGGAATCGAACCAGCAACCTACTGATTACAAATCAGTTGCTCTACCAGTTGAGCTAAGGAGGCTACTAAAAAAGTATGCTATCAAAAACAGTAAGCAAATATAGAAAAATGTACTATAAATGTGTTAATAAGCTTATATAAAAAGGTGCATTACAGAACCCCATTTCTCAATGAAGGCGAAGGTTACAAAAGCTAAGGGCTATGTTCTATGGCGCTAAAAAATAATAAAGGTAACCCTTTACCTAAGTTCTTTAATACGTGCTGCTTTACCTTGTTTGTCCCGCAGGTAATAAATTCTAGCCCTGCGTACACGGCCTTTTCTTTTTACTTCTATTTTTTCAATATTGGGGCAAAGTAAAGGAAAAATGCGCTCTACACCAATCTCTTTAGATACTTTACGTACTGTAAAGGTTTCTCCATTCGTGTTAGGGTGCTTACGTTGAATAACTGCTCCTTGAAATTGTTGAATACGAACCTTGTTCCCTTCTTGTATCTTTACATGTACGTTGATGGTATCTCCAGCCTTAAAAGAGGGAAATATACGGGCTGGTTGAGGATTACATGCCGCTTCAACATATTTTATTAAGTTATTCATGACTGGTTGGAAAATTACATAAAAGCTAATGCAAAGGTAATACTATTTTTTAAATTCCGTACCTTGTAATATTGCAAATGGCAAAAGCAACGACAGATCAAACCTTCTTATCTTCACTTTAACCAAGTTTAATGAAAAATATTCGAAATTTTTGCATCATTGCACACATTGACCATGGCAAAAGTACCTTGGCAGATCGTTTACTAGAAACAACTCAAACGGTTGGCGTACGGGATCAAAAAAATCAAGTACTGGATAATATGGATTTAGAGCGTGAACGGGGCATCACGATTAAAAGCCATGCGATTCAAATGGAATATGTATACGATGGTCAATCCTATTTGCTCAACTTAATTGATACACCCGGGCATGTAGACTTTACCTATGAAGTTTCTCGCTCCATTGCTGCCTGTGAGGGGGCTCTACTAGTGGTCGATGCCGCACAGGGAGTGGAAGCGCAAACCATTTCTAATCTCTATCTGGCCTTAGTGCAAAATCTTACCATTATCCCTGTATTGAATAAGATTGATTTGCCAGGCGCAATGCCAGAAGAGATAAAGGATCAAATCGTAGAACTGATAGGATGTGATCGAGATGAGATTCTCTCTGCTAGTGCTAAACAGGGTATTGGGATTGAGGCCATACTCAAATCGGTAGTGACCCGTATACCTGCGCCTAAAGGGGATAAGCAGGCACCACTGCAAGCGATGATTTTTGATTCGCTATATAATACTTTTCGTGGTGTAGAGGTCTATTTTCGCATCTTTAATGGAACGATTAAGCCTGGAGATCAGATTACATGTATCAGTACAGCTATAGATTATAGGGTGGAAGAGGTTGGGATTTTAAAATTGCAGCAAATACCCAAGCCATTTTTAGAAGCAGGTCATGTAGGCTATATGATTGCTGGGATTAAAAATGCAAGTGAAGTAAAAGTAGGGGATACGGTTACCCATATAGATAAGTCGGGACGTACGATAGGGGCAATGATTAAGGGATTTGAAGAGGTAAAACCTATGGTTTTTGCCGGCATCTATCCAGTAGATACGACCGAATATGAGGCACTACGAGATGCTATGGAAAAGTTAAAATTAAATGATGCTTCGTTGGTTTGGGAGCCGGAGAGTTCTACTGCTTTGGGTTTTGGGTTTCGATGTGGTTTCTTAGGCATGCTCCATATGGAGATTATACAGGAACGATTAGAAAAAGAATTTAATATCACCATTATCACTACTGTTCCGTCCGTACAGTTTCGTATAATAGATCAAAAAGGTCAATGGATAGATGTGCAAGCACCTGCAGATATGCCCGACCCTAATACCACTCATCGCATTGAGGAACCACTTATAAAAGCACAAATTATTACAAAATCGGAATTTGTGGGTGGCATTATGAAACTTTGTATGGATAGAAGAGGGATTTTTAAAAACCAGGTCTACTTAACGGCTAACCGTGTAGAACTTTCTTTTGAACTGCCTCTAGCAGAAGTAGTCTTTGACTTTTTTGATAAACTTAAGACGATTTCACGCGGCTATGCTTCCTTGGATTACGAATTAGCTAGGTTTGCAGATGCAGACCTAGTCAAATTAGATATTCTATTACACAATGAAAAAGTAGATGCCCTTTCAGCG
This sequence comes from Cardinium endosymbiont of Oedothorax gibbosus, assembly GCF_936981045.1. Classification (GTDB taxonomy): domain Bacteria; phylum Bacteroidota; class Bacteroidia; order Cytophagales; family Amoebophilaceae; genus Cardinium. Next base: position 852,133 of record NZ_OW441264.1, read on the forward strand.
ATTGTACATAGATCAAATGCCTATGAACGAGGTAAGGTCTTATGTAAAAAGCTCAAAGAAATCATTCCTAGACATATGTTTGAAGTAAGCATTCAAGCAGCTATTGGCACAAAAATTATTGCCAGAGAAACGGTAAAATCATTACGAAAAAATGTGATTGCCAAATGCTATGGTGGTGATATTTCACGGAAAAGGAAGCTTTTAGAAAAACAAAAAAAAGGTAAAAAACGAATGCGGCAAGTGGGTTCAGTAGAAATCCCTCAAGAGGCTTTTATGGCGGTATTAAAGTTGGATGATTAAATTGCAATGGGGTACTACCCACTTTCTTGATAGTAGGCACAATATAGTTTAATGGGACACATGGTACAGTTGGGTTTTCGTGCTTTGCAAATATACCTACCATGTAGTATAAGCCAATGATGGGCATATCTGCTCCACTTTTGATCTATGGTCTCTAATAGCTCACTTTCTACTTTTTCCGGTGTCGTACCCTTTGCCAGACCAATCCTCTTGGCTACTCTAAATACGTGGGTATCTACCGCAATAGTTGGCTCGTTAAACAAACAATTTAAGACCACATTGGCTGTTTTTCGTCCTACACCTGGTAATTGCAAAAGTGCTTCAAAGTTGTTGGGTACACGGCTATCATAGTGGCGGATCAATAGGTTACATAGGGAGATAATGTTTTTGGCTTTATGGTTAAATAATCCAATGGATTTGATATACTTTTTTAACCCTTCTTCTCCAAGGTGTACCATTTTTTCTGGTGTATCAAACCGTCCAAATAAAGGTTTTGTTGCTACATTTACCGATACATCCGTAGCTTGTGCCGATAGTATGACTGCTACTAATAAGGTAAAGTCATTTTTATAGATTAGTTCTGTGGTAGGGTTTTGATTTTTATGGCTTAAAATCTCAAAAATTCTATCAACTATTGGTTTTTCCATAATATATTGATGGTAAAAGGAAATAGCGTTACATGAATGTTAATATATAGGTAATGGATTGGTTCTGTCGCGTTTATTCTAAAAAATGATTATTTTAGTATCGGTATTTAAAAAAGTAGTTATTATGTTTAATATCTCTCCCGAGTTATTACCATATTTTAAAGGTTATTGTTCTTCATCAGAAGTCATCCTGTTATTTGTATACATGAAGTGTCGTTTTTCCTTGAGCTATAGAGATTTGGGAGAGATGATGCGTATGAGAGGCGCAAGAGTTGATCATTCTACGCTACAGAGATGGGTTATTAAGTTTGTTCCTCTGATAGATAAAGCAGTAAGAAAAAGAAAACGACCAGTTGGTAGTAGTTGGAGAATGGATGAAACCTATGTTAAACTAAACGGGAAGTGGATCTATTTATATAGAGCAGTAGATCGTTATGGTGATACAGTTGACTTTTTTCTATCTGAGCATAGAGACAAGTCTTCAACGCTTTCTTTTTTTCGCAAGGCTATCACAGAAAATAATATTCCTAAGAAAGTAGTAATTGACAAAAGCGGTAGTAATAAAGCTGCCCTTGATGCGATCAATACAGATCTTGATCAAGATCATACCATTCAAATATTGCAAAACAAATATTTGAATAATAGAGTTGAACAAGATCATAGGTTTATCAAAAAACGGATAAAACCTATGCTGGGTTTTAAGAATTTTTATTCTGCTTCCATTACTATTTCAGGGATAGAAAACATTCGTATGATTCAAAAAGGACAAGTAAGAGGAGCTAAAAATCATCTTTCTACTTTTGAGAACTTTGCTATCTTAATGGCCGCATAAGGTTCTGTCGCGTCTACATTTTCGTTAGTAACGTCTTTTGGTTCTGTCGCGTTTATTCTAAAAAATGATTATTTTAGTATCGGTATTTAAAAAAGTAGTTATTATGTTTAATATTTCTCCCGAGTTATTACCATATTTTAAAGGTTATTGTTCTTCATCAGAAGTCATCCTGTTATTTGTATACATGAAGTGTCGTTTTTCCTTGAGCTATAGAGATTTGGAAGAGATGATGCGTATGAGAGGCGCAAGAGTTGATCATTCTACGCTACAGAGATGGGTTATTAAGTTTGTTCCTCTGATAGATAAAGCAGTAAGAAAAAGAAAACGACCAGTTGGTAGTAGTTGGAGAATGGATGAAACCTATGTTAAACTAAACGGGAAGTGGATCTATTTATATAGAGCAGTAGATCGTTATGGTGATACAGTTGACTTTTTTCTATCTGATCATAGAGACAAGTCTTCAACGCTTTCTTTTTTTCGCAAGGCGATCACAGAAAATAATATTCCTAAGAAAGTAGTAATTGACAAAAGCGGTAGTAATAAAGCTGCCCTTGATGCGATCAATACAGATCTTGATCAAGATCATACCATTCAAATATTTCAAAACAAATATTTGAATAATAGAGTTGAACAAGATCATAGGTTTATCAAAAAACGGATAAAACCTATGCTGGGTTTTAAGAATTTTTATTCTGCTTCCATTACTATTTCAGGGATAGAAAACATTCGTATGATTCAAAAAGGACAAGTAAGAGGAGCTAAAAATCATCTTTCTACTTTTGAGAACTTTGCTATCTTAATGGCCGCATAATATCCAAAATTTGACTTAAACGAAAAACCTATACTAAGAAAACTATAGACGCGACAGAACCAAAAGTAGGTAGTAGGCTATATGCAGATAAGGGCTATAGCGGATCACCTAGTGAAACCTTATTAAAGAATAAAGCCTTAAAATCAGCTATTCAGAAGAAAGCTACTAGAAATAATCCTTTATCACCTACTGCTAAACGGTTTGATACATTGGTAGCTAAAACCAGGTATAAAGTAGAACGTGTATTTGGAAGTATTAAAAGTTGGTTCCGAAGCTCAGGAGCTCACTACATAGGACTTGCTAAAACTCATACGCAACACGTTATCGAAGCAATAGCCTATAACTTATACAGGTCGCCAAATATCATATTAAGAGGTCTTTAGGGGAATGGTCTGTCTAAAATGCAATAAAAGTACATGAAAATCAATAAATAATAAAATTAATACCACTTTAATACCAAAGATCAGTCTAAACAACCCTAAAAATATTATAATAGAAATCTATCACAACGGCCTCATGATGTGATAACCTTGTGAGTTTACAATAATAGTAGATCAATAATGAATAATTTAATACATCCTGAAGCACATAGTAAAGTACTACCAGCAAAAAAGTTAGTAGTACTATTGCACGGTGTCGGTTCTAATGGGCATGATTTAATCAAATTGGCTCCATATATTAAAGATGATTTGTCAGATTGCTATTTTATGGCTCCGCATGGGGTAGAACCATATGATATGGCCCCTCATGGGCGACAATGGTTTAGCCTACAAGATCGAACGCTATATGTGATGAAAAGGTTACTAGGCAGTAATATTGCATCGGTTACAGACATTATTAAACAAAAACAAATAGCGCTAAATCTTTCCAATAAAGAAACCATTATCATCGGGTTCTCGCAGGGCGCCATGATGGGTCTGTATTTAACCCTTATACAGACCGAGCCCTTCTTATCTACAATAGGATTTTCTGGGTTATTGGTAGCCCCTCCACAATGCATCAATACCACTACACCAATTTGTTTGATTCATGGTGTGTTGGATAATATAGTAACAGTAGATGCAATAGATCATGCCATACAATATTTATCTAACCATAAGGTACCATGTAGCGCGCATAAACTAGAAAACCTTGCGCATTCGATAGATTATAGAGGCCTAGAAATTGCGGTTAACGCTATAAAAAATAGTAGTTTAAAACAATAAGCTATACCCCAAAAGAAGAAAAAAATGTTTATTCAGCAGTATGACCGGTTCTGTCGCGTCTACATTTTCGTTAGTAACGTCTTTTCTTTTAAGTGAAGTTTTGGATATATATTGGGTATTATTCGGCCATTAGCATAACAAAATTCTCAAAAGTAGAAAGATGATTTTTAGCTCCGATTACGGTTCTGTCGCGTCTATAGTTTTCTTAGTATAGGTTTTTCGTTTAAGTCAAATTTTGGATATTATGCGGCCATTAAGATAGCAAAGTTCTCAAAAGTAGAAAGATGATTTTTAGCTCCTCTTACTTGTCCTTTTTGAATCATACGAATGTTTTCTATCCCTGAAATAGTAATGGAAGCAGAATAAAAATTCTTAAAACCCAGCATAGGTTTTATCCGTTTTTTGATAAACCTATGATCTTGTTCAACTCTATTATTCAAATATTTGTTTTGCAATATTTGAATGGTATGATCTTGATCAAGATCTGTATTGATCGCATCAAGGGCAGCTTTATTACTACCGCTTTTGTCAATTACTACTTTCTTAGGAATATTGTTTTCTGTGATAGCCTTGCGAAAAAAAGAAAGCGCTGAAGACTTGTCTCTATGATCAGATAGAAAAAACGGTTCTGTCGCGTTTATTCTAAAAAATGATTATTTTAGTATCGGTATTTAAAAAAGTAGTTATTATGTTTAATATTTCTCCCGAGTTATTACCATATTTTAAAGGTTATTGTTCTTCATCAGAAGTCATCCTGTTATTTGTATACATGAAGTGTCGTTTTTCCTTGAGCTATAGAGATTTGGAAGAGATGATGCGTATGAGAGGCGCAAGAGTTGATCATTCTACGCTACAGAGATGGGTTATTAAGTTTGTTCCTCTGATAGATAAAGCAGTAAGAAAAAGAAAACGACCAATTGGTAGTAGTTGGAAAATGGATGAAACCTATGTTAAACTAAACGGGAAGTGGATCTATTTATATAGAGCAGTAGATCGTTATGGTGATACAGTTGACTTTTTTCTATCTGATCATAGAGACAAGTCTTCAACGCTTTCTTTTTTTCGCAAGGCGATCACAGAAAATAATATTCCTAAGAAAGTAGTAATTGACAAAAGCGGTAGTAATAAAGCTGCCCTTGATGCGATCAATACAGATCTTGATCAAGATCATACCATTCAAATATTTCAAAACAAATATTTGAATAATAGAGTTGAACAAGATCATAGGTTTATCAAAAAACGGATAAAACCTATGCTGGGTTTTAAGAATTTTTATTCTGCTTCCATTACTATTTCAGGGATAGAAAACATTCGTATGATTCAAAAAGGACAAGTAAGAGGAGCTAAAAATCATCTTTCTACTTTTGAGAACTTTGCTATCTTAATGGCCGCATAATATCCAAAATTTGACTTAAACGAAAAACCTATACTAAGAAAACTATAGACGCGACAGAACCGTATTTTACACCCCTAATTCTTTTTGTAAAAAATAGCCCGTATAACTCTTCGGTACCCTTGCAATAGCTTCTGGGGTACCCTCTGCTACTAGATAGCCTCCATCGCGCCCACCATCCGGACCAATATCAATCACATAGTCTGCTACTTTTATAATATCCATATTATGCTCTATGATCAGCACCGTATTCCCTTGGTCTACCAATTTCTTTAGCACAGATAATAGCGCCACAATATCCTGAAAGTGAAGACCCGTACTGGGTTCATCTAAGATATAAAAGGTATCCCCAGTGCTTTTTTTGGACAATTCTGTCGCCAACTTGACCCGTTGTGCTTCTCCGCCTGACAAAGTAGTCGCATGTTGACCCAGGGTAATGTACCCCAGACCTACTTGTTCTAAGGTGCGCAGTTTAAGCAGTATAGATGGATGGCTTTCAAAAAAAGGAATTACATTGGATACCGTCATATCTAAAACATCCGCAATAGATTTACCTTTATATTGTACTTCCAATGTTTCACGACTGTAACGCTTGCCTTTACAGCTATCACAGGTTACATATACCTCTGGTAGAAAGCCCATTTCTATACGTTGAATACCAGCCCCTTCACAAGTGTTGCACCGGCCTTCTTTTAGATTAAAAGAGAATCTACCTGGCTTATAACCTCTAATTTTAGCCTCTGGCAAGATTGCAAAAAAGCTACGTATATCGGTAAACATACCCGTATAGGTACTAGGATTAGAGCGCGGGGTTCTGCCTATAGGTGACTGACTTACCTCTATAACTTTATTAATGTGTTCCAATCCAAAGGCTTCTTCATAAGGTAGTGGTATAACACGGCTGTTATAGAGATGTTTTTTAAGAATAGGCAAGAGGGTTTTACGAATCAGCGAAGATTTTCCGCTGCCTGATACCCCTGTTATGCAAATCATTAGACCCAATGGAATGGTTAAAGTTATGTTTTTTAAATTATTGCCACTACACGCCCTAATGGTTAGGGTTTTACCATTGCCTGGTTTGCGATGAGTTGGAAAGGTAAAGGTTTTTTTATTGGTTAAAAACTCGGCTGTAACGCTAGGTTTTGCTAAAAACTCCACTAAGGGACCGGCTGCAACTACTTCTCCTCCACAAATGCCCGCTTGAGGGCCTATTTCAATTAAATAGTCTGCTGCCAACATGATTTCCTTATCATGCTCTACTACAAGTACCGTATTGCCTATATCCCTAAGCGCTTTTAAGGCACCAATAAGACGCCAATTGTCACGTTGGTGTAAACCAATACTGGGTTCATCAAGAATATAGCAGACGCCCAATAGTTGGGTCCCTATTTGTGTAGCCAGTCTAATGCGTTGTGCTTCCCCCCCTGACAAGGTATTTAAGCCTCTATTAAGATGTAAATAATGTAACCCAACATCAATTAAAAATTGGAGTCGTTTGGAAATTTCTTTTATAATTTCATAGGCAATGATTTGCTGTTTTTCTGTTAATACAGTTGATAAGGTATCAAACCATTTTTTAAGTCCATCTAGGTCCATTGAAACCAAATCAGCAATACTTTGCTCTTTAATTTTAAAAGACCTGGCAATTGGATTTAATCTAGTCCCTTTGCAATCTGGGCATATAGTTGTGTAAACAAACCCCTCTGCTAGACTACTATGCCGTGTAACCGTTTCTCGTTCTTGTTGCTTGATCAGTGCAGTGATCATCCCTTCAAATGGTTCTACACAATTTGCAATAAGCACAGAACGATGTTTTGTAATATTGCCAAATAACAACAAGTTCAATACAGCTGAAGGCAGGCGCTCAACTGGATCGGTAATTTTACATTGGAAAAACCTTAGTAAGGCTTCTATTTTTTTAAATAATAATGATGCTTTATAAGGGCCTAATGGTAGAATGGCACCGTGTTTAATGCTTATACTTTTATCTGGAATAATCATGTCTATATCTATGTGGGTAATTGCACCCAATCCATCACAGGTAGGACAGGCCCCATAAGGCGTATTAAAAGAAAAAAGATTTGGCGCTGGTGCATCATAGGCAAGCCCTGTCTCTTCATCCATTAGGTTTGTAGAGAAATAGTGATCTTGCTGCTCAGGATCTACTACCAATAATGTCCCTTTTCCATATTGGAAAGCCAACTGTAGTGCATTTTTGATACGATCCACCTCTTTTAGATCTATTAACATATAATCTATCACCAAGGCAATATCATGTTTTTTATGGCGGGCCAGCTTGAGGTTATCTGTCAATTCAACAATCGCATCATTCACTCTAACTTTATTGAAACCCAGTTTGATAAAACGTTTTAGTAGTGTTTCATGATGGCCTTTTTTACCCCTAACAACGGGGGCCATTAGGATCACCCGTTTTCTAGCGAAGGTGCGTAATAGATGGGCAAGGATTTGTTCCTCATCCTGTGTTGTCATTTTGCTACCCGTAGTGTAGGCATATGCATCTGCTATGCGTGCAAAAAGTAAGCGCATAAAGTCATAGATTTCTGTAGCCGTCCCTACAGTAGAGCGTACATTGCGATGAGTAGTTTTCTGTTCGATGGCAATAACAGGGCTCAGTCCATTTATTTTATCTACTTCCGGTCTGGTTAAGCTACCTAAAAAGCCGCGTGCATAGGCACTAAAGCTTTCCCGATACCGTCTTTGTCCCTCTGCATTTATAGTGTCAAAGGCCAAAGAGGACTTTCCGCTGCCACTTACACCTGTAATGATCACCAATCGATTGCGCGGAAAAACCACATCAATATTTTTTAAATTGTGGGTCCTTGCACCCAAAACTTCTATATAGTCAAAACCATAATGGTCTTGGCAAGCATGATGGGTCTGTTTTGTATTGATTGTATCTACCATATAGCTAAAAGATTTAATCAGACGCAACGAAGCAGCATCTTGCACGGTTAGCCCACATGGAGGGTTCCGTATAGGAAGACGACCCGCACATGTTAACAAGCAGAAAATATATAAACCTGATTTTTATAACTTTGACTCATTCAACATTTTAAAGAGCTATTTTTTGTACAAAATTCAAGATATAGCTTAATTTAGGGGCAAATATTCTAACATTCGATAAGCATTAAATATGTATAAGCATGAATAGTACCCATCGATTTTCTATACACAAGATTCCAACCTATTTCTTACGGATCAAGCTGATACCATACATTGCTTTCTTTGTATGCGTGCTACCACCGATTATCGTACAAGCAGATAATAGAGGCATCGATGATCCCAATATAAATTTGAGCTCTCCATACCATACCGTGTATACCCATTTTATGCTTTTAAATCCTGGTAATAAAGCCTCTAAACATGCAGGCATTGTATTTCTACATGGAGAAACCTTTAACCAAAAAAGTAAAGAAATGGCTATTAAGTTAAAAAGATTACTGACCCTTAAGGGTATCAATATTGAAACCATATCTAAAGATCCTAATTATATGGATCCAACGATAAATGAAAATAGATTTATTTTATCTAAAAAACTACCAAAAGTCTACTTAATCAAGGAAGGTGAACAATGGCGTTACAGTAAAGAAACCCTAGATTTTATAAGGGAATATGAAGTATCAGATAGATTTCACACGCTTTTACATCACTTTTTGCCTGAAACATTTTGTCAAAAACAGATATTAAATTTTGCCATTTGGCAATATATTATGTTGATAGGTTTAACCATCATTATTTGGCTGACCTATAAAATTATGCCTTATTTTTTGAAGCTTATGGTATACAAGTTTATAGGTAGTAAAAAATCATTTGCTATAGAACGGTTGCTCATGCTAGTGATTAATATATACTTCTTAAAGAGTGGCCTGACCATGTTCCAGTTTAAATTCTTAACCGCTTTTATCAATCGGGTCATAGAAGCTGCCACTTCCTTCTTATGGATGTGTTTGGCCTATGAATGTGTCAATTTGATGCAAAATAGAATAAAAATTGCCAAGAAACATAATAAGTTTGTGATCCATATTTTGCCTCTTTTTAGCATAATGGCTAAAATTGTTGTAGGGATTGTTGGGTTGGTACAAACCATTGATCATCTTGGATTTGCAACTGGATCCTTAGTGAAGGCACTTTCTTTCAGTACACTTGGTATTGGTTTGGCTTGCCAAGATACCATTAAGAACCTATTTGCATCATTGATGATTACAATGGATCGGCCTTTTAGTGTAGGGGATGAAATTGTTTCTGGGGGCATTCGTGGCAAAGTAGAAGAAGTGGGATTGCGTTCTACCTTACTGCGTACAAAGGAAGAATCTTTAGTCTATATACCCAATGCAAAATTGGCTGATGCCTACATTGATAACTTTGGAAAAAGAGCTTCACGAATGGTTTCCCTAGAAGTACCACTAAATTATGCTATATCTTTAGAATTATTACCAAAATTTATAAGGGGATTACGCGAGATTGCTGAATCTCAACCATTAGTAAAGCCAGAAAAAACGAACATATATCTTGATAAAATGAATGAAAACGGATTTATAATCATTTTCAATTTTCATTTGGACACCACTGAAACCAGTCTAGAACATGCATGTAAAAATAGGGTTATACCGCTTATCTTAAAACTTGCCTACCAAGTTGGTATACGTTTAGGAAACATACAACATATTACGCATATAGAAGCATCGCATCCGTAAGGCATTTTTGTCTTACTGTATGTTAAAGGACACCTTCTCTTCCTGCTTGTAACTTTTCTGCATGATCTGCAATACGCAGCGCTTTGATCATATCTAATAGCGCCCCATCTAATATGGCTGCTAAGTTATGTTCGGCATAGCCAATCCGGTGATCGGTTGCACGGGATTGAGGAAAGTTATAGGTTCTGATTTTGTCTCCTCTGTCTCCACGTTTGACCATAGATCTGCGTTCCATACCAATCGCTTCTTGTTGCTTTTTAACTTCCATATCATAGAGGCGGGAACGCAATACCTTTAAGGCTTTTTCATAATTTTTAATTTGTGATTTGCCATCTTGACAGGATACAACCAACCCAGTGGGGATGTGGGTGAGCCGTACGGCTGAATAGGTCGTGTTTACCGACTGGCCACCTGGACCAGAAGAACAAAAAGTATCCTTTCGTACATCATTTAAGTCCAAGTTGATTTCCACTTCCCCTGCTTCTGGTAACACCACTACACTGGCTGCTGAAGTATGTATACGGCCTTGTGTTTCAGTGGTAGGGACCCGTTGTACACGGTGTACCCCAGATTCATATTTCATAAGGCCATATACATCTTCGCCAGCTATGGTACAGACAATTTCTTTCCATCCACCAGCCGTACCTTCTATGGTATATACAATGGAAAAATCCCATTTCATTTTTTCTGCAAAACGTTTGTACATTCGAAAAAGATCTCCTGTAAAAATGGCTGCTTCGTCTCCACCAATACCGGCCCGAATCTCTAAAACAATGTTTCTACTGTCATTGGGATCACTTGGTGTAAGGGCATCGCGTAATTGGGCTTCTAAATGGGATTTTTTATCTAAGGCGGATGCTAACTCTTGTTTGGCAATTTCACGGAACTCTTCTTCTTTTTCAATATTTAATACTTCTTTTGCTTCCTTTATGTTTTCTAATACAAGTTCATAGTATTTGTATAAATCGACAATTTTGGATAGCTTGCTATATTCCTTATTGAGTGCTGCATAGGCCTTTATATCATTTAAGGCATCTGGTTGATAGATGGCTGCTTCTACCTCGTGAAACCGCTCTTTGATGGATTTTAATTTTTCAATCATATGATCCCGATGCATCCCGTTCGGCTGTGTGGCAATGCTACAAAATATATCTGTTCAAGTCAGTGGTAGATAAGTAATGTTTATCACATTTTTTATCAAGCAAAAAATGTCCTTTAAGCTACTTTTTGTACAATAGCCTCAAATGCGCTTGGATGGTTCATAGCCAAATCAGCTAGTACTTTCCTATCCATATCTACATTGTTTTGCTTAAGCTTGCCCATAAACTGAGCGTAAGCCATTCCATGCAGACGAGCAGCTGCATTGATGCGTTGTATCCATAATGCTCTTATGGTTCTTTTTTTTGTTTTACGGTCTCTATAGGCATATAAAAGCCCTTTTTCAACAGCATTCTTAGCTACCGTCCAAACATTTTTTCTTTTGCCCCAGTAACCTTTTGCTAACTTTAATACCCGCTTTTTACGTGCTTTTGATGCTACTGCATTAACCGATCTTGGCATGGTTATGTTCTAATTTATAAGTTGATGGTATTTATAAAACTATAGAAAGATAAATATTACAGTTGCACAATAAAGGTAGAGATGCTAATAACCCCTAAATGGCTAGCAGTTTGCGAATAGTTGGTGCATTGGTCTTATGCACCAGTGCACTGTGTGTAAGATGCCTCTTTTGCCTTGTACTTTTATTTTTTTTTGCTAAGCAATGGTTCTTAAAAGCATGCTTCCGCTTAATCTTACCCCTACCTGTTACTTGAAACCTTTTTTTTGAACCAGAATGTGTTTTAACTTTTGGCATACTTTTAGTTATAACGGATATTGAATGGTTTAACTAGCGCAAATGGTTTATTTGCTGGTTGGTGCCTTTTTAAGGCCTTTTTTAAAGCATGCGCAATATGACTAAGCTGCTTGCTGGTTGATAGTAGACCTATATAACCCCTAAATCTAGTAAAAAATATTCAAATAGCAATACAATCCCATTAACAATGATACTATTTTTTGGCTGTTAATGGCGCTATGGTTAGACTCATTTTCTTGCCTTCTAGTTTAGGTAGTTGCTCTACCCTTCCATAGGCTTCTAGTCCTTGCGAAAACCTAAGTAAGATAAGCTCACCCCTTTCTTTAAACATAATCTCCCTCCCTACAAATTTAACACAAACCTTGACTTTAGCAGCAGCTTGTAAAAAGTTAATAGCATGCTTTAACTTAAAGTCAAAATCGTGATCACTTGTATTGGGACCAAAGCGGATTTCCTTTATAATGATCTTTTGGGCATTGTTTTTTATTTCCTTATGCTTCCTCTTTTGTAAGTATTTAAATTTAGCATAATCCATTACTTTACAAACAGGGAAATCACTAGATTTGGTAATTTCGACTAAGTCAAGCTCTTGTGCTTCCGCAATGGCTAAAGCTTCACGAATGCTATACACACCGGCAACGACATTATCACCAACCAAGCGTACCTGCGATGCAGTGATGCGCTCGTTTACATTATGGGTTTCTTTTGTTGTCTGTTTCAAATGGCGAAATATTGATTATAGGTCTGTTGTAAACATCCATTTAGCCAGGCTGCTTCTGGCTATGCACGTTAATATACAAATATCTAAACAAGTTTTCAATAAATCAAATCAAAAAGATAGGATACTGGTCTTCTTTTCTGGCCTATTTAGCTTATATGGTTTTGGGTTCTGTTTTAGCGCTTCGACGGAGTATTAAAAACAATCCTACTATAGCCCAAGGTAAGCTAAGCAATTGCCCCATGTTCAACCACATGTTATTTTCAAATGCAACTTGGTTTTCTTTATAGCATTCGCAAAAAAAGCGCATGCAAGCAGCTGTTACTATAAGTGTTCCAAAGATGCGACCAGGTGCTATTGTTTCACCTTTTTTATACCACCATAAAAATAGCATTATAAAAATCAAAAAATAAGAAAAAGATTCATAAAGTTGTGCTGGATGCCTTGGAATACCCCAGGTATAGACACGCGCTTGATAGCCTCCATTTTGTTTTTGTAGGGTGTAGGATAGAGGGGTACCATAGATTTCATAGATTTTAGGTGATATGCTAAAATAAGTCTCCTGAACCAATTGATTTTTTAAAGACTGCTCAAGGAAATTTTTAATCTTCTTTTCGTCTGTAATGTTTTTATTAAAAGCAATGGCTAATTCAGTGGATGGGTAATGGACTTTGATTGGTAGCGTGTGGACCGTAGATGCTTTACGGATCACTAGATTATCAATTGTAGAAGCATACTTTTTGCATAAATTTTCATGCAAATCTCTGACAAATATTACGCCATAGCTGGCCCGAGTTGGTTTGCCAATGACTTCAGAATTCATAAAATTTCCAATCCGAATCAGTGCGGCACCCAAAGGAAATAGAATAGACAAATGGTCTATAATCCATAAAAATTCTCCAGGAGATCGACGATTTTTAAAACGGATGTGAGGCGGAAAAAAAGAAATTATAATCCGTTTTACATATAGGAAAACAGCAAGTACCATTCCAATACCAGCCCCATGACTGGCCAAGCCACCGAAACCAGTTATTTTAAAATTAGGGGAAAAGATAACAGGTAAAAATATTTCTAAGAGGTGATCTTTGTAATAATTCCATTCATAAAAAATAACATGCCCCAAACGAGCGCCAAGTAATACGCTCAGTACAATATAGTCTTTGATTTGGTCGGCTTCTTCTCTTGTTTTACCAGCCTTAGCAAACATATGATACCAAATAGGAAGCCCTCCTAATACACCGGCGGCAAAGAGCAAGTTATACCAGCGAATGTTTAAAAATCCTTTTGTGAATAGCTCTGGAGACACATCCCATATAATACTTGGCATAAGTGTTAAAATATAGATAAAGTTGTATACAATTTGTTAAGTGTGCAACACACTGTGTGATGTAGAATAGGGCTACGGCCACTTACTAAATATGTTTTGTATGCATTCCAACACAGCAACCATAGGTAGGGCAGCCCATCTATAATAGTCATAGGCTTACAAAGATTGACTTTAAGAATAAAGTACTAACTATTTAGGATCCAGTCTACTAGCAAGCGCACGCCAAAACCTGTGGCACCTGCCTTATAGTAGTACCAAGGTTTCTCTGTCCAGACGGTACCCGCGATATCTAGGTGTGCCCAAGCTGTTTTTTCAACAAATTGTTTCAAGAATAGCGCAGCTGTAATGGATCCAGCCCCTTGTTTGCTCCCTGTATTGCGCATGTCTGCAATAATAGAATGCATATGTTCAAAATAGGATGCTTCTAATGGCATTTGCCAAATTTTTTCACCTGTTCTTGGGGAGGCAGCCATCAGGCTGTTGACCAGTTGTGAATTGGTACCAAATATACCTGCTATACGTATGCCGAGTGCAACAACCGTGGCACCTGTTAAAGTAGCTAAGTCTACTATTGCATCTACACCAAGCTTTTCTGCATAGACCAAGGCATCTGCCAGCGTAAGCCTTCCTTCGGCATCTGTATTGTCTATTTCAATGGTCTTACCATTAGAAGCGGTTACTACATCACCAGGCTTGGTAGCGCTTCCATTAATCATATTTTCTGTAGCGGCAATAATAAAATGGATCTCTTTGTTAGGTTTAATAGCGCCAATAGCTTCTGCTACGCCAAGCATCGCTGCTGCACCGGCCATATCAAATTTCATTAACTCAATCTTTGCATTCCCTGTCTTTAAGTTGAGTCCACCAGAATCGAAGGTGACACCTTTGCCTATTAGGGCAATCTTTTGGAAAGGGGATTGGGTATCAAGCGATTTTGGCTTATAACAAAGATGAATAAATTTAGGTGGTGCACTGGAACCTTTTGTAACGGAAAGATAAGCCCCCATGCCCAATCTTTGGCAATCCTCTTTTTCTAAAATATTTAATTGCAGGTGATGCTTTTGGGCTAATTCAGTGGCGGTTTGGGCCAACATAGCAGGGGTTACATGATTGGCTGGCGCATTTACCAAGGCCCTTGCCAGGTTTGCGCCTGCTGTAATTTTTTGGGCCAGTTGAATGGTTTGGTCATTCGCTATGGCATCTAGCAGCGATACCTGTTTAAGGCAGGTAGTTTTTGTCTCCTTTTTGGATTTAAAACGTTGATCTAAATAAGCAGAAAGTAAGATACCTTCGGCAAAAGCTTTTAAGTGGGTTTTGTCATTTAATAGTGTCGTAAAATAGACGATTACCGATGGGCTGTGTAGCTGGACACATGCGCTATAGACCATGCTTGCAGCTTTTCGAATCACTTCTTCGTCAACCGTTTCTTGTTTGCCCAGGCCAACCAGTATCACTTTACCTCCTCCATGAAAACAATTGGCCATGGCGGTCGTCCCTTGTTTTCCAGTAAATTGAGACTCTTTTATCAAGGGTATCAAGACATCATGGTAAAAAGGTGTATGGACCAGATGCGTGGTGTCAGGCGTAGTATCATTCTTTTCAAAGATACCAAATGCATAACAGCCCTGTGCTACTTGTGCGGTTTGGCTGCTTAAAAATTGAAATTCAGGATATTGCATAATAAGGTAGTAACTGTTTTAAAGTTGAAGTAGATAGTTTGTGTTTTTGTATCAAGCGCTGTACAACCCTTTGTTTACAACCAGGACTGCTCTAAGTATAACTAATAAATAAAGAATAAATGCCTACTTGAAAGCCTCAAAATAGCTATCCGCTCTATTGATAGGGACTACTGAAGGGGCTACATGAACAAGTTATCTTCCATAAGATGGTTTTATAGTGGCAGCTCGTTTATATCATCCTTTTCGTGTGGCCTATTTTGTGGCGTATGATTGATTACATGTACCCCTTCATTTTTAGTTTTGCCACCACTCAATAATACGACATGTTGTCCAACAATTTGTATAGTATGTTTTTGCTGTCCATCTTTATCTATATAGAACCTATGGTTTAACTTTCCTTCTATATATACTTGCCCCCCCTTGCTTAAATATTGCGCCGCAATTTCTGCATGAGGTGTCCAAAGTACTACTTCGTGCCAATCTGTATGATTGATTTTTTCACCTTCTTTGGTTTTGTAGGCATCATGTGTAGCCACCGTAAGGTGTACGCGCATGCGCCCATTTTCTAAGTGGTGTACTGCTGGATCTTTGCCCAGGTTGCCCAAGATAATCACTTTATTAACACTTCCCATATCGATGGTTGACGATGGATAAACATCCCTTTTATTGCTATACTCAATCTAAGACATTCATACCTACTTTGCAAGTAGGTTGTGCAACCATAGAAGGAAGTAGTGGATATGGTGGTTAGAAGTGGGATATTTTGGAGGTCATAGGCTGGCTTCAAGTCTTTTCAAAAGCGCACCAGCGATCAGGTATCCTTTATTCCTTCTAACTTCAAGCGAACGTTTGATAATAAAGGTAAGCAGTTGAGTGGGGTGGAGACCAATTTCTGCTGCTTGATGGAATAAAAAAGAAGCAGAGTTCATACCGGCTGTAGTATTGGGATCATTTAAAATGATTTGGTGATCATTGGTAAGGAAGCCATCTATACGGGCATATACCTGACAATTCAGCAGTTGGAACAAGGCAACAGCCTCTTTACGAATGGCATCCAGTAAGGGACCAGACAACACCATGGGGGTTTGTTTCCGGACCATACCAGGCAAATATTTTGCTCTATAATCAAAATGCAGCTTCCCTTTTAGCATTTCAGTTGGTGCCAGTGCAATGGGATGACCTTTTGCTGCTTCTAGTACAATACAAGAAAATTCTCGTCCTTCTATAAAGGCTTCTATAAGGATCGCTTCTTCTGCTTGTGCGCTCATTAATACAATAGGATTCTGGTTCCTTTGAAAATAAAGCTCTATATAGTCTAGTAAGGCTTGCGGTGTATGGAAAACTTGATCCGCCATCAGTAAGGGAAATCCTATGCCCTCGCGTACATCTATAAGGATATTGAACCAAACTTTTTTGTCTGCTGGTGTATAACTTTTCCAGCTATCATAGTTGATTTCTTCAATAAAAAATGCTTTATGAACCGCAGTGATAAAGGCATGGAGCGCACGGTGCTGCACAATAGTCACGCCTATAGAGGAACCGTTCCTGCTGCTTTTCACAACGAAAGGTAGACCAACGGTAGCGATGATTTGATCTAGTAGCTTGCTTGTATCACCTCTGTTTAGCCATTCTTTTTGTGCCAAAATGAAAGAAGGCGGCACTACAAAACCCGAATTTTTCAAAAGTTTTTTTTGAAATATTTTATTGATCCCCAGTGCAGCTGATAATATATCGGAGCCTGTATAGGGCATTTGGTACCATTCTAATAGTCCTTGCATCGTTCCATCTTCTCCATAAGGCCCATGCAAGCAAAGAAAAGCTATATCGAAGTATTTTGAAAAATCAGCGGGTTCTATTTTTTGTCCTATCTTTTCTATAAATAGTGCATAATTTTCGGTAGTAGGTAGCGATTCTATATAAAGAGGAATGCCCCAAAAATTAGCTGTAGCAGCAGATGGATAAAATTCTCGAATGGTACCCTGATAAAGGTATTGTGTATGGAGTAGGATAAAGTTGCCTAGGCTATCTACAAAAATAGGAACGGGTTGAAACCGCTTCCGATCTAAGTGGTCGTATATCGTACGCCCGCCTGCAAAAGAAATTTCACGTTCTCTGGATGGTCCTCCAAAAAATACCCCTACCTTAATGGGCGTTGATAAACAATTATACACAAAAAAATAAAGTTATGGTCAGAAGCATTGGCATGCTGTTTTTACAACCATCTGTTTAGCGAATGGTAGGGACTTAAGGGTGCCCACCCTTAGTAAGTTCTTCTAACGTCCCTAATGGTTGGGCTTCGATTCAGCCTTCTAGCAGCATTACCTAAGAACAAGAAAAAACACTCATTGTAAAAAGTTGTGATTAGAAAGTCTATCCTTAAAGATCAGTAGAAAACCTGTTTCATTAGGCCATTTTTTTTAGTCCACCTTCTTGGCTGTTGTTTTCTATTTGTCTGAGCAGTTCTAATCGTGTTCTGCTCAATTGTTCTAATGCATAATTTTTATCAATTACTAATTGATGGTGGTCTTTTAAGGATGGAGCCGTGTACATTAATTCATGCATAATGCTTTCACAGATAGAACGCAGCCCCCTGGCGCCTAGTTTGAGCGATATAGCTTGTTCTGAAATGAAGTCAAGGGTTTCGTCCGTAAAGGTTAGGGTAATGCCATCTATTGCAAACAACTTGATATACTGTTTCACCAATGCGTTTTTAGGTTCTGTAAGAATGCGCCGTAGATCAGATTTTGTAAGCGGTTCAAGTCCTTTTATAACCGGAAGGCGACCTACTAGTTCAGGAATCAGCCCATACCCTTTTATATCTGAGGAAGAAACATATTTAAGCATATCTTTATCATCTATTTTAGCCCTACGTTTTGCAGAAAATTCAAATCCTATGCTATTAAAATTAATTCGATTCCCAATGGTTCTGGCAATGCCATCAAAAGCGCCTCCGCAAATGAATAAAATCTTTTCTGTATTGACCGCTGTTAGCTTCTGGTCTGGATGTTTTCTTCCACCATGTGGCGGCGCATTTACAATAGAGCCCTCTAATAGTTTTAGCAAAGATTGTTGTACCCCTTCACCGCTTACATCTCGAGTGATGGATGGATTGTCTCCCTTACGCGCAATTTTATCGATTTCATCTACATAGACAATCCCCCTCTCAGCTGCTGTTACTTCATAATTGGCAGCATATAACAACCGGCTGATGATACTTTCTACATCCTCTCCAACATAGCCTGCTTCTGTTAAAACTGTTGCATCTATAATACAAAAAGGCACCTCTAGCATTTGTGCCAGCGTACGGACCAAATAGGTTTTACCTGTACCTGTTTCTCCAACCAGTAATATGTTGGATTTTTCAATGACCACATCATCTTCTATACTGGCCGGGTAAGCCAGACGCTTATAGTGGTTGTAGACTGCAATAGACAATGCTTTTTTAGCCTCTTCTTGCCCAATCACATACTCATCTAAATAAGCTTTAATTTCTTGTGGCCGTAATAGATTAACCGGCTTTATATCATTGATGACGTTATCCTCCTTTTGAAGTTGAATAATTTGTGAAGCTTGCGTCACACATTGGTCACAAATGCGTCCTTCTGGACCAGTTACCATCATGGTGACTACTTCACTCGTTTTTTTACAAAAAGAACAATGGGTTTTCATAATGGTAGTAATTGCATGATTATTTTTTTTTCTCGTCCTCTTTCTCGTTCTCGTTGTCTTTCTCTTTTCCTTTCTCGTTCTCGAGCACGAAGTCAATGATTCCATACGCTTTGGCCTCATTTGCACGCATCCAATAGTCCCTATCTGAATGGTGCTCTACAGAAGCATAGTCTTGACCCGTATGTTTAGATAGAATGTTATAAATATCCTTTTTAATTTCAATGATTTGCTGTACGGTAATTTCCATATCTGCAGCGGTTCCTTTCGCGCCTCCTAGTGGTTGGTGAATCATAATCCGGGCATGTGGAAGAGAACAGCGTTTGTTTTTAGCGCCTCCAGCCAATAGTACAGCAGCCATAGAAGCTGCAAGGCCTGTGCAAATCGTGGCTACATCAGGTGAAATATATTGCATGGTATCATAAATGCCTAAGCCTGGGTATACAGACCCTCCTGGGCTGTTGATATACAGCAAAACATCTTTTTTGGCATCAACGGATTGTAAAAAAAGCAGCTGCGCAATAATAATATTAGCAATATTATCATCTACTTGTGTGCCCAGAAAAATGATTCTGTCCATGATCAGCCTAGAGAAGACGTCCACCTCTCTAAAGTGAGCGGACCGTTGTTCAATGACAGATCGTGTCATGTTTTCAATATTTGACACATAGTTATGAACCTGAAATCCAGTTGCATAACCATTTTTAACTGCAAATTTTCTAAATTCTTTTTGATCTAATAACATAGGTAAATATGAGGGGTAAAGTGTATTCTGGTTTCTACATAGGTAGCTTTTTGAAAGGTAGTACAAAATACTGTATTAAGCAAATACATATTTATATTATATTTCATTTTATAATCCCCATTTGGTTTGGGTGCTAAAATGGATGCAACAGGTTACAGTCATTAGCCTATCATAGGACCAATATGGGTTTGTATTTTAGGTAAGTCATAGGGTGCAAACCAGGTTATATGTTTATCTTTTTTAAACCAAGTTATTTGTTTTTTTGCATATTTTTTTGTGTTAGTTTTGATATGGTTGATTGCTTCTGTTAAACTATATTGGCCATCCATATAGGCAAATAATTCTTTATAGCCCAATGTTTGCAATGCATTGGTGGCTTTGTAGGGATAGAGTTTTTCAACTTCTTTCAGCAAGCCTTGTTCCAGCATGGCATCCACACGCAGGTTGATCCGTTTGTGGAGTAATGGTTTATCTTGCGTTAGGCCTATGGTGATAATGTTAAATGGTCTGGCTTCTTTTGTCGGTTGTTTGCGCAGGGTAGAGTAAGGTTGTCCTGTACCTAGGCAGACTTCTAATGCTCTGATGACTCTTTTAGGGTTGTTAAGGTCTACTGTGTTGTAGTAGGTAGGATCCTTTTCTGCCAGCAGCTGGGTGAGGTAGGGGAGTCCTTTTTCTGCTAAGGCAGCATTTAGGGTAGCACGTAGGCTGGGGGATAGGGTAGGCATTTCGGCTAGCCCTTCACAGAGTGCTTTTAGGTAGAGTCCAGAGCCACCGGTTGCGATCACTACATCTTGATAGGCAAAAAGGTTATGGAGTTTCTGTAAGGCTTCTTTGGCAAATCTACCAGCTGTATAGTTTGCTTGAATGGGTAAGAAAGCTAAAAAATGGTGGGGGATGCCCCTCATTTCGGCTTGGGTAGGTTGTGCGGTACCAATCACTAGGTCGCGATAAAATTGCCTAGAATCAGCTGATATGATCTCTGTTTGAAGCGCTTCAGCCAGTTGAATAGAGAGTGCAGTCTTACCTATAGCAGTTGGGCCAACCATAACGATTAAGTGCTTACGCTTGGCTGTGGTGATGGGGTTTGAGCACATGGGGTATGGGTGTATAGGAAATGAGTCTGTTAACGTGATTTCGGGATTTATTTGACTGATTTACAACAATTTAATATCAATTATTTAGTTAATATTTACACCTATTTAACAAGTTTTTATATCTAATTTTATAAATATAATATATATAATAAACTGATTATCAGAATTATTTGTTATTCAACAACCTATTTAACTGTCTATAAAACAAATTTTATAAATTTTTATTAATATTGATTATCAAATGAAAAAATAATATAATCCCGAACTCACGTTGTTATTGGATGTTGTTAGTGGTTAATGTAGGTTACATTATACATAAAAATGAAAATTTTACACAAAATGACAGCTATGAAGTAGACGGCTTCCTACGCCGAAAAAACGACGTCATGTTGTTCAAAAACCTCTGTAGTATGTTGTTGTTGCTGCTGTTGTTGTTGTTTGCGTTTGTGTTTGTGTTGCTGTTGTTGTTTGCGTTTGTGTTTCTGCTGTTGTTTGCATTTGTGTTGCTTCTGTTGCTGTTGGTTGTTGCTCTTGTTGTTGGTTTCTGCTGTTGTTTGCGTTTGTGTTGCTGTTGCTGTTTGCGTTTGTGTTGCTGCTGGTTGTTGCTCTTGTTTCTGCTTTTGTGGTTGTTGTGGTTGAGTAGGTGTAGATTGGGTGCCACTATTAAATCTTACCTCTATGGTGCTGTTAGGGTTTGTTGGGGTGACGGTGATAGATGTGCCGTCTTGGTTGGCCTGAAGGTTTGGATCCGTTGTCTCTATATACAGTATATTGTTCGGCCCAGTGCGCAGTTGGGCATAGGGGCCTACTAATGACATGATTACACATGGCTTTTTCTGACCCATTGGATCTGGTATGGGTAAGTTGCTTTTTTTAATACTGTTGCAATTAGTGGCTATTAAAAAGGTTAAGCAAAAATATTGTATGAATATAAATTTAATAGCATGGATTTAACTAGTATGGGTTATTTTGATGGTTCTGTCGCGTCTATATTTTCTTTTGTATAGCTCTTCTCTTTACGTAAAAAGAGGCGTTTTCTCTTGAAGTAGGCCCAATGGGAGCGAAGCTACAATATGACAACATTTATCCTTTTAATGTATAAAAACCAAATGATTTCGGTCGCCATCATGCAGCAAGTTTGAGCCTGCTACTCATATCTAGTTCGATTCGACTATATGGATTTACATGATGGTATATCATCGGCGTTAACCTACGTCAGTTTTCATCTGTCATTTTGCTTCTTCACGATGGTTCTGACAAAACCCTCTGAATCAGAAGCGTATTTATATACACCAGGCTAATCTGTAGTAAATGCAGTGACAGTATGGATATTTCCTGTTCCTCTGGTTTATTGGAGGTGAATTCACTATGATCACCATAGAAAATAAAATCATTGGCACTGTTCCAGTTTTCGACTACATTCAATCCAGTATTTATTTCATATCGTAATGATTCGTCGTTTAAATAACGACAGATAAAAATGGTCTTAACTGTTTTGCCTAATTCGGTCAGTGCCTTGTATGTTGGATGTTGCGAATTATTCCGAGTAAATCTTCTTAATTATAGCTTGAGGCTCTGCCTTCCTGGTTCTAAGTGCTGTTGTGTATTTTATAATTTCATCATATTGTTGTCGGATCAGTTCCCAGTTTATTTCTCTTGCCAATATAGGTGATAGTTCAGGATACAATACAGCATCACTGGAGGAACATAAATTGAGACCGTTGTGATAGGTCGATAGCATAATTTTTCTATTTTTCTAGCATTATTTTTTTGATTTTTAGTGTTATGGGTCTAAATATTCTTATTATTTATTGGTTTTCAGGTTTATTTCAGTTCATTTTTGATAGACCATTCGCCTAAACACCTTTTAATATGCTATTTGGCGACCTGTATAAATTATAGGCTATTGTGTCCAAAACGTGTTGTGTATGGGTTTTAGAAAGACCTATATAACGCGCTCTTGAACTTCGGAACTAACTTTTGATACTTCCAAATACGCGTTCCACCTTATACCGAGTTTGAGCTACTAACGTGAGTTCGGGATTTATTTGACTGATTTACAACAATTTAATATCAATTATTTAGTTAATATTTGCACCTATTTAACAAGTTTTTATATCTAATTTTATAAATATAATATATATAATAAACTGATTACCAGAATTATTTGTTATTCAACTACCTATTTAACTGTCTAATAAAACAAATTTTATAAATTTTTATTAATATTGATTATCAAATGAAAAAATAATCTAATCCCGAACTCACGTTACTAATTTATTAAACCGCTTGGCAGTAGGTGATAAGGGATTATTTCTAGTAGCTTTCTTCTGCATAGCTGATTTTAAGGCTTTATTCTTTAATAAGGTTTCATTAGGTGAGCCGCTGTAGCCCTTATCTGCATATAGCCTACTACCTGCTTTTAGCTCTACTTTATCCAATAAGACGTGTAAATGAGCACTATCATGACTAGATGCTTTTGTGGTACTGACTGCTAGGACTAAGCCTTCTTTACTTTCCACAAGAACGTGTCGCTTATACCCATAGTAGAGATTATCTCCTTTTTTTGTCCAACTCGTTTTTGGATCTACACCTTTTTGATAACTTTCGGCTACAGTTATAGTGCCATCTTCATGGAGATCATAGCTTTTTTTACCTTTAGGCCGTCTAGGCGTGGGGGTAATAGAGGCATCAACAACTGCACCATGTTGAACGAGTACTCCATGTGCAGCTAGCTGATCATTAATGATTTTCAATAACTTTTCTAAGGCCTTTTGTTCGGTAAGGGAAGGGTTCTGTCGCGTTTATTCTAAAAAATGATTATTTTAGTATCGGTATTTAAAAAAGTAGTTATTATGTTTAATATTTCTCCCGAGTTATTACCATATTTTAAAGGTTATTGTTCTTCATCAGAAGTCATCCTGTTATTTGTATACATGAAGTGTCGTTTTTCCTTGAGCTATAGAGATTTGGAAGAGATGATGCGTATGAGAGGCGCAAGAGTTGATCATTCTACGCTACAGAGATGGGTTATTAAGTTTGTTCCTCTGATAGATAAAGCAGTAAGAAAAAGAAAACGACCAATTGGTAGTAGTTGGAAAATGGATGAAACCTATGTTAAACTAAACGGGAAGTGGATCTATTTATATAGAGCAGTAGA
This sequence comes from Cardinium endosymbiont of Oedothorax gibbosus, assembly GCF_936981045.1. Lineage (GTDB taxonomy): Bacteria > Bacteroidota > Bacteroidia > Cytophagales > Amoebophilaceae > Cardinium. Next base: position 876,280 of record NZ_OW441264.1, read on the forward strand.
TCGTTATGGTGATACAGTTGACTTTTTTCTATCTGATCATAGAGACAAGTCTTCAACGCTTTCTTTTTTTCGCAAGGCGATCACAGAAAATAATATTCCTAAGAAAGTAGTAATTGACAAAAGCGGTAGTAATAAAGCTGCCCTTGATGCGATCAATACAGATCTTGATCAAGATCATACCATTCAAATATTTCAAAACAAATATTTGAATAATAGAGTTGAACAAGATCATAGGTTTATCAAAAAACGGATAAAACCTATGCTGGGTTTTAAGAATTTTTATTCTGCTTCCATTACTATTTCAGGGATAGAAAACATTCGTATGATTCAAAAAGGACAAGTAAGAGGAGCTAAAAATCATCTTTCTACTTTTGAAAACTTTGCTATCTTAATGGCCGCATAATATCCAAAATTTGACTTAAACGAAAAACCTATACTAAGAAAACTATAGACGCGACAGAACCAAGGGAAGTCCTAAATCTGCTTAATACACTATGATCTGGAACAGAACTATCCATCGAAATACCACAAAATCTGCTAAAAGTAATACGATCATTTACTTCTTCTTCTACTTGATAGTCACTGAGTGAATACCAGGTCTGAAGCAAGAGCATTTTAAACAAAAGCAACGGACTATACGCTGGCTTTCCTGATAAATGTAAGCCTTTAGGGTAATATGAGCGGAGTAATTTTTCTACTGATGACCAATTAACTAGCTTATTAATTTGATCAAAAAAGGTATGTTTGCATTTACCCCTGTTCGCTGAAATATCTGCCAAACTTAACTGACCACTTGTTTGAATTGCCATAACAATACTATTAAAAAGCTTAAGTATAAACGATTAAAGAAGTAACATAATTTAACCATTGTATAACACTAAAAGTCACTTTTTATACCAAAGCTTAAAACTCTATTGCAACGGCCTCAAATTGAGTTTTTGCCTAGCAATGTTTTTTAGTCTGGGTAATAAGTCAAATCCAAGGATATAACTGAAAGAAAATGCTACTTCACTCTGTCCGTGACTGTCTACATACTGCTGATTTATTGCCATGTCAGTACAATGTCGAAGCACACCTTTCATCATGGCAGAAACCTCTGAGGAGGAACAACGGCGTATCTGAGAGTAAATACATGTTGAATTCGTATCAACATGCCAGTAAATCATCACGCCACGGCCACCATACCGGGCATGCCATTCCGTCATCAGATTCTGATCATAAGCACTAAATTTTCTGGAGTCTGCTGCACAAGACGTTGTTGCATTGCCCCAAATAGTGGGCTGTCTTATTTTGAATATCCCATTGACTATCTGCGATATAGCGGCTCTTAAGGAACCTTCTGAATAAATTTTCGTTTAATATAACGCAACTCTTCATAGCTGACGCTTGGTTGTTGACTAGCAATACGTTTTAGGCCGATATTAGTTCCCAGACCGAATAAACATAACAGCAACCTCCATTGTAATATTTCAGGGTTAATGACCTCGCGACTTCCTGATGTTCTGAATAATGATGAAAATTTCTCCCGCAGGTCAACTTCCTTCAGTATATCAATTAATTCAAGATCAGCCCAGCGGTATCCAATTTCACGCTTCAGCTCCAATGTGTTTAGTGGTTCTTCTTTTCTGGTCAAAGGTGTCAAATGTATACACGTGAGTTCGGGATTAGATTATTTTTTCATTTGATAATCAATATTAATAAAAATTTATAAAATTTGTTTTATAGACAGTTAAATAGGTAATTGAATAACAAATAATTCTGATAATCAGTTTATTATATATATTATATTTATAAAATTAGATATAAAAACTTGTTAAATAGGTGCAAATATTAACTAAATAATTGATATTAAATTGTTGTAAATCAGTCACATAAATCCCGACCTTACGTTATACAGTTCTTGCCATGGGTTCTGAGTCTGACTTTCTGGTTTCGCGGAAGGCCATCGTTTAGGATACCGAGCCAATGACGCAGAGTGTTTTTAAACTGACAGATAAACTCTTCACCGTCTAATGGAACGCCAAGAAGGGAATAATAGTGTACCCTGTTATCACAAAAATCAGCAGGTAAATCCTCTTCAGGATTACGGTAACGATCAACTCCTTTTACCCAGATCTCTTTGTTCCTGAGACTATTTCTTAAAGCGCGTAATACACAAATTTCATAATTAATCCGGTTAATTTTTTCTTCGCCTTTTGCATTCAGTACAATAACAATATTTCTCCATTTCTTATTAATGATATAGTCAATAGGGACTTCATCAGTAGCATAATAACGTTGGTTGCTGTTTTTGTGGGTTTTTATTACGTTGATAGCATCAATAACAGGTCTGTGTAAATGATTGCTAGACTCAAATTCCAGTTCTTCAAGTACGGGAAGTAAAATCCGACGGTAGTGTCTAGCATAAGATGACCGAATGGATTCATGGACTTCAAGTTCTATATCGTTTCCTAGTGTTTTAAATTCATGGACAATCCGTTGCAGTGTTTTTTGGGTTACAACAGGATAAACTACTTCTTTTATAATCCCGTCAGGTTGGTCAACTGTGGCTTCTGCCATTTGGAAAAGTAGATTGGCTTTCCCCCTTACTTTTTTGAATACAGAAAACTGTTTTTTGTCTACTTTCTTTTCAGCTCGAGTTACCAGATTGTGGATCAACTGCATTAACATTTCAATCAATGCATCTGTCAATTGTTGTCGACGACGACAGCAATACATGAAAACCATTGGATAACGAATGCTATCCGGATGTCGTCGAATCTCCCTTACCGACTCTGTAGCACAACGCTGTCGGAATATTTCTATAAACTTTGGAGAAACAGCATGAATCAAATCAGAATGTAGCAATATGCTATCCAGAATTGAGAGCTGAGAGATAACAAAAAAATATTATAAAGGCTGGGTTTTCCCGGTTCTTTTTTTACATCCTTTCTAAAAGCGTTTTCTTTATTATCACACTCATCTGTGTTGTATCACTGAGTCTGGCATAAATGGAATTTAAAATCGTTGCTTCATAATGATAAGTTGCCGAACGAACAACCCTTTCCAGATGTGCCATTGCCAGTGGTTCTGTTCGCTGATCACGGAACCAGTCAAGAGCAGCCTCTTTGGCATGAGGCGCCTTCGGATCCATAGGTAATACTTCAACACATAATCAGTTAAAAAGTTTTCTTAGTTCAGTATCAGAGGAAGGACGATATCCAAGTAAACGACAAATAGCCTGACGATGTCGTTGACCCTGGCGATCGGTAGGTTCGTACAAAGAAAAAATATTGTCAGGAACCCCGAGTTGTTGAGAAAAGTACTCAATAACATCAGAACTGATATCCTCGACCGATCCAGGAAACTTGCCGTATACCTTCATAAATTTTAACTGGACAGAAAATCCAAAGCGACCTTTATCAGTCATGCTAGTCAATAAAGAAATTTGCCCTGGAGTCAATAGCCAGACATCTTTCCATTCAGATTTATCTTGCCAGTCATACATAAATATTCCAGTACCTGTGAATACTATAAGATACTACTCTTCTTCTTGAAAGATGTCGCAAATGCCGTCATATTGTAGCTCCGCTTCCATTGGAAGTAACCAGTTTCTTGCCCATTCTTGGTCTTTGTTTTCGATCTGTGGGGATGCATGTGGTTCGATCTGTGGTTCGGCATGTGGTTCGGCATGTGGTTCGGCATGTGGTTCGACCTGTGGTTCGACCTGTGGTTCGACCTGTGGTTCGACCTGTGGTTCGACCTGTGGTTCGACCTGTGGTTCGGCATGTGGTTCGGCATGTGGTTCGGCATGTGGTTCGGCATGTGGTTCGACCTGTGGTTCGGCATGTGGTTCGACCTGTGGTTCGACCTGTGGTTCGACCTGTGGGGATGCATGTGGTTCGGTCTGTGGTTCGGTCTGTGGTTCGGTCTGTGGTTCGGCCTGTGGTTCGACCTGTGGGGATGCATGTGGTTCGGCCTGTGGTTCGACCTGTGGGGATGCATGTGTTGTTGTTAGTGCTGGTGTGGTTGGTTTGTGCTGTTGTGATTGGTAGCTACTGTTCCTGCTGGTGTAGTTGTTGTGGTTGGTTTCTGCTGGTGTGGTTGTTGTAGTTATTTCTGCTGTTTCTGCTGTTGTGGTTTCTGTTATTGGTTGATTTTGTGTTGTTGTTGCATTATCCCCATCTATATCTGCAATTAATCTATCTGTTAGTCTATTTTTGCATTCAGCTCCAGTTAAAACCACTATAGCAAAGTACAATGCAGTACGCTTTGAAAAGATTTTTATGTTGTGTTCCATTCTTAATAAGGTTTTCGTATGGTTTTCGATTGCTTTAATCGATGCTTATATAGCTACCATCTAAGGTATAAGCCTATAAACTGGAGCTTGCAATACTTCATTTAGATAGCAATTTTAAGTAAGTTTCTATAATTATACAAATATCGCATATGGAAATTTTATATTATTTTTAAGTAGCAGAGTATTTTTATACTGAAATACAATTGGATAAATAAAGATTTTCGGTTTTGTCGCGTTTATTCTAAAAAATCATTATTTCAGTATCTGCAGTTAAAAAAGTAGTTATTATGTTTAATATTTCGCCCAAATTATTACCTTATTTTAAGGGCTATTGTTCTTCAGCAGAAGTCATCCTGTTATTTGTCTAGATGAAGTATTGTTTTTCCTTGAGCTATAGAGATTTGGAAGATATGATGCGTATGAGAGGCGCAAGAGTTGATCATTCTACGCTACAAAGATGGGTTATTAAGTTTGTTCCTCTTATAGATGAAGCAGTAAGCAAAAGAAAACGACCAGTTGGTGGTAGTTGGAGAATGGATGAAACCTATGTTAAACTAAACGGGAAGTGGATCTATTTATATAGAGCAGTAGATCGTTATGGTGATACAGTTGACTTTTTTCTATCTGAGCATAGAGACAAGTCTGCAGCTTTTTCTTTTTTTCGTAAGGCGATCACAGAAAATAATATTCCTAAGAAAGTAGTAATTGACAAAAGCGGTAGTAATAAAGCTGCCCTTGATACGATCAATACAGAACTTGATCAAGATCATACTATTCAAATATTTCAAAACAAATACTTGAATAATAGAGTTGAACAAGATCATAGGTTTATCAAAAAACGGCTAAAACCTATGCTTAGTTTTAAGTGTTTTAAGTCTGCAGCCATTGCACGCCGGCACAGGTGTGCAACAAATGGGGTGTAAGTCCCCTGACTCTAATTTGTCTATTTCGGGAGTCTAGCAGGAGGTTGGATTTGTGGGGTGATTCACAGGTTTAAGTTACCTTTAAATGCATCTGCAAAATAGCGGGCTGCAACAAAAGTGAACCTAAATTAGCCTCGTTAAGCCGTTTAAGCGCATTTGCCGACTATCTAGTGGCTACAGGAAGGCTGATAGTAGGATGGAAAAAATAGACCATGACCATCATACAAGTGCCGGGGTGTTAGGGGTTGCACGCTATGAATGTTTCACATCGTAGTCCGGGAGATCTGATATGAATCCAGTAGGCCACTGGAAACTTTATTGTATAAGTAAAGCGAAATCAATAAGGGTGATATCAGAAGTCCGCGGGGTCTATAATACCGTTCGTATTGATTGGGAAACCACTCAAGAGGAAAGGGACCCTACTTCAGTTAACGAGTTTAAAAGAGTTGAGAATGTCTGATTGCCCTAAAGCTATGAACGGAACATTAAAAGTTCAGCAACTCCAAAGAACTCTATATCTCAAATCCAAGCAATGTAAGGAAGTCAGATTTTATAGTATATATGATAAAATTTATCTAAAAGATGTACTTTGGGAAGCTTGGCGTCAAGTCAAAGCAAATCAAGGTTCAGCAGGGATTGATGGTAAAAGCATAAGTGATATAATAGATCAAGGTGAGGCAAAGATTATCAATAAATTGCAGCAGCAACTACGCGCAAAGCTATACAAATTTACCTCAAGCAGGTTGGTAGAAATACCCAAAGCTAAAGGTGGAACAAGGCCACTAGAGGTAATGACCGTAGAAGATCTCATAGTGCTCACAGCAATGAAAATAGTCATTGAACCGATCTTCGAAGCTGATTTTCACGAATGTTCATACGGCTATAGACCGAAACGAGGAGCCAAACAAGCGAGTTTAGTGATCCGAGAAGATCTATACCAGCAGGCATGGGGCGTAGTTGAGATTGATTTTCAATCATACTTTATTAGCATCCCACACGAAAAGTTATTAAAACTTATTAGTAAAAGGATAGCAGATGGCAGTATGTTGAAGCTAATTAAACAAACCCTAACAACGTCAATAGTAAAACAAGGTAAAATTACATGCAAGAAAGTTGGAGTACCGCAAGGATCACCAATATCACCGTTGTATAGTAATATCTACCTAAATGTTATAGACCAAGTGTGGCACTCAAGGGGGTATCCAGAAAAGCTAAGCGCAACCTTGCATAGGTATTGTGATGATGCAATTTTGGTATGTCGTAAGAGTGCTAGCTTAGCGCTGGAGAAATTCACAGAATTAGTAAAGAGGTTATCGCTCATTATTAACCACCAAAAGACACGAATAACGAAACTGAAAGAAGGCTTTAACTTCATAGGTTTTTACTTTGTAAAAAGAAAGAGTCCAACAAGTGGCAGAAATAGCATTTATGTATTTCCAACGAAACAATCCCAACAAAGCATCCGTAACAGACTAAAATACCTGACTTGTAGAAGAGCACCAATCAAACCTCAAGCATTCATCGAGTAAATAAAACCAGTAGTGTTAGGATGGGTTAACTATTTTAAACATACGAATTCCAGTGAAGCTTTTGTTAGATTGCAGGACTTTATTAATAACCGATTTCGCAGATACTTAACCACCTGAGTTCGGGATTAGCTTGTTAAAAAATAGCTTTAAAAAGTTCCTTTGTGTTTTAAATTTGGAGATAAAAAAATACTAACCAGATTATCCAAAGGAGCCAGTTATGAATGTAGAAAAGTTAGTTGAAATATATTATGCTGTTAATGAATTTCTCATAAAGTTTATGCCGTATATGGAAAAACAACTGTTAACCAACTCTAAAAGAAAACCCACTAGAATTTGTTCATTAACTTTGAGTGAAATAATGACTGTTCTTATTGCCTTTCATGTGATTGGTTTTAGAAATTTTAAGTCTTATTATATTCATTTACAGCAATTTCATTCTAGTGAATTTGGAAAGTTAGTAAGCTAGAATAGATTTATAGAACTGATCCAAAGAACGTTAGTTCCCTTGTACTGTTTTACACAAAGTCTTTCTAAAACAAAAACAGGTTGTTATTTTATGGATGCAACAGCCATCAAGGTTTGCCATATCAAAAGAGCCTATACGCACAGGGTTTTTAAATCGATTGCTACTAAAGGTAAAACCAGCACCGGTTGGTTTTTTGGATTAAAGTTGCACTTGATAGTCAATTATTTAGGAGAAATTATGAATTTTCAACTGACCATAGGTAAAACTAATGATAGGCTTCCTGTAGAAAATTTGTGTAAACACTTCATGGGTAAAATGTTTGCCGATAAAGGTTACATAAGCAAAGATTTATTTGAAAAACTGATGGAAAAAGGCGTGGAACTCATTACCCAAATCAGAAAAAATATGAAAAATGCTTTTATGCCACTCTGGGATAAACTGATGCTTAGAAAACGATCTATAATTGAAACTATTATAGATCAGCTCAAAAATATTAGCCAGATAGAACATTCCAGGCATAGAAGCATACCTAATTTTCCAGTCAATTTGATAGCTGGAATTACAGCTTATGGACTAAAAGAGAAAAAACCTTCTATAACTAATATAACGTGAGTTCGGGATTAGATTATTTTTTCATTTGATAATCAATATTAATAAAAATTTATAAAATTTGTTTTATTAGACAATTAAATAGGTAGTTGAATAACAAATAATTCTGGTAATCAGTTTATTATATATGTTATATTTATAAAATTAGATATAAAAACTTGTTAAATAAGTGCAAATATTAACTAAATAATTGATATTAAATTGTTGTAAATCAGTCGAATAAATCCCGAACTCACGTTAATATATATATGACTGGTTCACAATACGTCTAATCCCGAACTGAGGTTAACCCATAGAAGAAAAGGCCGTGGGTGTGGGTGGCAAAGCTATCCCAATAGCAAACTCTATACAATGGGGATGTTGTAATTGGTAGTGGAATGATTAAGTATCCTGAGAAAGTTGTGCGAGGTTTATGAAGAAGACTGCCGGACCGCCGTATTCGGGAAAACTGAACGTACGGTGAGATGAGAAGGGAATGGGTAAACAATGAAGAATCAAGTTAGTCAGTTACTGTATTGCGAGCAATCAGAAGCAATAGATATGCTTAATTTTAAGTGTCCACCCATTTCTTTACTCTAGACCATTGCAGGGATAGAAAACATTTGTATGATTCAAAAAGGACAAGTAATCGGAGCTAAAAATCATCTTTCTACTTTTGAGAATTTTGTTATGCTAATGGCCGAATAATAATCAATATATATCCAAAACTTCACTTAAAAGAAAAGACGTTACTAACGAAAATATAGACGCGACAGAACCTCCAAATGGGTACTAACTTTTTAAAAAATTAGCTATTTGCATTAATTTTTCATCTGATTCCCGTTCTGCATCGTGAGAGGAAATGTAACCAGGATATCTGTCAAATTTAGTTTTAATAGTGGTTGCAAGCCTCTTCCAGCTACCATCTTTGGTTCCATGCAGAGGGATCAATTTAGCATGTAAGTGGTTAACGCCATACCCTTCAAATACAAGAGCTGTTCTCTCAACGGTTGGAAATTTATGGACCAACAAGTCGGACACTTGTTTGGCTGCTCCCATTAAGTCATTGATCTCTTCTGATGCATGATCAAAAATATAACTGCTCAGGTGGTGCTTAGGGATCACCACTGTAAACCCTTCTGTATTAGGAAATATGGATAGAAAAGCCATATAATCTATATCCTCCCATATTTTATTAGAAGGTGCCAATCCTGCTACAATCTTACAAAAAACACATTCTTGTGTGGATACATCAGTAGGTAAGTGCATGGTATCTTAGGTATGTTATCTTTGCTTGCAATCTTTTTAATCATCTATTTGCTTCAACTGGCCAAACTACCGTTAAAAGTAATCAATAGTTTAGACTACATTAGACGCTTTAAATTTAGTCAACAAATCTAAACAAATCAAGCTTAGTATAAGCTATCCCACCATCTATTGCGTAGATAGAGGCGACCCCAAAAAATGGACCGTTTCAGTTGACACTCTTTCCTGAATAGTGATCCTATTGATATATGGCATTTTGGATAGCTACTTGTTGTGCTAGCATTGCAGCAATTTTATTAAAAGGCATAATTGGTTTATAGGGCATGGTACCTAAATCGCCCTGTTGGCAAATCATGGAAAGCAGTGGAATTTGGCCTAAAAAAGGTATGGATTCGTTTTCTGCTAGCAGTTTGCCCCCATCCTTTCCAAAAATATAATATGGATTGCTTGCATCTTCTTTTTCTGTTAGAAAATAAGACATATTTTCTATCAATCCCAAGATGGGCACTTTGATTTGTTCTTTTTTAAACATAGCAATTGCCTTTATGGCATCGATTAATGCAATTTTTTGCGGTGTAGTAACCACTACAGCGCCTGTAATGGAAACCGTTTGCACCAAAGTAAGATGAATATCACTGGTGCCGGGGGGAAGGTCAATCAATAAATAGTCTAATGCACCCCAATCTGCATCCTGTAATAATTGCTTAAAAGCCGCACTGGCCATAGGCCCACGCCATACAATGGCCTCTTGCATATTGGATAAAAAGCCAATAGAAAGCAACTTCACATTATGACGGTTTATAGGAATGATATGGTTCTTGCCGTCCCGTTTGACCACAGTTGGTTTGGTGGTTTCGCAACCCCACATGGTAGGAATAGATGGCCCAAATATATCCGCATCTAAAAGTCCTACATACGCACCATGGTTGGATAGTGCAAGCGCCAAATGTGTAGCAATGGTAGATTTGCCAACGCCACCCTTTCCAGAAGCAACAGCGATAATATTTTTGACGCCAGGCAGTATAGAAGAGGATCGGGAACGTCCCGAAGTGACTGTTGATGTGAACGTAATTACAATTTCAAAATCATCTATTACCTCTTGACGAATGGCTTGTATACATGCCTGTTTTATCATTTTTTGTAATGGGCAGGCTGGGGTAGTCAGTATAATGGTAAAAGAAATGGTAGCGCCATCTATATACAGCTGATCAATCATTCCCAAGGACACTAAATCTTTTTTTAAATCAGGATCATCTACCTTACGTAAAGCTTCTAATACCCTTGTTTTTAATGTGTTCATGATTGTCTGTTTCAGTTCATCGTACGCATTTGGCCCTTATATTATAGATAGGTGGATAACATCCGGTTCTGTCGCGTCTATATTTTCGTTAGTAACGTCTTTTCTTTTAAGTGAAGTTTTAGATATATATTGGGTATTATTCGGCCATTAGCATAACAAAATTCTCAAAAGTAGAAAGATGATTTTTAGCTCCGATTACTTGTCCTTTTTGAATCATACAAATGTTTTCTATCCCTGCAATGGTAATGGCTGCAGTCTTAAAACACTTAAAACTAAGCATAGGTTTTAGCCGTTTTTTGATAAACCTATGATCTTGTTCAACTCTATTATTCAAGTATTTGTTTTGAAATATTTGAATGGTATGATCTTGATCAAGTTCTGTATTGATCGTATCAAGGGCAGCTTTATTACTACCGCTTTTGTCAATTACTACTTTCTTAAGAATATTATTTTCTGTGATCGCCTTACGAAAAAAAGAAAAAGCTGCAGACTTGTCTCTATGCTCAGATAGAAAAAAGTAAACTGTATCACCATAACGATCTACTGCTCTATATAAATAGATCTACTTCCCCTTTAGTTTAACATAGGTTTCATCCATTCTCCAACTACCACCAACTGGTCGTTTTCTTTTGCTTACTGCTTCATCTATAAGAGGAACAAACTTAATAACCCATCTTTGTAGCGTAGAATGATCAACTCTTGCGCCTCTCATACGCATCATCTCTTCCAAATCTCTATAGCTCAAGGAAAAACGACACTTCATCTAGACAAATAACAGGATGACTTCTGCTGAAGAACAATAGCCCTTAAAATAAGGTAATAATTTGGGCGAAATATTAAACATAATAACTACTTTTTTAACTACAGATACTAAAATAATGATTTTTTAGAATAAACGCGACAGAACCTAAGAATGATCCCAAAGGAATTGAAACCTTTTTAGCTCAACTTGATAAAACAACGCATCACTGTGTCTTAGAAGCCACAGGCAACTATGTCGCTTTATTACTGCAGATACTTACAGAGCATGAAATAGTTGTGTCGATGGTCAATCCCAAGCAAACCAAACATTTTGCTCGGATGATGCTAGTTATAACCAAAACCGATAAGGTAGATGCCCAACTTATTGCCCTTGATGGAGAAAAGATGCAACCTGCCCCTTACAGAATGCTTCCCCAAAATATACAAGGGTTAAATCAACAAAAAACGCTTCTTGTTCAGCTAAAAAAACAACTTACTAACGTGAGTTCGGGATTTATTTGACTGATTTACAACAATTTAATATCAATTATTTAGTTAATATTTGCACCTATTTAACAAGTTTTTATATCTAATTTTATAAATATAATATATATAATAAAATGATTATCAGAATTATTTGTTATTCAACTACCTATTTAACTGTCTATAAAACAAATTTTATAAATTTTTATTAATATTGATTATCAAATGAAAAAATAATCTAATCCCGAACTCACGTTACTATGTTCTATAATCTGCTAGAGTCTTTTAATGTGTTGCCTCAAGCAGATGACTTCGCCTTAAGAACACTCAAGGAAACTATAGCCTGCCTGGAAGAACAGATAGAGCTTCTGGAGCAACAAATGCTTTCTATCACCCAGGAGAGCTATAATGAGCTCTATAAGCGCATTAGTTCTATTAAGGGCATTGGAGATAGAACCGCTCTGCAGCTTATTGTTTCCACTGGAGGGGGGGAACATTTTCAAAGGGCTAAACAGTTTTCTAAGTTCATTGGCTTAGCTCCTAGTTATGAGCATTCAGGCTCTTCCATAAGGAAGAAGGGGCATATCAACCGTCATGGGAACTCCCAGCTGCGTTCTTTGCTCTATATGGCTTCTTGGTCTGCTATACGGTTTAATAAACGTGAGTTCGGGATTAGATTATTTTTTCATTTGATAATCACTATCAATGAAAATTTATAAAATTTGTTTTATTAGACAATTAAATAGGTAGTTGAATAACAAATAATTCTGGTAATCAGTTTATTATATATGTTATATTTATAAAATTAGATATAAAAACTTGTTAAATAAGTGCAAATATTAACTAAGTAATTGATATTAAATTGTTGTAAATCAGTCAAATAAATCCCGAACTCACGTGATTAGACAAGTGTTTGCTATTCTTAGGGACCATACTTGCTATATTGATGGGTACCTTTCTAAGCTGAAAGTAACTTCTTAGCAGTTAAGAGAAGACTTTTAGGAGCATCTTAAAGCGCTCTTGTTTGAGATTAATGAACCAAATAATTATAAAAATTTCTACGATCAGATTTGTTTTTTAACATAGTTCGTATATAGTTACTTGTTGGATAAATATTGGGTCAACGCTGGTACAACAAAGCAGGTGCATGTACCTAAACCGAATCAAGTTTGGAGTGGGGATATTACTTATATTCGCACCAGTATTGGGTTTATCTACCTCTCAGCTATTATAGATTGGCACAGTAAAGCCATATTGAGTTATAAGGTATCCAATACTATGGATACAACGCTTGTAATAGATACCTTGCAAGAGGCACTGAGTAAATATCCTCCACCAGAATGCTTTAATAGTGATCAAGGCAGTCAATATACTAGTCATAAGCATACAGACTTATTAAAAAGGCATAATATTCAAATTTCTATGAATGGCAGAGGTAGAAGCATTGATAATATTGTAATGGAAAGATTTTTTACAACCCTAAAATATAATTCCATATTTATCAATGATTTTAAAAATATTAAAGTGTTAAAAGAGGGAATTAACAGGTACATTACTAAATACAATTACCAAAGGTTTCATTCTAGTATTAACTATCAAAAACCTATGAACGTCCATCTTAACCATGTAAAATTGGTAGACTAGCAAATGGGAAAAAATAGAAAATAAAATTAAGAAAAAAATGTCCGAATAAATCAGTCCAGTATAGTCTTTCTAAAACCCATACACAACACGTTTTGGAAGCAATAGCCTATAACTTATACAGGTCGCCAAATAGCATATTAAAAGGTGTTTAGGCGAATGGTCTATCAAAAATGAACTGAAATAAACCTGAAAACCAATAAATAATAAGAATATTTAGACCCATAACACTAAAAATCAAAAAAATAATACTAACCCCAGTTCGGGATTAGACGTATTGTGAACCAGTCATATATATATTAGTTATAGAAGGTTTTTTCTCTTTTAGTGCATAAGCTGTAATTCCAGCTATCAAATTGACTAGAAAATTAGGTATGCTTCTATGCCTGGAATGTTCTATCTGGCTAATATTTTTGAGCTGATCTATAATAGTTTCAATTATAGATCGTTTTCTAAGCATCAGTTTATCCCAGAGTGGCATAAAAGCATTTTTCATATTTTTTCTGATCTGGATAATGAGTTCCACGCCTTTCTCGATCAGTTTTTCAAATAAATCTTTGCTTATGTAACCTTTATCGGCAAACATTTTACCCATCAAGTGTTTACACAAATTTTCTACAGGAAGCCTATCATTAGTTTTACCTGTGGTCAGTTGAAAATTCATAATTTCTCCTAAATCATTGACTATCAAGTGCAACTTTAATCCAAAAAACCAACCGGTGCTGGTTTTACCTTTAGTAGCAATCGATTTAAAAACCCTGTGCGTATAGGCTCTTTTGATATGGCAAACCTTGATGGCTGTTGCATCCATAAAATAACAACCTGTTTTTGTTTTAGAAAAACTTTGTGTAAAACAGTACAAGGGAACTAACGTTCTTTGGATCAGTTCTATAAATCTATTCTAGCTTACTAATTTTCCAAATTTACTAGAATAAAATTGCTGTAAATGAATATAATAAGACTTAAAATTTCTAAAACCAATCACATGAAAGGCAATAAGAACAGTCATTATTTCACTCAAAGTTAATGAACAAGTTCTAGTGGGTTTTCTTTTAGAGTTGGTTAACAGTTGTTTTTCCATATACGGCATAAACTTTATGAGAAATTCATCAACAGCATAATATATTTCAACTAATTTTTCTACATTCATAACTAGCTCCTTTGGGTAATCTGGTTAGTATTTTTTTATCTCCAAATTTAAAACACAAAGGAGCTTTTTAAAGCTATTTTTTAACAAGCTAATCCCGAACTTAGGTTATAAAGCAGGTGCTAAGGCCAGATTCAGGCATTCAGATTAGATTATTTATTTAGTTTTCAATTAAATGAATTTGATGCAATTGGGGTAAACCGCATTAGAAATTATGGGTAACGTGAGTTCGGGATTTATTTGACTGATTTACAACAATTTAATATCAATTATTTAGTTAATATTTGCACCTATTTAACAAGTTTTTATACCTAATTTTATAAATATAATATATATAATAAACTGATTACCAGAATTATTTGTTATTAAACTACCTATTTAATTGTCTATAAAATAAATTTTATAAATTTTCATTGATATTGATTATCAAATGAAAAAATAATCTAATCCCGAACTCAGGTGGGTAGTGTTGAACCTTTGGTTGCATTTAGCTAAGTTTGTTGTACACATCAGTTTATGGCCTTAATTATAGCCTTAAATTATATGCCACTTACCAACTCGTAAAACGAAAAAATCAAATGAGCAACCATACTTATGCAGATGAACCTCTTTTGCAAGAGAATAAAAATAGATTTGTTTTATTTCCTATTGAGCATCACGATATCTGGAGCTTTTATAAGCAAGCAGAGGCCAGTTTTTGGACCGCGGAAGAGATCGATCTTAGTCAAGATATAAAAGACTGGGAAAACTTAACATCTGGTGAAAAGCATTTTATTACCCATGTGCTTGCTTTTTTTGCTGCCAGCGATGGTATTGTAAATGAAAATTTGGTTCAAAATTTTTCCAATGAAGTACAGTATACAGAGGCCAAGTTTTTTTACGGATTCCAGATTGCTATTGAAAACATCCATTCTGAAGCCTACTCTTTACTGATCGATACCTATGTCAAAGATCCTAAAGAACGCCATAGGTTATTCAACGCCATTGAAACCATTGAGTGGGTAGGCAAAAAAGCAGATTGGGCGCTGCGTTGGATTAACAAAGGTTCGTTTACAGAGCGATTAATTTCCTTTGCAGCGGTAGAAGGGATCTTCTTTTCTGGTAGTTTCTGTGCTATTTTTTGGCTTAAAAAAAGAGGATTAATGCCAGGACTAACCTTTTCTAATGAACTCATTTCCAGAGATGAAGGGCTACACTGTGATTTTGCTTGTTTGCTGTATAACCAACATATCAAACATAAACTCCCAGAGGAACGGGTTGCCCAAATTATAGCTGATGCAGTAGCAATTGAAAGTGAATTTGTATCCGATGCATTGCCGGTTAAACTGATTGGTATGAATGCAACGTTGATGACCCAATATATTCAGTTTGTTGCCGATAGACTACTATTAGAATTAGGATGCAAAAAAATCTATCATGTAACCAACCCATTTGATTTTATGGAAATGATTGCCTTGCAGGGTAAAACCAATTTCTTTGAAAAAAGGGTAGGCGAATACCAAAAATCAGGGGTCATGAGCAGCATCTCTGAAGACAAAGAAAAAGCGCGATTTAAACTAGATGAGGAGTTTTAGGGGCATATTTTTCGTAATAGGACCAACCAGTAACATGAATGCGCAATGCATCACTTTATGCGCAACTTGCGTTTAGTGTTAGAATATTCTTACGCCTGATAATCAAGTATATAAATATATTAACCTTCCAACCTGAGTGACACTTTTGATGGTACTAATATGAAGTAATAATCAGTTAAAAAGCTTTATACAATCTATATGTTCATTATAATGAATGGCATTAAAAACTTGTCAAAGGTTCCTAAATCAGTCGCGTTAAATAGAGATTTAATGATGAAGCAGTTAAATAAATCTCATACAGAAGTGTTATTCGCCTTAACAGATCAAAATAGATCATACTTGAACAGATGGTTACCTTGGGTAGATTCATGCATTAGTCAAAGTGATACTTTAAATTTTATCACTAGTGCCAATCATGGCCTTCTCAAAAATAGTGGACTTACATTTGGCATATTTTACAAGGGAAAAATTTCTGGAATGATAAGTTTTAATACGATTGATCTATCGGATGGTAAAGGTGAAATTGGTTATTTGATAGGGGAAGCATTTCAAGGCTTAGGCCTAGTGACACGCGCTTGTTCCAAACTTATTGATATTGGTTTCAACCAATTAGATTTAAAAGGACATTTTATTAGATGTGCGATAAAAAATACTAAGAGTCAAAGCATACCTATTCGTTTAGGATTTAAAAAAACTGAGCATGTACCAAAAAAAGAAAAGTCTTATCAGGTAATGGCATCAACTTTTGGCTGAACAGATAGCTGATTGCAACCCTATGTCGTTAACACATGGGGGTTGGATTAGGTATGATCAAACCATTAGCTAGTACCACTGTTAGGTACAATATAGGCAGTTCAGTAGTAACAAACTTAACACAGCACCGCTTATCATTCGATTAATAATCAAAAATTTATAAAAAGTAGATGTTAGTTGTAAAACGAGATGGACGTTTAGAATCCGTTAAATTCGATAAAATAACTGCTAGAATAGAGAAACTCTGTTATGGGTTAAATAGGGATTACATCGATGTTATTGTTATTGTTAAAAAGATTATTGAAGGGATTTATGATCGGGTAACTACCTCAGCTATAGATAACTTGGCGGCAGAAACAGTGGCAACGATGGCTGTGTACCATCCAGATTATGCCATCCTAGCTGCTCGCATAGCGATTTCCAATCTGCATAAAGAAACAAGTAAATCTTTTTCTAGTACTATAAAAAGGCTCTATACCTATGTAAATCCTTCAACTGGTCAGAACGCTGCCCTTATAGCCCAGGACATTTATAAAATTATTGCCAGCCATGCCGCAATTTTAGACAATTCCATTGTACATGAACGTGATTTTACCTACGATTTTTTTGGCTTTAAAACATTAGAACGTTCTTATCTGCTTAAAATAAATGGAAAGGTTGTGGAACGTCCTCAGTACATGTTGATGCGTGTAGCAGTAGGCATTCATGGTGATGATCTGGACGCTGTACTTGAAACCTACCAGCTCATGTCTGAAAAGTGGTTTATCCATGCCACCCCTACGCTTTTTAATGCAGGCACACCTAACTCACAGCTTTCTTCCTGTTTTTTATTAACGATGCAAAACGATAGCATTGAAGGCATTTACAATACCCTTACACAATGTGCAAAAATATCACAACATGCTGGAGGCATTGGATTAAGCATTCACAATATACGTGCCACAGGTTCTTATATTCGAGGGACCAATGGTATCTCTAATGGGATTGTGCCTATGTTGCGGAACTTTGATATGACGGCCCGCTACGTAGATCAAGGAGGGGGTAAACGCAAAGGTAGTTTTGCCATCTATCTAGAACCTTGGCATGCGGATATCTTTGATTTTTTAGAGTTGAAGAAAAATCATGGAAAAGAAGAAAGAAGAGCCAGGGATCTTTTCTATGGATTGTGGATCCCAGATTTATTTATGCAACGTGTAGAGGAAGATGAGATGTGGTCACTCTTTTGTCCCAACGAAGCACCAGGCCTCTCGGACTGCTATGGAGCAGCATTTGAACAAAAATACAAACAGTATGAACAAGAAGGCAAGGCACGTACCTCTATTAGAGCACAAACGCTTTGGTTTGCAATTCTGGAGTCTCAAATAGAAACAGGCACCCCTTATATGCTCTATAAAGATGCAGCCAACCAAAAGTCTAATCAAAAAAACTTGGGCACTATAAAGTCCAGTAACCTCTGTACAGAGATTATAGAATATGCTTCACCCGATGAAATTGCGGTTTGCAACCTTGCTTCTATTGCACTGCCGATGTTTGTAGATGGGGATCGATCTTTCGATCATACTAAATTATATTCGGTAACCTACTTGATCACTAAAAACCTTAACAAAGTGATCGATCGGAATTACTATCCTTTACCTGAAGCACGTACTTCTAACTTAAGGCACAGACCCATTGGTATTGGGGTACAGGGATTAGCAGATGCCTTTCTTAAAATGAAACTTGTTTTTGACAGTCCAGAAGCGCGATTACTCAACCAGGAAATTTTTGAGACCATTTACTTTACAGCATTAACGGCTTCTAAAGATTTGGCACGAGAAGAGGGGGTATATGAAAGCTACCCTGGATCCCCCATTTCTCAAGGTATTCTTCAATTTGATATGTGGAGCGTAACCCCTGCCTCCGGAAGATGGGATTGGGATCATTTACGTAAAGAAATAGGTCAATATGGTATAAGAAACGCACTATTGGTTGCGCCAATGCCCACAGCCTCTACTTCCCAAATACTGGGGAATAACGAATGCTTTGAACCCTATACCGCCAATATTTATACCCGAAGGGTGCTTTCTGGAGAGTTTATTGTGGTAAACAAATACCTACTAGAGGATCTCATCGAGCTTGGCCTTTGGAATGAACGGGTGAAAGAGGAGCTGATGATGGGCAATGGCTCCATTCAGCAGATTGAATGTATTCCGCAATACATTAAAAACCTGTATAGAACGGTTTGGGAGATTCCTCAAAAGTCTATTATCGATATGGCAGCAGACCGAGCTCCCTATATCTGTCAAAGCCAAAGCTTAAATCTTTATGTGAAGGATGCGACTATCGCTAAATTAACTTCTATGCATTTTTATGCTTGGAAAAAAGAACTGAAAACAGGCATGTATTACTTACGTACCAAGCCTGCAGCAGATGCTATTAAGTTTACCATACAAAAGAGAGAAAAAGTTGAAACACATTTTCCGGGTGAAGGAGAAGAAGAATGCTTAATGTGCAGTAGCTAGTTAACCTATAAAGGAATTTGCATCTTGCTTTTTTCTTGTTTTTGGCTAGTGGAGCCAGATGGATATGCTTTAACTTACCCGTTAAAAGTCTTTTAAGTACAAATTTTAAGCACCAGTAACCAATTTTCTTAATTGTATATTAATTTTTAGCTTTTTAAAAAATCATTTTCATTTATGTTTAATATTATTCTAGTGGGACCTCCTGGGTCGGGAAAAGGCACACAATCTGAACGAATGGTTCAAAAATATGGCTTTATACCGATTGCTTTGGGTGCTTTATTGCGCCAACAAATGGCAGAAAATGGGGCCAATAAAGCATTAATTGAAGGATACATAAACAGTGGTCAATTGGTACCAGATCATCTATCCTTTGAGTTGGTAACGCAATTGGTGCAAGCACAACCTTCCAATACATCTTTTTTATTTGACGGTTTTCCTAGAACCCTTGCACAGGTAACCTTCTTAGAGAATTTTTTAAAACAATTCCATGCTAAAACAGATGGCGTGATTTTTTTAGATGTACCCAGTGAGATCTTACTAAAACGTCTTAAAAATCGTGCAATCATTGAAGAAAGGCCTGATGACCAGGATGATAACAAAATCAAAACACGTATGCACATATATGAACAAGAGACGCTACCTATTGTGAACTATTATAAAGCCCAAGGGGAATTACATAGTGTAGATGGCACACAAAATGTGGATGAGGTAATAAAAGCGATTGAAACCATTATCGATGGACTAAGATCATAATGACCATGTCACTACCCAACTTTATTGATCACGTTAAGCTTTACCTACGCGCTGGAAAAGGAGGAGCTGGACGCATCCATTTCGTACGTGCCAAGTTTGTTCCAAAAGGAGGACCAGATGGAGGAGATGGTGGCCAAGGGGGCCATATTATTTTACGTGGTGTCAAACAGTATGGAACTTTACTCCATCTCAAATACCGAAAACATATCATTGCAACCAATGGGAAACCCGGTGGTGATAGCTGCAAAACAGGCGCCAGTGGAAAGGATGTGATTATAGATGTGCCATTAGGCACAGTAGCCAAAAGAGCAGATCATGACGAGGTATTGGTAGAGGTATTGGAGGACAAAAAAAAATATATCTTAATGCAAGGAGGGAAAGGTGGTTGGGGCAATACCCACTTTAAAACCCCTACCCATCAAACACCTCGTATTGCTTATCCAGGAGAAGCTGGAATGGAGGGTTGGATGGTATTGGAATTAAAATTATTGGCTGATGTAGGCCTTGTAGGACTACCGAATGCAGGTAAATCTACGCTGCTTTCGGTTGTATCAGCGGCTAAGCCCCGCATTGACAGCTATCCGTTTACTACTTTAGTACCCAACCTTGGTGTAGTAGCCTATCGAGCGCACCATTCTTTTGTAATGGCAGATATTCCAGGGATTATAGAGGGCGCAGCAGCTGGAAAGGGTTTAGGTACACGTTTTCTACGCCATATTGAACGCAATGCAGTCTTACTATTTATGGTTAGCGTAGAATCTAATGATATCAATAGGCATTATAAAATGTTGCTGCGCGAACTGGAAGTACATCATCCCTTATTGCTAGCCAAACCCAGGCTACTGGTTGTTTCAAAAATAGACTTGCTAGACCAAGCAACACGTAAAACTTTATTACAAAACTTACCTAAAGGCATAACATGCTGCCCTATTTCTGCTAGTACGGGAGAAGGTATTGTACGCCTTAAAGACTTCATCTGGGAAAAACTTGCTGCAATAAAATCATGATTTAAGCTTTGGTAAGATATAGTTAATAAATGCCTTGCAATCAGCGCTATATTTAAGCTTTGGTAAGATATAGTTAATAAATGCCTTGCAATCAGCGCTATATTTAAGCTTTGGTAAGATATAGTTAATAAATGCCTTGCAATCAGCGCTATAGTAACATACTGAGGCCATTGCAATAGAAAATTTTACATGGTTTTACTATAATAATTCGGACATATTTGTAATGTTTTTAGACTAGAAATATTATTGTTTATGTATTTTTAATACTTAAAAGTAACTTTTAGGCGATAATTACCTCTATCTTATAAAAACTTAGTTTTCTATTGCAACGGCCTCAGACCATTAAACATAGCGTTATCATCATCAGGGCTTGTATACGACTCTCTTTTTTTAGAAAGACAGAGGATACCTCAAAGGCATTACCTTTAATAAATCGAAATGCTTATTCTGTTTTGTGCTGATCTTTATACTCCTGCAGCATTTCCTGATCGCTTAAAGCATTGTTATCTAGTTGATTAGTAGCTAAAATAAATCGCCCCTGTTGGGAACGCAATAGGGCTATTCTGGACTCATTAGTAACTAGTTGCGTACGTAATTTATAACCTATGACAGTAGGTTTAGTATCCTTTTTAGGTCTTCCTTGTCCACTATGTTGGGTAACTTCTTCCACTTGTGTGACTGCTAAATCATGATATATAAATGGCTTACTGAGTAAAGCAAATGCTTTTCCGGTTCTGTCGCTTCTATATTTTCGTTAGTAACGTCTTTTCTTTTAAGTGAAGTTTTGGATATATATTGGTTATTATTCGGCCATTAGCATAACAAAATTCTCAAAAGTAGAAAGATGATTTTTAGCCCCGATTACTTGTCCTTTTTGAATTATAAGAATGTTTTCTATCCCTGCAATGGTAATGGCTGCAGACTTAAAACACTTAAAACTAAGCATAGGTTTTAGCCGTTTTTTGATAAACCTATGATCTTGTTCAACTCTATTATTCAAGTATTTTTTTTGAAATATTTGAATGGTATGATCTTGATCAGGAAGTGTTTACTAACCTCAGTTCGGGATTAGACGTATTGTGAACCAGTCATATATATATTAGTTATAGAAGGTTTTTTCTCTTTTAGTGCATAAGCTGTAATTCCAGCTATCAAATTGACTAAAAAATTAGGTATGCTTCTATGCCTGGAATGTTCTATCTGGCTAATATTTTTGAGCTGATCTATAATAGTTTCAATTATAGATCGTTTTCTAAGCATCAGTTTATCCCAGAGTGGCATAAAAGCATTTTTCATATTTTTTCTGATCTGGGTAATGAGTTCCACGCCTTTCTCGATCAGTTTTTTAAATAAATCTTTGCTTATGTAACCTTTATTGGCAAACATTTTACCCATGAAGTGTTTACACAAATTTTCTACAGGAAGCCTATCATTAGTTTGGTTCTGTCGCGTTTATTCTAAAAAATGATTATTTTAGTATCGGTATTTAAAAAAGTAGTTATTATGTTTAATATTTCTCCCGAGTTATTACCATATTTTAAAGGTTATTGTTCTTCATCAGAAGTCATCCTGTTATTTGTATACATGAAGTGTCGTTTTTCCTTGAGCTATAGAGATTTGGAAGAGATGATGCGTATGAGAGGCGCAAGAGTTGATCATTCTACGCTACAGAGATGGGTTATTAAGTTTGTTCCTCTGATAGATAAAGCAGTAAGAAAAAGAAAACGACCAGTTGGTAGTAGTTGGAGAATGGATGAAACCTATGTTAAACTAAACGGGAAGTGGATCTATTTATATAGAGCAGTAGATCGTTATGGTGATACAGTTGACTTTTTTCTATCTGATCATAGAGACAAGTCTTCAACGCTTTCTTTTTTTCGCAAGGCGATCACAGAAAATAATATTCCTAAGAAAGTAGTAATTGACAAAAGCGGTAGTAATAAAGCTGCCCTTGATGCGATCAATACAGATCTTGATCAAGATCATACCATTCAAATATTTCAAAACAAATATTTGAATAATAGAGTTGAACAAGATCATAGGTTTATCAAAAAACGGATAAAACCTATGCTGGGTTTTAAGAATTTTTATTCTGCTTCCATTACTATTTCAGGGATAGAAAACATTCGTATGATTCAAAAAGGACAAGTAAGAGGAGCTAAAAATCATCTTTCTACTTTTGAGAACTTTGCTATCTTAATGGCCGCATAATATCCAAAATTTGACTTAAACGAAAAACCTATACTAAGAAAACTATAGACGCGACAGAACCCCGCATAATATCCAAAATTTGACTTAAACGAAAAACCTATACTAAGAAAACTATAGACGCGACAGAACCTAACGATCTACTGCTCTATATAAATAGATCCACTTCCCGTTTAGTTTAACATAGGTTTCATCCATTCTCCAACTACTACCAACTGGTCGTTTTCTTTTTCTTACTGCTTTATCTATCAGAGGAACAAACTTAATAACCCATCTCTGTAGCGTAGAATGATCAACTCTTGCGCCTCTCATACGCATCATCTCTTCCAAATCTCTATAGCTCAAGAAAAAACGACACTTCACGTATACAAATAACAGGATGACTTCTGATGAAGAACAATAACCTTTAAAATATGGTAATAACTCGGGAGAAATATTAAACATAATAACTACTTTTTTAACTACAGATACTAAAATAATGATTTTTTAGAATAAACGCGACAGAACCAGTTGAAGCCATTAACCGTTCTATTGGTATGGTGGGTTCTATCCATATAAAATGGATATAGATTTGGATCTACTTTGTTGGTAATTTACTTCAGATTCCCTTAAATTTACCTTTCGTTAAGTCTTCTTGTTGACTCTACTTGTGGTTAGGATAGGTTGGAGCTGGGTTTTAGCGTGGGGGCCATACCTTTTTTGTTCATGATATAAAACCTTTGGTTGCGCGCGTGCTTTTAGGGTTTTTACAAATCTATTTTCTCATCTAGGCTTGTTAAGCATCGTTGTATCATATAAGACCAAAAAACTACGATTATGAAACTAAAAGGAGAAAATAAGTTTTTTAAGTGGATGCGTTTGCTCAACCAGCAGCAAGAGAAGCGGTTGGCCTATTGTTTGGAGCGTGCAGCGCCTATAGAGGTGTCCAGGTTTTTAGAAAAGCAATCTTTTGAGCTGGTTATAGCAATATTTCGCACCTTGTCTATTCCACGACAAGGGGAAATATTTGCCTTATTGAATGATAATGCGTTGCAGATGCAAATCTACCACGCTATTCCTAAAAGCAGCTTTGCCAAGATTTTTTCTTGTATGCCTTCTGATTTGCGCGTTGATTTTTACCAACGATTGAGCAATAAGGAACATGCCCATTTGTTACCCTATTTAAACAGAAAGGTTCGGGAAGATGTAATTATGCTCAATGCCTATTTACCAGATACGGCAGGCGGTATCATGAATACAGATTTTGCGACTGTTTTAAATTCAATGACTGTAGAAGAAGCTATCGCTAAAATCCGTGAGGATGCACCTTCTAAAAAGATGCTTTATTACATCTATGTAGTAGATGAAAAGATGAAATTGGTAGGTTTTATTTCTTTAAAGGATTTAGTGATCCGTTCTCCTAAAGAGAAGATAGAGACTATACTCAATGCAAATTTTGTCTATGCTACGGTAGATGAGGATCAAGAAGTTGTCGCTAAAAAAATTGAACAATATGATTTGGTAGCTATTCCTATTTTGAATCAAGAAGAACAAATCGTAGGTATTGTAAGTTATGATGATGCCATACATATTATCAGGGTGGAGCAAGTTGAGGATATGGATAAATTTATGGGTATTACTTCAGAAGAAGATGCACCAGATTATCTAAAGGTCTCCAGTCTACAACATCTTAAAAAGAGAATTAAATGGATTGTAGTAGTATTTATGGCCAGCATCGTTGGCCACGCTTTTACACATGCTAAAAGTGCTTTTTTTACGCCATTTAATTTGATTTTCTATTTGAGTATGATTACGGATACTGGAGGCAACGTAGGCAGTCAAGTAGCTTCAGTAGTACTGCAAGCATTGAATCGAGGCCAGCTCACGCTGTCTGACTGGGCTAGGATTATTTTAAAGGAATTAAGGATTGCCATTATGTTGGCTTCTATTTTATTTTTTCTTGCTTATATTAAAGTATTCTTGACCTCCAGTCTGGATTCAGAAGTCAACAGGCACTACCAGGTAATGTTTGTAGTGGCATTGAGTATTGTGTTACAAGTTATTTTTTCTGCTTTTATAGGAGCGACTTTTCCATTAGCTGCTAAATATTTTAATGGAGATCCTGCAGTAGCAGCCAATCCTGCGATTAATACAACTGTAGAACTATTGGGTGTGATCATTTATTATGTAGTAATTTGTTGGCTCATTAATCCAGTCGGTAGCTGTTAATTACCAATTTATATCTACTTTTTTTCTTTGGCTTAAGCACTACATGTAATGATCTTAAGGCTGTTTTATTTAATGAAATGCTGGACTTTGCTGTTCCTGTTCAGTTTTTTTTTGCTTCATGTAAGTCAGATCATGGGGAGGATGTATTGATTTTACGAGATGAGTTGGTGGTGCCTCTGATGGAGGCATCGTCGTATATTACCGGCAAACAAAAAGAGATAGATGACCGTGGCCAGATCATTAGTGGAGTACCTTGTGAAATAAATTTCACGAAGGCGCATGAATTGTGCGCACATGTGGAAAAAAGATTACGAGGTTATCCAAAGATTACAAGATATGAAATCTCCCAAAGCGCATTAAAGGAGATGCATGAAATATTAAACACATTAAAACAGGATATAGAAAGCTTGCCTGATAGCCTAGAGCAAAAACAATTTAGGAAAGAATGGAATCAGCTGGCTCAATATATATCTTCTTTAATGGCTAAAAAGGATATGTCGTAAAGATCTACTACCCGTCGTAGGCCAGCAGGCTAATGGTAGCGTTCAATTTTTAAGCACAGTTAACATGCCCTTAATAACGCTTTATTTACCTAGGATGGGTGAAAGTGTGATGGAAGCTATAGTATTGCATTGGTGTGTAAGAGACGGAGAAGGGATTATAGAAGGTGCGCCTTTGTTGGAGGTTTCCACCGATAAAGTTGATGCAGAAATTCCTGCTGCTCACGCTGGTAAGATTAAAAAATTACTAGTAGAAAAAGGAGCCGTGGTACCTGTTGGAGCGCCTATTGCTTTATTAGAAGTAGAAAATGTAGCTGTATCATCTGCAGCCGGTGCACAATCTTTTGTAGATTTAAAACCTGTTGGGCAGGTTCCTATTCCAACACATCATTCAGACGCTAAATCCTTTCCTTTAGAGTCTTTTAGCAAAGTAAAATTAACCCCTTTGGCCAAACATATGGCTCAAAAACATCTTATTCCAGCAGATGAGTTAGCCAGATTAGCTGGATGTGCTAGGGATGATCGGGTTACTAAAGAAGCAATTTTGGATTATTTAAGCAAGCGCGTACCCATTCATACCGACACTGTTGACCGCCATCTATTTCATGGAACCATTACCCCTCTAGAGGGAGATGAGGTGGTCCAAATGGATCGTGTTAGAAAACTCATTGCAGATCGAATGGTTGCATCTAAGAAAATTGCGCCTCATGTTACTTCCTTTATACGTGCTGATGTAACGGCACTCGTTACCTGGAGAAATCAGCATAAGGCTACTTTTGAAGAAAAATATGGGATTAAATTGACGTATAATCCTATTTTTATGGCAGTGATTGCGCGTGCCTTGCAACGATTCCCCCTGCTCAATGCGGTGGTGGTGGGCGATCGGATTATCAAACGAAAGCATGTTAATATAGGTTTTGCTGTAGCGTTGTCAGATGGTAATCTATTGGTGCCTGTAGTGCAGCAAGTAGAGCAGCTTGGCTTGGTTACATTGGCACAACAGATCGATGCTTTAATCGATAAAGCACGTAGTGGTACCATTATGCCAGATGCATTAACCGGTGCTACCTATACCATTTCTAATATCGGTTGCTTTGGTAACCTTATGGGAACACCTATTATTGTGCAACCACAAGTAGCTATTCTTGCCTTAGGCCTTATTGAAAAACGCCCTGCGGTGGTCTATTTTGAGGAAAAAGAGGCCATAGCGATTCGCGATGAGCTATTTTTATCCCATACCTATGATCACCGGATTATAGATGGGGCAATAGGGGGAGGATTTTTAAAGTATTTGGCAAAGGAATTGGCATCTTTTGTCAATAACATAGAACAGTATCCATTTGCATAAGGAAGGAGAAAGAAAGGTTGTATGCTACTTCGGTTCTGTCGCGTCTATATTTTCGTTAGTAAAGGCTTTTTTTAAGTGAAGTTTTGGATATATATTGGGTATTATTCAGGGTTCTGTCGCGTTTATTCTAAAAAATGATTATTTTAGTATCGGTATTTAAAAAAGTAGTTATTATGTTTAATATCTCTCCCGAGTTATTACCATATTTTAAAGGTTATTGTTCTTCATCAGAAGTCATCCTGTTATTTGTATACATGAAGTGTCGTTTTTCCTTGAGCTATAGAGATTTGGAAGAGATGATGCGTATGAGAGGCGCAAGAGTTGATCATTCTACGCTACAGAGATGGGTTATTAAGTTTGTTCCTCTGATAGATAAAGCAGTAAGAAAAAGAAAACGACCAATTGGTAGTAGTTGGAAAATGGATGAAACCTATGTTAAACTAAACGGGAAGTGGATCTATTTATATAGAGCAGTAGATCGTTATGGTGATACAGTTGACTTTTTTCTATCTGAGCATAGAGACAAGTCTTCAACGCTTTCTTTTTTTCGAAAGGCGATCACAGAAAATAATATTCCTAAGAAAGTAGTAATTGACAAAAGCGGTAGTAATAAAGCTGCCCTTGATGCGATCAATACAGATCTTGATCAAGATCATACCATTCAAATATTGCAAAACAAATATTTGAATAATAGAGTTGAACAAGATCATAGGTTTATCAAAAAACGGATAAAACCTATGCTGGGTTTTAAGAATTTTTATTCTGCTTCCATTACTATTTCAGGGATAGAAAACATTCGTATGATTCAAAAAGGACAAGTAAGAGGAGCTAAAAATCATCTTTCTATTTTTGAGAACTTTGCTATCTTAATGGCCGCATAATATCCAAAATTTGACTTAAACGAAAAACCTATACTAAGAAAACTATAGACGCGACAGAACCAATAAAGCTGCCCTTGATGCGATCAATACAGAACTTGATCAAGATCATACCATTCAAATATTTCAAAACAAATACTTGAATAATAGAGTTGAACAAGATCATAGGTTTATCAAAAAACGGCTAAAACCTATGCTTAGTTTTAAGTGTTTTAAGGCTGCAGCCATTGAGAATTTTGTTATGCTAATAGCCGAATAATACCCAATATATATCCAAAACTTCACTTAAAAGAGAAGACGTTACTAACGAAAATATAGACGCGACAGAACCTTATAAAAAAGCACTAATGGAGTTCTATTTCCCCGTGATTTCGGTTGATAAGTTTGTAATCTGTTATCGCCATTGAAGAATCTTCAACTAATGTAACCCATCTACCATACTTTAGGAACCATTTCAACCTTTTTGAGATCAAATTTTTGGTAAAAAAGGCATAGAGGTAAGGATGAACCAAAAGTCTGATACCCTTTTCATTCTGATTCATTAAAACAAGCCGCAAGTTTTCTTCAATTCTTTCTGAAACCAATATAGAAGCATCGATCTTTCCTGTGCCATTACAAGATGGGCAAAGCTCCCTTGTGACTACATTCATTTCTGGGCGCACCCGCTGGCGTGTGATCTGCATGATGCTAAACTTTGACAATGGTAAAATAGAAGTCTTAGCACGATCCTCTTTCATCAGCTCCTTCATTTTTTGATAAAGGAGCTTACGGTCTTCTATGCCCTTAATGTCTATAAAGTCCACTACTATAATCCCTCCCATATCGCGCAAACGCAACTGGCGTGCAATTTCCTGTGCAGCAGACAAATTAACATTTAAGGCCATTTTCCCTTGCCCCTCTTCGTCTACAGCTCTGTTACCACTATTCACATCAATGACGTGCATGGCTTCAGTGTGCTCAATCACTAAATAACCTCCCCCTTCTATACCAACCGTTTGACCAAAAAGCGTTTTCAGCTGCCGTTCTATACCCAATTGCTCAAAGAGCTTGATCTTACCTTGATGGAATTTAAGAATCTTCTCCTTGTCAGGTGCAATAGTATGTATGTATTGCTTTATTTCGGTATAAAGGAGCTGATCATCCACAATAATACTGTCAAAAGACTCATTGAGCATGTCCCGTAGAATAGTATAGGCTCTATTTACTTCTCCTATAATTTTTTCCCCAGGTAATGCAGTAACCAGTTGCTCTATCCCCCTTTTCCATTTATCAATAAGATCTCTGAGATCTCTATCTAATGTAGCCACATCGATTCCTTTTGCTACGGTGCGTACAATTACGCCAAAGTTTTTAGGCTTAATGGAAGCGATTAAGCGGTGTAGCCGATCTCGCTCTTCAGCATTTGTAATTTTTTTGGAAATACTAATCGTGTCTACAAAGGGTATTAGTATCATGTAACGACCAGGTAAAGTCAACCCAGAAGCTATACGGGGACCCTTACTTGAAATAGGCTCTTTTACGATTTGAACCAATACTTCTTGCCCTTTTGTCAATAGATCGCCAACTTTACCAAGCTTATCTATCGGCGGCTCAACTACAAAGTCAGCTAGATTTGTTAGATTACCTTGTTGATGCCTAACCAGTTGAATAGCCTTTTTTAGAGAATTGAACTGTGAACCAAGATCCAAATAATGCAAAAAAGCATCTTTTTTGTATCCTACATCCACAAAACTTGCATTTAAACTGGGCACTACTTTTTTAATAATCCCCAAATAAATATCACCTACTTTGAACTTGTTTTCTTCCTTTTCTACCTGATATTCAAAAAGATTTCCATCTTTTAGCAGTGCTATTCTACAATTATTATCCGTACTATTAATGATTAATTCATTACCCACGTGCTAATTTTGTTTACGTTTTTACAGAAACCCAGAAAGCAATTAGTAGCATATTTAAATTAAATAGTTACACAAAGCAGATAATAACGCTTTTTGACACTTAAGCGCTATCTATTTTTCTTTTTATGTCTATTTAACCTAAGACGTTTTTTACGCTTATGTGTAGCTACCTTTTGTCTTTTTCTTTTCCTACCACAAGGCATTTTACTAAGATTTCATAAGTTATATTTATTATACCACCCTGGAATAGAAAAACCTCCCTACCTATATCTTGGTCAGGTTAAAGGGATTCTATTCGCTTACGTTTAAAATAGCTTATCAACTAAGATGATAAAGCCTACTGGCCACCCAATACGGTTTAAGCACCGAACATTAACTTTTCCAATTTACTGTTTTTTTCTTTAATTACACACATATTTCTCATGATTCTAACTATGATAGCGCTATAAGGTCTGTTTTATACTTTCATTCCTTTGTAGGATACATACCATTTTATTTGACCATAAACGCCTATACATGATAGAACAAGGTAGTGCATGCTCAGCATGATCGCTCCCGTTTGATAACAGGCCAGAGAGAAGGCTATATAGCGAAAAAGGGCGATCACCCATCTTTCTAATTTTTTATGTGCCATAAGCCACTTGTCCATAAAACCAAAAGAAAAGTAATAGGCATCCCCATACATAGATATAGATAATGCGTTATTAAAATATTTACCTGCTATAAAGCTCCAACCAATGCCCCCCAACATACTAATACCAGCAATAAACAAAAGTATCTTATAGGATGTTCTGCTCACTTCTACAGGTTTTCGATATATCGTTCCTTTCCATCTTAGATAGGCATACAGATTGAAGAATATAAAAATGATACTATAAGTTACTTTTCCATAGAGTCGCCTAACGGAATAGACATAAATATTTGTAAAAGCAATAGGAAAGGCCAAAATTTTGCTCCAAATACTTTGGCGTGCCTCTAAAAAATGGGCAAAAATCGATGCAACTACTACACTAAATTCCAATAGTCTTTGTTGGTCATAGATTAGCCATTTACCTGCACCTATAATGGCTGTCAACAGTTGATCGGTTATCATATGTAAAAAGTAATGTAAATGAAGTTAAAATATATGACTAACCTTTATCATGTACATAATGCGTATCTACTGGTTCATTAGATTGCAGCTGGGTGCCATTTGGTTTGAGTTGTGCATTAGATTGTGCATGAATTTTACCTATTAATTCATACACTTCCCGAAAAGGCCTTTCAGACAAGGCTTTAATAATTACATTCACTTCAGCGATATCTAACCTGAGTGCTATTGTATTTGGCTGCATATAACTATGATTTATTTAAAAACAAGTATATCCGTTCAGTCAATTTCATCTAATAATCAATAACATTTATGTCTTATAACGCCATTGGGTTCTGTCGCTTCTATATTTTCGTTAGTAACGTCTTTTCTTTTAAGTGAAGTTTTAGATATATATTGGGTATTATTCGGCCATTAGCATAACAAAATTCTCAAAAGTAGAAAGATGATTTTTAGCTCCGATTACTTTTCCTTTTTGAATCATACGAATGTTTTCTATCCCTGCAATGGTAATGGCTGCAGCCTTAAAACACTTAAAACTAAGCATAGGTTTTAACCGTTTTTTGATAAACCTATGATCTTGTTCAACTCTATTATTCAAGTATTTGTTTTGAAATATTTGAATGGTATGATCTTGATCAAGATCTGTATTGATCGCATCAAGGGCAGCTTTATTACTACCGCTTTTGTCAATTACTACTTTCTTAGGAATATTATTTTCTGTGATCACCTTACGAAAAAAAGAAAAAGCTGCAGACTTGTCTCTATGCTCAGATAGAAAAAAGTCAACTGTATCACCATAACGATCTACTGCTCTATATAAATAGATCCACTTCCCGTTTAGTTTAACATAGGTTTCATCCATTCTCCAACTACCACCAACTGGCCGTTTTCTTTTACTTACTGCTTCATCTATAAGAGGAACAAACTTAATAACCCATCTCTGTAAAGTAGAGTGATCGACCTTGGCTCCTCATTATACGCATCATTTCTTCTAAATCCCGATCGCTCAAAGAAAATCGACATTATCATATATACAAATAACAGGATCACTGCTGATGAAGAACAATAGCCTTTAAAATAAGATAATAATTTGGGCGAAATATTAAACATAATAACTACTTTTTTAACTACAGATACTAAAATAATCATTTTTTAGAATAAACGCCAAAGAACCACAAATCTATGCATTAAAAATATAAATGTTCTTATAATAATGGGGCAAAATAAAGTAATACACCTGATCTTAAGAAAGTTGTTGGATATCAGATTCAGAGGCTTTGTCCAATTAAGTGTGTAAATTATTTTTTTGGTTTATTAGATTCTATTTTCAAATTTAATTAAAAAATGTGCCATAGCTTCACTCCAATTATGAATAGGGATGGTCCACTTGGGTTCTGTCGCGTTTATTCTAAAAAATGATTATTTTAGTATCGGTATTTAAAAAAGTAGTTATTATGTTTAATATTTCTCCCGAGTTATTACCATATTTTAAAGGTTATTGTTCTTCATCAGAAGTCATCCTGTTATTTGTATACATGAAGTGTCGTTTTTCCTTGAGCTATAGAGATTTGGAAGAGATGATGCGTATGAGAGGCGCAAGAGTTGATCATTCTACGCTACAGAGATGGGTTATTAAGTTTGTTCCTCTGATAGATAAAGCAGTAAGAAAAAGAAAACGACCAATTGGTAGTAGTTGGAAAATGGATGAAACCTATGTTAAACTAAACGGGAAGTGGATCTATTTATATAGAGCAGTAGATCGTTATGGTGATACAGTTGACTTTTTTCTATCTGATCATAGAGACAAGTCTTCAACGCTTTCTTTTTTTCGAAAGGCGATCACAGAAAATAATATTCCTAAGAAAGTAGTAATTGACAAAAGCGGTAGTAATAAAGCTGCCCTTAATGCGATCAATACAGATCTTGATCAAGATCATACCATTCAAATATTGCAAAACAAATATTTGAATAATAGAGTTGAACAAGATCATAGGTTTATCAAAAAACGGATAAAACCTATGCTGGGTTTTAAGAATTTTTATTCTGCTTCCATTACTATTTCAGGGATAGAAAACATTCGTATGATTCAAAAAGGACAAGTAAGAGGAGCTAAAAATCATCTTTCTACTTTTGAGAACTTTGCTATCTTAATGGCCGCATAATATCCAAAATTTGACTTAAACGAAAAACCTATACTAAGAAAACTATAGACGCGACAGAACCGGATGTTTTATAAACTTTTTTATTAAGAAATAAGTGTGATAAAAGCTCCTCTACTTTGTGCTATTTTTTTTACATAAAGATGCCAAATATATTTTAGTAATGGGTTTGGTTATGCCCAGTGAGAGTAAAGAACATAAGACAAATCCTACAAATGGAGGCGCTATGCCCCATACAGGGGGAAGGACGATCCAAAATGGTATCAAGGAGCCAATGCCATAAGCAAAAAACTTGACCACTGCATCTCCCACTAAAATAACGTGGGCCAGTTTATCGTTTTGCGTTAAAGCTTGCCCTATAATACCAATAGCTGTTCTGAGTAAATACAGTCCCATTCCATACAATAGTGCAGTTGCTTGAAGATAGCAGGGTTGCGTCACATAAAAAGCCATAATCGAAGCTAGTACGATAAAAATAGGGCTAATATTAAAAAAACAAATGATCCATTTAGGTTTTCTTTTTAAGATCCATGAACCACATATGCCACTTACAATAAAGCCTAGATGCATCATACTGATGCTATAGCTATGCAATTGTGCATTGACTTGACTATTACCGTTAGCTATTCTTGCGACCAAAATGGGTAAACTGACCGTATAGGCTATGGTTGCTATATAGCTTACCAGACGGAAACTAGTTATGCGTAATAGCCCAGGATTTTGAGCGATTTCCTTAAAGCCCGTTAACATGCCCGATGGTTGTAATGCCATCTCTTTTGCACCAAGATTTCGGAATAGCTGCCAGGGTATTATACGCAAAATGTAGATAAAGCTACAAAGTAATAGAAGCATTTTCAATCCTATGATTGCCAATAAGTTTTTAGCTATTATAGGTGCTAACACATTAAAACACTGTAAAAAAATTTGAAAAGTGGAAAAAAAGAAAGGCTTGTCATGTGTTCCTATTTGCCTACTAATAAAAGCAAGACCATTGGAATGCTCAATACTCATAATGCAGGCAAGCGCCCATAATGTAATGGTCCAGATGCGCAGATTCACATCATTATATAAAGAGAAGATGAACAAGGTAGATGTTGCACATAAGAGTGTGCCTATACCTATGGTATAAGAAGAAAAACGTTTGAAAAAAAAGCCTCCAATTAGTCCAGCGAAACCAATCCCTAATAAGCTAGCTGGCTCCAAATAGGCTGCAGAAATGCCACTGGTATCTTTGTCAAATAAAGTGATTGAAAAGCCAATCACTAGAATAGTGGGCACTATCGTTCCAAGGCCATTTAAGACCATGTAAATAGGAATAATTTGTTTTATTTTCATAGACATACCTTATTGATTTGGGTTATAATGCCTATTGTAGGCCATTACGTTATCGATTTTGGTATTTAATTCGTATCTACCCCTTATTCATAGAAAGCTTACGACCAAAATCTGCTAAAAGAGGGGCTGCAATGCAGATAGAAGAATAAGTGCCAAATAATACACCTAGTAATAATGCAAAAGAGAAGCTCCGTAATGCTTCTCCTCCAAAGAAGAAAAGCACAACAACAGTTAATAATGTTGTAAAAGAGGTAATAACGGTTCTACTTAGGGTTTCTCCAATCGCATCATTGATCATGGCTATGGGTATAGCCGTAGCCTTATTGGCTAACCTTTCCCTTATACGGTCAAAGATAACCACTGTATCGTTTATGGAATAGCCAATAACTGTGAGCATAGCAGCTAAGAACACTTCATTCACTTCATAGCTTACGCCTAAAGCGCGTGCTATACAAAATCCAGCTATGACTGCTAAAGCATCATGTATAAGCGCTAATATAGCTGCTAAACCAAATCCCCACCTTCTAAAGCGCAATACAATGTAAATAAATATACTCAATATAGCAAGTGTCATTGCTTTTTTTGCACTTTTTTGGACATCCTGTGCCACAGTAGCACCTACTTTGGTACTACTTGTAATATTAAAATAATGATCGGTTGAAGCAGTATGATTTTCTGTTAATTGGGTTAAATCTTTCAAGGCCGTAACCAGTTTATTGCGCACCTTTTCATCGGAGGCAATAATATCCTCGTGATGCAAATAGCTAGTAGTGATTTGCATCACATTATTGGCGCCATAGGTACGCACTTCTACACCTTTCTTAAATTTAGTAGATAGTCCTTCTTTGAGTAAGGAAGCATCCATAGGCTTAGAAAAATGCACCGTGTATGAACGACCTCCGGCAAAATCCACCCCCAAGGTAAGCCCTTTATAATGGTAGAAGCAGAAAGCACCGACTGCTATAAATGATAAGGAGCATGCGTAAAAACGGTGACGATTTTTAATAAAATTAATCTGTACGTTCTTAAAAAGCATAGGTATAGCTGGATAAGAAAAGGTTAAATTTGGGGCAGGGCAGTTGTCCATAAAGAAGTAGAAAATCAACCTTGTAATAAATATAGAAGAAAATACAGAAGTGAGGATACCAATCATTAAGACAAGGGCAAAACCACGGACCGGCCCCTGACCCAGGTAGTAGAGTATTACCCCAGCAAGAAAGGTGGTAATATTTGCATCCACAATAGAGCTATATGATTTCGCATATCCACGTTGGATGGCCTCTTTTATATGAACTTTTTGTGCGCGTTCTTCTCGTATTCGTTCAAATACCAAGACATTCGCATCGATGGACATACCAAGCGTAAGGACAAGACCAGCAATACCTGGTAGGGTTAA
The DNA here is from genome assembly GCF_936981045.1 of Cardinium endosymbiont of Oedothorax gibbosus. Lineage (GTDB taxonomy): Bacteria > Bacteroidota > Bacteroidia > Cytophagales > Amoebophilaceae > Cardinium. The sequence continues at coordinate 912,254 of NZ_OW441264.1, forward strand.
AGTAGCATCCAGTTCTACCAAAATGCCCACAATAAAAAGTAAATTAAATAAGAGTGCTATATTGGCTATAATGCCTCCTTTTGCATAATAAAGGAACATAAAAAGCAGCACCAGGCCTAAACCTACTGCTGTGGCCATAAGACCTTGGCTTTGTGCTGCTTTTCCCAAGCTTGGGCCTATAATGGCTTCTTCAACCATTCTAAGGGGTGCTGGTAAAGAGCCTGTTGTTAATACACTGGCTAAGTCTTTGGCTTCTTCTACAGTAAAATGGCCGGATATCTGAGATTTACCATTTGGAATTTCTTGATTAACTACTGGTGCGGAGTAAACTCGATCATCTAAAGCTATAGCTATACGTTTACCAATATGACTTGCCGTAATGCGTTTCCAAATATGTACACCTTTCTGATGCATTTGTAAATTTACAACTCGTTGTCGTCTATTTTTATCAAAGAATTGGGCTGCATGTGTAATCATATCTCCCTCTAAAAGAGGTTTGTTATCCCTGGGCTGTTTGATGGCATAAAGGGTAACGGCTTGCGTTCCATCGTTTAGGGTGTGTGCTTTTTTTTCCCACATCCAGACAATCTCTTTAGGCAATAAAGCCTTAACCTCTTTTCTGCGTAGTATGGCTTCTATTTGGCTAATCTTTTCAGGCGCATAGGCCAGTGTGTAAGGGAAGGGGTATTTGCAAAGCCTTTTGAGTATGGACTCCTTAGGCATGCGTTGTGCTTTTTCCTCGTTTGTAAGCCCTTTTGGAAAGGTTGCAGTTATGGTTGTTTTTTCTTTGTTCAGTAAGAAAGTATTGACAGCTTCTAGTGCTGAGCTATATGTATTGGCTTCTGCTACTGCCCAGAAGCGCAATTGTGCTACACCCTGCAATAATTTTCTAACCCGTTTGGGGTTGGTAACACCTGGTAGCTCTATTTGAATCCTTGCATTTCCAGGTAGCTTTTGAATCTTGGTTTGTGTAGCGCCGAAGCGGTCTAACCTAGAACCTATAATGGTAAGCGAACGATCTAATGCATTTACGATTTCTTGATCAATTGCTTTTGTAACATCATCTTCAGTAGAAAAAGTATAAGACCTTACTCCAGCAGCAGTAAAAATATCTATTAAATTACCATTTGGGGCAAGCCTTTTATAGGCTGCGACAAAAAGCTTGCCAAAAGAAGCAGGGCTACCCTTTTCTCGTTCCCGCTGTGCTGATTGGAGCGCTTCTAAAAAATCAGTATCTGTATTATAGGCAGCCAACCTTTTTACAAACTCCATAGGAACAAGTTCCATGGTGACATGCATACCACCTTGAAGATCTAAGCCTAGTTTAAGTGAACGCTCCTTTACCTCTTCATAGGTATAGACAGAACCAAACAGCTTGTAAACAGGTTTTTTCCATATATGCATTAAATATGCCTGACTTTTATCAAAGTCTATTCTGCCCTGTTTATCCATTGCTTGTTGTGCTGCTTGGCGTTGCACCCGGTAGTCTACAAAAGTAAAAGAAAGATAATAGAGTGAGAGCAAGGCAGCAAGAATGGTCAAAAAAAGTACTATTTGTTTAGATCTCATGGTTCTGTCGCGTTTATTCTAAAAAATCATTATTTTAGTATCTGCAGTTGAAAAAGTAGTTATTATGTTTAATATTTCGCCCAAATTATTACCTTATTTTAAGGGCTATTGTTCTTCAGCAGAAGTCATCCTGTTATTTGTCTAGATGAAGTATCGTTTTTCCGGTTCTGTCGCGTCTATAGTTTTCTTAGTATAGGTTTTTCGTTTAAGTCAAATTTTGGATATTATGCGGCCATTAAGATAGCAAAGTTCTCAAAAGTAGAAAGATGATTTTTAGCTCCTCTTACTTGTCCTTTTTGAATCATACGAATGTTTTCTATCCCTGAAATAGTAATGGAAGCAGAATAAAAATTCTTAAAACCCAGCATAGGTTTTATCCGTTTTTTGATAAACCTATGATCTTGTTCAACTCTATTATTCAAATATTTGTTTTGAAATATTTGAATGGTATGATCTTGATCAAGATCTGTATTGATCGCATCAAGGGCAGCTTTATTACTACCGCTTTTGTCAATTACTACTTTCTTAGGAATATTATTTTCTGTGATCGCCTTGCGAAAAAAAGAAAGCGTTGAAGACTTGTCTCTATGATCAGATAGAAAAAAGTCAACTGTATCACCATAACGATCTACTGCTCTATATAAATAGATCCACTTCCCGTTTAGTTTAACATAGGTTTCATCCATTTTCCAACTACTACCAATTGGTCGTTTTCTTTTTCTTACTGCTTTATCTATCAGAGGAACAAACTTAATAACCCATCTCTGTAGCGTAGAATGATCAACTCTTGCGCCTCTCATACGCATCATCTCTTCCAAATCTCTATAGCTCAAGGAAAAACGACACTTCATGTATACAAATAACAGAATGACTTCTGATGAAGAACAATAACCTTTAAAATATGGTAATAACTCGGGAGAAATATTAAACATAATAACTACTTTTTTAAATACCGATACTAAAATAATCATTTTTTAGAATAAACGCGACAGAACCAGAAATATTAAACATAATAACTACTTTTTTAAATACCGATACTAAAATAATCATTTTTTAGAATAAACGCGACAGAACCAGAAATATTAAACATAATAACTACTTTTTTAAATACCGATACTAAAATAATCATTTTTTAGAATAAACGCGACAGAACCCTTTTGAGAACTTTGCTATCTTAATGGCCGCATAATATCCAAAATTTGACTTAAACGAAAAACCTATACTAAGAAAACTATAGACGCGACAGAACCGTAATCGGAGCTAAAAATCATCTTTTTACTTTTGAGAATTTTGTTATGCTAATGGGCGAATAATACCCAATATATATCCAAAACTTCACTTAAAAGAAAAGACGTTACTAACGAAAATGTAGACGCGACAGAACCCTTAAAAGAAAAGCCTTTACTAACGAAAATATAGACGCGACAGAACCGGAAATAGTGTGGGCATACTACTTATTTACAATAATAAGTAGGTATAGTCAATTTAATATTTGGCCTTTTCAGCTTTTTAAAATGCAGCTTATGTAATGTTACGTTGCCTTGATGGAATTGTCCTTTATCATTAAGCGAAAAATGTATTTTAATCCCAGACAAACAAGCCCTATCTACTACCATTCTGTGTTGGTATAAAAACTTAAGGCCATTACCTTGTTTTGGATCGATTAATTGAACCCGTGAAACCTTACGTGTAAGGTCATCATAGGTATAGGTTAAGTCAGCGCATAAAGCATCTGGTACACCCTGTTCAATAGGGCTACAAACCCTACCTAAAAGCAATGATTGAATGAATAGATAATTGCAAGGGAAATGATACTGTTGCTTGATACGCTTATAATCCCATTGATAAACTAGACGACGCAACCGATCTACAACCGTTACACCCTTTTTATCGATGAGACCACGTATGACCTCTATACCCAAAGGGCCCTTTACAATAAAATCAATTTGTTGATCATATGTTACACAACAGGCTACACGACAGTGAAAAGTATGCTGTAGGCCCATAAAATGCAAAGCGGCCTGCATAGAGAAACATGCAGGAAAAGTAGTGAGCAGATGGGTTACATCAAACGACTGTTTACTAGCCTGCTGCATGCCACACCCGGAAAACAAATAGAGAGCTGCCAAAAAGATCTGAACAAAAACTAAACGCTTTATGGTATATAATGGGTCCATAAGCCTAATCATCCCTATTTATTCAATATATTTCTAACTTTTTGCTCAATCGTATGTCCATGTTAGGCAATAAACAAAAAACACAGAGACCTCCACTTAGCCTTTTGGCAACAACTCCTAAAAGTAAAATCAAAATTCCTTTTATGTCTCTTCATTAATATAGCGAAAGGCAATATCACCTTCTAAAAACCCCCTAGTAGCTTCTAATACAGGTTTAGGAAGCTTTTCATAATACTTGGTAATCTCATCTTGCCGCTGAGCATCTATGCTATCTTTTTCTTCAATAACAGGCATAAATTCCTCCAACTTACGATCTAGCTCATCTTTCATATTCATAGCAATCTGCTTAGCACGTTTCGTAATGATAACGGTACTTTCATAAATATTACCAGTAGGCGCAATCAACTCATGTATATTTCTAGGTGCCAAATATACTTTTTTATTCAGACTCATAATTGTAAATATTATGCTATATAATTAAACCAAGCAGCAGAAGCTTTTTTCCTTTATCATTATCTTCTGCTAAAAAAGTCAAAGAAACTTTTTATTGCTTTATTTTTTTATCTCTTCTATCTCTATCTAATTTTTTTACTACATTGCTGCGCCCTTTACTATTCAGATATTCCTCTAACTGGTAACGGGCTATAACTTCTTTCTTCCTTCCCTCATTAAATGCGCTGGCAGCTAACTTTTCATAACACTTTAGCAATAGCCGAAGTACTTTTTCCTTTAAAGAAGCATCTGGATAGGCTTGATCAAAGTTTTTAAGGGGTACAATGGCAGCATTATAGTAGCCCAAACGAACATATAGCGCAGCAGCCTGAAAACTCTTTTGCATAAGACGCTCTTGTAAATTTTGTAAAGCATCGGAAGCTTTATCTAGATAAGCACCCTTAGGATAAAGCGCTAAATAGCGCTCCAAGGAACGCATCGCATCATAAGTATTCGTTTGATCCAGCCGTATATCTACATTTTCACAAGCCAAACTATATCCGCACATAAAAAGCGCTTCTTCTACCTGCGGGAAAGAAGGATATTGTTTTATAAACAAATGAAACTGATGGGCACTAACCAAATATTTTTTTTCATGGAAACTACAATAAGCCTGATACAATTCAAATTTTGAACGCTCTATCCTATTTTTTAACAAAGGTAAAAAGAGCTCTATCTGCTCATTGGCTTGGGCATAACGCTTTCGCTCATAAAGCCGAATCACCTCTTCCTTCTTTTGTATGATTAAAGACTCGTTTTTATAGTCCGGAGCAGCTGCAAGCAAGTAAAAAGTATTGCCTACTAAAGTAAAGGGCAATAAAAATAGCCACCTGAGTCTGTATATAAAGGATAGATTGACTAGATAATCTTTCATAGCAAATGGAATAAAAGGATAGCCGCTACTATATGCAGATGGCATATCCTAACTTAAATGAATAGCGCTATTCATTTTCAGAAATAAATAGAAATAAAACCCCTACGCACACAAGTTTACTAAATTAAAGCTAGATGCCCATCGCTTTATAGCAACAAAAAGGAATTTATATGCTTTTTGCTTAATCAAAAGGGGCGTTTCTTTTATAGGACGGCTAGCCAAGTGGATGGACCAAACTAAAAATCTGGCTTACATAAGCCATTGCACCACGCAAGTATATTAAACTTACGCATATTATGCATTTTCATCCGTTTCATATTTAGGAAGCGCCTCTAAAATATTTTCTTTAGTAGGCCATTTTTCACCATGCCAAACAAAACCATCCAATTTCATTTGCGTTGCTTCAATTTTTTTTGCTGGATAAAAGGTACCACAAGGTTTGGGTTTGCATGTCATTTGCTCTAGTGCATTATCTACCATAGTCATTTCCATTTGATCACACTTGATATGGTTCATACCCATCAACTCATTTTTATCGCCAAGTGCAAAATAAAGACTTTCACTATTACCGGTTATTGACATTTCCTGAATAGCACCCTCCTTAAAACATGCAACCATCTTATGGCCCTTTACTTGGTTGTAATTACCAACCGGATCGACTGATGCCATAAACAAATTTTTATCCACAAACAGTTCAACCTGATCCCCTGCCTCTATAGTGAAGTAAACTGATTCTCCTGTAATCTGGTAATTGCTGCACCAAATAATTGGCTTATGATGTAAATGAATCGTATTTTTACTGGTATTATAAACAGCTCCATCTGCCACACCCTGTACATCTGTTTGATAGAGCCTGACATGATGCAAAGCATGAACTTCTTGCACTGGTGGCTGATTTTTTATATTTTTTTCTAAAACAATAAAAGTATCGGCACGTAAATACATGGGTTCATCATGGACCACCTTAGTTAACAATGGGTGGCCTGTTATTACTCCTTTTTTCTCTTTTTCAGAATAATTAGCCTTTTCACCAACAATTACTGCATCATGCTTCTGCGCCCGAAGCAAGACATGACCAGTAGCCACACAATCTTGCCCATTAAATACCTCTAAGCGGTCCGCGGTAAGGATAATATCTTTTGTAGTCAGTGTTCCTTGGTCAAAGGTAAGCTGTTTTTTAGGCAATAAATAGCGCCCACCCTTAGTAGTCGTAAGGACCCCATCCTGATGGATAATTTCAGTATGTCCCTTAAAATCAGCGATTTCTAATTCAGTATGGTAATGCAACTGGTCACAATAAAGTGTATAATCCTGATCCACTCCTACCACCCTTTCTGAAAAAGCAACTTGATGGTTGGCACCATCATAGACGCCTCTATTGCTGGTTAAAACCATTTGATCCTGTACCAATTTCCCCCCTTGCAAAAACTTACCTTGTTTCTTTTCCACATCGTAGATGAGCTTATGGGTATAAAAGGTAGCTTTTTTAGATGAATAGCTTACATTATTTTCAAAAATAGCACGCTTCTGTGCTGGATAATACGTTAAAAGTTCACTTTCTATCACGTCACCTTTTTGATCCACAATTTTAACATTGCCCTGTGCCTCTATCGGCTCCTGATCATCATATTTATAGGCCTTATCTGCTGTCAACACCATGCCACTAGCATGAAACGTAAAGACCACATTCCCTTCTAATTTCTTGCAAGGTTTATCGTTAACTACGTCACCTTCCAACTGATCGGCTTTATAGGTCATTGTATCAGCCAAAGCGCAAAAGGGCCAAGCCAGTAGATATACAACAAAATAAATAGCTCTTTTAACCACTTTTCTACCTTTTCAACAAAACATGAATTGCTTGGTCAAATTTAATAATAAAGTAAGATAAGGAATTTGTATTTTACCTTTTACCTACTTAAAAAGTATACAAGGCCTGTGCAAAAAGCCACTGAAAGTGTTATGACTTAAAGCTGGGAAATCAGCATCCGCTCTGCAAGCTTAACCAAACTGATTTTCTATGCAATTTTAATGCATACATCTTTGAATCGCAACTTTTTACAAGGGGCGTTCTATTTCGTAATAGGGGCTAGCAAGTAGCATACTTTCTGAATGAATAATTTTATTTTCAATAGGCTATGCCTTGTATTAACCACTAAATATTTTCCTTAAGTTGACACCATTGCATAAACGGATATACCACAATGGTCTAAAGTTTAGAGCTTATTCAACGTAAGTTACATATAAATATAATTTAAATTCTACTTACACACCTAGCGATACGATCACTTTGCCAGAATAGATTGTTCATAATTAAATAAATTATTCTGTTTTAACCTACCCCAATTATTACCATAGTATTCTCTACCCCAATCATTTAACCATAAATCAGGATAATTTCTGTAGACTCCTTTGCCAAACTTTTTTAGTGCTAAGTAATATTGCTTAGACCATTTTAATTGCATATGCTTTTTAGCCTCATTTTGCCAATATGCCAAGATTTGTATAGAGGCTATAGCATCTCTATGAGCAAATGCATTAAAATCTAAAGACAACATATTAATTTGTCCACCATAACTATCAATTATAACGTGAGTTCGGTATTTATTTGACTGATTTACAACAATTTAATATCAATTATTTAGTTAATATTTGCACCTATTTAACAAGTTTTTATATCTAATTTTATAAATATAATATATATAATAAACTGATTACCAGTATTATTTGTTATTCAACTACCTATTTAACTGTCTAATAAAACAAATTTTATAAATTTTCATTGATATTGATTATCAAATGAAAAAATAATCTAATCCCGAACTCACGTTTATAGTATAATTAGCATTAATATTAGGTTGGGAATAATATTTATCTATAACCTTTAATGTTTTACCGGAAGTGTTCTATAAACTGAGTCCGTTGTGATAGGTCGATAGTATAATTTTGCTATTGCTTCTAGTGTTATTTGATGTTATAGAGATATTAATTTTATTATTTATTGATTTTCAAGTACTTTTATTCTATTTTAGACAGACCATCCCCCTAAAAACCTTTTAATATGATATTTGGCGACCTGTATAAGTGAATCTGTAGAGAAAGAACATACAGCTAAAAAGAAGTTTAAAGTATATCCTATTGGTTATTTCCATATCGATATTGCAGAAGTGAGTACTGAAGGAGGCAAATTATATTTATTTGTAGCCATTGATCGAACCTCTAAATTTGTTTATGTGGAGCTACATCCCAAAATGACTAAAATGATAGCTGCAACTTTTCTCGAAAATGTGATTAAATCGACTCCTTATAAAATACATACTATACTCACAGACAATGGGATCCAGTTTTGTAATAGGCAAAAAGATCGCCACAGTTTTGTACATATTTTCGATCGAGTCTGTTTGGTTTTGTCGCGTTTATTCTAAAAAATCATTTTAGTATCTGCAGTTAAAAAAGTAGTTATTATGTTTAATATTTCGCCCAAATTATTACCTTATTTTAAGAGCTATTGTTCTTCAGCAGAAGTCATCCTGTTATTTGTCTAGATGAAGTGTCGTTTTTCCTTGAGCTATAGAGATTTGGAAGATATGATGCGTATGAGAGGCGCAAGAGTTGATCATTCTACGCTACAAAGATGGGTTATTAAGTTTGTTCCTCTTATAGATGAAGCAGTAAGCAAAAGAAAACGACCAGTTGGTGGTAGTTGGAGAATGGATGAAACCTATGTTAAACTAAACGGGAAGTGGATCTATTTATATAGAGCAGTAGATCGTTATGGTGATACAGTTAACTTTTTTCTATCTGAGCATAGAGACAAGTCTGTAGCTTTTTCTTTTTTTCGTAAGGCGATCACAGAAAATAATATTCCTAAGAAAGTAGTAATTGACAAAAGCGGTAGTAATAAAGCTGCCCTTGATACGATCAATACAGAACTTGATCAAGATCATACCATTCAAATATTTCAAAACAAATACTTGAATAATAGAGTTGAACAAGATCATAGGTTTATCAAAAAACGGCTAAAACCTATGCTTAGTTTTAAGTGTTTTAAGGCTGCAGCCATTGCACGCCGGCACAGGTGTGCAACAAATGGGGTGTAAGTCCCCTGACTCTAATTTGTCTATTTCGGGAGTCTAGCAGGAGGTTGGATTTGTGGGGTGATTTACAGGTTTAAGTTACCTTTAAATGCATCTGCAAAATAGCGGGCTGCAACAAAAGTGAACCTAAATTAGCCTCGTTAAGCCGTTTAAGCGCATTTGCCGACTATCTAGTGGCTACAGGAAGGCTGATAGTAGGATGGAAAAAATAGACCATGACCATCATACAAGTGCCGGGGTGTTAGGGGTTGCACGCTATGAATGTTTCACATCGTAGTCCGGGAGATCTGATATGAATCCAGTAGGCCACTGGAAACTTTATTGTATAAGTAAAGCGAAATCAATAAGGGTGATATCAGAAGTCCGCGGGGTCTATAATACCGTTCGTATTGATTGGGAAACCACTCAAGAGGAAAGGGACCCTACTTCAGTTAACGAGTTTAAAAGAGTTGAGAATGTCTGATTGCCCTAAAGCTATGAACGGAACATTAAAAGTTCAGCAACTCCAAAGAACTCTATATCTCAAATCCAAGCAATGTAAGGAAGTCAGATTTTATAGTATATATGATAAAATTTATCTAAAAGATGTACTTTGGGAAGCTTGGCGTCAAGTCAAAGCAAATCAAGGTTCAGCAGGGATTGATGGTAAAAGCATAAGTGATATAATAGATCAAGGTGAGGCAAAGATTATCAATAAATTGCAGCAGCAACTACGCGCAAAGCTATACAAATTTACCTCAAGCAGGTTGGTAGAAATACCCAAAGCTAAAGGTGGAACAAGGCCACTAGAGGTAATGACCGTAGAAGATCTCATAGTGCTCACAGCAATGAAAATAGTCATTGAACCGATCTTCGAAGCTGATTTTCATGAATGTTCATACGGCTATAGACCGAAACGAGGAGCCAAACAAGCGAGTTTAGTGATCCGAGAAGATCTATACCAGCAGGCATGGGGCGTAGTTGAGATTGATTTTCAATCATACTTTACTAGCATCTCACACGAAAAATTATTAAAACTTATTAGTAAAAGGATAGCAGATGGCAGTATGTTGAAGCTAATTAAACAAACCCTAACAACGTCAATAGTAAAACAAGGTAAAATTACATGCAAGAAAGTTGGAGTACCGCAAGGATCACCAATATCACCGTTGTATAGTAATATCTACCTAAATGTTATAGACCAAGTGTGGCACTCAAGGGGGTATCCAGAAAAGCTAAGCGCAACCTTGCATAGGTATTGTGATGATGCAATTTTGGTATGTCGTAAGAGTGCTAGCTTAGCGCTGGAGAAATTCACAGAATTAGTAAGGAGGTTATCGCTCATTATTAACCACCAAAAGACACGAATAACGAAACTGAAAGAAGGCTTTAACTTCATAGGTTTTTACTTTGTAAAAAGAAAGAGTCCAACAAGTGGCAGAAATAGTATTTATGTATTTCCAACGAAACAATCCCAACAAAGCATCCGTAACAGACTAAAATACCTGACTTGTAGAAAAGCACCAATCAAACCTCAAACATTCATCAAGCAAATAAAACCAGTAGTGTTAGGATGGGTTAACTATTTTAAACATACGAATTCCAGTGAAGCTTTTGTTAGATTGCAGGACTTTATTAACCTCAGTTCGGGATTAGACGTATTGTGAACCAGTGATATATATATTAGTTATAGAAGGTTTTTTCTCTTTTAGTGCATAAGCTGTAATTCCAGCTATCAAATTGACTAAAAAATTAGGTATGCTTCTATGCCTGGAATGTTCTATCTGGCTAATATTTTTGAGCTGATCTATAATAGTTTCAATTATAGATCGTTTTCTAAGCATCAGTTTATCCCAGAGTGGCATAAAAGAATTTTTCATATTTTTTCTGATCTGGGTAATGAGTTCCACGCCTTTCTCGATCAGTTTTTCAAATAAATCTTTGCTTATGTAACCTTTATCGGAAAATATTTTACCCATGAAGTGTTTACACAAATTTTCTACAGGAAGCCTATCATTAGTTTTACCTGTGGTCAGTTGAAAATTCATAATTTCTCCTAAATCATTGACTATCAAGTGCAACTTTAATCCAAAAAACCAACCGGTGCTGGTTTTACCTTTAGTAACGTGAGTTCGGGATTAGATTATTTTTTCATTTGATAATCAATATTAATAAAAATTTATAAAATTTGTTTTATAGACAGTTAAATAGGTAGTTGAATAAAAAATAATTCTGATAATCAGTTTATTATATATATTATATTTATAAAATTAGATATAAAAACTTGTTAAATAGGTGCAAATATTAACTAAATAATTGATATTAAATTGTTGTAAATCAGTAAAATAAATCCCGAACTCACGTTAGTAGCAATCGATTTAAAAACCCTGTGCGTATAGGCTCTTTTGATATGGAAAACCTTGATGGCTGTTGCATCCATAAAATAACAACCTGTTTTTGTTTTAGAAAGACTTTGTGTAAAACAGTACAAGGGAACTAACGTTCTTTGGATCAGTTCTATAAATCTATTGTAGCTTACTAACTTTCCAAATTCACTAGAATGAAATTGCTGTAAATGAATATAATAAGACTTAAAATTTCTAAAACCAATCACATGAAAGGCAATAAGAACAGTCATTATTTCACTCAAAGTTAATGAACAAGTTCTAGTGGGTTTTCTTTTAGAGTTGGTTAACAGTTGTTTTTCCATATACGGCATAAACTTTATGAGAAATTCATCAACAGCATAATATATTTCAACTAATTTTTCTACATTCATAGCCGGCTCCTTTGGATAATCTGGTTAGTATTTTTTTATCTCCAAATTTAAAACACAAAGGAGCTTTTTAAAGCTATTTTTTAACAAACTAATCCCGAACTCAGGTATTTAGTTAATATTTGCACCTATTTAACAAGTTTTTGTATCTAATTTTATAAATATAATATATATAATAAACTGATTACCAGAATTATTTGTTATTCAACTACCTATTTAACTGTCTAATAAAACAAATTTTATAAATTTTTATTAATATTGATTATCAAATGAAAAAATAATCTAATCCCGAACTCACGTAATATATATCCAAAAGGGTCTTTTGTTTTGAGTGTGTAAATATTTTTTAGGATTTATCTTTACTTAAATCATAACACTTAAAACAATAAAAAGAAAAGAGACAGTTAAAGATGGGATAAGCAAGGCCATAGATGTACTGATAGAATCAGGTGTAGACCTTTCCAGACTTTTTGATCAAGACGGCTTACTCAAACAATTAAGTAAGCGTCTTGTAGAAAAAGCATTACAGTCAGAAATGGATGACCATTTAGGTTATAATAAGTATGCACGTAGTGATTCAGAGAATGTACGTAATGGATTATCCAGTAAGCAAGTTATTACTGATAATGGCGTTATATCGGTTGAAGTACCCAGAGATAGAGCATCGACTTTTGAACCTATTTTATTGCCTAATCGTCAAACAAGAATTCCTAGTTTGGATGATAAGATCTTATCTTTACATGCTAAAGGTATGAGTCTGTCAGATATTCAGATTCAAATACAGGAATTATATGGCGCAGAAGTAAGTGAAAGCCTGATAAGTAACATCACAGACTCTGTTATTGAAGATGTTAAGATATGGAAAAATCGTCCCTTAGAATCAGTCTATTCTATTGTTTTTTTTGATTGCTTTGTAGTTAAAGTTAGACAAGATAAGCGCATCATCAACAAGGCAATCTATGTCGCTTTAGGTATAGATAGATCTGGCATAAAGGATGTTTTAGGGCTTTGGATGAGTGAAAATGAAGGGGCTAAATTTTGGTTAGGCAATTTAACAGAACTCAAAAATCGGGGTATGAACGATATGCTCATTGCATGTACAGATAATTTGTCAGGCATGTCTGAGGCCATTGCTGCTGTATACCCAAAAACGGAACATCAGCTCTGTATTGTTCATGCAATTAGGGGTAGTTTGCAGTATGTTTCTTATAAACATAGAAAGGTATTAGTTGCTGATTTAAAACCAATTTATACAGCAGTTACCGAGCAAGAAGCATTGATGGCCTTAGAAGCTTTTGCTACTAAGTGGAATCAACAATACCCACAAATAGCCCAATCTTGGTATGCTAACTGGGATAATCTGATGGTATTTTTACAGTACCCTAATGCCATACGTAAGGTCATTTACACAACAAATGTTTGGAATCTGTAAATAGCCAATTTCGTAGAGTTACCAAAAATAAAAAAGTGTTCCCTAACGATCTAGCTGTTTTTAAAACATTATATCTAACTATTAACTACATGACTAGAAAATGGACCACCTCTATTCATAACTGGAGCGAGGCTATGGCACATTTTTTAATTAAATTTGAAAACAGAATTGAATAAAATCAAAAAACTAATTTACACACTTAAGTGGACAGAGCCCACTTAAAAGAAAAGACGTTACTAACGAAAATATAGAAGCGACAGGGTTCTGTCGCGTTTATTCTAAAAAATGATTATTTTAGTATCGGTATTTAAAAAAGTAGTTATTATGTTTAATATTTCTCCCGAGTTATTACCATATTTTAAAGGTTATTGTTCTTCATCAGAAGTCATCCTGTTATTTGTATACATGAAGTGTCGTTTTTCCTTGAGCTATAGAGATTTGGAAGAGATGATGCGTATGAGAGGCGCAAGAGTTGATCATTCTACGCTACAGAGATGGGTTATTAAGTTTGTTCCTCTGATAGATAAAGCAGTAAGAAAAAGAAAACGACCAGTTGGTAGTAGTTGGAAAATGGATGAAACCTATGTTAAACTAAACGGGAAGTGGATCTATTTATATAGAGCAGTAGATCGTTATGGTGATACAGTTGACTTTTTTCTATCTGATCATAGAGACAAGTCTTCAACGCTTTCTTTTTTTCGAAAGGCGATCACAGAAAATAATATTCCTAAGAAAGTAGTAATTGACAAAAGCGGTAGTAATAAAGCTGCCCTTGATGCGATCAATACAGATCTTGATCAAGATCATACCATTCAAATATTGCAAAACAAATATTTGAATAATAGAGTTGAACAAGATCATAGGTTTATCAAAAAACGGATAAAACCTATGCTGGGTTTTAAGAATTTTTATTCTGCTTCCATTACTATTTCAGGGATAGAAAACATTCGTATGATTCAAAAAGGACAAGTAAGAGGAGCTAAAAATCATCTTTCTACTTTTGAGAACTTTGCTATCTTAATGGCCGCATAATATCCAAAATTTGACTTAAACGAAAAACCTATACTAAGAAAACTATAGACGCGACAGAACCTTTGAGGCCGTTGCAATAGGCCCCCATCAAAGTTAAAGATAAGTGATAGATGTTTTATTCTACTTGCTCTGTATATTGTAAGGCTTGCTGGGCGGCCATTTGTTCAGCACATTTTTTGGTTCTACCCGTCCCCTCTCCCATAACTTTTGCATCTATAAGCACCTGAGCGGTAAATTCTTTATAGTGCTCATACTGTTTTTCCTCAAGGATCCTAAAAATTACTTGACGGTGGTGTTTATGTGCCCATTGAATGATCCTACTCTTAAAGTTGGTATCATGCTCTATAAGCTCCTTGAGGCTTATATAATTGACTATAAGACGCTCAATAACAAATTTTTGACAGCGGTCATAACCATGATCTAAGTAAACAGCCCCAATAAGCGCCTCTAATGCATTGCCATAAATAAATTTATGGCCACTGCGTTTTACAAGATTCGTATCGTAATGCAATAACTTATCTAAATGAATTTTACGTGCCAATCCATTTAAGGAATCCCTATTGACCAACCTTGATCGTATGTCTGTTAAAAAACCCTCTTCTTTTAAGGGATACCTCTTAAAGAGGTAATCTGCAACAATCGCAGATAATATAGCATCTCCTAGAAATTCGAGTCGTTCATTGGAGGTATATCCTTCTTCTATAGAGCTATGTTGAAGGGCTACCTTATATAAAGCTAGATTTAAAGGAATCATTCCAGTAACAGTTCTTACAAAAGAGACTAATTGTTGCGTATCAGAATCTCGCTTTTTAAAAAAATACTGGAGTAAATTTAGAAGCCTTCCCATCTTTTGAAGATTATAGAAACATTATGCCCACCAAAACCAAAGGCATTGTTTTGCGCAAATACAACAGATCTTGCTTCTGCCTTGTGTAACGTCAGATTGATCCGTGGATCAATGGCCTCATCTAATACCTTATGGTTAATCGTTGGAGGCACCACCTGATGTAACAATGCTAAAACAGTGGCAATAGACTCTATAGCGCCCGCTGCACCCAGCAAATGACCAGTCATTGACTTGGTCGAGCTAATATTTAACTTATAAACATGGGCACCAAATACATGCTGAATGGCCTCTATCTCATTGATATCGCCCAATGGGGTGCCGGTTCCATGGGCATTAATGTAGTCTATACAATCTGGTGAAAGCCCGGCACTGATTAATGCGCGTTGCAATGCTAAAATTACGCCTCCCATATCTGGTGCGGTAATATGATGGGCATCTGCAGACATCCCTACACCTACTATTTCGGCGTAAATTTTGGCCTTTCTTTGTTGAGCATGCGCACAAGATTCAAGGACTAAAGCACCTGCTCCTTCTCCCATCACAAAGCCATCCCTTGTCTTATCAAAGGGACGTGAAGCGGTTGGGTAGTCTGCATTGCGCGTAGAGAGGGCCTTTAATGCATTAAATCCAGCCATACCTATTTGAATAATAGGTGCCTCTGAGCCACCTGCTACCACTACATCTGCATCGCCTAATTTAATCAACTGAAACGCAGCCACTATAGCATTTACTGCAGAAGCACATGCGGCTACTGTGGCAAAGTTGGGTCCCTTAAATCCATATTTAATGGACAGGTGACCAGAAGGGATATTTGGTATAATCTTGGGAATAAAAAAAGGGTTGATTTTCGGATCCATACCATTTCCAGCAAGCTCCAAAACGGTTTCTTCTGTAGTACCTAAACCGCCTATGCCAGAGCCCCACACAACGCCTACGCGTTCTTTATCTACTAAAGAGGTGGTTAATGCGGCATCCTGTATGGCTTCATCCCCAGCTACCATCGCATACTGGGTAAATGGATCCATCCGCCTGATATCTTTTGCATCAAGGTAGTTATGGGGATCATAGCCTTTTAAGGTACAAGCAAACTTAGTTTTATGCTGAGCCGTATTAAACCTAGTGATGAGCTCCGCACCACTTTGACCGGAGACCAACCCCTTCCAGTATGCCTCAACATTACTGCCAATGGGCGTAAGGGCACCTAATCCTGTAATAACTACTCTTGTTGGTAACATAAAAAAGGTGAGCTAAGCCTTACGTTGTGCCAAAGCCTTTTCTAAATAATCTACCACACTACCCACGGTTTGTAGATTGGTCGCTTCATCATCCTTAATGAATACATTAAATTTTTTTTCAAGCTCCAAGACCAACTCTACTTGGTCTAGAGAATCAGCACCTAAGTTATTTACAAAATGTGCTGTAGGCAAAACCTCTTGAGCTGAAACATTGAGCTTATCAACAACAATGGCTACTACTTGAGCCATAATATTTTCCTTATTCATTAATTAACTATTTTTTGATCGAAATGAATTTAATTGTAAGATTACCACGCAACTACCGAATATCGAGGCGGATCCATACGGGAAGATTGCACTAACCGCAGTGATTAAACGTGTGTTCGGGATTTATTTGACTGATTTACAACAATTTAATATCAATTATTTAGTTAATATTTGCACCTATTTAACAAGTTTTTATATCTAATTTTATAAATATAATATATATAATAAACTGATTATCAGAATTATTTGTTATTCAACTACCTATTTAACTGTCTATAAAACAAATTTTATAAACTTTTATTAATATTGATTATCAAATGAAAAAATAATCTAATCCCGAACTCACGTATTAAGCATTTTTTTTGCCCGATCTGCCTTCCAATTAGCAAATTTTTCATCCGCCTGCTCTTGAGTGATGGCCCCCTTTATGACGCCTACTTGAAGATACTTTTTAAGCATAACACCTTGTTTGGACAAAAGGGTTCTAACGGTATCGGTAGGCTGTGCACCCTGAAAAAGCCATTTCAATGCGTTGGTTTCATTAAGTTTAACCGTTGCAGGTGCTGTGTTGGGATTATAGCTCCCAATTTTTTCTATAAAACGACCATCTCGTGGCGATCTTGCATCAGCTATAATGATGTCATATTCTGCTAGATGCCTTCTGCCGCATCTAGCTAATCTTATTTTTACAGCCATAGTATTACCTTTCTAGCAAATCTAGTTTGCAAATAGTTAATGGATTATTTTTTTGCCTATTATTAGGAACAGGTGTGTAACAGCAATAGACTATAGACCATCTATCGAAACAACAGACCGCATACGCTTCTTTTTAAAGATAACCACGCCATCCGTTAAGGCAAATAAAGTATGATCCCTACCTAAGCCAACATTTTTACCAGGATAATAACGGGTACCCCTTTGCCTGACAATGATATGACCAGGTATTACCGCTTCTCCACCATATTTTTTTATACCGAGCCGCTTACTTTCTGAATCTCTTCCGTTACGGGAGCTACCGGCTCCCTTCTTATGTGCCATGTTATTATATTAGTTTGTAATATCTTCAATAACAATCCGCGTGTGATCTTGACGATGCCCTCGCTTTACTTTGTATCCATTTCGTCTTTTTTTCTTAAAGACGATGATTTTGTTTGCCTTGGTATGTTCCAATACCTTGGCTTTGACCGTTACCCCATTTAGCGTAGGTGCACCAACGGTCACCGCTCCCGCTTCATCATCTAAAAGTAAAACTTTATCAAAAGTGAGCAAAGCACCCACCTCACTTTGCAATTTAGGGGTGTAAAGCCACTGCTCTTTGGAAATTTTAAATTGTTTCCCAGCTATTTCTACAATTGCATACATATATTTCTATAAGCTAAAGAATCATAACCCCTTCTAAATTAGGGGGGATAAACCTTAACAAACTTAAGCTTTTTTCTATAAAATAAAAAAAATGACTGGCCGATATTATCTTTTGTACTTTTTTAGGTTCTGTCGCGTCTATTATACTGGACTGAAAAATTCGGACAAAAAAGGGTTCTGTCGCGTCTATATTTTCGTTAGTATAGGTTTTTCGTTTAAGTCAAATTTTGGATATTATGCGGCCATTAAGATAGCAAAGTTCTCAAAAGTAGAAAGATGATTTTTAGCTCCTCTTACTTGTCCTTTTTGAATCATACGAATGTTTTCTATCCCTGAAATAGTAATGGAAGCAGAATAAAAATTCTTAAAACCCAGCATAGGTTTTATCCGTTTTTTGATAAACCTATGATCTTGTTCAACTCTATTATTCAAATATTTGTTTTGAAATATTTGAATGGTATGATCTTGATCAAGATCTGTATTGATCGCATCAAGGGCAGCTTTATTACTACCGCTTTTGTCAATTACTACTTTCTTAGGAATATTATTTTCTGTGATCGCCTTGCGAAAAAAAGAAAGCGTTGAAGACTTGTCTCTATGATCAGATAGAAAAAAGTCAACTGTATCACCATAACGATCGGTTCTGTCGCGTTTATTCTAAAAAATGATTATTTTAGTATCGGTATTTAAAAAAGTAGTTATTATGTTTAATATTTCTCCCGAGTTATTACCATATTTTAAAGGTTATTGTTCTTCATCAGAAGTCATCCTGTTATTTGTATACATGAAGTGTCGTTTTTCCTTGAGCTATAGAGATTTGGAAGAGATGATGCGTATGAGAGGCGCAAGAGTTGATCATTCTACGCTACAGAGATGGGTTATTAAGTTTGTTCCTCTGATAGATAAAGCAGTAAGAAAAAGAAAACGACCAGTTGGTAGTAGTTGGAAAATGGATGAAACCTATGTTAAACTAAACGGGAAGTGGATCTATTTATATAGAGCAGTAGATCGTTATGGTGATACAGTTGACTTTTTTCTATCTGATCATAGAGACAAGTCTTCAACGCTTTCTTTTTTTCGCAAGGCGATCACAGAAAATAATATTCCTAAGAAAGTAGTAATTGACAAAAGCGGTAGTAATAAAGCTGCCCTTGATGCGATCAATACAGATCTTGATCAAGATCATACCATTCAAATATTTCAAAACAAATATTTGAATAATAGAGTTGAACAAGATCATAGGTTTATCAAAAAACGGATAAAACCTATGCTGGGTTTTAAGAATTTTTATTCTGCTTCCATTACTATTTCAGGGATAGAAAACATTCGTATGATTCAAAAAGGACAAGTAAGAGGAACTAAAAATCATCTTTCTACTTTTGAGAACTTTGCTATCTTAATGGCCGCATAATATCCAAAATTTGACTTAAACGAAAAACCTATACTAACGAAAATATAGACGCGACAGAACCCTTTTTTGTCCGAATTTTTCAGTCCAGTATAATAGACGCGACAGAACCCTTTAAAGCCACCAAGAAAGAACGCAATGCACGTAATCGTTGAACAACCTCTTCTGGCGTAATGGTAAGCGTATTACCATGTTTCTGAATCACTTTACGTGCGCCTGCTAAGCTATATCCTTTTTCTTTAACCAGTGTATAGATATAACGCAACTGAGCGATATCCTTTTCTTGATACCTCCTAGCCCCCTTACTATTCCTATTGGGGTGAAGGATTCCACTAAAGGCTTTTTCCCAAAAACGTATCAAAGAAGGTGCTACGCCAAAATGGCGGGCTACCTCCTGAATGGTAAAATACTTTTTTTCCATTTTATTTCCATAAAAGTACCCCGTTGAGCGGTGTGGAAATGTTACGAAATAAAAATTTGATCAAGGAAAAAGTAAGGGAAACCTACCTTTTTATCCAGCAAAAAGTAGCATATACATGCCTAAGCTAATAGCTAGCTTTTATATATCTTGCTACCTGAATCCGTTCTATTTCTTTTGTAATCGTTTCTTTTAAAAGATCGATATGTAGGTCTTGTGTTGCGGAGATAAACACTGCAGGATAACCATTGATCGTACTGCTATATGCACCTGTTTTTAAAGCAACTTCTATTGGTGTATCTGTTGCGTGGGTAGCTCTTAACATATTTTCCTTATTTTGCTTGATCATGTCAATCTTGTTGAATACTAAAATTCTTGGCAAGTTATCTGCACCTATTTCTGCTAAAGTTTGATTGACTATATTTATTTGCTCTTGAAAACTATTATGTGATGCATCTATTATATGTAGTAGCAAATCTGCTTCTTTAATTTCTGTCAATGTAGATTTAAAACATTCCACCAATGTATGGGGTAGTTTCCGAATAAAGCCTACCGTATCGGTTAGTAAGAAAGGTTTGTCATTTAATACTACCTTACGTACAGTAGCATCTACTGTAGCAAATAGTTTGTTGTCAACCAAGATGTCTGACTTGGATAGCAGCTTCATCAAAGTAGACTTTCCTACATTAGTATACCCTACCAATGCAACACGCACCAAATCCACCCGTCCCTTACGCCTGGTAATACATTGTTGTGCGATACTTGCTAACTTTTCACGCAGTTTGGTGATTTTGTGTTGAATAATTCTTTTATCCGTTTCCAATTCTTTTTCACCAGGGCCACGCATGCCTGCACTACCCCCTTTTTGACTTGAAAGGTGGGTCCACATTCTGGTAAGTCGTGGTAATAAATATTGATATTGCGCCAATTCTACCTGTGTGCTCGCTTGTTTGGTTTGGGCACGTATGGAGAAGATATTAAGGATCAACAAACTTCTATCCAATATCTGGCAGGATAGTAATTTTTCCAAATTACGCACTTGTGAGGGAGAAAGCTCATCGTCAAAAATAGCGTAATCAACTTTTTCTGCTTTTATAAAAGCAGCTATTTCTTCTACTTTCCCCTTACCTACAAAAGTAGCACCATGTGGATAATCTAACCTTTGCATAAATTGTTTAACAACTTTCAGTCCCCAAGTATCTGCTAAAAAGGCTAATTCTGTAAGATATTCTTCTGTTTTGGTTAGAGGTTGCTGGGGGGTAACCAGGGCTATTAGAATGGCGGCTTTACCCTCCTCATCGGCCACCAGGTTGGATGGATTGTTTGTTCTATGCATTAACATAATTGGCTAGGCCGTTTATTTAAGAAAAAAATATAGCCCTCAATTTTATAAAAAATTTTTAAAAAAATCAATACAAACTTTCTAATTTTAGGCGTGTTCAATATGGTTCTGTCGCGTTTATTCTAAAAAATGATTATTTTAGTATCGGTATTTAAAAAAGTAGTTATTATGTTTAATATTTCTCCCGAGTTATTACCATATTTTAAAGGTTATTGTTCTTCATCAGAAGTCATCCTGTTATTTGTATACATGAAGTGTCGTTTTTCCTTGAGCTATAGAGATTTGGAAGAGATGATGCGTATGAGAGGCGCAAGAGTTGATCATTCTACGCTACAGAGATGGGTTATTAAGTTTGTTCCTCTGATAGATAAAGCAGTAAGAAAAAGAAAACGACCAATTGGTAGTAGTTGGAAAATGGATGAAACCTATGTTAAACTAAACGGGAAGTGGATCTATTTATATAGAGCAGTAGATCGTTATGGTGATACAGTTGACTTTTTTCTATCTGATCATAGAGACAAGTCTTCAACGCTTTCTTTTTTTCGCAAGGCGATCACAGAAAATAATATTCCTAAGAAAGTAGTAATTGACAAAAGCGGTAGTAATAAAGCTGCCCTTGATGCGATCAATACAGATCTTGATCAAGATCATACCATTCAAATATTTCAAAACAAATATTTGAATAATAGAGTTGAACAAGATCATAGGTTTATCAAAAAACGGATAAAACCTATGCTGGGTTTTAAGAATTTTTATTCTGCTTCCATTACTATTTCAGGGATAGAAAACATTCGTATGATTCAAAAAGGACAAGTAAGAGGAGCTAAAAATCATCTTTCTACTTTTGAGAACTTTGCTATCTTAATGGCCGCATAATATCCAAAATTTGACTTAAACGAAAAACCTATACTAAGAAAACTATAGACGCGACAGAACCCTTTAAAATAAGGTAATAATTTGGGCGAAATATTAAACATAATAACTACTTTTTTAACTGCAGATACTGAAATAATGATTTTTTAGAATAAACGAGACAGAACCGATCAAACTGGTTCAATAAGGATGGATGTGATATTTATTCGGTAACTGGATCTACTACAAAAAGTGGTTGATCATATTCCACAGGAGAGACATCATCAACCAAGATTTGAACGATCTTGCCCGTAACTTCTGACTCTATTTCATTGTAGAGCTTCATAGCTTCTATAATACAGAGCTTGGTCCCTTTTACAATAGCATCTCCTTCTTTTACAAATGGGGCTTCTTCAGGGTTAGGTGATCGGTAAAAAGTACCAATCATTGGGGATTTAATCGTTATATAATTGCGGCTATTTTCTACTGTTTGCGTAGGTATTGAAGGCGGTGGCGCATTGGGCGCAAGTGGTGCGAGATGCCCAGGGATGGGCATACTCCTTTTAACATGAATTTTAATGTTCTCTGTTTCAATATGCACCTCTTCTAACCCTGACTTGGTAATACAGTCAATCAGCTCGTGAATTTCTTTGGTTTTCATACTTACTTTTTCTGCTCGTTTACACGCTCCATATAGAGACCGGTACGGGTATCTACTTTTATAAGATCTTGATTATTAATAAATAAAGGGACCCTAATGTCTACACCTGTTTCTAAGGTAGCTGGCTTTAATGTTTTCGTAGCGGTATCGCCTCGGAGCCCTGGCTCTGTATAGGTAATCCGCAATAACACAGATGGGGGTAATTCGCACTTTAATACCACGTTTTCATCATCGTAGTAAACGACTTCCACATGTTGTCCTTCTTTTAAGAATTGAGGTGTATTAATAAGCGATCGCTGAATGGTTAGTTGTTCAAAGGTCTCCGTGTGCATAAAAGTGTACCCTGCACTATCCTTATAGAGCAACTGGTAGGGTCTGCGTTCGATGCGTGCGATATGAATTTTTGCACCTGCGTTAAAAGTATGGTCAATTTGGCTTTCTTTGGTTAAACGCTTTAATTTGGTTCTAACAAAGGCCGCTCCCTTACCTGGCTTGACGTGCTGGAATTCCACGACACTGTAAATATCATTGTTCAATACAATACAAAGGCCATTTTTAATATCACTTGTATTTGCCATAATATGTTAAGCTTATTGCTACTACTTAAAAATATATTTTTGCCTTATATATACAAACCCTTACATAGGTTTACAACCATCATATCCCCAGACCATATATATGGCGCCCCAGGTAAATCCGCCTCCAAAAACAGTTAGAATCAACTTATCACCTTTTTTTAGTTTTTGTTCGTAATCCCACAAGCAAAGTGGAATGGTTGCGGCTGTTGTATTGCCATACTTATGGATGTTCAGCATAACCTTTTCCATAGGAATGGCCACACGATCGGCTACAAGTTGTAAGATGCGTTTATTGGCTTGATGGGGCACTAGATAGGTAATATCTGCTGCGGCAATGTGATTACCAGCCATAATTTCTATTACTACGTCTGACATAGCCGTAACAGCTGCCTTAAATACATTTTGGCCATCTTGGTGAATGTAATGTGCTTGCGCATTCACGGTTTCGTGTGAAGCGGGCAGCCTACTGCCTCCTGCTTTTTGATAGAGCAAGTCTTGCCCTGCACCATCTGTTTTGCAGATGGTATCTATAATACCATAACCACTATCTGCATCATGTGCTGTTACCAGTACGGCACCCGCACCATCCCCAAAAAGAATACAGGTAGCCCGATCTGCATAATTGGTAATAGAAGACATCTTATCCGCGCCTACTACAATTACTTTTTTGGCTCTACCTGAGGCAATAAATTGAGCTGCTGTATCGAGTCCATAAAGAAAACCTGAACAAGCAGCTTGTAAGTCGTAACTAAAAGCATGAGCAGCACCCACCGCATGGGCAATAATATTAGCGGTAGCAGGGGTAATCCTATCTGGCGTAATGGTCGCACATATGAGGAGATCTATCGTAGCAGGATCGGTAGCTGTTTTTTGCAGCAAATCTTTTACTGCTTGTATGGCCATGAACGAGGTACCCAGCTCCTTTCCTTTTAGGATTCTTCTTTCTTGAATACCCGTTCTAGTAGTAATCCACTGATCACTGGTATCTACCATCTGCTCCAATTCTCTATTGGTCAACACATAGTCTGGCACATATCCAGATACACCTGCAATGGAGGCACATTTGATTATTTTCATCTACTGAACAGATTTGGTAAAAAAAATTTTCCTGTTCAAAAGCGAACAAAGTAAAACAGCATAATCAATTATTGAGTGCCTGCCGTATGCATCACGACTTTGCCTTTATAATACATTTTATTTTCATGCCAAAATGCACGGTGTGGTGTATGTACCACACCGGTAACAGGACAAACGACAAGAGCGGGCATCGCACACTTAATATGTGTTCTTCTTTTATCTCTTCTGGAAGCAGATGATCTTTTCTTTGGATGTGCCATGTTTCTATAATTTATGTATAACTACTAAGGAATATAGACCTCCTTACTAGATCTATCCTTTTAGGGAGTAACAAATGTCCAAGTTTACGAATAATTTTACCAGTTAGAAAATTATTGTGTTAATGGTATTACTTATCAGAAGCCCTAACGCCTAAATATATACCAGCTGTAAGCTTAAATCTTGACAGCTGCACTTCATTAATGAATACAATTTTAATGCGTTTACTGCTTTCTAAGCAGTCTTTTTTCCATCTATCAAATCTATTAAATGTTTGTATTAAACCTGCTTTTTTAAGCTGTGTGCAACTTTTATAAAGTTACTTTTTTTTGATAAAAACGTGAGTTCGGGATTAGATTATTTTTTCATTTGATAATCAATATTAATAAAAATTTATAAAATTTTTTTTATAGACAGTTAAATAGGTAGTTGAATAACAAATAATTCTGATAATCAGTTTATTATATATATTATATTTATAAAATTAGATATAAAAACTTGTTAAATAGGTGCAAATATTAACTAAATAATTGATATTAAATTGTTGTAAATCAGTCAAATAAATCCCGAACTCACGTTCATATCAAATTAGGTGAAGAAGGTATAGGTGTATAGAGACATTATATTTATGATTCAGCCAATAGATGATAAACACTTTATGATCAAATAAAAAAATAAAAGGTAAGATGGAATAGTAGATGGTGGTTATGGTATGGAGATGATTCAGCTCTTAACAAGAGGATCGCTTGCAATTGGGGTGCGCTGCTACAAATTGCGACCAACTTTTGATTTTAGCAGTGACAGATAGGCGTTGTTGGCTATGACACAAAGCTATCGCTAGCGCATCTGACGCATCTAAAAAAGTAGATGGGGTAGGTATGTTAAGCAGATGGCCAACCATAGCAGCAACTTGTTCCTTTGAAGCATTTCCATTTCCAGTAACAGCTTGTTTGACCTTACGTGGCGCATATTCTGTAACAGGTATTTCACAAGCTAAGGCTGCTGCAATCGCTACCCCCTGTGCCCTGCCTAACTTAAGCATAGATTGTACATTGGTTCCATAAAAAATCGACTCAATAGCTACTTCATCTGGCACATGTTTTTGAAACAATTCCGTCATATATAAATAAATATGACGCATCCGTAACATATGCTCTTTGTATTTTTTTAATTGAAAAACACCATGTTCTATTAGCTTTATGGCACTACCCGTTTCCCCTTCTTGAATAATACCAAAGCCTATAATTACACTTCCAGGATCTAATCCTACAATAATTCTTCCGCGCATAGGTTGGTTTGGTGCAAATATGTATGGAAATACTACGAAAAACATAAAAAACCGCCTCTTGTGAAGAGTTACTCAACTTTTTGCAGAGGGCTTGATTTTTTGCACACTTTTTGATTAAGAAAAAAGTGTGATACATGCCTTATTTGCCACTGGCTTGAATAGGTACGAATGAACCTCTATTTTAGATTACTTTATGTATAGAACTTTAATTTATGTAAAAAATCTAGCATATCATCCGTATCGTCTCTGTAACGAGGCCTGCTATAGATGCATTTGGGATTGGTTTATATGATTTATAGTGATAATCGATTGCATCAAACTGATCAAGAGGTTCCTGTAGTTGTATGCGTTTTACGCCGACTATGTATGATATAGTTGAAAAAAGTCCACAATCACCTAAATTAGTCGGGCACTGGTTTCGTAGTTCAACGGATAGAATAGAAGTTTCCTAAACTTTTGATGCAGGTTCGATTCCTGCCGAGACCACTCTACCCGTTCAGCCAATGGCGTCAACTTAAGGCATAAATGTTATTGATGATTAGATAAAATAGTATATTTCTTAGATTTTATAAATCTGTCCAGTATAATCTTTTTCTTATTTACGTGAGTTCGGGATTAGATTATTTTTTCATTTGAAAATCAATATTAATAAAAATTTATAAAATTTGTTTTATAGACAGTTAAATAGGTAGTTGAATAACAAATAATTCTGGTAATCAGTTTATTATATATATTATATTTATAAAATTAGATATAAAAACTTGTTAAATAGGTGCAAATATTAACTAAATAATTGATATTAAATTGTTGTAAATCAGTCAAATAAATCCCGAACTCACGTTATTTGGTAAGACTACCTAAAACCAAAAAAAACGCCCCTTGTAAAAAGTTGCGATCAGAAAGTGCACCTTACAGCTAAGGAGAACATCAGTTTAATGGGGGCCACATGGCAGCTTCTGTGTTTCCCAGTGTGGTTGCAACAACTTTTTGCACAGCGTTTGATTTTTTGCTGTTTTTTGATCAAGCAAAAAACGTGAGTTCGGGATTAGATTATTTTTTCATTTGATAATCAATATCAATGAAAATTTATAAAATTTGTTTTATAGACAGTTAAATAGGTAGTTGAATAACAAATAATTCTGGGAATCAGTTTATTATATATATTATATTTATAAAATTAGATATAAAAACTTGTTAAATAGGTGCAAATATTAACTAAATAATTGATATTAAATTGTTGTAAATCAGTCAAATAAATCCCGAACTCACGTAAAAAGTAAGGTACATATTGCTTGTTACAGCTCAGGTAGGTTTTCTTCTATTCTAAGATTATGAATAATAAAATTCCGCCGCTCTGGTGTATTTTTTCCCATATAAAAGGTTAGTAAATCTTCTAAGGCGCTATTGGTAGCTGGTGTTACAGGCACCAGCCGAATCGCTGCTCCTATAAAATGTGTAAATTCATCAGGAGATATCTCTCCTAGCCCTTTAAAACGGGTAATTTCAGGTTGTGCACCCAGTGACTTGATGGCTACCTCTTTTTCCTGTTCGTTGTAACAATAATGGGTTGCCTTTCTGTTGCGTACTCTAAAAAGAGGTGTTTCCAGTATATAGAGGTGTCCATTATAGACCAGTTCTGGAAAAAACTGTAGAAAATAGGTTAATATAAGTAACCGGATATGCATGCCATCTACATCCGAATCTGTAGCAATAACGATTTTGTTGTAACGCAATCCATCCAGCCCATTGGCAATATTTAAAGCATGCTGTAATAGATTAAACTCTTCATTTTCATAAACCAGTTTTTTGGATTGTCCAAAGCAATTTAATGGTTTGCCCCGCAATGAAAATACAGCTTGGGTTTCAACATTACGGGATTTAGTAATAGAACCACTTGCAGAATTACCTTCTGTAATGAAAATAGTACTCTGCACGCGATGGGGATGTTTAGAATTAAAATGAATATGACAGTCCCTTAGTTTTTTATTGTGTAGATTGGCTTTTTTTGTTTTTTCATGGACCAATTTTTTAATGCCAGCTATTTCCTTACGTTCACGTTCAGATTGTAGAATACGTTTTTGTAATATTTCGGCTGCGGATGGATTTTTGTGTAGATAATTATCTAATTCACTTTTGATACAAGCAATAATAAAACTACGAATGGTTGGCCCTTCAGGGCCCATCTGTTGTGAGCCAAGCTTTGTCTTGGTTTGGGATTCAAAAATAGGGTCTTGAACCTTAATGGAAAGTGCAGCTATTAACCCTCCTCGAATATCAATGGCGTCAAACTCTTTTTTATAAAATGCCCGTACGGTTTGTACAATGGCTTCTTTTAAAGCATTTAAATGCCCCCCCCCTTGGGGAGTAAATTGCCCATTGACGAAGGTATAATAAACCTCGTTAGAGAGCGTATGGTGGTGTGTGAGCGATAATTCAATATCCTGTTTTTTAAAATGGATGATCGGGTAAGCATAGGTTTCAGCTGCTGTTTTGGCTTGTAATAAATCCAAAAGCCCATTTCGAGAATGGTATCGCTTACCATTTAGGTTAAAAATAAGTCCTGTGTTTAAAAAGGTGTAATGGGCTATTTGTTCTTCTATATATTGGGGTACAAAAGAAAATTGCTTGAAAATAGCACAATCTGGTTTGAATATAACATGCGTTCCATTTGGCTCATTAGTAGGCAGAATTTCTGATTCTTCTAACAGAACGCCAGCAGAAAAAGTGGCTGATTTGGTTAATCCATCTCTAAAAGATTGTATTTTACAATATTCTGAAAGCGCATTCACTGCTTTTATACCCACTCCGTTTAAACCTACAGACTTTTGAAAAGCTTGGCCATCATATTTTCCTCCTGTATTAATTTTAGCCACGCAGTCTATTACTTTTCCTAATGGAATACCCCTTCCAAAGTCTCGAACAGAAACTTGGTTATCGTCAGATATTTTTATTTCAATTTTTTTTCCATAACCCATTACAAATTCATCTACACTATTATCAATGACCTCTTTGATCAATATGTAGATGCCATCATCTGGCAGGCTACCGTCTCCTAATTTCCCAATATACATGCCAGGGCGCAACCGGAGATGTTCCTGCCAGGCTAGGGAGCGGATATTAGCTTCTGTATAAGAAGGAATGGCCATAAACACTATAATAAGTAGGTTAGATAGGTTATGTAAATGGTACGTTGGTACAAATTGAATAGCTGTGGTTTTTGAACCACTTCAAGCATCAAACTATACTTATGGTTGCAATTTACCATCTAAGGAAAGATATTCCACAGTTATCATGAAGCTTTTGGCTGCTTTCGTAAAATGGCTAAAGTCTATTGTTTCTATTGTATCAGTTGCTTTATGATAATTAACGTGAGTTCGGGATTTATTTGACTGATTTACAACAATTTAATATCAATTATTTAGTTAATATTTGCACCTATTTAACAAGTTTTTATATCTAATTTTATAAATATAATATATATAATAAACTGATTATCAGAATTATTTGTTATTCAACTACTTATTTAACTGTCTATAAAACAAATTTTATAAATTTTTATTAATATTGATTATCAAATAAAAAAATAATCTAATCCCGAATTCACGTTATCTGATTGTATTTAATCAGCACTGCATTCACTAAATTTTCTTCTATGCCCTTCTTTAAGCGTACGGGATTGGTCACAAATAGATCATCCCCTACTAATTGTACCCGGTCCCCCAATGCTTGCGTAAGTTGCTTCCAACCTATATGATCGGTCAATGGCGTCAACTTAAGGGAAAATATGAGTAATTATTTGTTTAGTATTGTTTGGTTTTTCCCTTCAAGTATCTACCTATAATTGTCTTTTAATTCTATAAAAAATACTTTCCTTCTGTATTATTTGATGAATAAAGTTTAAAATGTACTTTTTTATATAAAGACATGGTAGAGAAAGGGAAAAATATTATTTTACGAATTAAAGATACCATACACTTGCGTAAGTTTCCAGTGAAGCATTGTTTGGCAAAAAATAGTTTCACACGCAGGAGAAAACTTACATTTCCAGTGGTATTTTCTATGATTTTGAGGTTAGTTAAAAAAGTTTAGGTATAGAGTGTGAACTTATGGAACCATCAACTTTTAAAATTCCCCCATCCAAGCAAGCTTTTTCAAAAGCAAGATATAAAATTGCTCATACAGGATTTAAAGAATTATTGGATTTAAGCCTTCAAACAGCTTATCAAGGTGATACCTCATATGGAACATGGAGAGGTTATAGAGTTATTGCTAGAGATGGCTCCTCAGTTCGCTTGCCTGGTTCTCAAGAAATCGTCTCTAAGTTTGGTCGCCTTAACCCGAATGGAACTACAGGCACTATGCTTTCATTGGCTAGAGGTTCCCTTTTCGTTGATTTATGTACTTCTCTGATTATCAGTGCACGTTTTGCACCTTGGCATGTGGGAGAGCAAACAATGGCAGAAGAACAATTACCTGAAGTAATTAACCAACTGCGTTCATTAGAGCAAGAAAAACTATTATTCATCTATGATCGTGGTTATATTTCAATAAAGTTTATTGAGCAACATAATGCTTGCCAAACAGACTTTATTTTTCGTGTGCAAGAAAAAAATTATACCAATCTATGGAAAATGGTTTCATCTGGTAAATCAGATTTTGATTTTATGTTGGCAAATAATTCCAAGACAATCGGCCAAAAAGTAAGGGTCATAGCCCTTAGTTTACCCAACGACAAACTGGAAGTATTGGTTACCTCTCTTTTTGACCGAGAAAAATTTACTGCAGACGATATCAGCAAAGCATACCTATTAAGGTGGCACATAGAGGAGTGTTATAAACGACTTAAGATAGGTTCAGAATTAGAGAATTTCTCTGGAAAAAACTTAGATGCCGTACTACAAGAGTTTTGGGCACACTTAGTGATGTGTAATATACTATCACTTCATATGTGTGATAGACAAGGCGCTTGGAACCCAGACCAAATTGCTCAATATCGGTTAAACTTTTCCGTTTTATTTGGTGTAATGAGGCAGAAACTGTATCAGGTTCTTGTTGGCGATTGCTCTCCCAAGAGCTTTCAGAGACTTTTTAATAGAGCCAGTATACGTGCTAAAATTAAAATCCGGATAAGTCGATTATATAGTCGAGATAAGGTCGATAAACCTAGACGGAATCATGTTTTTAGAAGAGTTTGCTAACCAATAAACCCTTAAGTTGACGCTATTGCCTGTTCAGACGCCTGGTTCATATAAGATAAATGTCGCCATAGTAAAAAAATTAATGCCCCCAAAACCTACCTTTGATCATATTTTTATGTCATTGGCCATTCAATTGGCCGAACGCTCACATTGCGTTAAAAAGAAGGTAGGTGCTGTATTAACAAAAGATACCCGAATTATTTCCATAGGATACAATGGCCCACCAACAGGGTCCTATAATTGCGATGAAATATGGCCTAAAACAGGTTGTGCTAGGAATATAAAAGGGAGTTGTTCTTTAGCCATTCATGCAGAACAAAATGCTGTTCTTTATGCATTAACCAATCATGTCAGTGTAAAAGATGGTGTGCTGTACACTACCCTTTCGCCATGTCTGCCTTGTGCCCGCCTTATATTTAGTGTAGATATTAAAAAAGTTGTATACAAGGATTCTTATGCAGCCTATAAAAACCTGGATTGTGAGGAAGGGTTAAATTTTCTACATGAATTTGGTATCATGGTAGCACAATATGACCCACATAGGGACATAAGCTTTTAGAATTACTGGGATTACTGCTCTATAGTAGATAAGTTGAAAACTTGGTTAAAGAGATGCTCGAAATAGATCCCTTGATTATATTGTAAATATATCTTAAAACTGTGCTTTAAATAAGCCTTAGGAGGAAGTATTCCCTAAACTGTGTCAGAGTACCGATCTATCTCAACTCGAACTTTAACCTACCCGGAAAAAAGATGTCGAGCTAAGATATCGTTAATGCCCATGCTCGCACGGGCATAAGTAAAAGCTTTTCTTTTAAACGTGAGTTCGGGATTAGATTATTTTTTCATTTGATAATCAATATTAATAAAAATTTATAAAATTTGTTTTATAGACAGTTAAATAGGTGGTTTAATAACAAATAATTCTGATAATCAGTTTATTATATATATTATATTTATAGAATTAGATATAAAAACTTGTTAAATAGGTGCAAATATTAACTAAATAATTGATATTAAATTGTTGTAAATCAGTCAAATAAATCCCGAACTCACGTTTTAAGTGAAGTTTTGGATATATATTGGTTATTATTCGGCCATTAGCATAACAAAATTCTCAAAAGTAGAAAGATGATTTTTAGCTCCGATTACTTGTCCTTTTTGAATCATAGGAATGTTTTCTATCTCTACAATGGTCTAGAGTAAAGAAATGGTTGGACCACTTAAAATTAAGCATATCTATTGCTTCTGATTGCTCGCAATACAGTAGCTGACTAACTTGATTCTTCATTGTTTACCCATTCCCTTCTCATCCCAAGGTACGTTCAGTTTTCCCGAATACGGCGGTCCGACAGTCTTCTTCACCTGAGTTCGGGATTAGATTATTTTTTCATTTGATAATCAATATCAATGAAAATTTATAAAATTTGTTTTATAGACAGTTAAATAGGTAGTTGAATAACAAATAATTCTGGTAATCAGTTTATTATATATATTATTTTTATAAAATTAGGTGTAAAAACTTGTTAAATAGGTGCAAATATTAACTAAATAATTGATATTAAATTGTTGTAAATCAGTCAAATAAATCCCGAACTCACGTATAAATGCTATTTCTGCCACTTGTTGGACTCTTTCTTTTTACAAAGTAAAAACCTATGAAGTTAAAGCCTTCTTTCAGTTTCGTTATTCGTGTCTTTTGGTGGTTAATAATGAGCGATAACCTCTTTACTAATTCTATGAATTTCTCCAGCGCTAAGCTAGCACTCTTACGACATACCAAAATTGCATCATCACAATACCTATGCAAGGTTGCGCTTAGCTTTTCTGGATACCCCCTTGAGTGCCACACTTGGTCTATAACATTTAGGTAGATATTACTATACAACGGTGATATTGGTGATCCTTGCGGTACTCCAACTTTCTTGCATGTAATTTTACCTTGTTTTACTATTGACGTTGTTAGGGTTTGTTTAATTAGCTTCAACATACTGCCATCTGCTATCCTTTTACTAATAACCTGAGTTCGGGATTAGATTATTTTTTCATTTGATAATCAATATTAATAAAAATTTATAAAATTTGTTTTATAGACAGTTAAATAGGTAGTTGAATAACAAATAATTCTGATAATCAGTTTATTATATATATTATTTTTATAAAATTAGATATAAAAACTTGTTAAATAGGTGCAAATATTAACTAAATAATTGATATTAAATTGTTGTAAATCAGTCAAATAAATCCCGAACTCACGTTTTTAGTGCTTTTTTTAGAATAAACGCGACAGAACCACTACAAGTGCAACCATTGTGCAATGAACCGACATAGCTATGCTTTACATTACTGATCCTCTACATTTCACCTAAACCAGAGTACATAACCATACATGCACTAATTTTTCAGATGTTTTTACCATATACTTTAAAAAATTATTTTTATATCTTGCAGTTTTTTATTGCATTCGTTTTATATCCTTTAACAACGATTTTCAGATGTAAATGATGTATGACAGTGCATAGGGTAAATGGGCTATATTGGAATTTTTTTCAGGAAGGTGCTTGTATACCCGCTTGAACTTATAAATGGTCTCCATGCAACTTAGATTTGCCAAGTATCAAGCTTGCGGAAATGATTTTATTATCATTAATAATTTCCAAGATCAGTATTGTACATATAGCCCTATGGTAACCCAAAAACTGTGCCATCGCCAATTTGGTATTGGTGCAGATGGGATCATTACCATTGAAAAAAAGATAGGTTGTGACTTTGCCCTATTGCACTATAATGCAGATGGTAGCCAAGGTGGGGGGCTGTGTGCTAATGGCAGTCGGTCAGCGCTTCACTATGCACAGCAACTAGGCATCGTGGATAAAAAAGCTGATTTTATCGCTATAGACGGCTTACACACAGGTTATATATGTAATGACCTAGTGTACTTAACCTTACAGGATGTAGATGTGATTCAACCACTAGACAGCGGCTATTTCCTGGACAATGGCACACGCCATTATGTAGAGAGGGTAGATGCGATTCAAACTGTTAATATGCAAGAAGTTGGTTTCCCAAGAAGAAATAGGCACCCATTCGAAAAAGAGGGTGTCAATCTCAATTTTGTGCAATTAGCTGAAGAAGATACTATTCTAGTCCGCACGTGTGAATGTGGATTGGCATCAGAACCACTGTCTTGTGGTACAGGAGCAGTCGCTAGCGCCCTGGTTTTCAGTGCCTATTATGGCTTAAACAGCCCTATAACCGTAATCACTAAAGGCGGCAAACTGCAAGTAACCTTTATGCGACTATCTGAAGGCCTTTTTACCCATATTCATTTGATTGGGCGTGTGTATCAATCTTTTCATGGCATGGTTAACCCAACCACCCTGCCACCCATTAGCGAATGGAATAAGCTATAGCAATTTGACCTTATATAAAAATGATTCATTTCGAAAAATTTACTTTATCCAATGGCCTACAAGTTATTGTACATGAAGATCCAACCAGCCATATTGCGGTAATGAACCTAATGTATGACGTAGGCGCGCGAGATGAGCACCCCTTAAAAACAGGTTTTGCCCACCTGGTTGAACACTTGATGTTTGGTGGATCTTGTAACATTCCCGTTTACGATACCCCTTTACAACAAGTAGGCGGTGACAACAATGCCTATACGACTACAGACTTAACCAATTATTATTGTTCCCTACCTGCTATTAACCTAGAAACAGCTTTTTGGCTTGAGTCCGACCGCATGCTTGGACTTGCATTTAATGAAAAATCACTAGAAGTACAACGCAAAGTAGTAATAGAGGAGTTTAAAGAACATTATCTCAACCAACCTTACGGTGATGCATGGCACCATTTAACCAATATGGCCTATACAACACATCCCTACAAATGGCCCACCATTGGTCAATCATTAAGCCACATAGAGGGTGCTACTATGGATGATGTAAAAGCCTTTTTTTACAAATTCTATAGACCCAATCATGCGATTTTAGTAGTTGCGGGCAAGGTGACCCAATCACAAGTAGCCAAATTATGTAAAAAATGGTTTGAACCCATTCTAGCTGGCCCTCCTTACCATAGATCCCTACCTCAAGAACCAGATCAAGTGCTACCTAGGCGAAAAGTAGTTCAAGAGGCTGTACCCTTCCCTATACTGTATAAAGCCTACCATATGCCAGGCAAAGGTATGTCTGGTTACTATGCAGCAGAAATATTATGCTACCTACTCAACGAAGGAAAGTCTGCTTTGCTACATGCAAACCTTGTAGACAAACAAGCCCTTTATACTAGAATAGACGCCTATACTACAGAATCATTTGACCCCGGCCTATTGGTCATTAGTGGCAGTTTAGCCCCAAATGTACCATTCGAAGCATCGGAAAGCGCTTTAATAGAAGTATTGAAAAAAATCAAGCATACAACCCCTACTGCATTAGAAAAAGTAAAAAATCAGATGGAGGCAGCATTAATCTTTGGTCAAGTAAATCTCGTACATCGTGCACAAGAATTGGCAGTAGCTACCTTACAAGGTGATACCAACTTAGTAAACAAGAAAATTGAGTACATTAGGCAGATTGCGTTAGAAGCGGTTCAAACCATCGCTGAAATGATTTTACAAGAACAAAATTGCACTACGCTCCACTACCAAACCATTTCATAAGCCAACCGGAGGAACAAAAATTACATATATTATGTTTCAGAGTCTTAGTAAAAATCTAGAAAAAGCCATAAAGTCCTTAAAAGGGCAAGGTCGTATTACAGAAATAAACATTGCTTCTACTATAAAAGAAATCCGTAGAAGTCTAGTTCAGGCAGACGTACATTACAAAGTAGCCAAGCAAGTCACAGATGATATTAAACAAAAAGCCATTGGAACCAATGTGATTACATCTGTTTCGCCGGGTCAGCTTTTTACAAAGCTAGTCCAGGATGCCTTAACGGATTTAATGGGTGGCATACATAGTGAAGTGCGTCTTACGGGTCATCCAGCTATAATATTGATAGCCGGACTACAAGGGGCCGGAAAAACAACTTTAACAGGTAAGTTGGCACATTACTACAAAAAGAAAAACAAAACACCCCTCTTAGTGGCTTGTGACGTCTATAGACCCGCAGCAGTTGACCAACTTAAAACACTAGGCGCGGGGCTTAATATAAGCGTTTATACAGAGCCAGAAGAAAAAAATCCTTGTACTATTGCGCAAAATGCTATTCAAGAAGCTAAAAATAAGGCTATGGACCTTGTGATTGTAGATACCGCAGGTCGTTTGTCTATTGACGAAGGGATGATGCAGGAGATTCGCATGCTTAAAGAAAGCTTAAACCCCTCTGAAACACTTTTTGTCGTAGACGCTATGGCAGGCCAAGAAGCAGTTACTACGGCGCAAGCTTTTAATGAGCAGCTTAACTTTGATGGTGTAGTACTTACCAAGCTAGATGGAGATGCCCGTGGAGGTGCAGCACTTTCCATTCGTAGTGTAGTACATAAACCTATTAAGTTTATCAGTACAGGTGAAAAGATGCAGGATCTAGATCTTTTTCATCCAGACCGCATGGCCAGTCGTATTCTGGGCATGGGGGATGTGATCTCCTTTGTAGAACGCACAGAAGAAGTCTATAATAAAGAACAACAACGTAGCTTACAGCAAAAAATAAAAACCAATCAATTTAATTTGGAAGATTTGGCCAAACAAATTCAGCAAATTAAAAAAATGGGCAATCTACAAGAAATGGTGAGCATGCTACCAGGCCTAGGAAAAATAATGCCAGATCTACCCTTAGAAGAGGATCTATTTAAAAACTGTGAAGTAATCATAGCCTCTATGACACCTAAAGAAAGACAAAATCCCCATATTATAGATCGAAGCCGTCGTGAACGTGTTGCACGTGGCAGCGGGAAAACTACCCAAGAGGTGAATCAATTGCTCAAACAGTTTGATATGATCTATAAAATCATGAAAAAAGTAGATAAGAAAGGATTCAATGTGTTGACGAACTTACCAGGATTGCTTAAAAAAACAAGATGAGCATCAGCCCTACTGGCCTACTTTAGGCCAATTTTAAACAAATAAAAAATTAAGTAATAGCTATAACCCAAATTTAAATTTGCCAATGGATGATTTTATGGTTAAATTTGCTTAGGCCAGGTTTAAATTTACTGTAATAAACGCTATGAAGTTAACCAATCAAAATCAAGAAACTAAAGAAGCGCTTCTTAAAACCTTTGGATTCAACAACTCCGACAAAAGCGAGCTTTTTAAAACCTTTGGATTTCAAAAATCTGAGCAAGACAGTGGTTCCTCTGAATCGCAGATTGCATTATTTACATATAGAATTAAACATTTAACGGAACACTTAAGTGTTAAAAAGAAAGATTACGCTACAAAATTAGGTCTTTTGAAGTTAGTAGGTAAGCGCAAAAGGTTATTAGCCTATCTTAAAAAAGTAGACTTAAGTCGCTATAGAGATATCATTACCAGCCTTGGTTTAAGAAAGTAGTGCATCTTTTCTGCCATTTCATGGCATTTGGTTATTTCCAAAAATTTTCCTACATCCAATTTATGCACAAAGTTTTAGGGGAAAAGTTTGATTATATATTTTCCCTACTCTTTAACCCATTTGATGCCATTATATACATCATTCCATCGTACCTATATGCTCAGAACGCTGATTTCAAAAACAATACAGTTACCAGATAATCGGATCATTACTATAGAAACGGGTAAGTTAGCTACTCAAGCTGATGGTTCCGTTTTAATCCGGATGGGTAATACGATGCTTTTAGCCGCCGTAGTGGCTAAAGCAGCTGCAGAAGAAAGCGCCTTTAACTTTTTACCCCTTTCTGTAGACTACCAAGAAAAATTTGCTGCCTCTGGTAAAATACCTGGAGGCTTTCTAAAGCGGGAAGGTAGGCTAGGAGACCATGAAATTTTAATCGCTAGATTAGTTGATCGTGCCATTCGCCCTCTTTTCCCAAAAGGATTTAATAGTGAAATTCAAGTAAATATATCTTTGATATCTGCTGACGAGACCATTTTGCCAGATGCACTTGCTGCCTTAGCGGTCTCTTCCGCTTTATCTGTTTCTTCTATTCCATTCCATGGACCTATTTCTGAAGTACGTGTAGTACGTGTAGATGGTGTTTTTTCAATCAATCCACCATTTAATCTGCTTGAAAAAGCCGATATGAACCTTATGGTAGCGGCCAGTGATGATCATATATTAATGGTAGAGGGTGAAATGCGTGAAGTCCAAGAAGCGGATATGCTACTGGCCATTCGTTATGCCCATGATGCGATTAAGCTACACTGTCAAGTCCAACGAGAACTTATGGAAGCCGTTGGCATTGAAAAAAAAATAGATCAAGCTGGCGATGTGCATAGTACCGTAGTCTATCCAACTGCTTTACGTGACGCCATTTATGCTGATCTATATGCGGTTGCCAAACAACATATACCTTCTAAAGCGCTGCGCAAAGAAGCTTTTATGGCAGTAGCGCATCGTTACAATGAACAGCTTGCCAAAGATCAAAATGGTGGGGCACTAGCTGCTGCGCAGCAGAAGGAATTTCTGCTTGAACTCCAAAATCAAGCCACTCGAGCGCTTATATTAAATGAGCACATTCGTTTAGATGGTCGTCTATTAGACCAAATTAGACCCATCGAATCTGAAATAGATTACCTGCCATCTGCACACGGTTCTGCACTCTTTATAAGAGGTGAAACACAATCTCTTACTACGGTTACACTTGGAAGCAAGTTCGATGAGCAAATCATTGATAGAGCTATGGAAGATGGCTACAATCGTTTTATGCTCCATTATAATTTCCCTGGCTTTTCTACTGGAGAAGTGAAACCCAATAGAGGGCCTTCTCGTCGGGAAATAGGTCATGGCAACTTAGCTATGCGGGCACTAAAAGCTGTTCTACCACCTGACAAAGAAAACTTATACACCATACGTGTGGTATCTGACATTCTTGAATCCAATGGATCTTCTTCTATGGCCACCGTTTGTGCCAGTTCCTTAGCGCTAATGGATGCAGGTATTCCTATTAAAGCAGCCGTTTCAGGCATTGCTATGGGAATGATTACAGATTCTGCTACAGGTCGCTTTGCTATTTTATCTGATATTCTGGGAGATGAAGACCAGATCGGTGACATGGATTTTAAGGTAACAGGTACCCACCAAGGGATTACAGCATGCCAAATGGATATGAAAGTGGCTGGTATTTCCTATGAAATGCTCGAAAAAGCCCTACAAGAAGCAAAAGCAGGAAGGTTACATATTCTTCAAAAAATGAAAGAAACCATAGCTACCCCTCGTTCAGATAGTAAGCCACATGCCCCTAAAATTGTCACTATAGAAGTTGAAAAAGAGATGATTGGTGCCATTATTGGATCAGGTGGAAAGGTTATACAAGAAATTCAAAAAGAGACCTATACCAATATAAATATTGTAGAACAGGGTCATAAGGGTATTGTTACCATATTTGCCGGAAACCAAGAAATGTTGCAAAAAGCCGTTGGTAGAATAAAGAGGCTTGCTGCCAAGCCAACCATTGGTGAAGTATATATAGGAAAAGTTAAGTCTGTGCTGAACTATGGCGCATTCGTAGAGTTTATTCCTGGTAAAGATGGCTTTTTACATGTTTCAGAAGTCCGCTTAGAACGTACTGAAAATTTAGAAGAGGTATTGGAAATTGGAGAAGAATTACAAGTAAAGCTTATTGGAGTAGACCCTAAAACAGGTAAATATAGATTATCCCGTAAAGTACTGCTTGATGTTGCAGCAGCTGGAGGATAATAGGTAGCATTTACTAAATATTTTTCACATGTATTTAACTTTAACTTAGGAAACCATGAGACAACTGAAGATAAGCAAACAGATCACAAATCGTGAAAGTCAGTCCTTAGACAAATACCTTCAGGAGATTGGCAGGGTTCCACTGCTCAATGCTGATGAAGAGGTTGAACTTTCTAAAAGAATTAGAATGGGAGATAGAGCTGCCTTTGAAAGGCTCACCAAGGCCAATCTTCGATTTGTGGTTTCTGTAGCCAAGCAATATCAAAATCAAGGACTATCTTTGAGTGATTTGATTAATGAAGGCAATCTGGGTCTTATTAAATCTGCTCAGCGGTTCGACGAAAAGAGGGGATTTAAGTTTATCTCTTATGCCGTTTGGTGGATTAGGCAATCCATCTTGCAAGCCCTAGCGGAACAGGCTAGAATTGTACGCTTGCCATTGAATCGCATTAGTTCGCTTAGTAAAATTTCGAGAACTTTTTCTCGCTTGGAGCAAAAGTATGAAAGAGAGCCCACTGTTGAGGAACTGGCTCAGTTTTTAGAGGTCGATCCGGAAGAGGTACGCGGTGCGTTAAAGGTTGCAGGACGTCACATTTCCGTAGATGCCCCCTTTTTACAGGGTGAAGAAAACAGCCTATTAGATGTCTTGGAAAGCGACGTAGAAAAAAAGCCAGATAGTGAATTAATGAATGATTCTTTGTGTAAAGAAATCCAACGTTCATTGGCCATACTTACCCCTAGAGAACGTGATGTGCTCTGCTATTATTTTGGGCTTAACAATACAGAAATACTGACTCTAGAAGAGATAGGGGGCCGCCTTGGACTAACAAGGGAGCGCGTGCGTCAAATAAAAGAAAGATGCATTAAAAAACTAAAAGCAGCCGTTAGTAGCGAAACACTCAAGTGCTACCTAGGGTAATATAGGCTACTTTTTTCTTCATAAAGAAGTAGCTAAATCAAGCCTTGGTGCAAAAAATTGCTGAAGGTCTACCCTGAAAGATGGAAAATTAGAAACCGCCCAACGGCCTTATTAAACTGATTTTCTATTCATCTTTAAGGGCAGATTTCCTGCTGGTAACTTTCTACAAAGAGACGTTTTTTTACACCCTTTAATCCCATACCATTCATAAAAATCTATGTCTCCTATGCCACTCGTTATTATTGGAGGAGGTCCAGCTGGTTATACAGCTGCTATTTACGCTGCCCGGGCAGGCCTGCATCCGATTCTATACCAAGGTCCAAACCCAGGTGGTCAATTAACCATTACGGGGGATGTAGAGAATTACCCTGGCTATAGAAATGGTGTAACGGGCCCTACTATGATGGAAGACTTTCAAGCGCAAGCAGAACGATTTGGCGCTATTGTGAAAACGGGTACCATCACTAAAGTCGATTTTGCTACCTATCCAAGGCGATTAATACTAGATAGCGGTGTAGAGCTGCTTGCGCAATC
This sequence comes from Cardinium endosymbiont of Oedothorax gibbosus, assembly GCF_936981045.1. Classification (GTDB taxonomy): domain Bacteria; phylum Bacteroidota; class Bacteroidia; order Cytophagales; family Amoebophilaceae; genus Cardinium. The sequence goes on from NZ_OW441264.1 coordinate 953,731, forward strand.
TGTTATTATTGCTGCTGGTGCATCTGCAAAATGGCTGGGTTTACCTGCAGAAAAAAGACTATATGGGAAAGGGGTTTCTACCTGTGCCATTTGCGATGGTTTCTTTTTTAGGGGCAAAAGCGTTGCCGTAGTGGGTGGAGGAGATACGGCTGCAGAGGAATCGCTTTATTTAGCCAACCTTTGCCAAAGGGTCCATCTCTTAGTGCGTAAAGGCCAAATGCGTGCTAGTAAAATTATGCAAGAACGGGTTTTTAAAAACACCAACATTCAAATCTGGTTCGATACAGAAGTGAAGGATATTATAGGCCAAGAGCATGTAAAAGCCATAGAAGTCATTCATGCCCTATCTAAGGCGACCACTATTATAGAAGCTACTGGCTTATTTGTTGCAATAGGTCATCAACCCAACACTTTACCCTTTTTACCTTATATAACAGTAGACGACCAAGGTTATATTCAAACCAAGAAACGCACTACGCACACCAATATTCCTGGTATCTTTGCGGCTGGAGACATTCAAGATCCCCATTATAGACAAGCTGTAACTGCTGCTGGCACAGGTTGTATGGCTGCACTAGATGCAGAACGTTTTCTACAACAACCGTATAGAGATTTTTAACAAGAGATCTATCATTTAAAAATGATGTATCACACCACTTACCTACAATCATTATTTTGGTTATTGCTCAGTATACTTTCAAGTTGCTTGAATGATTTGGTTACCAAGTATTTAATCACGGGGCTAACCGCTTGCCAAATCTGTTTTTTTCGTTTTACCTTTGGTAGCTTGGTCTTAGTGCCTATTATCTACCATAGGGGATCTTTTAAAACACAACGTCCACTGCTACATCTATTTCGGGGGTTATTTTTATCTATTGCCATGGGTTTGTATGCCTATAGCCTCACTCAAATGACCATGAGTAGTACAACGGTAATCGGGTTTACCAATCCTATTTTTGTATTGATCTTAGCAAGAATTTTTCTTAAAGAAAAAGTTGCCCCGCCTATATGGATGGCTACAGTATTGACTTGTATAGGCATGGCTTTAATATTGCGTCCTACTATGTATAATAGCGCTGCCTTATCGTGTATTCTGGCAACCGTTATTTTTGCCTCATTGGATATTATTAATAAAAAGTATATTGCACAGGAGCCTATCCTTTCCATGCTTTTCTTCTCCAATTTGGTCGCCTCCTGTTGTATGCTACCAGTAGCCTACTATTATTGGAAAACACCTACCCTATTTGAACTATGCTTTTCAAGCGTACTGGGCATTGGTAGCAATCTCATTCTTTATTTCCTATTAAAAGCTTTAGAACGATCAGATGCGGCTTCCTTAGCGCCTATGAAGTATACCGAATGGGTGACTTCCATCTTATTAGGCTATCTTTTTTTTAAAGAATGGCCAACGTTTAGTACTTGTTTAGGAGCCGGTATAATTATTTTTTGTACCTGTTTTATCGTATATTACCAGAATCGCTAACTAGCAGCTAATACACTAACAAGATCCGTTTCGCATTGGTTCATTATTTCATATCTGTCCAAGTCAGGGTAAATAAGGTATTTATATCACGCTTTTTGCTTGATAAAAAATGTGCAAAAAATCAAGCCCTATGTAATTTGCTGAAAGCCCCCCTTGCAGGAAGTGTTGGGTAAACCATAGGCGTCAAGTTAAGGATTAATAGCTCATATTATAGATTTTAAGTATCAAAACAGCATTTTATATTCTCTTAAATAATAGGATTTTCTATGAAATAAAGGGGAAGCGTATAACATCATACGATCAATAAAACTGTTATATTATGATTCTTTATATTGTTTAAGTCATTGCGTAACCAGATAGATCTTACGCCGCCAGGAGAGACAAATATACCTTTCTGTTTTAACTCGTTGGATACTCTAAGTTGACCATAGGCTGGATAGTCTATGACCATATCTACTGCTGCTTTTTCTATGATAGGATCTACTCTATTAGCTAGAATGGGTTTCTTGCGGCTTATCTCATGTAGTGCCTCCTGACCACCTAGTTCATACAAGGACTTAAACCACCTCAGTTCGGGATTAGACGTATTGTGAACCAGTCATATATATATTAGTTATAGAAGGTTTTTTCTCTTTTAGTGCATAACCTGTAATTCCAGCTATCAAATTGGCTAGAAAATTAGGTATGCTTCTATGCCTGGAATGTTCTATCTGGCTAATATTTTTGAGCTGATCTATAATAGTTTCAATTATAACGTGAGTTCGGGATTAGATTATTTTTTCATTTGATAATCAATATTAATAAAAATTTATAAAATTTGTTTTATAGACAGTTAAATAGGTAGTTGAATAAAAAATAATTCTGATAATCAGTTTATTATATATATTATATTTATAAAATTAGATATAAAAACTTGTTAAATAGGTGCAAATATTAACTAAATAATTGATATTAAATTGTTGTAAATCAGTCAAATAAATCCCGAACTCACGTTTATAGATTGTTTTCTAAGCATCAGTTTATCCCAGAGTCGCATAAAAGCATTTTTCATATTTTTTCTGATCTGGGTAATGAGTTCCACGCCTTTCTCGATCAGTTTCTCAAATAAATCTTTGCTTATGTAACCTTTATCGGCAAACATTTTACCCATCAAGTGTTTACATAAATTTTCTACAGGAAGCCTATCATTAGTTTTACCTGTGGTCAGTTGAAAATTTATAATTTCTCCTAAATCATTGACTATCAAGTGCAACTTTAATCCAAAAAACCAACCGGTGCTGGTTTTACCTTTAGTAGCAATCGATTTAAAAACCCTGTGCGTATAGGCTCTTTTGATATGGCAAACCTTGATGGCTGTTGCATCCATAAAATAACAACCTGTTTTTGTTTTAGAAAGACTTTGTGTAAAACAGTACAAGGGAACTAACGTTCTTTGGATCAGTTCTATAAATCTATTCTAGCTTACTAACTTTCCAAATTCACTAGAATGAAATTGCTGTAAATGAATATAATAAGACTTAAAATTTCTAAAACTAATCACATGAAAGGCAATAAGAACAGTCATTATTTCACTCAAAGTTAATGAACAAGTTCTAGTGGGTTTTCTTTTAGAGTTGGTTAACAGTTGTTTTTCCATATACGGCATAAATTTTATGAGAAATTCATTAACAGCATAATATATTTCAACTAACTTTTCTACATTCATAACTGGCTCCTTTGGATAATCTGGTTAGTATTTTTTTATCTCCAAATTTAAAACATAAAGGAGCTTTTTAAAGCTATTTTTTAACAAGCTAATCCCGAACTCAGGTTAAACCGGTAATAGCGATCTCTGCTATAACCCATACTTTTACAGGCTGAGACCGTTGCAATAGAAAACTAAGTTTTTATAAGATAGAGGTAATTATCGCCTAATAGTTACTTTTAACGTGAGTTCGGGATTTATTTGACTGATTTACAACAATTTAATATCAATTATTTAGTTAATATTTGCACCTATTTAACAAGTTTTTATATCTAATTTTATAAATATAATATATATAATAAACTGATTATCAGAATTATTTTTTATTCAACTACCTATTTAACTGTCTATAAAACAAATTTTATAAATTTTTATTAATATTGATTATCAAATGAAAAAATAATCTAATCCCGAACTCACGTTAAACAATAATATTTCTAGTCTAGAAACATTACAAATATGTCCGAATTATTATAGTAAAACCATGTAAAATTTTCTATTGCAACGGCCTTGGTTTGATAATTTTTTGATCTAAGTTCATATTGAAGAGCCGGATATGGGAAATCTGTAAGCCCGGTTCCCTGAGGGGTGCAGGGAGTAATCCCTGTATCTACTCGATAAAGCTTGCACAGACAGATAATGCAATACAATGACTACTAAGATGTAAGTAAGATAAAAATGGCTTATTCCACTTTGCTCAGTCGAACCGATACCATTACACCTTCTATATCAACTTCAGATCCTTCTAGTTTAGGCACAAATTGTAGTTGTACTGCTTGCGTTTCCGTACAAATATAATCTTTATAAATGGCAATAGCCTGCCCTATAAGCTTTTTATCTTCTTGAATATCAATTATTATCTTATCTTGAATATCGAAGTTCAGCGCTTTACGCAATTGCTGAATGCGGTGTGCAAATTCACGTGCCATTGCTTCTTCCTGCAATGCATCATCCAAGGTCGTATCTAGTGCAATGGTTATTTTACCCTCTGTGGACACATACCATCCGGGTATATCTTCTGTAACAATCGATATATCTGCCAAGGTTAGATGAATTACCTCATCTTGCAAGTGTAATACGTGGGTATTACCCTGCTCTAAAGCATAAATTTCAGCTGGTGTTAAAGCTAAAATAGCCTCACTAAGGTGTTTCATCTTATGGCCATACCGCTTGCCTAAAAGAGCGTAATTAGGCTTAGCCTTTTTAAGGTTGTAAGCATCATCTAAATAATGCACTTGCTTGACATTAATTTCTGCTTTAATCAACGTTTCTAAAGGAGACCATCCAGCTGAAACAAATAGACCCGAAATGCGGATACTAGGTAAAGGTTGACGGACCTTAATTTTATGCTTCTTACGTAAAGCATGTGCTAGAGAAACAATTTTTTGTACTTGACCCATCTCTGTTTCTAGGATTAAATCTAAAGCTTCTGCTGCTGCTACTGGAAAATCTGATAAATGTACAGAGCTGTGCTTTTCTTTTTCAGTAACATGATTCAATGCTTGATAGAGATAATCTGCATAAAAAGGCGCTATAGGTGCCATGAGCTTGGCAACCGTTATAAGGCAATGATAGAGGGTTTGATAAGCGGCTTCTTTGTCTTTATCTTGGATGTTTTTCCAAAACCTTTTTCTATTGAGCCGTACATACCAGTTGCTTAAATCATCTACTACAAAATCTTGAATCATTCTGGACACTAGTGTAGGCTCATAATGATCATAGGCTTCTGTTACCGTTTTAATGAGTGTATGAGAGCGGGAAATAATCCACCTGTCACTTTCTGTTAAAGCACTATGGGCAATCACACTTTTATTAAAATAAAACTGATCTAGATTGGCATAAAGAGCAAAAAAATTATAGGTACTGTTGAGCGTAATGAAAAATTTACGTACTACTTCCGCTACACCTGCCGTATCAAACTTTAAATCATCCCACGGATTAGCATTGCTAATCATATACCAACGTATGGCATCTGGGCCATATTGGGTTAATAGTTCCATTGGATCAATGGTATTACCAAGGCTTTTAGACATTTTATTGCCATGTTTATCCAATACAAGTCCATTGACTACTACACTTTTAAAGGCAGGTATTTCAAAAAGTAAGGTGGAAATAACATGCAAGGTAAAAAACCACCCTCTGGTTTGATCTATCCCTTCTGCAATAAAATCAGCAGGAAAACCTTTTTCAAACATTTCTTGGTTTTCAAATGGATAATGCCATTGTGCACAAGGCATTGCACCGGAATCAAACCAAACATCTATGACAGCCGTCTCTCGATACATAGGCAATCCATTACTACTGACTAGTACAATATCATCTACATAGGGACGGTGTAAATCAATATCTTTCGGTAACTGCTCTTTCATATAGCCAGCCAATACAGCTTGCTCTACTTCAAACATAAGTTCAGCTATAGAACTGATGCATTTTTCTTCTTTTTGATCAGCAGTACGCCAGATAGGGAGTGGAATACCCCAATAGCGTTCACGACTTAGGTTCCAATCTACCAGATTCTCTAGCCAATTAACAAATCGTCCTTTGCCTACGGCGGCAGGTTTCCATTGAATGGTATCGTTTAATTCAATCAATAATTCCTTATAAGCTGTAGTTTTAATAAACCAGGCATTTAGTGGATAGTAGAGAATAGGTTTATGGGTACGCCAACAATGGGGATAACTGTGTTCATATTCTTCTACCTTAAAGGCTTTATTTTCTTGCTTGAGTTTACCAGCAATCAGTAGATCTACAGCAAGTAAAGTGGTATCTTCTTCATAGGCAGCTTTGACATAACGTCCAGAAAAATCAGTAATTTCTGGTACAAAACGACCTTGCCTATCTACAATTGGAACAGATTCGCCTGCTGAATTAGTTACCATAATCGCAGCAATATTTTCTTTTTGCGCAATACGATAATCATCTGCACCAAAAGTAGGCGCAATATGCACAATACCAGTACCTTCTGTAGTGGTTACAAAATCAGCTGCAATCACTTTAAAAGCCTCCCCTTTGGGCTGTATATAAGGCAAAAGCTGTTCATAACGCAAACCTACTAAATCTGCCCCTGTATAACGGGCCACAATCTCCCAAGGTAAAGTAGTGCGATCGGATCTGTGACCAGGCTGATAGCCATCACAGCTAGCCTGCTTACCTGTAAAAAAACGTTTCGCGGCATCTTCCGCCAAGATAACCTGAATAGGAAGGTGCGTATAGGGGTTGATGGTCGCTACTTTAACATAGTTAATCGTAGCTCCTACCGCTAGGGCACTATTGGCAGGCAAGGTCCATGGCGTAGTCGTCCAGGCGAGCAAATATTCATTTTCTTTGCATTTAAATTGGGCCACAATGGAAATATCTTTGACCAATTTATAGCAACCTGGCTGGTTTAACTCATGGGAACTTAGTCCTGTTCCGGTAGTAGGTGAGTAAGGCTGTATGGCATACCCTTTATAGATCAGTTCTTTATTGTAAAGTGCTTTTAGCAAGTACCAAACAGACTCGATATAATCGCGTTCATAGGTGATGTAAGGATTCAGGTTGTCTTTCCAATAGCCTAGCTGCTTATTCAACGCTTCCCACTCACTCTTATAAGCCATAACCGTTGCGCGACATGCCTCATTGTAGTCAATAATGCTAATTTTTTTACCAATATCTTCCTTGGTAATACCTAATTTCTTTTCCACTTGAAGCTCTACCGGTAAACCATGGGTATCCCAACCACTTTTGCGACGCACACAATAACCCTGCATGGTCTTATACCTAGTAAAGAGATCTTTCACCGTCATGGCTAAAATATGATGTACACCCGGTGCGCCATTGGCTGAAGGAGGACCTTCAAAAAAAACAAAAGGCGCATCGCCTTCACGCTGCTGCATAGAGCGCTCAAATGTTTTTTGTTCTTCCCAAATAAGGCCGATTTCCTTTGCAATTTCTAGCAAATTGAGCTGCGGTTGGGTTTTGTACTTTTTCATCTATATCTACCTAATTAGACCTATAATTTAAAACACTACAAACGTGAGTTCGGGATTAGATTATTTTATTCATTTTATAATCAATATTAATAAAAATTTATAAAATTTGTTTTATAGACAGTTAAATAGGTAGTTGAATAATAAATAATTCTGATAATCAGTTTATTATATATATTATATTTATAAAATTAGATATAAAAACTTGTTAAATAGGTGCAAATATTAACTAAATAATTGATATTAAATTTTTGTAAATCAGTCAAATAAATCCCGAACCCACGTTACAAGTTGCAATTTAGTGAAAAAGTTATAGGGAATGGATGAATCACTGAGTATAAAAATTACACCAACCCTATGCATAGACTAGGTTATGCTAAAAAAGTATTAGATTTGTTTATAAAGTTAGGAGGAACATTGGCAAATTGCCCATCCTATTGGTAGGGGGCGTTTATAACAAAAGATTACTTGATTTTTTAGTCAGAAGCAACGAGCCCTTCCATGAGGCTTTAACAGATCTCTATATGTATGCTATTAGATTTTGAAAAACCCATTGTTGAACTTGAAAAAAAGCTTGCTAGGATGCAAGAAGCCACTAAAGCGCAAAATGCACCAGCGCTTATAGCCTCGATTGCTAAATTAGCCAATGATATAAAAGCGCTACAAAAGAAAACGTTTCAAAATCTAACCAGGTGGCAACGAGTTCAGCTGGCCCGCCACCCAGATAGACCCTACACGCTTGACTATCTCCAGCAAATTACAGAACATTTTGTGGCATTACATGGAGACCGTTGTGCAGGAGATGATCAAGCAATGGTAGGTGGGTTTGGTACCATAAATGGGCAAACCATGATGTTCATTGGTCACCAAAAAGGAAGAACAACCAAGGAACGCCAAATGCGAAACTTTGGCATGCCGAATCCAGAGGGATACCGCAAAGCACTTCGTTTGATGCGTTTGGCAGAAAAATTTAATAAACCCATTATTACCTTTATAGACACACCTGGTGCCTACCCAGGACTGGAAGCAGAAGAACGTGGCCAAGCACAAGCCATTGCCAGCAATATTCAAGCGATGTTTGGCCTACGTGTGCCTATTATATCCATTGTCATTGGAGAGGGCGCATCAGGTGGGGCTTTAGGCATTGCAATAGGTGACTATGTACTGATGCTGGAACATGCTTGGTACTCTGTTATTACACCTGAATCTTGTTCTTCTATTCTCTGGAAAAGCTGGGATTATAAGGAACAAGCTGCGGAAATGTTGCAATTAACTGCCAAAGACATGTTTAATTTTCGTTTAATAGACGGACTTATTAAAGAACCAATAGGGGGTGCACATAGAGATTGGCCAGCCGCAGCAGCACTTATTAAGGAAAGTATTTTCAACCATTTAAAAAAATTATCCAGTAAATCTATTGACACCTTACTCCAAGAACGAACGGAGAAGTTTTTTGCAATGGGCCGGATCAACTAAGCTATATCAAGCTCCAAAATTATATCCATAAAAGTTCAGCGATCCATGTGCCAAAAGGTTCGTTCTATTATATATAATACCTATATGAAGCCAAAAACCACAAAGCAAGTGTTTGACTTTTTCCCAGGTATGTGGAAAATGGTTAGACGTGTAACTGTGGAGATTCCAGAGCAAAATGCTATAGCGAATGGCTACCGATCGCATCTGTTCAAGAAAGTGGTAAAAAAAATTTATAGGATTGCTCTTCCGAGCGCTTATAAAACACCATACCTACCTGACGCAGAAACAGTGAAGGATATAAAAAGAAGCTTTCATAAGCAATGTGGTCAAAGCACCGAATGAAGTTTTCATAACTGCACCCATTAAAAAAGAGGCATTCCCTTTATATTAAAGGCATCAATTAGTTACAGGATGTGGCTGCAAGGCCTTTTTAATCAGTTCTTCTAACGTAAGTGGGGTGTAGACCTGTTCCCTTACCGTTGCAATCGCCTTTTCTGCCACTTTTGGGGTAAGTCCCAATTTGGTTAAAGCCATTACGGCATCTTGATCTACTTTGTTTTCGGTCGGTTGTGGAAAGGCTACATCTTGGATGTAATCTAGTTTTTGCGCTTTATCCGATAATTCCAGTATCAATCGCTGCGCAGCTTTTGCGCCTACACCTTTAATAGCAGTAAGCAAACGCGCATCCTTACTCAGAATAGCCTTATGTAACGCTGATGGTGTCAGGGAAGATAAGATGGTTAAAGCAGTTTTTGGGCCAATGCTACTAACAGAAATAAGGTGAAACCACCATGATTTTTCTTCTATCGTATAAAAACCATAAAGCGTAGAGGTCTCACCTTTTACTTGCATAACCGTTAACAAGGTACAGCTATTTAAGGCTTTTATTTGATCAAAAGTATATAGGGAAATATGCAAGCCATAACCTACGCCTCCTACATCTAAAATAACATAAGTGGGTTCTTTGTGCAGTAATTTTCCTATAAGTTGCGCAATCATAGATTTAATACTAGAAGATCACCCTAACGCAGGATGCCTATGCCTGATCATTAGGAAGAGATCATGGTCTCACTTGATCCGATTAGGATCATTACTAGACCTTATTTTTTTTCTTATTATTGGCCTCAATAGAAGCAGCAACCCTAGATTGAAAAGAAAGCTTACCACGCTGTTTTACCTTTTGTTGCCTAGTCATCAACTTTTCCTTAATACTATCTGCATCAACCCAATAATTTATAAACTTCTGCTGCAACCAAGTCATAACATTAGAAATACAATAGTAAAAACTTAAACCAGCAGGAAATGTATTTAAGACAAACATAAAGGCAATGGGCATAATATAGGATAATCCCTTCATAGGGCCCTCCTTTGGACCACTTTGACTACTAGACCGGGTATATAAAATGGTTGATAGGACCATCAACAATGTAAATAAACTAACATGATTACCATAGACGGGTATCGTAAAAGGAAGCCGCATCACACTATCATAAGTTGATAAATCATCTGCCCATAAAAAAGAAGCTTGCCGCAGTGCAATCACATGAGGAAAGAAATGAAACATAGCCATCAGAATAGGCATTTGGAGCATAATAGGCATACAGCCACTCAATGGATTAATGCCGAATGCTCTATAAAGAGCTACCTGCTCAATTTGAGCTTTTTGTAAGTCATCTTTATATTTTTCCTTTATCTTATCCAATTCTGGTTTTAGCAATTGCATTTTAGACATAGAAATAAAAGATTTATAGGAAAGTGGCATTAAAAGCAACTTGATGATAATAACCAATAAGAAGATGACGAACCCATAATTAGAAAAATACTTTTCCAAAAAAGAAAAGAGCGGAATAATCACCCCCTGATTCACCCACTTGACAACCGGCCACCCCAAAGGTAGATTTTGCTCAAATCCTTTCGTAACCTTTTTAAGGATTTTATAATCATTGGGTCCAAAGAAAAAAATGAATTTGCTATGGATTACTGCTTTATCTTTGACAGATAGTGGAAGGGATAGATGGACAGACTTGGTGACATCGGGTGACACCACTGGCTCCATGCGGAGCTCCCCTGCAGCGAAAGCATCGTCAGCAATAATCGCAGAAGAGAAAAAACGTTGCTTAATACTAACCCATTTGATGGAGGCTTCTATTTTCTTTTTTTCAACCTCTGTTGAGGATTCCTTTAATTTATCAAAAGTCTGATCCAATAAATAATAATGTACCGTACTTCTGGAAGCATCTGCTTTATCATCAGCCTCTAAACTTTTCATATTTATATTCCAGCAGAAAGAAGCATGAGCGTTTGGATCGAGTATTCCAACTGCATGCCAATCATAGTTGATTTGATAACTATTTCCAGAAAACGAAAAAGATTGCTCTAAATATTGAGATGGCGTTAATTCCAGTCGGAAAACTATTTTAGCCTCTTGAGCCGCCTTGAGTTCGTAAACAGGCTTAGCTTGGGTTTGAAAATACAAAGCCTTGGTCTCTATACGTACATTTTGATAGGAAAAAGAAAGACCCATATTACTGCTCTGCTCATCCAATAAGACCAATTCTGACCCATGCTTGTCTTTAAACTTCTTAAGTATAACCCTCTTTATGGTACCACCCTTCGTACCAAGTACTACCTTAAATAACTCATTCTCAATAGTTATGTACTTTTCCTCTCCCTGTATCGCAGTGGAAAATGGAGTAGAAACCAATGGACTGGATCCATCCATTCCACCCAAAGGGCGCATCGTCTGATGCGTAGTGCTGGCAGGAGGTGTAACAGGGTGTGTATCTAATTTAGGTTTAAACACATAGAAATAAACCAGAAAACCTGCCGATATCAAGAACAATCGAGCAAGTTGATTTTTATCTAAAACCATATAGAGCAAAGAAAAATTTAGGCTAGTAAAAACGTAAGAAATAAGCTATGGTTGACACCATAACGCTTCTTCGTAAAGATAGATAGGGACAAATATAATTATTCTTGACAAGAATATTATTACAGCCGTTACAAATCAACCTACTAACCTGAGTTCGGGATTAGATTATTTTTTCATTTGATAATCAATATTAATAAAAATTTATAAAATTTGTTTTATTAGACAATTAAATAGGTAGTTGAATAATAAATAATTCTGGTAATCAGTTTATTATATATGTTATATTTATAAAATTAGATATAAAAACTTGTTAAATAGGTGCAAATATTAACTAAATAATTGATATTAAATTGTTGTAAATCAGTCAAACAAATCCCGAACTCACGTTATATGATAAAATTTATCTAAAAGATGTACTTTGGGAAGCTTGGCGTCAAGTCAAAGCAAATCAAGGCTCAGCAGGGATTGATGGTAAAAGCATAAGTGATATAATAGATCAAGGTGAGGCAAAGATTATCAACGTGAGTTTTGTATTTATTTGACTGATTTACAACAATTTAATATCACAACAATTTAATATCAATTATTTAGTTAATATTTGCGGTTCTGTCGCGTCTATAGTTTTCTTAGTATAGGTTTTTCGTTTAAGTCAAATTTTGGATATTATGCGGCCATTAAGATAGCAAAGTTCTCAAAAGTAGAAAGATGATTTTTAGCTCCTCTTACTTGTCCTTTTTGAATCATACGAATGTTTTCTATCCCTGAAATAGTAATGGAAGCAGAATAAAAATTCTTAAAACCCAGCATAGGTTTTATCCGTTTTTTGATAAACCTATGATCTTGTTCAACTCTATTATTCAAATATTTGTTTTGAAATATTTGAATGGTATGATCTTGATCAAGATCTGTATTGATCGCATCAAGGGCAGCTTTATTACTGCCGCTTTTGTCAATTACTACTTTCTTAGGAATATTATTTTCTGTGATAGCCTTGCGAAAAAAAGAAAGCGTTGAAGACTTGTCTCTATGATCAGATAGAAAAAAGTCAACTGTATCACCATAACGATCTACTGCTCTATATAAATAGATCCACTTCCCGTTTAGTTTAACATAGGTTTCATCCATTTTCCAACTACTACCAACTGGTCGTTTTCTTTTTCTTACTGCTTTATCTATCAGAGGAACAAACTTAATAACCCATCTCTGTAGCGTAGAATGATCAACTCTTGCGCCTCTCATACGCATCATCTCTTCCAAATCTCTATAGCTCAAGGAAAAACGACACTTCATGTATACAAATAACAGGATGACTTCTGATGAAGAACAATAACCTTTAAAATATGGTAATAACTCGGGAGAAATATTAAACATAATAACTACTTTTTTAAATACCGATACTAAAATAATCATTTTTTAGAATAAACGCGACAGAACCAAATTAAACGATACGGAAAATAAATTAAAATATTTTTGTCCGATTTTTTCAGTCCAGTATACTTTACTACTAACGTGAGTTCGGGATTTATTTGACTGATTTACAACAATTTAATATCAATTATTTAGTTAATATTTGCACCTATTTAACAAGTTTTTATATCTAATTGTTATAAATATAATATATATAATAAACTGATTACCAGAATTATTTGTTATTCAACTACCTATTTAACTGTCTAATAAAACAAATTTTATAAATTTTCATTGATATTGATTATCAAATGAAAAAATAATCTAATCCCGAACTCACGTTACTACACTTTAATTTTGGCTTTTCCATGGAACTGCTTATAGCCTAAAAGACAAAAAACCTTCTATAATTAGTATAAATATAGCTGATTTACAATAAATCTAATCTAGAATTGACGTTTATTGTCTTTTCCAACTCCGCCACTTCATTTGAATAAGCCGAAAAAGGCTTTCCCCTGCCATTATTAAACCCATTTTAGACTTACCCCGTACTCTATTTATAAAAGTAATAGGCAATTCCACCAGCTTGGCACCATATTGATAAGCTAGAAATTTTATTTCTACTTGAAAACTATATCCTACAGAAACTATATTATGATTCTTTTGAAACTCCATGGCTAATGGCAATTTTGTTGTCGAAGCTTGTGTATACTTCTTAAACATATCTGAGTACGCTTCGGTGCTCGACTGCTCTTGTCCTAAAAATTGCTCATCACAAATAGCTTTTGAAAGAGACCTATTCAAAATATGTTGCAATATGGTCCGCCGATAACAAACAAATCCAGCTGTAGTATCTTTAATAGGCATGCCTGTAATAGATCGTGCAAGCCAGTTGGCCATGCAGGATAATAAGATCCTAGAAAGGGGCCAATTTACCACACGCCCACCTGTAATGTAACGGGAGCCAATGACTATATCGATTGTAGGTGTGGCACACCTGGTTAAAAGTTGAAGCAAATCAAGAGGTGCATGTGAAAAATCAGCATCCATGCTGCAAATATAATCGTAATCATACATGAGTGCCCAACCAAACCCTGCTAAATAGGCTTGACCTAATCCCTCTTTTTGAGGCCGACTTAAAAGATGTAATTGATGAGGATAGCGTTGTTGTAACCTGATCACTACACCAGCTGTGCCATCTGGGGAGTGATCATCTACTACCAGCACATGTACCCCTATTTTTAATGCAAAAATAGCTGTTAATAAAGACTCAATGTTTTCCCGTTCATTATAAGTAGGTATAACCACTATGGCACGCAGAAAGCCTGACATTTATAATCTATAATCTATTGTGATCTATCTTCAGGTAAAATAGTTTGAGCTAAAAAATAATCATATAATAGCTTAGCTTTTGATGGACCAATGATTGCGGCTAATGCTGCTAAAGAACTGGCTTGAATCGCTTTAGGACTAGCAAATTGCTGTAACAATCTATCTAATGTTTTGGGACCGATACCAGGAATATCTTGCCACGCAGAATGGAATGTACTTTTGCTACGTTGTTTTCTGTGAAAGGTAATGGCAAAACGATGGGCTTCATTGCGCAGCTGTTGGAGTAGTTTAAGGGAAGGAGATTGTTTATTCAAATACAAGGGGAAGGGATCGTTGGGAAAGTAGAGCTTCTCTAATCGTTTGGCTATACTAATAATGGCTACTTTGCTATAGATACCCAATTCCTGTAACGCCCGTAGGGCAACATTGAGTTGTCCTTTGCCACCATCTATTACAATTAGATCAGGTAATCTTTCTTGTTCCTTTGGACTATAACGTCGCTTGATGATTTCATACATAGAGGCAAAATCATTAGGGCCTACTACGGTTTTAATATGATAGCGACGGTAGTCTTTTTTGGAAGGCCTGCCATCTTTAAAGCAAACCATAGCAGCTACTGGATGGTCTCCTTGAATATTGGAATTGTCAAAACATTCTATCCAATAAGGCACACCTTTTAACTTTAAATCATGTTGTAATGTTACAAGCGTTAGATTAGGTTTTTCTTGAAAATTAGATTTTTGATGTAAAAAGTCTTTTTTGCATAATAAGGCATTTTGTAGCGCCAACGCTACCAATTTCCGCTTGTCGCCAATCTTAGGCATGGTTATAGAAAAGGGTCCTACCGTTAGGTTCATCGGAAGATTAACCAAAACTTCTGGCGCACTACTATTGCTGCAAGAACGAAGCGTACAGACTACTAAAGGCACTAAATCAGCCACTTCCTCTTCCAACTTTTTGGTCAGTACACGGTGTTGGGTAAAAGCAATAGCCCCCTGCTTAATATGCAAGTAACCTATAAAAGCATGGTTTTGATCTGAAATGATGGCTACTACATCCAAATCGCTAACCAGCGGATTGATCACTAAAGATTTCTCTTGGTATTGATCCAATACCATTAACTTTTCCTTAAAACGTTGCGCTTGTTTATAATCAAGTAGTTGGGCAGCTGCTAGCATTTGTTCCTTGAACACCCTTTTTACAGAAGCAAAATTATTTTTAAGCAAAGCCTCTATCTGATCTATCTCTATCTGATAACTTATTTCATCTTGAAAAGCCTGGCAAGGACCCTTACAATGGCCCAAATGGTAATCTAAGCAAACTTTAAACTTGTTTTGGGTTATATTTGCTTCCGAAAGATTATAGTTGCAGGTACGGGAAGTAAATAACTTCTTGACCACCCCTAAGGTTTGTTTAATAGCGTAAGCGCTGGTAAAAGGGCCGTAGTATTTTCCCAAAGGAGGTACTGTTTTACGGGTGATCACCACTTTAGGGAATCGATCATTTGTAATACATAAATAAGGATAGGTTTTTCCATCTTTTAGTAAAATATTATACCGTGGTTGGAGCGCTTTGATCAGGTTGTTTTCTAAAAGAAGCGCTTCATATTCGGAATGTAAAGCGGTATAGGCAATAGAGGCAATGTGCGTAATCATACGTGCCGTTTTTAGGTTATGCACTTTACCAGCAGCAAAATAATCACTCACTCTTTTTTTTATATTTTTTGCTTTACCTACATAAATAACCTCCTCTTTGTGATTGTAAAATAGATAAATACCTGGCAATGTAGGCAGGCCTTGTATATCACTTGGGGTATAGCGTGGCGTTTCCATACTCTAAAACTACAAAATCCATGTATAAAGGCATTTTTATTGGTTCTGTCGCGTCTATATTTTCGTTAGTATAGGTTTTTCGTTTAAGTCAAATTTTGGATATTATGCGGCCATTAAGATAGCAAAGTTCTCAAAAGTAGAAAGATGATTTTTAGCTCCTCTTACTTGTCCTTTTTGAATCATACGAATGTTTTCTATCCCTGAAATAGTAATGGAAGCAGAATAAAAATTCTTAAAACCCAGCATAGGTTTTATCCGTTTTTTGATAAACCTATGATCTTGTTCAACTCTATTATTCAAATATTTGTTTTGCAATATTTGAATGGTATGATCTTGATCAAGATCTGTATTGATCGCATCAAGGGCAGCTTTATTACTACCGCTTTTGTCAATTACTACTTTCTTAGGAATATTATTTTCTGTGATCGCCTTGCGAAAAAAAGAAAGCGTTGAAGACTTGTCTCTATGATCAGATAGAAAAAAGTCAACTGTATCACCATAACGATCTACTGCTCTATATAAATAGATCCACTTCCCGTTTAGTTTAACATAGGTTTCATCCATTTTCCAACTACTACCAATTGGTCGTTTTCTTTTTCTTACTGCTTTATCTATCAGAGGAACAAACTTAATAACCCATCTCTGTAGCGTAGAATGATCAACTCTTGCGCCTCTCATACGCATCATCTCTTCCAAATCTCTATAGCTCAAGGAAAAACGACACTTCATGTATACAAATAACAGAATGACTTCTGATGAAGAACAATAACCTTTAAAATATGGTAATAACTCGGGAGAAATATTAAACATAATAACTACTTTTTTAAATACCGATACTAAAATAATCATTTTTTAGAATAAACGCGACAGAACCATCAGTCCAGTATATGGGTATTTTATGGGCGGATCTAGTGTGCGCTTTGGTTATTTTTTTATTTCACTTGTATATTTTTTTCAAAATTCTGTTTTACCTTGTGAGGGTTAACACATGATTTGCACACGCTGATCCTTGCAAGAGGTAGGTCTATAGCAAATACAAAATCGATCGAAAGCGTTTTTATGCTAGCAAGCCTGTTCAGGTGCCAAGTGGTAAAATAATACATTAAAATATGGGTAAAAAAAAGTATTGGGTGATAATCAATAAAACAAGCATATATACACTTTGTTGCTTGCTCATGTGTTTGGTTATGCCCCATCAGATTTTTGCTATCCCTTCGTCCATAGCGCGCATTGTGCGTATCTTTGAAGGCCAAGATAGGCAGAAAAGCGCTAAGGCAAAATCTGGTGAGGCTATGGTTGGATCGGTAGATGGTGCGGCCAATGCTTCCCAATCCGCTGACCCATCCCCTCTCTCTAATGCGCAACAGGCTCGACTAGCTATAGATGAAGCGATTAAAGATA
This sequence comes from Cardinium endosymbiont of Oedothorax gibbosus, assembly GCF_936981045.1. GTDB lineage: Bacteria > Bacteroidota > Bacteroidia > Cytophagales > Amoebophilaceae > Cardinium. Next base: position 971,246 of record NZ_OW441264.1, read on the forward strand.
GTAAACTGGTCAACCATCCTGCTACGTGGTATTATAGAGGCGTTATTTACGATCGACTTTTGCGGGATCATATTGCTTCGGAAGAAGCATCCACTTTATTGAATGAAGCACTTGCAGCCTATGCGCAGGCTAAAAAATTGGGGTTACAAAAAAATAAACAATTGCATAGTTTTGCTGTTGGCAACCTAGCTGCGCTATGGCGTTATTTCTTAAATAGGGGCATGGGCTACTATAGGCAAGAGGTGGTTGATCAAGCAATCGAGCAATTTGTTATTTGCAGGCGTATTTTACCGGAAAAACCTACGCCATTGTTATATATGGCTATTGTGTATCATAATGCTGATCAGCCAGAAGCGGCGTTGCGTTATTATCAAGACTATGTAGCAGTACAAGGGCCACAATTTGCAGTTGCGCGTGCGATGGCTGCTATTCATTATCATAAGCTTAAAAATTTTGATAAGGCCATAACCATTCTTAATGCAGCACTTCTTCAATTTTCTTTTAATAATGAGTTATTAGAAGAAAAGTGCCTAATTTATGAAGCTTCTGGAAAAATAAATGATTATGCTGCTTCTTTAGCGGTTGGGGTGCAACATAAAAAGATAGATGCATGTTATGCATATGCGTATCTTCTGGAATATCAAGGGCGTATGCAGGAGGCCATTCGTTATTATCAACAAGTGTTAAAAGATCATCCATATCAATATGATACGCTTCTTCAGATAGGTTTTTTATTTTATAATGAAGCCATAAAACTATATGTTCATACCCTAAAGTCAGTAGGAGATAAGGCACAACTGGAAAATCCTAGACTGGTTGACTGGTGCGGGTCTATGCAGGTAACGGTGCGGTGCCTATTGTCCCATGCTAGGGAATGGATAGGGATTGACTGCTTATTACCCGTTTGGATGGGTTGGTTCCCACGACCATTTTCTGCTAGCCTTAGATGGGTAGTATATGATCATCCCCTTGCTAAGCATAGTAAGATCAGCAGTTTGCACCATCTGGTACAAGCAGGAATGCTACCCTATACAAGTCCTTTATATGGCTACATCCATACAAAAAATGCAACTGAATTGGCGGGTAATAAGTGGGTAGAAACTATAGCAGCCCTAGAAAAATATCTAAAAAAATCTTTGTATTACCTAAAAGTAGCGCGTGCACAAGACAAAAAAGATAAAGCAGTTGCACAAGCTTTGTATTATGGCTACTACCACTTAAAAAAATATGGCTCTGCTTATAGGCTATTACGAGCGATGCAAAAGCAAAAACAATACCTTGAAGATGATCCATTTATGGAACATAAAGCAAGGGAGTAACCCATTGTACCCCCCTGTTTGGTTAGATTTGTTCAGCCAATGGTGGGGGCTTCAGTAAATTGTATACTGTTTTCTTATTGATTAAAAGACATTAATTTTACTGCACGCCAAATTTTTTATCGGTGGCCATAAGCAGGGGAGTATACTAACCATCTATTAACCACTTTTGCACGTCTGCGCTAAAATACATTTACCGTCCCTACCATTGGCTAAAATGGGTACGTAGCTGAACCGGATATATTTATGTGATCTTTTCATACAAAAAGATAGTTCCGTGTTGTGATGCTATATGCATCGCGCCTGTAGTAGAAAGAGCAGTTCGAGTACCATTATTATTGTAATAATACCAGTTTTGCTCCGATTTAACCAAGGCAACTAAGCGCTCTGGTACCACATCATTTGCTGGAATATGTATTAGAAATGCTTTTAAATCAAAGGTGTCCGGTAATTCCCGGTTGGATTTAATGGTTATAGACTCTGCTCCTATGCAGCCATCTCGTGAGCCATCTTCTTGATTTTCTACAACAAAGATAAATAGTCTATTGGGCAGTCTATTAGGTTGGCCTTTACGAACATGGTTTACTGTTTCTAGTTTAGCTGCTATGGATGCCGTGAAATCATCCTGTGGCCTCACGCTACAGGTAACGTATTTGTTCCAGCCTATATCTGTTATAAGCTTCTTTACATTTTCAAATCTTTGGCAAAAATGAAACAGCTTATCCCCAAGCGGGTCGCATGGTTGAACCTCGTTAGGTATACTTTTACTTGGCTTTTTTTTACAATTTAGCCCTATGGTAGGGCTTTCCATATATTCCTGATCATCAATAGGGTCTGGTTCATATCTAGGTGCATCTCTTTTGCAAGCTATACCCATTACCATTAATAATAGGCTCATAAACCCTAGCTGGGCTTGGCTGAATAAACCAAATTTCCATTTCATACAATAGGGTTTGGTTTTAAAGGTTAAAATGTATGCTTATCCCTTTTGTTACCATTCTCGTTCTTTTTGCCAAAGTTTACAATAATGCCATCCACATATAAAGAGCTGTATGATAAAAAACCAGTGATAACCTTGAAAATAGAAGAAAGGAATGGCCATGGCAGCAGCAACCAGTCCGATTATAATACTGGCCAGATATCCCTTATGGCCAAACCTTTTTTCTAGTATATAACGCACCAACCAGCCACCATCAAGTGGCGCAATGGGTATTAAATTCAACAACAACCATCTACCATTGATATACGTCGTCACAAATAGCAGATGTTTCAATAAATAGCTGCTAAAAATATTAAATTGAAGCAATAAATAAGCTATCAATGCCAATAATCCTTGAAACAGTGGCCCTGCAAGGGTAATTAAAAATTGTTGTTTATCTGTTGTACGTGATGTATTGAAGAGGGTGGTTCCACCAAAAGCTTGTAATACAATAATGGGCTCTGCATCAAAAAAAAGAGCAGTTAACGCATGACCATATTCATGGATGAGTATACTAAAGGTAAAGATACTAGACCATAGTAAGCTTTCAATATATTGGCCGCCTATATTACCCATTACCAATAATAAAAAGATCCAATAACTCAGATCAATAGATACTGAAACCTTTAAAAATCTAAAATGCAACACAGTACTATATAATTTTAGATAATCAACCTATAGATTAAATGGCGCATGATGTGGCTCTGTCCAATTAAGTGTGTAAATTATTTTTTTGGTTTATTAGATTCTATTTTCTAATTTAATCAAAAAATGTGCCATAGCCTCACTCCAATTATGAATAGGGATCGTTCACTTTCTGGTTCTGTCGCGTCTATAGTTTTCTTAGTATAGGTTTTTCGTTTAAGTCAAATTTTGGATATTATGCGGCCATTAAGATAGCAAAGTTCTCAAAAGTAGAAAGATGATTTTTAGCTCCTCTTACTTGTCCTTTTTGAATCATACGAATGTTTTCTATCCCTGAAATAGTAATGGAAGCAGAATAAAAATTCTTAAAACCCAGCATAGGTTTTATCCGTTTTTTGATAAACCTATGATCTTGTTCAACTCTATTATTCAAATATTTGTTTTGCAATATTTGAATGGTATGATCTTGATCAAGATCTGTATTGATCGCATCAAGGGCAGCTTTATTACTACCGCTTTTGTCAATTACTACTTTCTTAGGAATATTATTTTCTGTGATCGCCTTGCGAAAAAAAGAAAGCGTTGAAGACTTGTCTCTATGATCAGATAGAAAAAAGTCAACTGTATCACCATAACGATCTACTGCTCTATATAAATAGATCCACTTCCCGTTTAGTTTAACATAGGTTTCATCCATTTTCCAACTACTACCAATTGGTCGTTTTCTTTTTCTTACTGCTTTATCTATCAGAGGAACAAACTTAATAACCCATCTCTGTAGCGTAGAATGATCAACTCTTGCGCCTCTCATACGCATCATCTCTTCCAAATCTCTATAGCTCAAGGAAAAACGACACTTCATGTATACAAATAACAGGATGACTTCTGATGAAGAACAATAACCTTTAAAATATGGTAATAACTCGGGAGAAGTATTAAACATAATAACTACTTTTTTAAATACCGATACTAAAATAATCATTTTTTAGAATAAACGCGACAGAACCTACTATACAGCTATCCATCCAGTAAGCATATTATAGTAATGAAAATTGTCTTATATTTGCACTCTATAGCATAAAACGGTCAATAGTGTGAACTTAAGGAAAAAATCAGTAGCTATTGCAAGACATAGTATATTGAAAATAGAATTATGCATTCAGCAGTTATGGAACTTGTTGGCCCTAATTACGAAAAAAACCGCCCCTTGTAAAAAATTGCGGTTAGAAAGTGCACCTTTTATAACTAGTAATTTTCTAAAAAAACGCGTATTGTAAAAAGTTGTCATTAAGAAGGACCAGAAAATCAGTTTGGTTGGATCCGCAAGGCGGATGCTGGTTTTTCATCTTTACGGGGGCAATTACAGCAGCTTTTTGCACAACGCTTGATTTTTTACTTGCTTTTTGATCTAGCAAAAAGTAAGGTATAAATTCCTTGTATCAGGCAAAAAGTGGTACAACCATTGCCTTAACATGCTCGAAAAAGCTAATAAATTCCATGATTGTAATCAATGACCTTACCTATCATTTGGGCAAGCGGACTTTATATGATGCAGCTTCTCTTCCTATCAAGCCCAAAGATAAAATTGGCCTAATTGGTCCTAACGGGGCGGGAAAATCTACGCTGTTAAAGATTATTACGGGTGACCTTACACCAGATGGTGGCAAGGTTACCAGAAGAAAAGAATGCTCTATTGGTTTTCTGAACCAGGACTTGCTTTCGTATCAATCTCAGGACAGTATTCGCAATGTAGCCATGCAAGCTTTCAGTGAAGCATTGGTTACGCAAAAAAAGATTGAATCTTTGTGTCAACAGATGGAGGTCAACTATTCGGATGATTTGCTGAGGCAGCTATCGAATCTACAAGAAACTTTTGAGCGGATAGGGGGATATGATATACAGTCAAGGACCGAGGCCATGTTAGAGGGGATTGGTTTTGCAACCAAAGATTTGGATCGTTCTCTTTCTGAATTTTCAGGAGGGTGGCGCATGCGGGTTATGTTTGCCAAACTGCTTTTGCAACAACCTTCTTTGTTGATATTGGATGAACCCACTAACCACTTGGATCTGGTTTCCATTAAGTGGGTAGAAGCCTATTTAAAAAACTACGATAGTGCTTTTATAGTGGTTTCACATGATAGAAGCTTTTTAGATGGTACGACTACTAAAATTGTAGAGATTGCTGATAAAAAATTTACCGTTTATGTAGGCAACTACAGTGACTATGAAATACAGAAATCAGAAAGGAGTACGTTACTGGAAAATGCCTATGCCAATCAACAAAAACAGCTGAAGCACGCACAAAAATTTATAGATCGTTTTAGAGCAAAGACTAGCAAAGCCAAACTAGTTCAGTCTAAGATTAAGGCATTAGATAAGGTAGAGAAAATAGAGGCACCTGTTGCGCATCGTAAAACCATAAAGTTCCAATTTTCCATCAAGCAAAATCCAAGCAAAATTATTGCCGTAATAGAAAAAATACATAAATCGTATGGTTCCGTATCGATTCTAGAAGATGCCATTGTAGAAATCAACAGGGGCGATAAAATCGCCTTAATTGGTGCAAATGGACGTGGTAAAACCACACTGTTGCGTATTATAGCAGGGCATGCGTTAGCTGAGCAGCAACAAAGGAGCTTTGGTAATAATGTAGAGATGGTTTTTTATGCACAACATCACTTAGAAGCCTTAAATTTAGAGCATACCATTATAGAGGCATTGCGTACCCATAATAGTAATGGCACGGAACAGATAGAACAAGCGCTTCGTACCATAGCGGGTATGTTTCTTTTCACGAAAGATGATGTATTTAAAAAAATAGAGGTGCTCTCCGGTGGAGAAAAAGCACGCGTTGCCTTAGCAACTGTACTACTTTCTCAAGCAAATTTTCTATTACTCGACGAACCAACCAACCATTTAGATATGCATTCTATTGATGCACTCGGACAAGCCCTACAACAATATGAGGGTACTTGCTTATTTGTATCACACGACCGTAGCTTTATTCAACAGGTCGCCAATAAAATTTGGTACATCGAAAACAAAAAGGTAAAGGTATTTCCTGGCAGTTATGAAGAATTTAAGGAGACAGTTAACCTGACCTAGAAAGGAATGTTGATCATACTTTTTGCTGGATCAAAAAGTATGCAAAAAAAATTAACCCCTGTGCAAAAAGTTGAGCAAGCTTTTACAAGGGGCGGTTTTTTCTTCTTTTAGTTGACCTATTGCAATCCTAAACCTCTCCTCAAGTTAAATGAAGCTGGAACGTTTACGGATAAAGGATTGATGTTTAGTGAATTTATTTTGTTTATTGGCAATAAATGCTTAACATGTGCTAAACAGTTCAGTACTTAACAGGTGGTTTAACAAAAACAGAAGTGGATACAAGCACGAAAGAGCAATTTAGCACTTCGATATATACCATTGGGTTGCCCGTGCTATTGATATGGAGCTGGACTGGAGCTATTCGGCCAGATTTTAAAGAAGATTATTTCCATGGTCGCTTTTTTGGGGGGCGTCATCCTTTTTTTTGTATTAGCGGTGTGTACAAAACCATGGACGCAACTGGGACGGAATTAAAGAAGGATAATATCACCTTTGATAAAGATCACCCAAGGTTTAAACTTGGGTTTATAGGTAGAGGCTCTTTCGAATTTCCGAATGGGTTGCTTCTGGAAACAAAAGGTATGAGCCCTTATAATCTGTTAGGTCATCCAAATAAGGAGGACCGGCGTCCTTTGGGTCTTTCCATCTTTCTGCGGGCTATAATTTTGCCAAGTTGTTAACTTAGGTTAGTGGTTTAGCTCTATTTTTAGATGTAAAGTACAATCATTTATACACCATTCATGCAGCTGACCAGCCTTTTTTTAGCAAAATTCCCAAGAGTGTGTTATATTGCATACTAATCAGCTATGGTAGCTGTTATTCATAACGAGGCGTACGCATGAAGACTTCTTTTGCAGCTAAAAAACAGGGAGGGGTTGGCTCAGCTGTAGGTGCCATTCGAAATGGGGTAAGTTCTGTCTTTTTTGCCGCTATGGTAGCTGCCTTAATTCGTTGGATGGTGATTGGGCTATATGTTATACCTTCTGGCTCGATGGAGCCAACACTTTTATCTGGAGATTTTGTATTGGTCAGTAAGCTCCATTATGGTGCCCGTACACCAGCTACTCCATTGCAAATTCCAATCACCCATCGAACGATTCCAGGTACACGGATTCCTGCTTACCTTGACTGGATTGAATTGCCTCAATATCGTTTACCTGGATTGAGTAAGATCAAACGCAATGATGTCATTGTTTTTAATACCACCGAAGGTCATGACCCCCCTGATTTACGGGAATATTGGATAAAGCGTTGCATTGCACTTCCTGGTGATCTGGTACATATAGTCCACAAGCAACTTTATGTGAACGATACACCAGCTGATCCAGCGGATAGGGTGCAATATTGTTATTTCATGAAAACCAAGCGCATCTTGACGACTGCTTGGTTTGAAAAAAATAGTATTAGAAACCCTATACGGTCTACTGTTCCCGGTCGTGAAGGCTATACGATTTATACTACACCAGAAAAAGTTAAGCAACTTACTACTATTCTGCCTACTTTCATACAGTCAGTAAATCTGGTGGAAGATCAGGCAGGCGTCTTTCCGTCCAGTATCTATGGTTTTAACCCTACTTTGGGGTGGACCAAGGATAATTTTGGACCGCTGCAGGTGCCTAGTAAGGGAATGGTTATTCAAATGGACGCGCAAAATATTCTATTGTATCGTACTACTATAGAAAGATTCGAGGGGAAGCAAGATATTCGGTTCACTAAAGCCGCATGTTGGATAGATGGTCAAGAGGTAATACACTATACTTTTTGTAAGGATTATTATTTTGCAATGGGAGATAACCGTGATCAGTCTGGCGACTCTAGATTTATTGGGTTTATTCCAGAAGATCATATTGTGGGCAAGGCAGTTATGGTTTTGTTGTCTTCAGATAGAAGCAAACCGTTTTTCAGTGGTATCCGTTGGAATAGGCTATTCCACGTTGTAAATTAGCAACTGATTATAGAAAAAACAAGCTGGCTTGTCGCTTTGGCTATTAAAGTCAAAGAGGAAAGTCCGGGCAATACAGAGCACCCTACTTCTTAACAGGAAGGCATATGGAGACAAATCCATATGACAGAAAGTGCCACAGAAAACAAACCGCTATCTGTAATAAGAGAGTAAGGGTGAAAAGGTGAGGTAAGGGCTCACCGCTCTATTGGTGACAATAGAGGCAGGGTAAACCTTAGGGATTGCAAGGCCAAATAGGCATGTCTACGCTATAGCGTGACGGGCTGCTCGTTCGTTTTTAAGACATGTGGGTGGGCCGCTAGAGGTCATAAGTGATTATGGCTCCAGATAAATGACAAGCAGTGTGCTATGGCACACTACAGAACCCGGCTTATAGGCTTGTTTTTCTTTAGTTATTAAAGAACTTGTATGCTGCTTTTTGCTTGATCAAAAGAATGATATCTTGCTTCTATTCAGCTTTCTGGCAACACGAAACAAGAAAAACCGCCCCTTGTAAAAAGTTGTGATCAGAAAGTGCACCTTACATCTGAAACCAAAAACAGTTTAATTAGGCTCGTATGGAGGCTTCTGTTTTTCCGGTGTCCTTTCAGCAACTTTTTGCACAGGGCTTGATTTTTGGGCTATTTTCTTATCAAGAAAAAGTAGCATATACATTCCTTTGATCAAGCAAAAAGTACAATAAAAATTCCTTTAGATATGACCCCTTTACCTACAAGAGCATCTAATTTTTCAGCTTGGTATAATGAATTAGTAGTACGTGCAGGTCTGGCAGAAAATGCTTCTGTACGGGGCTGTATGATTATTAAACCTTATGGTTATGCCATTTGGGAAAAGTTGCAAACGATTTTTGACGCTGCCTTTAAAGAAACGGGCCATGTAAATGGTTATTTTCCTTTACTCATTCCAAAATCTTACTTAAGCAAAGAGGCGGACCATGTAGAAGGTTTTGCCAAAGAATGTGCCGTTGTGACCCATTATCGCTTAAAGATGGCTCAAGATGGTCGTGGTGTGGTAGTCGACCCTACTGCTAAGTTAGAGGAAGAACTTATTGTACGCCCTACCTCAGAAGCCATTATATGGAGTACCTACAAAAATTGGATTCAATCTTACAGAGATCTTCCTATCTTACTGAATCAGTGGTGTAACATAGTCCGTTGGGAAATGCGTACGAAGCTCTTTTTGCGTACTACAGAGTTTTTATGGCAAGAAGGACATACTGCCCATGGTACTCAGGCAGAAGCTGAAGCGGAAGCTTTACAAATGTTACATTTGTATGAGCGCATTATTAGAGACTATATGGCTATACCCTTAGTAAAGGGTATTAAAACTGTAAGTGAGCGCTTTGCTGGTGCGGAAACGACCTATACCATTGAAGCCCTTATGCAGGATGGCAAGGCCCTACAAGCTGGTACGGCACATTACCTAGGCCAACGGTTTGCTAAAGCCTTTGACGTAACTTTTACCAATCAAGCGGGTATACGTGACTATGTATGGGGTACTTCCTGGGGTATTACTACACGGTTGATGGGCGCATTGATTATGATCCATTCGGATGATGATGGCTTGGTCCTGCCTCCCAAAATTGCCCCCATACAGGTAGTAATGGTGCCGATTTATAAAACAGAGGCAGAACGTGCGGCAGTGGTTGCCCAATTGTCGGATTTGCAAAAACTATTAATCACCCAAAGGGTGCGTGTTCAGCTAGATGATAGAGATATCCGTAAGCCAGGTTATAAATTTGCAGAATATGAACAAAAGGGTGTTCCTATTCGTGTAGCGTTAGGGCCTAATGATGTGCAAAATAAAACGGTTGAATTGGCACGTAGGGATACAAAGGAAAAGGTAACCATTCCTATAGACCATTTGACCCAACAAGTTATGGATTGGTTAGAAACGATTCAGGTGCATATCTATCAGCGGGCCTTTGCATTACACCAACAACGTACCCTATTGGTGGATGATTATGCTACTTTTAAAAGGCTTATCGCTAGCAAAGGAGGCTTTTTGATGGCCCATTGGGATGGAACTACAGCAACAGAAGAAAAAATTAAAGCTGAAACAAAAGCTACTATCCGTTGTATACCATTAGATGGAAGCGAGGAGCCGGGCTACTGTATCTATTCAGGCAAACCGTCTAAAAGGCGGGTGGTTTTTGCGCAGGCCTATTAACCCTATCTATGTTATCTTTTCAGACCATTTGCTGGATTAGATTGGTTGCAAACCGAGTGCGGCAACGTAGCAGTGGTGCTTTTTCTGCTTCTATAGACAAAATAGTCACTTTAAGCATTACCATAGGCACCGCTTCTATATTGATCGCTTCAATGGTAATGATTGGATTTCAGAAAGAAATTACAAAAAAAATAACCGATTTTGCTGGAGACTTCGAAATTACCAAATATAGCGGTGTCCAGAACCCTTATGAGCCCACACTCGTGCAAGTTTCACAAGTGAGCCGCCTCATCACTGATTTACCTAGTTTCATTGAAAAAGTAACCGCATTTAACCAAAAGCTTATGCTGATCCATACTAAGGTAGGCGTAGAGGGTATATTGTGCAAGGGCATCGATCCTATGGTAACTCATAAAACATTGGAAGATTATTTAATAGCAGGTAGGCTGCCTGATTTAACCAAGGTAACGTATCAAAATGAATTATCTATTAGCCATCACCTTGCCCAAAAACTCTCCATTCAATTAGGTGATACAGTAGTGGTCCATACGGTAGACCCTACAGCACGCTACCGGAAGTTAAAGATTGTGGGTATCTATCGCACTTATTTAAGTGATATAGATGAAAATTTGGCTTTTTGTGATATGCGCCTTATGCAACGGTTGAATAATTGGCCTTCAGAAACCGTAAATGGGTATACCATTTTTTTGAAAGATCATGTGTCCCCAACAAAAGCATTACGAAACACTATTTTACGTCTTATAGACTACGATTTGCGTCTTATGAGCACCCAATGTAAGTACACGCGTTTTTATGATTGGCTGGCTATTATTCAAAAGAATACCATTATTTTTATTGTTTTTATCCTATTGGTGGCAGGATGCACTATGGTGGCTACCATTATGATTCAACTGATGGAGCGTAGCTATATGGTAGGCGTGTTAAAAGTTTTAGGGGCTTATGCTTGGCAAATAGATTCCATTTTGCTCTATAATAGTCTACGTACCCTATGTTTGGGCATGGTATATGGAAACATCCTAGGTATAGGATTGTGTGTTTTGCAAGTGCACTATAGGTGTATTACACTTGAACCAGCACTCTACTATATGCGTTACGTGCCCATTTATAGCCATTGGAAAGTCATTTTATGCCCCAATCTACTGATACTGGGTACCCTCTCTGTTGCGTTATATTTTACGATGAAGTGTTTAAGGCAAAAAAAACTTATAGAGGCATTTCAGGAGGGGTAAAGGCATTTTTATCTTATTTATATCTTAGTAGTAAGTTGTATGAAAATGATACACGATAGTAGTTAAGATGTATATCATTTAAAATGAATCATCCATTAACTATTCTTGGTATTGAATCTTCTTGTGACGAAACAGCTGCTTCTGTAATCCATGGTGGCAAAATAGTAAGCAGTGTGGTTACGAGCCAATTGATGCATCAAAAATATGGTGGCGTTGTCCCAGAGCTTGCAGCAAGAGCACATGAAACCAACATTATGCCAGTTGTAACCGCTGCACTAGAAGAAGCAGCCATTCAAAAGAGTGCATTAGATGGCATTGGATTTACGCAAGGTCCAGGGTTACTAGGTCCGCTTTTAGTGGGTGGTTGTTTTGCCAAATCGTTAGCTTTTTCGCTTGGTATACCGCTAATAGGTGTCCATCATATTCAAGCACATGTATTGGCTAATTTTATCGATGACCCTAAACCTACCTTCCCTTTTCTCTGTTTGACCGTTAGTGGAGGACATACCCAAATTATTTTGGTAAAAGATTATTTTTCTATGGAGGTTTTAGGAGCAACCCAAGATGATGCCGCAGGAGAGGCCTTTGATAAAATAGCCCATTTAATGGGTTTTGGCTATCCAGGTGGTGCTTTAATAGATCGCTATGCTCAAGAGGGTAATCCCCAAGCTTTTGATTTTCCAGCTGCTCATATGCCCGATTTTGATTTTTCATTTAGCGGTATCAAGACAGCTTTTTCGCTATTTATTCAAAATAAGACTCCTGAATATATCCGAACCAATCGAGCTGATATCTGTGCCAGTATTCAAGCCATTTTGGTGCGTATGTTATTGGATAAGTTGGTTAAAGCAGCTCAAAAGAGTGGTATCAGCACCATTGCATTGGCCGGAGGCGTAGCGGTTAATAGCTATTTGCGGCAGCAGCTCAAGCAATTGGCTCAGAAACATCGTTGGACCACTTTTATACCTGCTATAACCTATTGTACAGATAATGCAGCTATGGTAGCCATTACGGCTTATTATAAATATCAGTTAAAGGCATTTGCTCGTTTCACTAGCCCATCTTTGCCTAGGTATCCCATTATTTAATCGGATGCACTTTTTATACGTTAACGCTATTGGCCGAACGAATATAAAAAAGAAAAGTATCTGTTCAAATCAGTGGTAAATAAGGCATTTATAACAAATAACCGATATAGAGATAAGAAAATAATAGGTTAAAACCTGATGTAGAGCTGTGTGTCCCATTTTTAGGAGAGAAAGTAGTTTTTATTCCAACGGTAATGCCTTCTAAATTACCCATCTTACTTAAATACCTGAGTTCGGGATTAGATTATTTTTTCATTTGATAATCAATATTAATAAAAATTTATAAAATTTGTTTTATAGACAGTTAAACAGGTAGTTGAATAACAAATAATTCCGGTAATCAGTTTATTATATATATTATATTTATAAAATTAGATATAAAAACTTGTTAAATAGGTGCAAATATTAACTAAATAATTGATATTAGATTGTTGTAAATCAGTCAAATAAATCCCGAACTCACGTTAAAAGTAAATTTTACGAAAATTTTAATAAATTTCTTATTAACGTGAATTCGGGATTAGATTATTTTTTCATTTGATAATCAATATTAATAAAAATTTATAAAATTTGTTTTATTAGACAGTTAAATAGGTAGTTGAATAACAAATAATTCTGATAATCAGTTTATTATATATATTATATTTATAAAATTAGATATAAAAACTTGTTAAATAGGTGCAAATATTAACTAAATAATTGATATTAAATTGTTGTAAATCGGTCAAATAAATCCCGAACTCACTTTATAAATATTTTTTAGGATTTATCTTTACCTAAATCATAACACTTAAAACAATGAAAAGAAAAGAGACAGAAAGATGGGATAAGCAAGGCCATAGATGTACTGATAGAATCAGGTGTAGACCTTTCCAGACTTTTTGATCAAGACGGCTTACTCAAACAATTAAGTAAGCGTCTTGTAGAAAAAGCATTACAGTCAGAAATGGATGACCATTTAGGTTATAATAAGTATGCACGTAGTGATTCAGAGAATGCACGTAATAGATTATCCAGTAAGCAAGTTATTACTGATAATGGCGTTATATCGGTTGAAGTACCCAGAGATAGAGCATCGACTTTTGAACCTATTTTATTGCCTAAGCGTCAAACAAGAATTCCTGGTTTGGATGATAAGATCTTATCTTTATATGCTAAAGGTATGAGTCTGTCAGATATTCAGATTCAAATACAGGAATTATATGGCGCAGAAGTAAGTGAAAGCCTGATAAGTAACATCACAGACTCTATTATTGAAGATGTTAAGATATGGCAAAATCATCCCTTAGAATCAGTCTATTCTATTGTTTTTTTTGATTGCTTTGTAGTTAAAGTTAGACAAGATAAGCGCATCATCAACAAGGCAGTCTATGTCGCTTTAGGTATAGATAGATCTAGCATAAAGGATGTTTTAGGGCTTTGGATGAGTGAAAATGAAGAGGCTAAATTTTGGTTAGGCAATTTAACAGAACTCAAAAATCGGGGTATGAACGATGTGCTCATTGCATGTACAGATAATTTGTCAGGCATGTCTGAGGCCATTGCTGCTGTATACCCAAAAACGGAACATCAGCTCTGTATTGTTCATGCAATTAGGGGTAGTTTGCAGTATGTTTCTTATAAACATAGAAAGGTATTAGTTGCTGATTTAAAACCAATTTATACAGCAGTTACCGAGCAAGAAGCATTGATGGCCTTAGAAGCTTTTGCTACTAAGTGGAATCAACAATACCCACAAATAGCCCAATCTTGGTATGCTAACTGGGATAATCTGATGGTATTTTTACAGTACCCTAATGCCATACGTAAGGTCATTTACACAACAAATGTTTGGAATCTGTAAATAGCCAATTTCGTAGAGTTACCAAAAATAAAAGAGTGTTCCCTAATGATCTAGCTGTTTTTAAAACATTATATCTAACTATTAACTGCATGACTAGAAAATGGACCACCTTTATTCATAACTGGAGCGAGGCTATGGCATATTTTTTAATTAAATTTGAAAACAGAATTGAATAAAATCAAAAAAATAATTTACACACTTAAGTGGATAAAGCCACTTTTGAGAATTTTGTTATGCTAATGGCCAAATAATACCCAATATATATCCAAAACTTCACTTAAAAGAAAAGCCTTTACTAACGAAAATATAGACGCGACAGAACCTTCTCTAAAAATTGACGCTTCCAATTTTGAAGGGTTTTACTAGTAACGCCATATTTGGACGATAGCTCAACTAGCGTTAAATCTTCTTTTAGTAAAGCTAATATTATCTTAGTTTTTTCTTCCGAACTAAAATGCCTAATCTTATTTCTACTCACCTGATTAATTTATTGTATGACTCTAAAACTAAACGATACGGAAAATAAATTAAAATATTCTTGTCCGATTTTTTCAGTCCAGTATACTTTTTTATCGAGCAAAAAGTATGATATAAAATGCCTTATTTACCACTGGTCTGAACAGATAACTAAAAAGTGTAATGCATCTTATTGTGTTGGTTCAAAAATTGCTTCAGCATTTTGGGTGGTTATCGATGCCACTTCTGCTAAGGTTACCTGTTTGACCGCTGCAAGTTTTTCTGCTGTGTAGCGTAAGTAGCTTGGCTCATTACGTTTGCCCCGATAAGGTGTAGGTGCTAAATAAGGGCTATCTGTTTCTAAGACCAAATATTTGAGATCTATAGCGGCTGCTGTTGCGGCTAATCCACTTTTCGGTATGGTAATAATCCCGCCAATTCCTAGCGAAAAGCCCAGCGCTATACATTTTTCTGCTTCTTGTAAACTGCCTGTAAAGCAGTGAATCACCCCTCTTAGGCTACCATCTTGTTCTTTTTCCAATAGGTAGATCACTTCCTTAAAAGCATTTCTGCAGTGAATAGATACAGGCAGATGATAGCGCTTGGCTAAAGAAAGTTGCACCCTAAATCCTTCCCGTTGTTCCGCTAATAAAGTAGTATCGTGGTATAGATCTATACCAATTTCACCCACTGCTATAAACCCACCTTTATCAAGCCATTCCTCTACCAAGTATAATTGTTTGGTGAAATCTTTTCTAATGTGACAAGGATGGATGCCCATCATAGGTAGGCAAGGATATAGTGCTGCCATATCCATCATCCTTGCGATGGTTTCTTCATCTATATTGGGCATATAGATTTTTTTTATATGGTTTTTTTGCGCGCTTTCTAAAACCAGTGGTAATTCAAGATCATATATATGTGCATGGGTATCAATAAATTGCATAATCCATCAATAGTTAGTGGTTGTCTACTAATGCTGCCCTGGCGCCGAGTTCTATAACCTCTATATTGTGAATCTTTTTATCATTGATTTCAAAACGCAATAGGGTACGCATATGATGCACACCATGGCGTCCAGCAGCACCAGGGTTAAGATAAAGCAGCGGAGGATGTTTTTTGTCATGTATCACACGCAAGATATGTGTATGGCCACAAACCAAAATATCAGGTTGTGCTTGGCGCAATTTAGCCTGTATGTGCGGTGTATACAAAGGAGGAGCACCCGCTATATGTGTGAGCCATACATGCACTTGTTCACATTGAAATTCTTGAAAATCAGGGTATTTTTTCCTTATTGTACGGTCATCAATATTACCATGTACGGCTTTAAAATAGTTAAAACGATCGAATGTGGGTAGCAATTCGGGATTACCAATGTCTCCTGCATGCCATACCTCATCACACTTTTCAAAGTGATCAAAAATTTTAGGATCCAGCCATCCATGGGTATCTGAAAGTAGACCAATTTTCATATCGGTACGTTGCTTTAAATTTTTTCAAGTAAATTTACTCTGCCATAAAGTAAGATACAAAATAATGGTCCAAAATAAGATAACCTAGTTGCTTTTGCCGTTGAGTTCCCCTGTGAGCATAATATAATATATGGTTCTGTCGCGTTTATTCTAAAAAATGATTATTTTAGTATCTGTAGTTAAAAAAGTAGTTATTATGTTTAATATTTCGCCCAAATTATTACCTTATTTTAAGGGCTATTGTTCTTCAGCAGAAGTCATCCTGTTATTTGTCTAGATGAAGTGTCGTTTTTCCTTGAGCTATAGAGATTTGGAAGATATGATGCGTATGAGAGGCGCAAGAGTTGATCATTCTACGCTACAAAGATGGGTTATTAAGTTTGTTCCTCTTATAGATGAAGCAGTAAGCAAAAGAAAACGACCAGTTGGTGGTAGTTGGAGAATGGATGAAACCTATGTTAAACTAAACGGGAAGTGGATCTATTTATATAGAGCAGTAGATCGTTATGGTGATACAGTTGACTTTTTTCTATCTGAGCATAGAGACAAGTCTGCAGCTTTTTCTTTTTTTTGTAAGGCGATCACAGAAAATAATATTCCTAAGAAAGTAGTAATTGACAAAAGCGGTAGTAATAAAGCTGCCCTTGATGCGATCAATACAGAATTTGATCATGGGAAGTGTTCAATGAACTGTGTCACAGTGCCGCTCTATCTCAACTCGAACTTTAACCTACTGGGAAAAAAGATGTCGAGCTGAGATATCGTTAATGCCCATTCTCGCACGGGCATAGTCCACTTTTCTTCCATCTTTTTTATGGCACAATATACTAATTTATACAAGGAATTTATACTGGTAAATGCCCCCTTTGTCTTATTAACGTGAGTTCGGGATTAGATTATTTTTTCATTTGATAATCAATATCAATGAAAATTTATAAAATTTGTTTTATAGACAGTTAAATAGGTAGTTGAATAATAAATAATTCTGATAATCAGTTTATTATATATATTATATTTATAAAATTAGATATAAAAACTTGTTAAAATAGGTGCAAATATTAACTAAATAATTGATATTAAATTGTTGTAAATCAGTCAAATAAATCACGAACTCACGTTATTAGGAAAAGTGGTATTTATGGCTGAAGGGAAGCTTTTTAGGCCATCAACGCAGGCAATAAGGATATCTTCTACACCCCTTTCCTTAAGTTCGTTAAGTACACCTAGCCAGAAGTTAGCACCTTCACTTTCAGACAAATAGAAGCCTAATACTTCTTTTTTCCCCTCCTGATCTATGCTTAATAACGTGAGTTCCTGATTTATTTGACTGATTTACAACAATTTAATATCAATTATTTAGTTAATATTTGCACCTATTTAACAAGTTTTTATATCTAATTTTATAAATATAATATATATAATAAACTGATTATCAGAATTATTTGTTATTCAACTACCTATTTAACTGTCTATAAAACAAATTTTATAAATTTTCATTGATATTGATTATCAAATGAAAAAATAATCTAATCCCGAACTCACGTTAATAAGGTATACATGCATTTACTTACACATTTTCCATCTTCTTTCACCTTAAAAAACATGCCATCCATAAAAACTATTGGATAAACTGATTGAAGAGGACGGTTACGCCACTCATTTATTACCGGTAATAAGCTATCTGTAATAGCCGATATTTCAGCAGCTGGCACTTTATGATCATAAATTTCTTCAACATGAGACGCTATAGAATTATACCTCATACCACTAGAAAACATGTTTAAGATCTTGGTTTCCAGCTCAGGATGTAAACTTGTTTGACGCTTTTTAACTATTTGCAGATCGAAACTACCTGTCCTATCCCTAGGGGTTACTAAATCAAATGAACCAGAGCTTGTACGAAAAGTTTTAGAGCTTTTGCCATTTCTTCTATTATTTTCTCGTGAATCACTAGATAAATGGTATGCCATTTCACCTTCTAGACTTGCCTCTAGAAGCTTTTTTATCAGAGGCGTTAAAGCACCACCTTTGCCTGTTAAAGGCTTACTTAAACGGATAGAGGATAAAATATTTGCCTCTAGAAATTTGTAATCTACTAAGCCAACGTAGTCATAAGGACAAGTAATCGGAGCTAAAAATCATCTTTCTACTTTTGAGAATTTTGTTATGCTAATGGCCGAATAATACCCAATATATATCCAAAACTTCACTTAAAAGAAAAGACGTTACTAACGAAAATATAGAAGCGACAGAATCTATCAAATTGACTAAAAAATTAGGTATACTTCTATGGCTGGAATGTTCTATCTGGCTAATATTTTTGAGCTGATCTATAATGGTTTCAATTATAGATCGTTTTCTAAGCATCAGTTTATCCCAGAGTGGCATAAAAGCATTTTTCATATTTTTTCTGATCTGGGTAATGAGTTCCACGCCTTTTTCCATCAGTTTTTCAAACAAATCTTTGCTTATGTAACCTTTATCGGCAAACATTTTACCCATCAAGCGTTTACACAAATCTTCTACAGGAAGCCTATCATTAGTTTTACCTGTAGTGAGTTGAAAGTTCATAACCTCGCCTAAATCGTTGACTATCAAATGTAATTTGATGCCAAAAAACCAACCAGTACTGGTTTTACCTTTAGTAGCAATTGATGCAAAAACCTTGTTAGAATGGGCTCTTTTGATGTTACAAACTTTGACAGCCGTAGCATCCATAAAGTAACAGCCTGTTTGGGTTTTAGAAAGACTTTTGGTAAAAAAGTAAAAGGGAATCAAGGTTCTTTGAACCAGTTCGATGAACCTATTATAGCTTACTAATGTTTTAAACTCATTAGAATGAAACTGCTGTAAATGAAGATAATAAGCCTTAAAATTTCTAAAACCAATCACGTGAAAGGCAATAATTATAGTCATTATTTCACTTAAAGTTAATGAACAGGTTCTAGTGGGTTTTCTTGCTGAAGTGGGTAAGAGCTGTTTTTCCATATAGGGCATAAATTTTTTTAAAAACTCATCAACAGCATAATATATTTCTACTAATTTTGCTACATTCATAACTGGCTCCTTTGTTAATTTTGCTACAAACTTGATCTCCAAATTTAAAACACAAAGGGGCTTTTTTAACACAATTTATAAACATTTAATCCCGAACTGACGTTATTAAAAAGCTTAAGTATAAACACGTGAGTTCGGGATTTATTTGACTGATTTACAACAATTTAATATCAATTATTTAGTTAATATTTGCACCTATTTAACAAGTTTTTATATCTAATTTTATAAATATGATATATATAATAAACTGATTATCAGAATTATTTGTTATTCAACTACCTATTTAACTGTTTATAAAACAAATTTTATAAATTTTTATTAATATTGATTATCAAATGAAAAAATAATATAATCCCGAACTCACGTTAAACGATTAAAGAAGTAACATAATTTAACCATTTTATAACACTAAAAGTCACTTTTTATACCAAAGCTTAAAACTCTATTGCAACGGCCTCAGAAAATATAGACGCGACAGAACCCGCTGCTAAGCTAGCTCCTCAGCCATCTGGCTATGTTATAGAAAAAGCATAAAAACACCCCTTGATTTTTTGCCTACTTTGTAATCAATACAAAAAGTAGGCAAAACTTTCTTGATCCATTTAAGCTGTTTTTATCCTTCATGGCAAAGCGTCCACTACAAATTTATCTTTAGCGAAGCGTAGGACTGGGATATGCTGATTAGAATGCTGTTTGCCATAAGATACGCCCTGAAAAATAAGGCTACTGTAGTGCATATTTTCCCATTCTTTTTGAAAATAAGTACCATAACGTCCTAGCATTCTACCAAAAAATAGCATCATTTCATAACCAATGTAGCTTTTTTCATTGGGGTGCGTACCATTTTTTTCAAAAAACTTCTTTCGAAACGCACTTAAAGCAGGCCTACTATAGTCGATGTAATTGGGGGATAAGAATAAAATAGGTAACCTTTTCAGTTGATATACATTTAATATCTCCTTTTTGATCCATTGCTCATGGCCTATAATTTGTGGTTTAATACCAAGCTTTAAGCAGAGACTGATTACGTTAGAGATGAACAACTCATGTTGAGATGGAACATAGATATGGGTTAGTTTTGTGTAATCCAATCTATCTTGTTTCGTACTTTCAAGTTTTTCTTCTTCTTGATTACTAGCTTGCTTAAAAAAGTTTTTAACCGTTGCACTAGAAAGTTGTACAAACAGATCTATGGGCTTACCTAATTGCTGCTCAACCCTATGTTTATATAGGGTTGCTTGCAACACCTCTTTCGGGTCCGTACCATAAAAGACGCCTATAGAAGGTTCCGTTGTTGCCTTACCATATATATCACTTAGTGTAAGTGCTGCTGCTCTTTGGGCATAAGTTTCTAAATCAGGCTGAAAAAGAAAAGAAAATGGGTTTCCTTGGGTTACCGCAGAATTATTTGAAATAGGATTCACAAGATTAATCTTGTGTTTTTTAGCAAATGCAGCAACTAACGGAATCGTATCAGGATAGAGGGGGCCTATGATGAGATCCATATAGGGCATAGCTTCTTGTGCCAGCAATGCTTTTGTAACCGATACATCTCTTTTGGTATCAAACGCAAAAAGGTTCACAACAATACCCTCTTGAGCAAGCCTTTCTATAGCCAATTGTATGCCCTGATATAGCTCAATAACAAATTGATCTGTACATGCTGCATAATTCAATTCGTCTACAAAGAAGGGAAGCAAAACAGCTACATTATAAGCAGTTTTGTGCTTAGAGGTCAAGTGTTTCAAAGGATCGTATATGTAGTCTGAAAAATTATATTGCTGCTTTAACCTATGTAATAGAGAAAAGTATTGGGTAAGATAAGCCTGTCGGGCGACTTTTTTATGTAATATATCTTTGATAATAGGATCATCTGGAAATCTTTTGATCAGTTCTTGCAAAACGCCATCATTTTCTATTTGTTTAAGGAAATATTTTTTCATTTGCAGAATCGGCTGTTCCATACACTTATCTTCAATCAAAGCAAGAGAGGCTAAAGCCTCTGCATAATCTCCCGCTTCAAAACTACATTGCGCACACCAATAATGGATTTCATTGCGTTTGTTCCAAACTGGAAACTGTGCCTGTATCTCTAAAAAAGCTTGTCTGGCGGTTGCTTTTTCTCCATTGTGATAAGCTGCTAATGCATGGTAAAAATCAATGTAGGGGGACAAGGCGGAGGAATGGTGTATTTTTCTAAGTCCATCAAATAACGATTTAGCCTCAGCATAATCTTTTGCTTTGTACACTTTCTTGGCTGTTTCATATTGCGCCAATAGAAGCTTTGCATGTCGATCTGACATACCTAAACGCACTTTATATTTTGCCGCAGCAGTACCCCCTAAAGGGGGGCAAAACAAAAATAAGAATAGATAAACGTTAATAGCTGTTCTTGTTTTTTTTGTATACAAGCGCATGTTCTAGGTAGATTTAACCCCGTGTAAATGTACAGGCTAACCAACCATTTGGTATGGCTACATATTGTGATGACCAAGCATAAAATAATAGAAAATATAGATTTATTTCATCTTTATGGCATAAAAAATGATTTCCAAAGCAATGGGTTGGCGGCTTTGTCCACTTAAGTGTGTAAATTATTTTTTTGGTTTTATTCAATTCTGTTTTCAAATTTAATTAAAAAATGTGCCATAGTCTCGCTCCAGTTATGAATAGAGGTGGTCCATTTTCTAGTCATGTAGTTAATAGTTAGATATAATGTTTTAAAAACAGCTAGATCGTTAGGGAACACTTTTTTATTTTTGGTAACTCTACGAAATTGGCTATTTACGGATTCCAAACATTTGTTGTGTAAATGACCTTACGTATGGCATTAGGGTACTGTAAAAATACCATCAGATTATCCCAGTTAGCATACCAAGATTGGGCTATTTGTGGGTATTGTTGATTCCACTTAGTAGCAAAAGCTTCTAAGGCCATCAATGCTTCTTGCTCGGTAACTGCTGTATAAATTGGTTTTAAATCAGCAACTAATACCTTTCTATGTTTATAAGAAACATACTGCAAACTACCCCTAATTGCATGAACAATACAGAGCTGATGTTCCGTTTTTGGGTATACAGCAGCAATGGCCTCAGACATGCCTGACAAATTATCTGTACATGCAATGAGCATATCGTTCATACCCCGATTTTTGAGTTCTGTTAAATTGCCTAACCAAAATTTAGCCCCTTCATTTTCACTCATCCAAAGCCCTAAAACATCCTTTATGCCAGATCTATCTATACCTAAAGCGACATAGACTGCCTTGTTGATGATGCGCTTATCTTGTCTAACTTTAACTACAAAGCAATCAAAAAAAACAATAGAATAGACTGATTCTAAGGGACGATTTTGCCATATCTTAACATCTTCAATAACAGAATCTGTGATGTTACTTATCAGGCTTTCACTTACTTCTGCGCCATATAATTCCTGTATTTGAATCTGAATATCTGACAGACTCATACCTTTAGTATATAAAGATAAGATCTTATCATCCAAACTAGGAATTCTTGTTTGACGCTTAGGCAATAAAATAGGTTCAAAAGTCGATGCTCTACCTCTGGGTACTTCAACCGATATAACGCCATTATCAGTAATAACTTGCTTACTGCATAATCCATTACGTACATTCTCTGAATCACTACGTGCATACTTATTATAACCTAAATGGTCATCCATTTCTGACTGTAATGCTTTTTCTACAAGACGCTTACTTAATTGTTTGAGTAAGCCGTCTTGATCAAAAAGTCTGGAAAGGTCTACACCTGATTCTATCAGTACATCTATGGCCTTGCTTATCCCATCTTTAACTGTCTCTTTTCTTTTCATTGTTTTAAGTGTTATGATTTAGGTAAAGATAAATCCTAAAAAATATTTACACACTTAAAACAAAAGACCCATCTAGATAGCATTGTATAGGGGGAAGTGGCTTATTTAGAATTCAATAATTTTTATGTAGTACTGATTACGAGATAAATTTTTGCAAGCAGTTAACCTTAAATTAGTTCTTCTTGTTTTAAACGATTCCATTCTCGAATAAACAAGCCTGTTCTTAGAGAACTATCTGAAATAATGATCTCTTCTAGATTACATGTTTTAAGAATCACCTTAATAAGGATAGCTGATAATGGAAGTAGTTTTAAAAAAACAGATTCAATAGAAAGCTTTTTTTGCCAAACATATACAGGCGTCGTTAGTATAACTTGATAAAGTTCAAAAAACTGCTCCGCAGAGATTCTTTTTATGCTACTATTTGCTTTAGTAGCTGAAAAATTATAGTGGCATGTATATAACATCATTAATGTGCGAAAAGCACCAGAGCTTCCAATGAGTTGTCTAGGCCTATAGCGTTTTGTTTCAACAAAAAGCGGTGCTAAGGCAGTGCGGTAATAGTCTTCTAAAAGGTCTACTTGGAGGGGTGTGATAGGATCACTATAGGAAAATTGAGCGGCAACACGCCGTATGCCCAATGCAAAACTTCTTTGCCATAATGGTTTTACATAGTCAAAAATAATACACTCCACACTCCCACCTCCTATGTCTATAATTAAACCATACCCATCTGTTAATGTAAAGCAAGCGCTAATACCATGATAAATTAACGTAGCCTCCTCTATGCCAGAAATGATTTCTACTTCAATATCGGTTGCAGAACGAATAGCTTCAATGATCTCAACTGCATTAGGTGCATCCCGTAAGAGACTTGTAGCCTTGGCAACAATAAAGCGAATACCATTTATATCCAACTTTCTTTTAATAGATACTAGCGTATCTACAATATTTTTTTGTTCCTCTAATGAGATATGCATCGCATACAAAGGCTGTTGAACCATAGCTTTTGTAATTTTTTCTTCATAAAGCACTGTATACTTTTCCTGGTCAACTGCTCCTACTAAAACATTTATAACATTCGTACCTAAATCAATAACAGCTAATTTTGACATTTTATTAAAATTAAAAAGCTGTTCTATTGCTTATTGTGTTGAACATGATCTAAATAACTATTTTCTTCTCTAAGAAAGAGACACTCCATTTTAGATATAATGTCATATCAAGCATGATCTTGTTTGCTATTTTTCCATAGCCTGGAATAGTGTAGTTCGATACCTGACCATCTTCATTTTTTGTGCAGTGCACAAGATGGGCTATCCCAAGTTGCATACCTCCATAAAGTTGGGGCAACAATCTACGCTCAGACCCCCCAATGAACTTTATCCAACCTGCTCTAAAGGGCTTGGAGGCAGAAGGTATATCACCATTACAAAACGTAATAAGATCAAATCGACTCTGCCCATAAGCGATGCCAAAATAAGCATTGGTAAAATGTTTGGGGTGAATTACATATAGAAGGGCTCCTAAAACATATCGACCTTGTGACCTATAGTTGAGTTGCTTACCATAGACTATATCTTTAGATTGATCAAATAGATATCCGAAATCAACAGATAACTGTATAGGGCCACGGAGATGAAGGTCAATCCCTCCTTCAAAACGCTTTTGTTCCTTGGACCACAAATTCCGTAAGAGTTCTAACCAGTTTATTCTTACCCCAACCTGCTGTACAAGAGGCGTATAACTAGGTATATGCATGGGTTTAGAAACAAAAAAGAGATGCAAAAGGTCCATAGCATTTCTATGTGCCACTTTGACCAATGGCAAAGCTTTTTTTTGAAGACCGTCTTTTTCTAAAGGTACATGGGCTACTTCCGGAGCAGGAGCTGCTGCTTCTTTTTGAAGGAGCCTACTCACTAGAACATCATTGTGTGGATTTGCCCCAATGACTGTAACACCAAACCATATATGGACAACGATAATGAGTAAGATTCTTATTTTTAATGCACACTGCATAGCTAAAATACCAATATTTAAGTGTAAACTCAGCCATCATGCTTGTCCTCAAGCACGGCCATGACCCATCTTTCTTTTTGATGTATATCCTTATATAAGCATACTTGCTTAAAATTTGCACGATGTAGTAAATCTACAATCTTTTCACCTAATGCTTCATTGATTTCTAAACAGAGTGTACCATTTAGGCTCAAATGACGAGCCGCAAGTTGAATAATCCGCCTATAGAATAGAAGTGGATCAGCATCATCCACGAACAAAGCCAAATGGGGCTCATAGTCTAACACATTTGCATGCATAAGAGACTGCTCCTGCATGCGCACATAGGGAGGATTGCTAACGATTAAGGACCAATTGGATAAAGGAAATGACTCGGTTAGCATATCAGCTTCTATAAAACGCACTGCTACACCTAACTGCGTTGCATTATAAGCAGCCACTGCTAGTGCCTCTTTACTGATATCTATGGCCTCTACGGCCGCCTGGGGGAATCGCTGTTTGAGTGTAATTGCAATACAACCACTACCAGTTCCTATGTCTAATATGGAGGTGGGATGTGTGAGATGGTGCATTAAAAATGTGACCCATTCTTCTGTTTCTGGCCGTGGAATAAGTACCGCAGGCGTTACTTTAAAAAGGTTACCAGCAAAATAAGTGGCGCCAATAACGTATTGAATGGGCTCATGTTTTTGTAATCTACTTACTGCATCTAAAAGCTTCTTTTGAATAGCAAGTGGAATGGTGCACAATGTATTTAGCATATAGTCTGTTGCATCAACTTGTAAATAGGCATTCAACAATTGTTGAATCATAGCACGGCATTCTAGTTGGTTTGGTATGGCCAACGTTAGTGCTTGACACAATAGATCGGATAGCGTTCGAAGTGGTATTGCAACTACAGAAGTTGCTGAATTAGAAAGTAAATTCATGGGATTCTTGCCATGCACTCTGCTGAGTTGTCGTATGTTTATAGAGGAAAAAAATACCTGGAAAAAGGCCGCCACAAGGTTGGTTATTAGATACCGTTAAATACGTTGAGCCCCCAGGTCTTTCATCTTAAAAACTGAATAGTTCGGTAGGTCTTAAAGCCTGTATATGCGACGCTAGTTTAAAAGATGAATTAATATAGTATACATATAATAAGTTATGAAATACATAGGCATTGACCTAGGAAAAAGCAGCTTTGTAGCAGCTTTTCCCCAAGAGAAAGGATACCGTACCATCACCTATAAGAATGATCCCAAAGGAATTGAAACCTTTTTAGCTCAACTTGATAAAACAACGCATCACTGTGGATTCTGTCGCGTTTATTCTAAAAAATCATTATTTTAACGTGAGTTCGGGATTTATTTGACTGATTTACAACAATTTAATATCAATTATTTAGTTAATATTTGCACCTATTTAACAAGTTTTTATATCTAATTTTATAAATATAATATATATAATAAACTGATTACCAGAATTATTTGTTATTCAACTACCTATTTAACTATCTAATAAAACAAATTTTATAAATTTTCATTGATATTGATTATCAAATGAAAAAATAATCTAATCCCGAACTCACGTGGTTAGTATTTTTTTATCTCCAAATTTAAAACACAAACGAGCTTTTGCAACTCATTTTTTATTTTCTAATCCAAAACGCACGTATTTAGTATCAGCACACTGCTAACTAGTAAGCATTTTACGCTATTGTTTGTTTTGTTTTTTATGAACCGCATCTGTTTGTTGTGTTTTGTTTTTGAATAGGATCATTGATACAGATTTATTGTATCTGTAAGCTTGCGTTTAAGCATTGCTCCACCATCGTATAGTAAGTAAATTCTGATAATGACCCAAATTTATGGTATATCCTATATCAATTTTCTTTAGGTCTATTTGTAGGTAGGCGTAGTGTAGATGGGTAGCTACAACCATTTTGTAGATCACTTTAAACAGCGTTTATTTCCATTTTCTATGTGACCAAAGCCAAAAGGCTGGATTTTGTAAAATATTTGTTTCCAGTCTTCTGCTATAGCGTTCTGCAATCTCTTGAATCGATAGTTGGGCAGGCCTTTCTGCTAGTAATATGGGTTTTGCTTGGTATTTTCCTCGTGTAATGCGATCTATTTGCATGTAAAAAATAGGTTGGTTACATTTTTGGGCTAGCTTGGCAGCTGTTAAGGCAACGGTTGTTGGTTGGCTTAAAAAAATAGTAGCGTAACCATTGCGCTTATGCAATGGAGCTTGGTCTATTAAGAGTGTCGTAGCCTGAGGAGGTCCTTTGTAGGTTGTCATATGCTTGAACAAGGCAACCATTGGAATGGCTTTTCGTTGAAAACGACTTCTTAAGTGCAGTACGATACGGTCTATGCCTTTATGGTGTAAGGGTTGATAGCCTGCACATATGGTATAGGATGTTTGCAATGCAAGCGCATCTGCAATCCACTCCCAGTTGCCAAAATGACCAGTAACCAGTATAATCGATTGCCCTTGCTTGTAAAACCTTTCTATAGCTTCTATATCGTTAATGGTGACTTGTTGCAAAAGCAGTTGAGGAGTTATGGTTAAAGCCTTTAGATGCTCCAATAGTAAGTCACATAGATGTTGGTAAAAGACTTTTTCTATTGATTTGCGTTGCTGGGTCGTTTTGTTGGCAAAAGCATAGGCTAAATTTTGAACTACTACTTTTTTCCTATAACCTATTAGGTAGTATATCACTATATAACATAGGTCTGAGATGGCGTATAATAGCCGAAGCGGTAAAAAAGAGAGTAGATAACATAAAGCGTATATAATAGACATAACCAAAGTGCAAATTGTAGAAAAGCAGGCCTATTAATCGAGCAGTGCTATAGGCTTTAACAACCCAAACCATGCATGCAGCACGATTGTATGAAAAAACATTGCAACAATATATTTTTTTTATTACCATTAAGTATGGAGCAAGCCCATCAAGGTTAGTAAACGCGCAAGCAACAGCGTTGCTGCCATAAAAATGGCCTCCAGCCGCTCATTTAGGCAGGTAACCTTTGTGGTGCGTGCAAGCAATAAACTTATAAAAAAAACAAAAAACAAAAGCCTATGTTACTTTTTCAATACAAAATACAAATAATGGGTAGTCAGTACCCATTATCTCTTTTTAAGGGTATTCCAGTAACTGAGTCATCCATTTCTATATAAGCTAGTAGGATTACCTATAGCGCCTGCTATTTCTTTTTTTAGTATAGGAAGAGGAAGTTCTGTCCAATAGCAGCAAGAACAATGCATTACTGGAATCCATATTTCATTATGTTAACTTAACCGGTCTAAACTTATCTTATTGTGTCAACATCTACCAAAAAACTAATGATTCTATTACTTGTACCTCTGTCAACAGCAGAGGGGTGTGTTAAAAGGCTTAAACCGTTAAGACCGCTAGACCCAAAACCCATAGAGCAAACAAAGCAAAAAAAGAATAGTACTGTTTCTATTTTCCAAAACCGCGTACCTGATTCAAAGCAAGAGCAACAGTCCCGTCATAAGACAAAGTCTAGTCTAGAAAATGTTCTGCTTACTGACAAAAAGAGCAAGGAGACAATAATAACAGCAGAAGCAGCAGCTACACCTGTAGATACAGCTACACAAAAAAAACAAACAGGTCCGATTTATAAAGATGAAAGAGATACACATGAAAATTCTAAAGGTGAACATGGTTCGAATAAAGATCACAATGGGAGTGATCAGCGTCTTCATGAAACATCAAAAGAGCAACAGCCGAAGCGTTTTTCGGTAAAAAAATTGATTAACAGACTTACAAAAGTTACAACAAGGATCGGAAAAAAGGCGGCAAAGCCGAAAAATGATCAGCCAGCAGGGTTCTGTCGCGTTTATTCTAAAAAATGATTATTTTGGTATCGGTATTTAAAAAAGTAGTTATTATGTTTAATATTTCTCCCGAGTTATTACCATATTTTAAAGGTTATTGTTCTTCATCAGAAGTCATCCTGTTATTTGTATACATGAAGTGTCGTTTTTCCTTGAGCTATAGAGATTTGGGAGAGATGATGCGTATGAGAGGCGCAAGAGTTGATCATTCTACGCTACAGAGATGGGTTATTAAGTTTGTTCCTCTGATAGATAAAGCAGTAAGAAAAAGAAAACGACCAATTGGTAGTAGTTGGAGAATGGATGAAACCTATGTTAAACTAAACGGGAAGTGGATCTATTTATATAGAGCAGTAGATCGTTATGGTGATACAGTTGACTTTTTTCTATCTGAGCATAGAGACAAGTCTTCAACGCTTTCTTTTTTTCGAAAGGCGATCACAGAAAATAATATTCCTAAGAAAGTAGTAATTGACAAAAGCGGTAGTAATAAAGCTGCCCTTGACGCGATCAATACAGATCTTGATCAAGATCATACCATTCAAATATTGCAAAACAAATATTTGAATAATAGAGTTGAACAAGATCATAGGTTTATCAAAAAACGGATAAAACCTATGCTGGGTTTTAAGAATTTTTATTCTGCTTCCATTACTATTTCAGGGATAGAAAACATTCGTATGATTCAAAAAGGACAAGTAAGAGGAGCTAAAAATCATCTTTCTACTTTTGAGAACTTTGCTATCTTAATGGCCGCATAATATCCAAAATTTGACTTAAACGAAAAACCTATACTAAGAAAACTATAGACGCGACAGAACCCCACCTACTATGATCGTTAGTCAAGAAACCATTCAAACCGTTCAGCGTGTTGCGCGTATTGAGGAGGTGGTTGCTGATTTTTTACCTCTTAAAAAGAAAGGCCAAAATTTTTGGGCTTGTTGCCCTTTTCATCATGAACATACCCCTTCCTTTTCGGTATCTTCCACAAAAGGGTTTTATAAGTGTTTTGGATGTGATGCTGCCGGAGATGTCATAACCTTTGTACAACAAATAGAAGGATCTACTTTTGTGGAGGCGATTACCTATCTTGCCCAAAGATATGGTATACCTATAACATCAGCAGCAGATGGCACGCATGACTTGCAGGATTATCGAGTAAAAGAAAGTCTTTATATTCTATTGAATTTAGCTAAAAATTATTACGCAGATCTGTTGTGGCATCATCCAGAAGCAGCTAAAGTAGCCCTACCCTATTTGGACCAACGGGCTATTCAATCTGGAATAGCAAAAAAGTTTGAGTTAGGCTATAGCCTCGATAGCTGGGATGGGTTCTATACATTTGCTATAGGAAAAGGAATAAGTCTAGAACAATTGGTTGCGGCAGGGTTGGTGATCCAAAATGGCACCAAGATTTATGACCGTTTTCGAGGAAGGTTGATGTTTCCTATTCACAATAGTAGTGGACAAGTCGTTGCCTTTGGTGCACGCCATATGGTTGCTGCTGTAGATAGCCCTAAGTATGTCAATTCATCTGAAACCCTTGTTTACCAAAAGGGTAGGTTATTATATGGCCTTTCTTTTGCCAAGCAGTCTATCAAACAGGTAAACAATTGTTACCTGGTAGAAGGGTATACCGATGTATTGGCCTTTCATAGAGCAGGTGTAGAACAGGTAGTTGCTTCTGCTGGTACCGCACTTACGGAAATACAGATAGACGCCCTGTGTCGTTTTACTGCTAAGGTTACATTGGTTTTTGATGGGGATCAAGCTGGTATTCAGGCTGCTTTCCGTGGTATAGATAAATTGTTAACAAAGGGACTAGAAGTAAAGGTTATATTGTTGCCTTCAGGAGAAGATCCAGATAGTTACCTTTATAAAGTAGGTGTAGATGCTTTTACGCATTATATCAATTATTCTGCCCAAGACTTTATTACCTTTAAAGCTAGTTTTTTATTCAATCAGTCTATTGAACAGAGTCCAGTAGAACAAGCAAAGGCGATACGGGAGATTGTGCAAAGCATTGTAGCCATTCCAGATGCAATAGAGCGTACCCTATTTCTTAAAAAATGTAGCAAGCTCTTTTCTATAGAAGAGGAGGTGCTTTTTACTACCTATCATGCATTGTGTCATAAAAATACTCCGGTATGGCAGCAAAAAAAAACATTTCCCAAACAGCATAGTAGGCAAAAAAATAATCCATATATAGACCTAAAAAATCTTCCTTTGACCAGTAAACTTACGGCAAGTATTGAAGCTTATGAGCGAGAAATTATGCGTATTCTGTTGACCTATGGTGCTACGAAATTATCTGAAGAGAAACAATTGTATGAATATATTTTCTTAGAATTAGGTGATGTAGTCTTTAGATCTACTGACTGCAAAGTGCTTTTTGAGTATTGTAAAGCGGTATTCAAGCAAGGTGGCTTGGTGGATATGGAGTGTTGTTTAGATAGCACGGAGGAAGCCATTAGAAAAATAGCTATCGATTTAACCGCTTCTCCCCATGATATTAGTGAAGCTTGGGTCAAAAAATATGGCATTTATACTATAGAAGAGCGTCAAAATGTATACCAGATGAGTTTAGAAGTTATCCTTAGACTAAAAATTCGTTTGGTACAAGAGCTTATTGAACAAAATAGAGAAGCACTTAAAGAAGCATTGTCTGCAGATGAGGAAGCAGATCTATTGCAGGTCCACCAATTACTTAAAGATTCTGAGTGTCACATCGCTAAACAACTCGGAACTGTAGTTGCACAATAAAGGGATAACTGTTAGCATATCTGTTCAGATGCATCGGTGTGCTCAATCACTTGGATATATACAAAAGATTACCTAATTACTTAAACTAACGTGGGTTCGGGATTTATTTGACTGATTTACAACAATTTAATATCAATTATTTAGTTAATATTTGCACTTATTTAACAAGTTTTTATATCTAATTTTATAAATATAATATATATAATAAACTGATTACCAGAATTGAGGCCGTTGTGATAGATTTCTATTATAATATTTTTAGGGTTGTTTAGACTGATTTTTGGTATTAAAGTGGTATTAATTTTATTATTTATTGATTTTCATGTACTTTTATTGCATTTTAGACAGACCATTCCCCTAAAGACCTCTTAATATGATATTTGGCGACCTGTATAAGTTATAGGCTATTGCTTCGATAACGTGTTGCGTATGAGTTTTAGCAAGTCCTATGTAGCGAGCTCCTGAGCTTCGGAACCAACTTTTAATACTTCCAAATACACGTTCTACTTTATACCTGGTTTTAGCTACCAATGTATTAAACCGTTTAGCAGTAGGTGATAAAGGATTATTTCTAGTAGCTTTCTTCTGAATAGCTGATTTTAAGGCTTTATTCTTTAATAAGGTTTCATTAGGTGATCCGCTATAGCCCTTATCTGCATATAGCCTACTACCTACTTTTAGCTCTACTTTATCCAATAAGACTTGTAAATGAGCACTATCATGACTAGATGCTTTTGTGGTACTGACTGCTAGGACTAAGCCTTCTTTACTTTCCACAAGGATGTGACGCTTATACCCATAGTAGAGATTATCTCCTTTTTTTGTCCAACTCGCTTCTGGATCTACACCTTTTTGATAACTTTCGGCTACAGTTATAGTGCCATCTTCATGGAGATCATAGCTTTTTTTACCTTTAGGGCGCCTAGGGGTAGGCGTAATAGAGGCATCAACAACTGCACCATGTTGAACTAATACACCATGACTAGATAGTTGATCGTTAATTATTTTCAATAACCTTTCTAGGACCTGCTTCTCCGTAAGCGCAGTCCTAAACCTGCTTAATACGCTATGATCTGGAACAGAACTATCCATGGAAATACGACAAAATCTGCTGAAAGTGATACGATCATTTACTTCTTCTTCTACTTGATAGTCACTCAGAGCATACCATGTTTGAAGCAACAGCATTTTAAATAAAAGAAGCGGGCTATAAGCTGCCTTTCCTGATAAACACAAACCTTTAGGATAATACAAGAAAAGTTCTTTTTCTATTACTTGCCAAGTAATCAACTTATTAAGCTGATCGAAAAAAGTATGCTTACACTTACGTCGACTGGCTGAAATATCTGCAAAACTTAATTGATTATTTGTTTTGATGGCCATAACAATACTATTAAAAAGCTTAAGTTTAAACGATTAAAGAATCAACCTAATTTAACCATTGTATAACACTAAAAGTCACTTTTTATAACAAAGCTTAAAACTCTATTGCAACAACCTCGAATTATTTGTTATTCAACTACCTATTTAACTGTCTAATAAAACAAATTTTATAAATTTTCATTTATATTGATTATCAAATGAAAAAATAATCTAATCCCGAACTCACGTTAAACTAGGGATGGCGTTGTTGTAGCTGTTCTAGGAAGCAAGCACAAGTTACTGAGGGTTTGCATTTGGAAGATAGATTCTATTAAAACCTATACTGGACTGAAAAAATCGGACAAAAATATTTTAATTTATTTTCCGTATCGTTTAGTTTTAGAGTCATACAATAAATTAATCAAATGGGTAGAAAGTAAGATTAGGCATTTTAGTTCGGAAGAAAAAACTAAGATAGTATTCGCTTTACTAAAAGAAGATTTAACGCTGGTTGAGCTGTCTTCCAAATATGGCGTCACTAGTAAAACCCTTCAAAATTGGAAGCGTCAATTTTTAGAGAATGCCTCTATAGCCTTTGATCCATCCAAGGTTGTTAGTGTGTATAAAGAGGAAATTAGCACACTTAAGCATCAAAACGATGCACTTGCGAAGGCTTTAGGAAAGGCTACCGTTGAGCGAGATTGGGCAGTGGGCAAGCTAAAGAGCTTGGATTTACCAAATAAGCAAAGTCTTGTCACATGCAAGCTTCCCAATTTATCCAAGGCAAGACAATGTGCATTATTATCGATACATCGCTCTTTGATATATTACAAAGCTAGGGAATTAAGTGGTTGTAATACATCTGTTTTAAACAAAATAGATTCAATCTACAGGGAACATCCGGAATATGGTTATCGCTATATATACAATCAGCTACAAGAGGATGGCTTTAATGTAGGCAAAGATCGTGTGCTTAAGTATATGGGTGTACTGAATATATCGGCTGTTTATCCACGTAAGAAGCCCTCTATTTCTTGTAGAAATGCTCAGGCATAAGGTCATATGTTTATAGAGGAAAAAAAGACCTGGAAAAAGGCCGCCACAAGGTTGGTTATTAAATACCGTTAAATACGTTGAGCCCCCAGGTCTTTCATCTTAAAAACTGAATAGTTCGGTAGGCCTTAAAGCCTGTATATGCGACGCTAGTTTAAAAGATGAATTGATATAGTATATATAATAAGTTATGAAATACATAGGCATTGACCTAGGGAAAAGCAGCTTTGTAGCAGCTTTTCCCCAAGAGAAAGGATACCTACTATCACCTATAAGAATGATCCCAAAGGAATTGAAACCTTTTTAGCTCAACTTGATAAAACAACGCATCACTGTGTCTTAGAAGCCACAGGCAACTATGGCGCTTTATTACTGCAGATACTTACAGAGCATGAAATAGTTGTGTCGATGGTCAATCCCAAGAAAATCAAACATTTTGCTCGGATGATGCTAGTTATAACCAAAACCGATAAGGTAGATGCCTAACTTATTGCCCTTTATGGAGAAAAGATGCAGCCTGCCCCTTACAGAATGCTTCCCCAAAATATACAAGGGTTAAATCAACAAAAAAAGCTTCTTGTTCAGCTAAAAAAACAACTTATTATGTTCTATAATCTGCTAGAGTCTTTTAATGTGTTGCCTCAAGCAGATGACTTCGCCTTAAGAACACTCAAGGAAACTATAGCCTGCCTGGAAGAACAGATAGAGCTTCTGGAGCAACAGATGCTTTCTATCACCCAGGAGAGCTATAATGAGCTCTATAAGCGCATTAGTTCTATTAAGGGCATTGGAGATAGAACCGCTCTGGAGCTTATTGTTTCCACTGGAGGGGGGCAACATTTTCAAAGGGCTAAACAGTTCTCTAAGTTCATTGGCTTAGCTCCTAGTTATGAGCATTCAGGCTCTTCCATAAGGAAGAAGGGGCATATCAACCGTCATGGGAACTCCCAGCTGCGTTCTTTGCTCTATATGGCTTCTTGGTCTGCTATACGGTTTAATAAGGCGTGTAAAACATTTTATGAGAGATTAAAAGCCAGAAGAAAACCTGGGAAAGTGGCGCTTATTGCTGTCGCTAATAAACTGATTAGACAAGTGTTTGCTATTCTTAAGGACCATACTTGCTATATTGATGGGTACCTTTCTAAGCTGAAAGTAACTTCTTAGCAGTTAAGAGAAGACTTTTAGGAGCATCTTAAAGCGCTCTTGTTTGAGATTAATGAACCAAATAATTATAAAAATTTCTACGATCAGATTTGTTTTTTAACATAGTTCGTATATAGTTACTTGTTGGATAAATATTGGGTCAACGCTGGTACAACAAAGCAGGTGCATGTACCTAAACCGAATCAAGTTTGGAGTGGGGATATTACTTATATTCGCACCAGTATTGGGTTTATCTACCTCTCAGCTATTATAGATTGGCACAGTAAAGCCATATTGAGTTATAAGGTATCCAATACTATGGATACAACGCTTGTAATAGATACCTTGCAAGAGGCACTGAGTAAATATCCTCCGCCAGAATGCTTTAATAGTGATCAAGGCAGTCAATATACTAGTCATAAGCATACAGACTTATTAAAAAGGCATAATATTCAAATTTCTATGAATGGCAGAGGTAGAAGCATTGATAATATTGTAATGGAAAGATTTTTTACAACCCTAAAATATAATTCCATATTTATCAATGATTTTAAAAATATTAAAGTGTTAAAAGAGGGAATTAACAGGTATATTACTAAATACAATTACCAAAGGTTTCATTCTAGTATTAACTATCAAAAACCTATGAACGTCCATCTTAACCATGTAAAATTGGTAGACTAGCAAATGGGAAAAAATAGAAAATAAAATTAAGAAAAAAATGTCCGAATAAATCAGTCCAGTACTATAGCTATCATCCGTAGCGGGTCTTTTGTTTTAAGTGTGTAAATATTTTTTAGGATTTATCTTTACTTAAATCATAACACTTAAAACAATGAAAAGAAAAGAGACAGTTAAAGATGGGATAAGCAAGGCCATAGATGTACTGATAGAATCAGGTGTAGACCTTTCCAGACTTTTTGATCAAGACGGCTTACTCAAACAATTAAGTAAGCGTCTTGTAGAAAAAGCATTACAGTCAGAAATGGATGACCATTTAGGTTATAATAAGTATGCACGTAGTGATTCAGAGAATGTACGTAATGGATTATGCAGTAAGCAAGTTATTACTGATAATGGCGTTATATCGGTTGAAGTACCCAGAGATAGAGCATCGACTTTTGAACCTATTTTATTGCCTAATCGTCAAACAAGAATTCCTGGTTTGGATGATAAGATCTTATCTTTATATGCTAAAGGTATGAGTCTGTCAGATATTCAGATTCAAATACAGGAATTATATGGCGCAGAAGTAAGTGAAAGCCTGATAAGTAACATCACAGACTCTGTTATTGAAGATGTTAAGATATGGCAAAATCGTCCCTTAGAATCAGTCTATTCTATTGTTTTTTTGATTGCTTTGTAGTTAAAGTTAGACAAGATAAGCGCATCATCAACAAGGCAGTCTATGTCGCTTTAGGTATAGATAGATCTGGCATAAAGGATGTTTTAGGGCTTTGGATGAGTGAAAATGAAGAGGCTAAATTTTGGTTAGGCAATTTAACAGAACTCAAAAATCGGGGTATGAACGATATGCTCATTGCATGTACAGATAATTTGTCAGGCATGTCTGAGGCCATTGCTGCTGTATACCCAAAAACAGAACATCAGCTCTGTATTGTTCATGCAATTAGGGGTAGTTTGCAGTATGTTTCTTATAAACATAGAAAGGTATTAGTTGCTGATTTAAAACCAATTTATACAGCAGTTACCGAGCAAGAAGCATTGATGGCCTTAGAAGCTTTTGCTACTAAGTGGAATCAACAATACCCACAAATAGCCCAATCTTGGTATGCTAACTGGGATAATCTGATGGTATTTTTACAGTACCCTAATGCCATACGTAAGGTCATTTACACAACAAATGTTTGGAATCTGTAAATAGCCAATTTCGTAGAGTTACCAAAAATAAAAAAGTGTTCCCTAACGATCTAGCTGTTTTTAAAACATTATATCTAACTATTAACTACATGACTAGAAAATGGACCACCTCTATTCATAACTGGAGCGAGACTATGGCACATTTTTTAATTAAATTTGAAAACAGAATTGAATAAAACCAAAAAAATAA
Organism: Cardinium endosymbiont of Oedothorax gibbosus; assembly: GCF_936981045.1. GTDB lineage: Bacteria > Bacteroidota > Bacteroidia > Cytophagales > Amoebophilaceae > Cardinium. Next base: position 1,008,686 of record NZ_OW441264.1, read on the forward strand.
TTTACACACTTAAGTGGACAAAGCCCAAATCCCTTCCCAAAAAGATCCACTAAAAATTCGAAGTGTTTTTTTCCCTCTAGTTGCAATAAGATCTTTGTTACATCATCCAACGCACATCCATTTCTTATAATCCTAAAGGAGTTTTCAACAAAGAGATCAACAATAGTAGAACCTAATCTCATCGGGTCGATGGCACCCAAAGTACCTCCATCAAAAACGGCATCCAAATCAGGCCAAAGTTGCTTAAATTCTTTGACATGTAAACAACTGGTTGCACTACTTTTATTGGCACTGGTTAACGCAATGGCTGCATTACAAAATCGCACAACATGCATCATAAATGGGTGATCTGGCATGCGTATACCAATTAAATTTGTTTTGGAAATCAAATCTTTATTAATATATGGCCATGCTTCAAAAAGAAGCGTAACCGCCCCAGGAAGAAAATCGTTGAGCAAAGATGTAATAGGTGGGTTTACCCGGTTCTGTCGCGTTTATTCTAAAAAATGATTATTTTAGTATCGGTATTTAAAAAAGTAGTTATTATGTTTAATATTTCTCCCGAGTTATTACCATATTTTAAAGGTTATTGTTCTTCATCAGAAGTCATCCTGTTATTTGTATACATGAAGTGTCGTTTTTCCTTGAGCTATAGAGATTTGGAAGAGATGATGCGTATGAGAGGCGCAAGAGTTGATCATTCTACGCTACAGAGATGGGTTATTAAGTTTGTTCCTCTGATAGATAAAGCAGTAAGAAAAAGAAAACGACCAATTGGTAGTAGTTGGAAAATGGATGAAACCTATGTTAAACTAAACGGGAAGTGGATCTATTTATATAGAGCAGTAGATCGTTATGGTGATACAGTTGACTTTTTTCTATCTGATCATAGAGACAAGTCTTCAACGCTTTCTTTTTTTCGAAAGGCGATCACAGAAAATAATATTCCTAAGAAAGTAGTAATTGACAAAAGCGGTAGTAATAAAGCTGCCCTTGATGCGATCAATACAGATCTTGATCAAGATCATACCATTCAAATATTGCAAAACAAATATTTGAATAATAGAGTTGAACAAGATCATAGGTTTATCAAAAAACGGATCAAACCTATGCTGGGTTTTAAGAATTTTTATTCTGCTTCCATTACTATTTCAGGGATAGAAAACATTCGTATGATTCAAAAAGGACAAGTAAGAGGAGCTAAAAATCATCTTTCTACTTTTGAGAACTTTGCTATTTTAATGGCCGCATAATATCCAAAATTTGACTTAAACGAAAAACCTATACTAAGAAAACTATAGACGCGACAGAACCGAAAATACCTATCATAGTCTCCATTTCCGAGTTAATATATTAAATAGTTTTTTATTACATTTTTTATGTTGTCATTCCAAGTTTTGATCCTTATCCTTATAGCAGTCTCGTTTTTCTTACTGAGATCTTCTTATGCAAGAGAAAAATTAACCAAGCTTCAACCAAGTAACGCTGTAATAGGGTATACCGGTTTTTATGTTATCCTCACTACTGCTATATTAAGTTACATAGGTAAAGGTCTTATCTATTGGTATACACTCCAATTTGCTGCAGCTATTTGGCTGATAGGTTATGCCATTGATTCCAAGAAAGAAGTTCCATCTTGGGAAATTACTCGATTTTGGCTAATAGGTGCCTTGTTTTGCCTCCCCATAAATTTGCTTTGGCACTGGTGGCGTGTGACCGATTATCCATTTTTATTAAAGTTGTCTTTAGCACATTTATCTGTAATCTTATTTGTATTTCCTTTGTCTTTAAGTATAATTATTCTGGCAATTGTGCTATCAGCCATTACTTATGTCTTTTGTTCTTTGGGTAATTTAATAGAATTAACAGATGAAATCATATCGCTATTTGGATTCAGCATATTGATTTTTACCATGGTTATTTACGTTAAAGTCCAATTAACTGATTATAGAGCGCATAATCGCTACTTGGAAAGTAAGGAAAAGCTGAAACGAGGCAAAGCTTATCAATTAAAATTAAAACAAACGATCCGCCATTTGCACATTCATGCTGTGGAGGGTTACTCAGAAAGGGATGCCACTTTTTTACGGAAAGTAGTGGAAGAGGTAATGGAGTCTCCTTTGTTTTTAGAAGATGAACCCCTGTATAAGGAAGCTTTCGACACTATTGTGGATAAGTTTGCCATGTGGTCTATCTTTTTAAAACAATATACTAAATCTAAAGTGCATTTGTCGTTGTTGTCAACTGAAATTGCACTAAATGAACTGATCCAACAATTAGAAATTGCTTTAAATGATTCAGTTGAATCTCCTCCAAAGCTGATCATAGTGCAGAAAGAAGTTGATTTGAATGCTAAGATCGTATGTGATGTGGATCAGGTAATCCATTTATTAGTGGCTGTTATTTTGCATGCTGTTCACCTAGATCAAGGTGCATCTATACGCATTCAACTGTATACCACGAAGTTAAAATACCATAAATATGACTCCATTAAACAACAACATCCTCCAGAAATAGCCTTTCCAGCTATAGCCTTAATGGTGAGTAATTCGGATACACCTTTGGCCACATTGCCTCCTATTAGTACACATTATGAGGATATTACAGAGGGCATAGAACTTGTAGGAGAAATGAACCAAGTAGGTACAGAACGGATAAATGTGCAGAAGCAACCCATAGACAGGATCGTTCGTGCCCACTATGGTCATGTACAGTTTGCCTCTTCCCAACACAAAGCCACCCTATTAGCATTGCCTTATAATGTAACGGTCATTCGTGATGAGATGATCACCAATTTAATTCCTTCAAATAGTTTTGCAAGCAAAAGTGAAATAGATGCTTCTATGGTAGTATTAAGGAAATTTAATGACTACGTTTGCAAAATGTGTGATGTCCGTATGGGTGTAATGGATGAAATATTTCTGTTGATGAGGCGTTGTTATTCTTTTAGAAGGCATGCATCAGGCGAATTGTTCTATGTTCGTGCGGTAGGCATTGCTCGATTCGTAACAGATTGGGTAGCTTATGTTCCTGAACCAATCTATGCGGCTTTGCTCTATGATTTAGTTATCTATACCAACTTACCTCTTTCTTATATTAAAGCTAATTATAGCCTAGATATTTATTATTTTGTAGAGTCGCTTGTATCCATATATGACCGACGAGGGATGGAGCCATCTGGGCTCTATGTGGATAATCAGCGTGACAAGGTGGTGAACCGAGATGAGCTTTTTGTGCTTTGTATTAAATTGGCCGAACGGCTTTATGACTTACGTCATGCCTATGGTTATGTACATAAAGTGCAAGTATTAGATATGGCCAAAGAAACCCTTACAGTAGATATTCTCTTGGCAAAGAGATATTTAGATAGTGACATAATAGAAGCATTGGAAACGGAAGCTCAAGAAGCATTGCGGATGTGCCTTGAAAAAAGGATAGGATAAAAGGCATTTATATGCTGCTGAAAGCACACCGGGAAGAATAGAAACCACTCTGCAGCTTCCACTTCAACTGTTTTTCTGTTCAGTTGTGAGCTCTACTTTCTGATCGAAACTTTTTACAAGCGACGGTTTTTTTCGTAGCATGGCCATATTGCTGAATAGATATATGGTAATCACTGATCTTTATTGGCTAAATGGATAGACATTAGTGGATCGTTTCTTCTAGTAAATAGGTTATAATAGCTTTGTTCACCAATGCTGGGTGCACCACAAAGCTTTTAACTGAATTGCCGCTTTTGACAGTAGATTGCGGATCTTTTGTAATCAATGGATGCCAGTTAGGTAATGCTTTTTTTTCTTTAACTAAGCGGTAGGCGCAACTTTTGGGCAGCCAAGTAATGCTCTCCACATTTGTAGGCTTTAACTGGATGCAATTATCTACATAACGAAATCGTTCTTTGTAGTTGGAGCATTGGCAGGTGGTGGTATTGAGTAGCCAGCAACAAATCTTTGTAGTGCGCACTTGTTGGGTTTCTGCTTCTTGTACTTTAAGCAAGCAACACTTACCACAGCCATCACATAAAGACTCCCACTGTGACGGCGTCATTTTGTCTAGTGGTGTGTGCATCCAAAATGACTCTTTTTTATCGGTTGTGTCCATATATCATCAAAAAATAGCTGGGTGGCGTAGCGGATCCACTTGATGCATCATCATATATATTTTACCTACTACTTCTTCTACGTTAGGTTTGGAAAAATAGTTTCCATCATCTCCATAGGCGGGGCGATGGGGTTTGCTACTAATGGTGATGGGTGCTGCCTCCAGCAGTGCATAGCCATGTTGTGCTTCCAATACTTGTTGCATCATATAGGCGGTCGTACCGCCTGGCACATCTTCATCTGCAAAAACAATGTGGTTGGTTTTCGCTAATGATTTTACAATGCTATGATGTATATCAAAAGGTAATAACGTTTGTACATCCATTACTTCACATTCAATACCTAAAGAAGAAAGCCTATCTGCTGCTTCACAAATAATACGGCACATCGCACCATAGGTCACAATGGTAACATGTTTGCCTACACGAAGTAGTGCTGGTACACCTATAGGTATAGTCATTGTGGCCACATTACTAGGCATAGGCTCCTTTAAGCGGTAGCCGTTTAAACACTCAATGATTAAAGCAATATCATCTGATTGCATCATCGTATTGTAGAAACCCGCTGCTTGTGTCATATTACGAGGCACTAGTAGGTATATACCCCTTATCACATGCATAATACTTGCCATATAAGAACCAGCATGCCAAATACCTTCTAGGCGATGGCCTCTTGTCCGAATGATCATAGGTGCTTTTTGTCCTCCTTTTGTTCTATAGTGTAGCGTTGCTAAATCATCTTGTATAATTTGTAGGGCATAGGGAAGATAATCTAAATACTGTATTTCAACGATAGGCCTCAGTCCACGCATCGCTGCACCAATCCCTTGACCAATCATAGTACATTCTCGAATGCTGGTATCTGTCACGCGTAGTTCCCCATATAGCGTTTGTAGACCTGCAAAACCTTGATTCACATCACCTATTCCTAAATCTTGTCCAATAGCAAAAACGCGACCATCGCGCTCTAATAACGATTTAAAACAACTGCATAATATTTCCCTGCCATCTACCTGTGTCGGATTTTCTGCATAAATAGGCGGATTCCCTTTTACGCATAAGGCAGCACTTCTGGAGCTGCTATAAAGATGGCTGCTAAATCTTTTTTCATTGCTTCTTGTATTTTTATGCCACCAAGCGAGTATACCCTTTTTATGGACATAAGGTACTTCCCGTAAGACATAGAGGGCTTTAGTTGCAGCCTGGGTTACATCCAAGTGGCGGGGATATGGTAGGGTAACTAGTTCATGAATAATAGCTGGAAGCTCGTTATGGTCTGCTGCCTCTTTGGGCAATACGATATCGTTTAGCAAAGCAAGTAGCGTTTTTTTTTCTTGGTTATTTTCTTCTATTAATCTATTCCAGGCTGTTTGCTGCGCTATTTTTACTTTTTTATCTGCTTCTAAAGCAATTTTCTTTAGCATTTCCTGTGTGGCTACGCCATTTTCTACCATCCATGCTGCCATCTTGGGTAGGCAATCATATGCCTCTTCCCATCTTAATCGTTTTGTTGACTTATAGCGTTCGTGAGAGCCAGATGTAGAATGGCCTTGTGGTTGGGTAAGTTCTTTAACGTGAATCAGTACAGGAATATGTTCTGTTCTACAGATGGTTACTGCTTGGTAGTAGGTGTTGCACAAGCCTAGATAGTCCCACCCCTTGGCAATAAATATTTCATAGCCAGGTTGTTGCTTCGTCCGTTTAAAGCCTGCTAAAACGGTAGAAATATCTCCTTTGGTAGTATGATATTTTTTAGGAACAGAGATACCATATCCATCATCCCAAATAGAAATACACATGGGTACTTGTAATACCCCTCCTGCATTAATCGTTTCAAAAAACATACCCTCTGAGGTACTTGCATCACCAATGGTGCCAAAAGCAACTTCATTCCCTTTATTAGAGAAATTTTTTTGTATCTCTTGAAAAGCAGTAGTGCGATACAGTTTAGAAGCATAGGCTAGCCCCAATAATCTGGGCATTTGTGAAGCCGTACATGACAGGTCAGCTGAAACATTTTTGCTGGTTAGTTGATTTAACCAATTGCCTTCGGTATCGATAAATCTAGTTGCAAAGTGGCTGTTCATCATTCTTCCCCCAGAAGCCGGGTCAGCCTCTATTGAGGCGTGTGCGTATAATTGAGCAAAGTATTGTTGCAAGGTTAAAGCACCAATCGAAAACATAAAAGTTTGGTCTCTATAGTAACCAGAACGCCAATCTCCAGCTTGGAAATATTTGGCCATAGCCAGTTGCGTAACCTCTTTGCCATCTCCAAAAATCCCAAATTTAGCCTTTCCTGCAAAAACCTCTTTGCGTGCCAACAGGCTTGCTGCTCTGCTTTCGCAGGCGATCCGATAGTCATGCAGTATTTCGGTAGGCGTAATGGGTAAGGATTTTAACATATGTTTTTTATAATACAAGTAGCTACACTAAATTATAAATTATCTGTTTAATATGTACACTTAAATGCTTTTTAAGGCATTGCTATGGCCATTGCATAGTAGTCACAGTATAAAATGGTTTAGATAGGTATGGCAGTAATGTATGGTGGATGGATACTGACTAATTGTCAGTACAGGTCCACGTATACTTTGCATATTCAAGATATGAATCTGTTTGGCATGAAATCTGCTGTAATGCAGATCAAGGTTAAAGGCTGTGCGGCCAAGTGATGGTCTGGTGCATACTTTAATTTAGATTTATACGATCAACCATTGTTATAAAAATATAAGTTATGAGCAAAGTTCATATAAAACCATTAGCTGATAGGGTTCTAGTAGAGCCTGCAGAAGCTGAAGAAAAGACAGTAGGCGGGATTATTATTCCTGACAGTGCTAAAGAAAAACCTCAAAAAGGAGAAGTTATTGCAGTAGGTCCAGGGAAGAAAGATGAACCTATGACCGTTAAAGTAGGGGATAAGGTGCTTTATGGGAAATATAGTGGTACGGAGTTACATGTAGATGGTAAGCTCTGCCTTATTATGAAAGAATCCGATATTTATGCCATTGCTTAATAGTATGGCAGTAGTGAATCAGATCCTTATAACTTTATAATAAAATAATGTACTATGGCAAAGAATATAATTTTTGATGCAGAAGCACGAGAAAAGTTGAAACGAGGTATTGATACCATGGCCAATGCTGTGAAGGTTACGCTAGGCCCGAAAGGTAGAAATGTCATTTTAGATAAAAAATTTGGTGCCCCTAGTGTCACTAAGGATGGTGTATCGGTAGCAAAAGAAATTAGTCTAAAAGATCCTGTGGAGAATATGGGTGCGCAACTGGTGAAAGAAGTGGCTTCTAAAACAGCAGATAGTGCTGGAGATGGTACAACTACCGCTACACTCTTGGCGCAATCTATTTTTACACATGGTATTAAAAATGTCGCTGCAGGTGCCAATCCTATGGATATCAAACGTGGTATAGACAAAGGTGTAGCAGCAGTTGTTAAAAAATTACAAGAAACTTCTAAAAAGATTAATAATTCCAAAGAAATAGAACAAGTAGCCACTATTTCCGCTAATAGCGATAGCAAAATCGGTAAGATGATTGCAGATGCTATGGAAAAAGTGGGTAAAGATGGTGTGATTACCGTTGAGGAGGCTAAGGGTACGGAAACAGAGGTCAAGGTAGTGGAGGGCATGGAGTTTGATCGAGGCTATTTATCTCCTTACTTTGCCACTAATACAGAAAAAATGGAGGTAGAGCTTTCCAATCCTTATATCCTGATTTGTGATAAGAAGATTTCTATCATGAAGGATCTGCTCCCTATTTTAGAGGCTGTTTCTCAAAGTGGCAGGCCATTGGTAATTATTGCTGAAGATGTAGATGGTGAAGCGTTGGCTACACTTGTTGTGAACAAAATCCGGGGCGTGTTGCGTGTAGCTGCTGTAAAGGCACCTGGATTTGGCGATAGAAGAAAAGCAATGCTGGAGGATATTGCTGTGCTTACAGGAGGCACCGTAATTTCTGAAGAAAAAGGTTGTAAGCTTGAAACCGCTACTTTACAATGTTTAGGTACGGCAGAAAAAGTCAATATCGATAAAGATAATACGGTTATTGTGAATGGTGGTGGAGCTAAGAAGGATATTGAAGCTAGAGTGGTCCAAGTTAAAGCGCAAATAGCGCATGCTACTTCTGATTATGATAAAGAAAAGCTGCAAGAACGGTTGGCCAAGCTATCTGGTGGTGTGGCGATTCTTTATATTGGTGCGGCTACAGAAGTAGAAATGAAAGAGAAAAAGGACCGCGTGGATGATGCATTACATGCAACAAGAGCGGCTGTGCAAGAGGGTATTGTGCCAGGTGGTGGTGTGGCCTTGTTACGTGCCGCTACATCTGGGGCGTTAGATACCATAGCTGTAGAGCATGAAGATGAGTGGACTGGTGTTAAAATCTTAAAGCTTGCACTAGAGTCTCCTTTAAGAACCATTGTAGCCAATGCAGGTGGTGAAGCGTCTGTAGTGGTACAACGTGTCAAAGAAGGTACAGCGTCTTTTGGATATAATGCTCGTACAGATGCATTTGAAGATCTCTATACAGCTGGAATCATTGATCCAACTAAAGTAACTAGACTAGCGCTAGAGAATGCGGCCTCTATTGCTTCTCTTTTACTCACTACCGCTTGTGTAGTAGCCGATGAGCCTGAGGAAGAGAAAGCTGCTCCTATGCCTCAAATGGGTGGCGGAATGGGTGGCATGATGTAAAATGCTGCTTGATAGCTATCTATTGGAAAAATCAGGTGATTGGTAACGAACCGATCATCTGATTTTTTTTTGCCTTCAGGCTAGGTATCTGTTTGGGCAACGGTAAATAAGGCATTTTTATCGGTTCTGTCGCGTCTATATTTTCGTTAGTAACGTCTTTTCTTTTAAGTGAAGTTAACAAAATTCTCAAAAGTAGAAAGATGATTTTTAGCTCCGATTACTTGTCCTTTTTGAATCATAGGAATGTTTTCTATCTCTACAATGGTCTAGAGTAAAGAAATGGTTGGACCACTTAAAATTAAGCATATCTATTGCTTCTGATTGCTCGCAATACAGTAGCTGACTAACTGGTTCTGTCGCGTCTATAGTTTTCTTAGTATAGGTTTTTCGTTTAAGTCAAATTTTGGATATTATGCGGCCATTAAGATAGCAAAGTTCTCAAAAGTAGAAAGATGATTTTTAGCTCCTCTTACTTGTCCTTTTTGAATCATACGAATGTTTTCTATCCCTGAAATAGTAATGGAAGCAGAATAAAAATTCTTAAAACCCAGCATAGGTTTTATCCGTTTTTTGATAAACCTATGATCTTGTTCAACTCTATTATTCAAATATTTGTTTTGCAATATTTGAATGGTATGATCTTGATCAAGATCTGTATTGATCGCATCAAGGGCAGCTTTATTACTACCGCTTTTGTCAATTACTACTTTCTTAGGAATATTATTTTCTGTGATCGCCTTTCGAAAAAAAGAAAGCGTTGAAGACTTGTCTCTATGATCAGATAGAAAAAAGTCAACTGTATCACCATTAGGAATATTATTTTCTGTGATAGCCTTGCGAAAAAAAGAAAGCGTTGAAGACTTGTCTCTATGCTCAGATAGAAAAAAGTCAACTGTATCACCATAACGATCTACTGCTCTATATAAATAGATCCACTTCCCGTTTAGTTTAACATAGGTTTCATCCATTCTCCAACTACTACCAATTGGTCGTTTTCTTTTTCTTACTGCTTTATCTATCAGAGGAACAAACTTAATAACCCATCTCTGTAGCGTAGAATGATCAACTCTTGCGCCTCTCATACGCATCATCTCTCCCAAATCTCTATAGCTCAAGGAAAAACGACACTTCATGTATACAAATAACAGGATGACTTCTGATGAAGAACAATAACCTTTAAAATATGGTAATAACTCGGGAGAAATATTAAACATAATAACTACTTTTTTAAATACCGATACCAAAATAATCATTTTTTAGAATAAACGCGACAGAACCCTTCCTTTGTATCACCTAAGATTTCTTGAACAATCTGTTCCTCACAAAAGTAATGTTTAATCCCTTTGATTTCTTCATAATGTTGATGGCCCTTCCCTGCTATTAAAATGAGATCATTCGAATGAGCCAGTAAACAAGCTGTTTTAATAGCCATAGCTCTATCTACTACATGCAACACCTTTGGCAATGCTGTTTCAGGTACACCTTGCTGCATAGAATGCATAATTTCCTGTGGATCTTCATCTCTTGGATTATCACTGGTAAATATAGCCATGTCACTATTTTGAGATAGAATTTTCCCAATGATAGGCCGCTTTTGTTGATCTCGATTGCCCCCACAACCCATAATGGTAATCAGCCTACTGCCAGCAGGAAGCATGGAACGCAATGTAGCAATTACTTTTTGAATGGCATCCGGCGTATGGGCATAATCTATAATCACCTGTTGTGGTTTTCCATGGCGCACTCTATTAATTCTGCCTAGAATAGGGGGAATAGCTGAAAGCGATATCAAGCTTTTTTGGTTATTCAAGTCCAATAACTGAGAGGCGCCATAAGCAGCCAATAGGTTGCTGGCATTCAATGCACCAATAAGCTGAAACCAAACCGACTGATGACCTATTTCCAATTCTAATCCATGTAATGTATTGGTAATTATTTTTCCTCTAAAATCAGCAGCGTCTTGAAGTGAAAAAGTAAACTTTTTAGCCTTGCAATTTTGAAGCAAAATGGCACTATTTCTATCTTGCTGGTTCATAAGAGCAAAAGCTGTAGCAGGTAAGCCATCAAAGAGTTTTTTTTTAGCCTGAATATAACACCTAAAATCAAGATGGTAGTCCAAATGTTCATGGGTGATATTGGTAAAAATGGCACCTGTCAAATCTATACCTGCCAATCGTTCTTGAACGATGGCATGCGAACTTGCTTCCATAAAACAATACCTACAACCCACTGCAACCATACGGTGCAAAAGTGACTGTAACTGCAATGCATCTGGAGTGGTATGGCTAGCTGGATAGGTTTGATCTAGTACTTTATTGTATATAGTAGAAAACATACCCACCTTATAGCCCATCTTCATCACCATGTTATACAGTAGGTGTACAACAGTAGTTTTACCATTTGTACCGGTAACTGCTACTATTTTTAGTTTTTTACTAGGCTGGTCATAAAAGTTGGCAGCCATAATCCCCAGTGCGCTAAGAGTAGAGGCAACCGCTATATAGGTTACAGCTGCCTGAATGGAGTGAGGGAGGCGCTCACATACAATAACGCTGCTACCTGCTTCTATAGCCATTGCTATATAGTGATGTCCATCTACCTGACTACCATTTATGGCAACAAAACAAGAATCGACTACTGCTTTACGGCTATCAAAACAAAGAACTTGTATAGGCAGATCAGTTCGACCCAATACTTTTTGTACAGGTATGTCTACTAGAAGTGCTTGAAGATTTTTCATCATTACTTTAACAGGATAGTAATCTGATCAGAAGTTACGTTAGATTGTGTAGATACCACACCATATATGTTTCCCTCTACCGTAACTCTTAGGCCATTTTTTTCTAATAAAAAAACGCATCACGTAGTTTCATATGCAATACACTCGGCACTGCCTTTGAAGACTGATGCTTACATGGCTGAAATTTTTCTCCTTCAGAGCTGATTTCCAGACTTCCCCAGTTTTCTTCTACATTTACACTTTCAGGTATAGAGAGCTGAAGGCATTGATATAAAAACTTTAATTCGTTGGTATTACTAACATTAGAAAGTTTAGATGGATGAGACCATCCATTAATGGGTTTTCTTGCATGCAAATCTTTTCCAGCTATTCTATCGACAATATCTTTAAATATGGGAGCAGAAACTTCTGAACCAAACTGAAAAGTTGCTCCTTGTGGGCTGTCTACAACAATAATACAACTATAGCGAGGATGATCTGCTGGAAAATAACCAGCAAATGAAGTAAGGTGATGGTCTGTATATTTCCCACTTACCAACTTTTGGGCAGTACCTGTTTTTCCAGCTATTTTATAAAATCCATGCTTAATGCGTTGTGCCAACCCCTTTTCTACCGTTCCTTCTAACATCATTTTTAGTTTACACAAAGTTTCATCTGAACAGATCTTTTCTTTTAAAATAGTGGTCGGAAAACTTTTAACCATACCATTAGCTGATTTTATATGCTGTACAAACATAGGCTTCACCATTTTACCATTATTGGCCACTGCATTGTACAGTACCAACATCTGAAGGGGTGTGATCTGCAAGTTGTAGCCAATAGAAAGCCATGGCAGTGCCACACCACTCCACATTTTGCTTTTCGGCGTGATCATATAGGGTTTTCCTTCTCCAGCTAATTCAACGCCTAAGGGTTGGTTCATGCCTAATTGCTCCATATAGTTAATAAATCTTTGAGGGTTTGTACCAAAGGTTTCTTGAATAGCCATGGAGATACCAACATTAGAAGATTTCTCAAATACCTCTTGCAAGGTAAGCACCCCATAACCTCCTTTTTTTACATCTCTCATCCATCTATTATAAAACTGAATCGCACCATGCCCAGTATCTATTGGCTTAGTAAGCGGCCATCCTGTTTCTTCTAATAAAGCCAACATGGATGCCAACTTAAAAATAGAACCTAGTTCGACAGTACCCTGGCTGCCAATAGAATAGTTATAAGATTCTATATATTTTCCAGATTCTGTACGCGCTAAATTAGCAATTGCTTTAATGGCTCCAGTAGCCACTTCCATTACAATAGCGCAACCATTTTCCGCATTGGTTTGCTCTAGAACAGTTAACAAACTACTTTGGGTTACATCTTGTAAGTTGATATCCAGTGTGGTAAACAAATCAGACCCATGTATAGGAGGGATCATGGTACTTTCTGGAACTTTTTTCCAATTGCCACCTACAACTTTCTGGTAAAGTGCTTTTCCATCTACTCCTTGTAATGCTTTGTTAAAAGCATATTCTAGCCCGTATCCATATGTTTCCCTATGTATACCAATGGTACGTCTAGCTAACTCCTTAAAGGGGTTGTAGCGTTTATATTGTGCTTCAAAAATCACACCTCCCTTAAATTTACCTTGATTAAAAATGGGCCAATGACTCATTTTTTTCTTGTCTTCATAGGTGATGTACCCTGCATGCAACAATAGATACCTCCGTTTTTTAGCACGCGCATCCATAATCCGCTTCTTGTAGTATTTAGGAGGATTATCTTTATAAAAGTCAGATAATGCTTGACTAAGTGGATCTATTCCTTTTTTAAAGCAGGCATCTGAAGCCACAACAGGATCTAAAGCAACCCTATAAAAGGGAAGAGAAGTAGCCAATAAAGCACCATCATAAGCATAAATATTACCTCTGGATGCTACAATAGGTTTATATTCTAACTGTGCCACTTTAGCACAATTGCGCCATTTATCTACTTCTACAAACTGTAAGTGAACTATTTTCCATATAATAAGCGCTACAAAAAATATAGCAGAAAGAAAAATTATTCTGGCACGTAATAAAATGGCCTTAGTAAAGGTCACTTTACTGGTTAGATTTGATGATATAAGGAGGAACCTTGCTTTCATAAATGGCTAACTGGGCAACCCTTTTAGCTACTTCTGATTGTTTACTGTCAAACATATAACTGGATTGCAACCGCATGTGTTTTACGCGAAGGTCATCTACTATGGGCTGAAGTTGATGGATCTTATGCAACATCTTTTCATGATAATGTGTATTCCAGATGTAAAGTAAGCCTAAAAATAAAAGATAAAACAAACAAGATAAGTAATAAGGAGTATTTAGAGAGATACCATTTAAATGTAATCTCTTTTCTAACTGACCAAATAAAGTGTGTTTTTTAATAGGCTTATAGGTATTTTCCCTCATTTCTAAATAGTTTGGTTTTGTCGCGTCTATAGTTTTCTTAGTATAGGTTTTTCGTTTAAGTCAAATTTTGGATATTATGCGGCCATTAAGATAGCAAAGTTCTCAAAAGTAGAAAGATGATTTTTAGCTCCTCTTACTTGTCCTTTTTGAATCATACGAATGTTTTCTATCCCTGAAATAGTAATGGAAGCAGAATAAAAATTCTTAAAACCCAGCATAGGTTTTATCCGTTTTTTGATAAACCTATGATCTTGTTCAACTCTATTATTCAAATATTTGTTTTGAAATATTTGAATGGTATGATCTTGATCAAGATCTGTATTGATCGCATCAAGGGCAGCTTTATTACTACCGCTTTTGTCAATTACTACTTTCTTAGGAATATTATTTTCTGTGATCGCCTTGCGAAAAAAAGAAAGCGTTGAAGACTTGTCTCTATGATCAGATAGAAAAAAGTTAACTGTATCACCATAACGATCTATGCTCTATATAAATAGATCCACTTCCCGTTTAGTTTAACATAGGTTTCATCCATTCTCCAACTACTACCAACTGGTCGTTTTCTTTTTCTTACTGCTTTATCTATCAGAGGAACAAACTTAATAACCCATCTCTGTAGCGTAGAATGATCAACTTTTGCGCCTCTCATACGCATCATCTCTTCCAAATCTCTATAGCTCAAGGAAAAACGACACTTCATGTATACAAATAACAGGATGACTTCTGATGAAGAACAATAACCTTTAAAATATGGTAATAACTCGGGAGAAATATTAAACATAATAACTACTTTTTTAAATACCGATACTAAAATAATCATTTTTTAGAATAAACGCGACAGAACCGCTTTCACTTACTTCTGCGCCATATAATTCCTGTATTTGAATCTGAATATCTGACAGACTCATACCTTTAGCATATAAAGATAAGATCTTATCATCCAAACCAGAAATTCTTGTTTGACGATTAGGCAATAAAATAGGTTCAAAAGTCGATGCTCTACCTCTGGGTACTTCAACCGATATAACGCCATTATCAGTAATAACTTGCTTACTGGATAATCCATTACGTGCATTCTCTGAATCACTACGTGCATACTTATTATAACCTAAATGGTCATCCATTTCTGACTGTAATGCTTTTTCTACAAGACGCTTACTTAATTGTTTGAGTAAGCCGTCTTGATCAAAAAGTCTGGAAAGGTCTACACCTGATTCTATCAGTACATCTATGGCCTTGCTTATCCCATCTTTAACTGTCTCTTTTCTTTTCATTGTTTTAAGTGTTATGATTTAGGTAAAGATAAATCCTAAAAAATATTTACACACTTAAAACAAAAGACCCCGTGGATAGTGATCTAATCCTGAATAGTATAAAAAATTAAGCATAATCTTTTTTGACATCAGCTGAATTATTTGTACGTACAATAAAAATTGTTTTAAAATGGGACCCTTTCTCTTCTTTGGCATGTATCATATGAATTTTTTACGTGCGTTTGCTACTCGATTATATTTTATAATGGATCCTCGATTGCATAAAGCTATCCATCCACTGATGCTTTTAGCAATTATTTTTTATGGTATAAAAACGAAATAATTGTATGCATATATTTTTATACATTTATATAAATTGGTTGTTTTTATTATACGTTTAATCCCTGAACAGCGCTTATCAAATCTTGTTCTATCTATGATACTATATAATACTCCCCTTTTAATGGCATTGGCCTTTTTAGGATTGACCCTAGTGGCAGGCCTTTACGTTAACCAAAAAGCAACTACATTTCGCGAATATGCTGTGGGTAATAAGCGGTTTCGCACGACTACCTTGGTGGTTACAGCATTGGCTACGGTTTTTGGAGGAGGGAGCCTGATGCGTGAGATGCCCAATATTTATAGCCTTGGCCTGCATCACATAGTCACTTTATTAATGATACCAGTGGGTTTTTGGACAGTCAGTCTGCTGGGGCTGCGTATGGGTCCATTTATGGGGCACCTTTCTGTTGCAGAGACGATAGGTAGTGTATATGGCAAGTACCCAAGAGCTATTGCCGCTCTATTGGGTATCTGTTTTTCTATTGGTGTTGTTGCTATTCAAATCAGTGTAATGTCTTCTGCTATCGGCATGTGTATAGATTCGATTGACCCTCGTATTGTGACCGTGCTGGCAACCTTAATCCTTATTACCTATGCTATGCTTGGGGGTGTTCGTGCCATTACTGTTACCGATATATTGCAATTCGCAACCTTTACTGTTATTATTCCACTCGTTATTAAGTTTGTATTTGTAAAAACAGGTAAATCATTTTTAGAAGTTATATTGCTTTTAAAAAAGCAAGAAAAATTTCAGTTCGGTACCCTCTTCCAATTTGATAAAAAGCTATTGAAACTTGTTTTGTGGGTTCTATTGACTCCATTTTTGCTGTCTCCTGTACTTCTACAAAGGGTATATATGGCTTCTGGCCCAATTCAAGCCCGTAAGGTTTTGTTGCGTGTAACGCTTTTTAGGGTCATTATAGTGGGGTATATCATATCCATTGGCCTGCTTGTTTTTGTATGGGATCCAACGCTATCAGTAACAGAAATTTGGCCATACATCCTGGCTGCTATGTCACCTCCTTATAAAGGATGCGTAGTCATTGGTTTATTAGGGATGACCATGTCCACAGCTGATTCCAACTTACACACTGCTGCAGTTATGGCCAGCCATGATGTGGTAGAAAGCATTCGAGGCGTAAAAGCAGGCTCCTGTATGTACCAGATTCGACTGGCTAAATTAACTGCATTAGTACTTGGCCTATTGGCTATGATCGTAACGGTTTACTATCCTGATCTATTTGAATTAACCAAGTTTGCTTGGACCTATCTTACATCTTTTTTTATGGTTGCAGTAATACCTCCTTTTATCTTAGCTATTTTGGGTTTTCGGGGCAGTGCTTATACAGCTTTGATTGGAATGACTGTAGGTATACTGGTCTATTTGGTTTTTGAAAAGTGGGGTACACCTGCAATAGATATAGGTGATATAGAAATTATTCCTTATATAGAAATTATTCCTTTAGCAGCCAATGCCTTGGCTATGATCGCTGCCCATTATCTATTGCCACAACCGGATGGTAAGGGGTGGATTGGGAGCAGCGATCAACAGAGAAGAATGGAACAGCTAATACGGGCATTTAAAAAGTATAAAAAACTTATAGACTTAGAGTAATACCATCCTAGAAGATAGATAGCTATAAAAGGAGTTTATATGCTACTTATCTGCGTAGAGCCTACTCCTGGTTGCAGCTTTACTTTATCCAATAAGACCTGTAAATGCGCACTATCATGGCTAGATGCTTTTGTAATACTGACTGTTAGCACCAAACCTTCTTGACTTTACACGAGGATATAACGTTTATAGCCATAATATAGTTTATCACCTTTTTTAGTTCAATTGGCTTCTGCGTTTACGCCTTTTTGATAACTTTCTGCTACGGTTATAGTTCCATATTTATGCAAATCATAACCTTTTTTACCCCTAGAGCATTTAAGGTTTATGATTTTATTTAATTAGTCGTCCCTGAAGTATTATTAATCAATAGGAGACCGGGTTCTGTCGCGTTTATTCTAAAAAATCATTATTTTAACGTGAGTTCGGGATTAGATTATTTTTTCATTCGATAATCAATATTAATAAAAATTCATAAAATTTGTTTTATAGACAGTTAAATAGGTAGTTGAATAAAAAATAATTCTGGTAATCAGTTTATTATATATATTATATTTATAGAATTAGATATAAAAACTTGTTAAATAGGTGCAAATATTAACTAAATAATTGATATTAAATTGTTGTAAATCAGTCAAATAAATCCCGAACTCAGGTTTTTAGTATCTGCAGTTAAAAAAGTAGTTATTATGTTTAATATTTCTCCCAAATTATTACCTTATTTTAAGGGCTATTGTTTTTCAGCAGAAGTCATCCTGTTATTTGTCTAGATGAAGTGTCGTTTTTCCTTGAGCTATAGAGATTTGGAAGAGATGATGCGTATGAGAGGCGCAAGAGTTGATCATTCTACGCTACAAAGATGGGTTATTAAGTTTGTTCCTCTTAATAGATGAAGCAGTAAGCAAAAGAAAACGACCAGTTGGTGGTAGTTGGAGAATGGATGAAACCTAATGTTAAACTAAACGGGAAGTGGATCTATTTATATAGAGCAGTAGATCGTTATGGTGATACAGTTTACTTTTTTCTATCTGAGCATAGAGACAAGTCTGCAGCTTTTTCTTTTTTTCGTAAGGCGATCACAGAAAATAATATTCTTAAGAAAGTAGTAATTGACAAAAGCGGTAGTAATAAAGCTGCCCTTGATACGATCAATACAGAACTTGATCAAGATCATACTATTCAAATATTTCAAAACAAATACTTGAATAATAGAGTTGAACAAGATCATAGGTTTATCAAAAAACGGCTAAAACCTATGCTTAGTTTTAAGTGTTTTAAGTCTGCAGCCATTGCACGCCGGCACAGGTGTGCAACAAATGGGGTGTAAGTCCCCTGACTCTAATTTGTCTATTTCGGGAGTCTAGCAGGAGGTTGGATTTGTGGGGTGATTCACAGGTTTAAGTTACCTTTAAATGAATCTGCAAAATAGCGGGCTGCAACAAAAGTGAACCCAAATTAGCCTCGTTAAGCCGTTTAAGCGCATTTGCCGACTGTCTAGTGGCTACAGGAAGGCTGATAGTAGGATGGAAAAAATAGACCATGACCATCATACAAGTGCCGGGGTGTTAGGGGTTGCACGCTATGAATGTTTCACATCGTAGTCCGGGAGATCTGATATGAATCCAGTAGGCCACTGGAAACTTTATTGTATAAACCTTAGTTCGGGATTTATTTGACTGATTTACAACAATTTAATATCAATTATTTAGTTAATATTTGCACCTATTTAACAAGTTTTTATATCTAATTTTATAAATATAATATATATAATAAACTGATTATCACAATTATTTGTTATTCAACTACCTATTTAACTGTCTATAAAACAAATTTTATGAATTTTTATTAATATTGATTATCAAATGAAAAAATAATCTAATCCCGAACTCAGGTTATTAGTAAAAGGATAGCAGATGGCAGTATGTTGAAGCTAATTAAACAAACCCTAACAACGTCAATAGTAAAACAAGGTAAAATTACATGCAAGAAAGTTGGAGTACCGCAAGGATCACCAATATCACCGTTGTATAGTAATCTACCTAAATGTTATAGACCAAGTGTGGCACTCAAGGGGGTATCCAGAAAAGCTAAGCGCAACCTTGCATAGGTATTGTGATGATGCAATTTTGGTATGTCGTAAGAGTGCTAGCTTAGCGCTGGAGAAATTCACAGAATTAGTAAAGAGGTTATCGCTCATTATTAACCACCAAAAGACACGAATAACGAAACTGAAAGAAGGCTTTAACTTCATAGGTTTTTACTTTGTAAAAAGAAAGAGTCCAACAAGTGGCAGAAATAGCATTTATGTATTTCCAACGAAACAATCCCAACAAAGCATCCGTAACAGACTAAAATACCTGACTTGTAGAAGAGCACTAATCAAACCTCAAACATTCATCGAGCAAATAAAACCAGTAGTGTTAGGATGGGTTAACTATTTTAAACATACGAATGCGAGTGAAGCTTTTGTTAGATTGCAGGACTTTATTAATAACCGATTTCGCAGATACTTAACCCATAGAAGAAAAGGCCGTGGGTGTGGGTGGCAAAGCTATCCCAATAGCAAACTCTATACAATGGGGATGTTGTACATTGGTAGTGGAATGATTAAGTATCCTGAGAGAGTTGTGCAAAGTTTATGAAGAAGACTGTCGGACCGCCCTATTCGGGAAAACTGAACGTACCTTAGGATGAGAAGGGAATGGGTAAACAATGAAGAATCAAGTTAGTCAGCTACTGTATTGCGAGCAATCAGAAGCAATAGATATGCTTAATTTTAAGTGGTCCAACCATTTCTTTACTCTAGACCATTGTAGAGATAGAAAACATTCCTATGATTCAAAAAGGACAAGTAATCGGAGCTAAAAATCATCTTTCTACTTTTGAGAATTTTGTTATGCTAATGGCCGAATAATAACCAATATATATCCAAAACTTCACTTAAAAGAAAAGACGTTACTAACGAAAATATAGAAGCGACAGAACCAACCTATGTTAAACTAAACGGGAAGTGGATCTATTTATATAGAGCAGTAGATCGTTATGGTGATACAGTTGACTTTTTTCTATCTGATCATAGAGACAAGTCTTCAACGCTTTCTTTTTTTCGCAAGGCGATCACAGAAAATAATATTCCTAAGAAAGTAGTAATTGACAAAAGCGGTAGTAATAAAGCTGCCCTTGATGCGATCAATACAGATCTTGATCAAGATCATACCATTCAAATATTTCAAAACAAATATTTGAATAATAGAGTTGAACAAGATCATAGGTTTATCAAAAAACGGATAAAACCTATGCTGGGTTTTAAGAATTTTTATTCTGCTTCCATTACTATTTCAGGGATAGAAAACATTCGTATGATTCAAAAAAGACAAGTAAGAGGAGCTAAAAATCATCTTTCTACTTTTGAGAACTTTGCTATCTTAATGGCCGCATAATATCCAAAATTTGACTTAAACGAAAAACCTATACTAAGAAAACTATAGACGCGACAGAACCGGTAAAAATTCCTTTTTTACCACTGATTTGAGCAGATACCTTTTAGGCGTTATTATAACGCTCAAAAGATACAACAGTTTAAATAAAAATTTAACAAATTAGATAACTATAAATTTATTTTTACCATAAAATAACTGTAACTTAGTCCCCTATGAGGAGGGTTGTAATGTTAGCTTTGTATTTTTTAATCAGGCATAGTAATGCTATGGCATTGCCTGGTCGTTTTAGTGTTGAATGTTCCCCTTCTTACGCTACCAATAGGATGTATAGCCACCAAATGCAACCGCCCCCCTATGATCAAGGAGGTGCTATAAGGATACACTTTGGTGGTGCCTATCATTTTGTGCTACAGGAGCACTGTAGTCTTAGCTTAGGTCTTTCCTATGCCTTTGGCCGTATTGCATTGGCTCGTGAAGCTGGTGAATCGGTATCCGCTATAGATGAGGCCTATGTTTTAGATTATGTGTGGGTGCCTGTCCTATGCAGATTGTATACCAGTGAGGTGATGATTGATACCAGTATCTATTGTAAACTAGGTATCATACCCTCTATCCATCTGCCTCTTAGAGCCACTGCACCACTCCATTCAGGCGCACCCCCTTTTTTAACAAAACGCCCGTTGGGCTGTTTTATCCTTTTAGGTGGCGGCATAAAATATGATTTTAGTCTAACCAATAGCCTGTTTGTAGGGTTAAGTTATTGCTGGGATGTGCCTGGCGTAATGTATAAAAAAGATCCAAATAATGATTCAATGAACTGTTATTGTCATAATAATTTCGTTTGCCTTGATCTCTGTTGTTTATTCTAATAGCATATGAGTCGTTCTAAATATAGAATAAACACCTGAATACCAGACATAGTAGATGGAAAACCAATGGCTTGTTCCCCAAGCAGTCTTCAAAAAGGGGCAAATCTTTTTTTTAATTATATACTATGAAGTTGTCAAATTTTAAGTTTGAGCTACCAGAGCATAGCATTGCACAATATCCGATGGAGGTAAAAGAAGAGGCACGTTTAATGGTTGTCCATAAAGATAGTGGCAAAATAGAGCATAAAACTTTTAAAGATCTTCCTACTTATTTTAGTGAAGGGGATACTTTAGTGGTCAACGACTCTAAAGTGTTGCCTTGTAAGCTTTATGGCTGTAAAGAAAAAACAAATGCTCAAGTAGAAGTACTTTTAGTGCGAAAATTGAATGATGAGCACGGTTTGTGGGATACTATTGTGGAGCCAGCACGTAAAATCCGAATAGGCAATAAAATTTATTTTGGCAATGGCGAATTGGTGGCTGAAATTATAGATAATACTACTTCAAGAGGTCGCACCCTTAAATTATTGTTTGACAGAACGGAAGAAGCATTCTATGCATTGATTAACGAAATTGGCCATATGCCTTTGCCACATCAAATAGGGCGTCCTTCCAAGCCAGAAGATAGAGAATACTATCAGACCCTATTTGCGCAAAACATAGGTAGTATTGTATTACCAGCTGCCGGGTTGCATTTTACTCCTTATTTGTTGAAATATTTAGCCTTACAGAACATTTCTGTTGTGCCGGTTACATTGCATATTGGTTTAGGTGAACTAAGTACGATTGATATGGAAGATCTAACCAAGGTAAGAGCTTCCTCTGAACGTTTTATGATTACCCAAGAAACTGCAAAGGTAGTAAACCGCAGCCTACATCATCAAAGAAAAGTTTGTGCCGTAGGCACTTCGGTTTTAAGGGCTATGGAATCTTCTGTTTCAGTCTCTTGCGAATTAAAAGAAGCCAGTGGCTGGACCAATAAATTTATTTTACCTTCTTGTTCCTTCAAAGTGTGCAATGCATTGTTGACCACATTGCATCTTCCCTCTTCTATCTCTTTGGTCAGTGTAGCTGCTTTTGGAGGCGAGAAATTGGTTTTAACTGCTTATGCCGAAGCAATAAAGGAACGTTATCGATTTTTCTTATATGGCGACTCTATGTTGATTATATAGATCATAACAGTAGGTTATACCGTTCATATTTTCCTATATTGGGAAAAAGGTATCGTCTATGTAGGCTATATTTTTTAATGCTTGAAAAGGCGCTACGTATCGGAGGGGTGCAATGGTTGCTCCATTCTTTTTGGATGGATGTGGAGTAGCTTATCCAGCTATAAATTTATTCTATTTATTATAATAATGATAGATACAAATATCAAAAAAGTGAAACGTTTGTTATGCCTTTTCTGTCTATGTATAGGATGGGCACAGCCCACCTTTGGTGCAACTGGTTACGTTGTACGCAAGATTCAGGTGGTCGGTAATGTTTTGGTAGCGTCTGACCTACTGATTGCACTTTCTGGTTTACAAGAAGGAGCAAGTGTTGACCCATCCGCTGGACAAATTCGTAATGCTATTCGAAAAATAGCCAAACAGGATGGTATCAAATCTGTTGCCGTCTACCTATCTGAGGTTGATCAAGTAAATGGTTTGGCAACTTTTGTTATTCAGGTAGAAGAATATCCCCAGTTAGCCAGTTGTCTTTTAGAAAGTTTAACCAAAAAAGATGAAAAAGCGCTGCAAGCGCTGCTTGACAAAGTCAACGTAGATAATAATAATAATGTTGCGCTATCGCCGCTTTTTCTTCAAAAAATAACTGCTAAGATTAAAAAAATATTTTTAGAAAAAGGATTTAGGGAAGTTCAGGTTTCTACAGAGTTGATTCCAAATCAAAAAATGGATCATAAAGCTACCCTAAAAATTAAAGTAAATAAAGGCAAGACAAGTAGGGTTCAAAAAATAATTTTTGAAGGGAATGACTATTTGGATGCCGATCTCTTAAGATATAATATGAAAGAGCTACAAGAAGCACCTCATTTTACACTTTTCAAGGATATTTTCAAAAAAAGTATCACCCTGATACCCATTCGCAAAGGCGGTATATTTTTACAGTTGCCTAAAAAAATGGGTGAGGTCAAGCGTTATTTTTTTAATCATGTTTCCTTTTTCCCATCTGTTTTCACAGAAGACAAATATTTAAAAGCTAAAGAAAATCTTATTCTTTTTTATCAGTCACATGGGTTTCGAGATGCATATATTGCAGCAGAACGTTTGCACCCTTCTACTGATGGAAAACTGGATATTTATTTAAAAATTAACGAAGGCAAACCATATATGATCCGTCATATTAAATGGGTTGGTAATTATGTCTATAGTGATCAAGACCTAAATAGGTTGTTAAACTTGAAGGAAGACAGGATATATGACCCTCTCTATATTAAAAGTCGATTGAGTCCTGGGATTACAGATTTAACTATTAGTGACTTGTATACCAATAATGGATATCTTTTTTTCCGTGCAGAAGTTGTTGAAACTAGTATAGAAGATAACCAAGTAGATCTAGAAATTAGAATTCAAGAGGGGAAGCAGGTGACTATCCGCCAGATAGATATTGTAGGCAATACATTAACCCATGATTACGTTATTCGCCGTGAACTACTGACATTACCTGGGGAGAAATATAACCAAGGCCTTTTGCGGGAATCTTTACGAAGATTAGCCATGTTGAACCTATTTAAGCCAGAAAAATTAATCCCAGATATACATCCAGATGAAGCTACAGGTCAAGTAGATCTTATTTATTCGGTAGAAGAACAACCTCGGTTCGACTTTAAGCTAAATGCGCATTATAGTAATAGGATAATGGCTGGGATTGAACTGGGTTCTAATAATGTTTCTTTACAAAACCTCTTTACAAGCAAAATTCCCCTAGGAGCTGCTCAGCAATTGCATTTAGTAGCTGAATTGAATGGTAAAAATCACAAAAATTTTAGTTTTTCCTTTCAAGAACCTTGGTTGTGGTTGAAGGAAAGCCGTTATATATTTTCCATAGGTTTCAATATTGCGCATGAAAAGGCCTCCTGTACTGAAAAGAATGCATTAGACGATTGGCTGCACTTAATTACATTTCCATTTGCAAAACAAGATAAAAAAGGAGGAATTTGTTCAAGTGGTGGCCGAATAAGCCTAGGCAAAAAGCTTGCTAGATATTGGGAAGGCCATTTGGGTATAGATTACCATCGCCATGATTATCAGCATTATGAACTATTAGAAGATCACAAAAGAAGATCAGGACTTTTGCATGATTTTACTGTAGACCTTTCATTGATATATTCCAGTATAAATAATCCAAATTATCCTACTAGTGGATCTTCTTGGTCTAACTTTTTAACCTTAACGCCTCCCTACACTTTGTTGGGCTATGCTCCTTCTGCAGCAACAGCTATACCACGTTTTAAGGAATTTGGAAAGTTTATGACAGATGTTTATTACTTTAAACGTTTGCTAGGCAATTGGGTCTTACATTTTCGTGGCCATGCTGGATTTTTACACAGCCTGTCTAAAAATGCAATAGGACCTTTTGAGCGATTTTATTTAGGCGGGACATCAAGTATACTAACTAAATTATTAGGCGTGAATTTTGTTTCACTACGTGGTTATCCAGATGATAGCCTTACACCGGAAGATTATACAAAAAAGATAAAAGGGGGCGTTTTATTTAATAAGTTCGTTTCAGAGTTGCGTTATCCGCTTATCCTGGCACCGGTTTGTTGCTATCTATTGGGCTTTGTAGAGATAGGGGATAGTTGGTTACATTATGAAAATTTCAACCTATCTAATATAAAAAAATCTATAGGTGGTGGCATTCGTCTTATTTTGCCTATATCTATTGTACCAATGCTTGGCTTGGATTTCGGCTATAGATTGGATCCTGTAAAGGATATTCGCAGTATCAAAAGTTCTTTTGAATATCACTTCACCCTTGGTCCTAGTATACGTTAAATGGAAAGTATCCGTTCGGTCGATGGTGGGGGCTTAAGGAATAGCTCTTCTACTTATTCTTAACCTGAATTTGGGATTAGACGTATTGTGAACCAGTCATATATATATTAGTTATGGAAGGTTTTTTCTCTTTTAGTGCATAAGCTGTAATTCCAGCTATCAAATTGACCAAAAAATTAGGTATACTTCTATGGCTGGCATGTTCTATCTGGCTAATATTTTTGAGCTGATCTATAATAGTTTCAATTATAGATCGTTTTCTAAGCATCAGTTTATCCCAGAGTGGCATAAAAGCATTTTTCATATTTTTTCTGATCTGGGTAATGAGTTCCACGCCTTTTTCCATCAGTTTTTCAAATAAATCTTTGCTTATGTAACCTTTATCGGCAAACATTTTACCCATCAAGCGTTTACACAAATTTTCTACAGGAAGCCTATCATTAGTTTTACCTGTAGTGAGTTGAAAGTTCATAACCTCGCCTAAATCGTTGACTATCAAATGTAATTTGATGCCAAAAAACCAACCAGTACTGGTTTTACCTTTAGTAGCAATTGATGCAAAAACCTTGTTAACCTCAGTTCGGGATTAGCTTGTTAAAAAATGGCTTTAAAAAGCTCCTTTGTGTTTTAAATTTGGAGATAAAAAAATACTAACCAGATTATCCAAAGGAGCCAGTTATGAATGTAGAAAAGTTAGTTGAAATATATTATGCTGTTGATGAATTTCTCATAAAGTTTATGCCGTATATGGAAAAACAACTGTTAACCAACTCTAAAAGAAAACCCACTAGAACTTGTTCATTAACTTTGAGTGAAATAATGACTGTTCTTATTGCCTTTCATGTGATTGGTTTTAGAAATTTTAAGTCTTATTATATTCATTTACAGCAATTTCATTCTAGTGAATTTGGAAAGTTAGTAAGCTAGAATAGATTTATAGAACTGATCCAAAGAACGTTAGTTCCCTTGTACTGTTTTACACAAAGTCTTTCTAAAACAAAAACAGGTTGTTATTTTATGGATGCAACAGCCATCAAGGTTTGCCATATCAAAAGAGCCTATACGCACAGGGTTTTTAAATCGATTGCTACTAAAGGTAAAACCAGCACCGGTTGGTTTTTTGGATTAAAGTTGCACTTGATAGTCAATTATTTAGGAGAAATCATGAATTTTCGACTGACCACAGGTAAAACTAATGATAGGCGGTTCTGTCGCGTCTATAGTTTTCTTAGTATAGGTTTTTCGTTTAAGTCAAATTTTGGATATTATGCGGCCATTAAGATAGCAAAGTTCTCAAAAGTAGAAAGATGATTTTTAGCTCCTCTTACTTGTCCTTTTTGAATCATACGAATGTTTTCTATCCCTGAAATAGTAATGGAAGCAGAATAAAAATTCTTAAAACCCAGCATAGGTTTTATCCGTTTTTTGATAAACCTATGATCTTGTTCAACTCTATTATTCAAATATTTGTTTTGAAATATTTGAATGGTATGATCTTGATCAAGATCTGTATTGATCGCATCAAGGGCAGCTTTATTACTACCGCTTTTGTCAATTACTACTTTCTTAGGAATATTATTTTCTGTGATCGCCTTGCGAAAAAAAGAAAGCGTTGAAGACTTGTCTCTATGATCAGATAGAAAAAAGTCAACTGTATCACCATAACGATCTACTGCTCTATATAAATAGATCCACTTCCCGTTTAGTTTAACATAGGTTTCATCCATTTTCCAACTACTACCAATTGGTCGTTTTCTTTTTCTTACTGCTTTATCTATCAGAGGAACAAACTTAATAACCCATCTCTGTAGCGTAGAATGATCAACTCTTGCGCCTCTCATACGCATCATCTCTTCCAAATCTCTATAGCTCAAGGAAAAACGACACTTCATGTATACAAATAACAGGATGACTTCTGATGAAGAACAATAACCTTTAAAATATGGTAATAACTCGGGAGAAATATTAAACATAATAACTACTTTTTTAAATACCGATACTAAAATAATCATTTTTTAGAATAAACGCGACAGAACCTGATTTTTTGCACACTTTTTTATCAAGAAAAAAGTATGATATAAATTCCCTTAATTAAATTTTATAAGTAAAATAAAAATTTCATAAATTTGGCCCATCGGCCACTTAAATCAATCAAACGTTATACCTGCATTTTTGATTACATCTAAATTAGAAAAGTGCTAACTCTTTATTTTAAAAGAAATTATATATACCTATTGTTTAAAAGAAATTATATCGTTATATGCAATTGTTAATGCAAAATAGGTTTTGAATGTAAGACTTCATTCTATATTTTTTTTGATTTTATTGCTCTAATCCTTATGCTGATGCAGCCAAGAAAAGTTGGGTTTATAGTTTTTGTATTGCTGTTTTTTTTTCAATCTGTTTCTAGTAGCCTTGCTTTAGGTGTAGATTTTATAGAAAGGGCCTATTTTAAGGAAGATGGATCTGGTCAATTTAGCATTAAAGTAGATTTAACTAAGACCAGTAAGTTGATTTCGGTCATTAAATGCTTAAATAAAGATTATAAGTATCAAGGTATAACTAAATCTATTGGTTATAAGGCTTTTAGTAAGGCCCAAGCACGTCTTGAAAAAATATCTGATATCAGCCAGATCCGAGTCGGCTATGATGAGAAGATGCTTAGCTTCCAGCTAATGTTTAGATTTAATACTATTCAAGCACTTAATAAAGCAATACGAAAAATTAATAAAGGTTTGGATCCTTTGAAAATTACCTATTTTAGTCTTGATGATGGGCTCTTTGTTCGTCAGGATGTAAATGGCATCACACAAAAGATACTCTTTTACCAACAATATGATAACTGTCTGGTTAAAAGTTTAGATTTGGCCTCCTTTTTTAAGGAAACCACTTATACGACTATCTATACTTTCTATAAAGAAATTGAAGATTATAGCAATCCATTAAGCGAA
Organism: Cardinium endosymbiont of Oedothorax gibbosus; assembly: GCF_936981045.1. Lineage (GTDB taxonomy): Bacteria > Bacteroidota > Bacteroidia > Cytophagales > Amoebophilaceae > Cardinium. Next base: position 1,037,133 of record NZ_OW441264.1, read on the forward strand.
CTCACTAAGGATAGAAAGACCATACGTATTGCTCACTATGTCTTCGCTCCCGATCAAATAACAGAGTCTATAGGGAATCGTGTGCATTTTGTAAAATAAATAGTTGTTGTTAAAATAAGTTTATGAAAACCAAATATGCTTACCTAGAAGAAAGAATAGAGGCCTTAAAGGACTGTCTTTGACTATGCTAGTAAAAATAGACAACTACAGCTATTAGAAGAAGCAGTTGCAGCCCCTTCATTTTGGTCTAATCCAGCAAAATCCCAACAAACCATCCAAAAAGTTAAAATCTTAAAAGAAGCAATTGATCAATTCAATACCCTACAGGCTCAATGGGAAGAGCTCCTTTTATTAGAAGCCTTATTTTCAGAAGATGCTGCAGTGCAAGATGAGTTGGCGCTTGCAGCCTCATCTCTTGCTAAATTGTTAGAGGAAGTTGAATTAAAAAAAATACTGGATAGCAAGGAGGATTATTTAAATGCCATCATAGATATAAAGCCGGGTGCAGGTGGTACAGAAAGCCAGGATTGGGCCTATATGTTGGCGCGTATGTATACGATGTGGGCCACCAAAAAGGGTTATACGGTTAAAACCGTTCACTACCAACCAGGAGATAGTGCGGGCATTAAGGCTGTTACGTTGGAAATAATCGGTTCCTATGCATATGGATATATAAAAGCAGAGGTGGGTATTCATCGCCTGGTCCGTCTTTCTCCGTTTGATGCTGCAGGTAAACGACATACTTCGTTTGCTTCTATATATGCAGCGCCTGTTATCGATGATTCCATAAAAATTGAAATAAATCCTGCAGATCTAAGCTGGGATACTTTTCGGTCTGGTGGAGCCGGAGGGCAAAATGTAAATAAAGTAGAAACAGCTGTTCGTGTGAAGCATCTTCCCTCTGGTATTGTAGTAGAATGTCAGCAAGAACGTTCTCAACTACAAAATAGGGATAAAGCTTTGCAACTGCTTAAATCTAAGCTTTACCAACAAGCATTAGAAAAGAGAAGGGCAAAACAGCAACAAATAGAACAGAGCAAAAAAAAGATTGAATTTGGCGCTCAAATTAGGAGCTATGTATTACATCCTTATAAAATTATTAAAGACAACCGAACAGGATATGAACGAAAAGATGTAGAAAATGTTTTAGATGGAGATCTTGATGGGTTTATAAAAAGGTATTTATTTGTGGTTCTGTCGCGTTTATTCTAAAAAATGATTATTTTACTATCGGTATTTAAAAAAGTAGTTATTATGTTTAATATTTCTCCCGAGTTATTACCATATTTTAAAGGTTATTGTTCTTCATCAGAAGTCATCCTGTTATTTGTATACATGAAGTGTCGTTTTTCCTTGAGCTATAGAGATTTGGAAGAGATGATGCGTATGAGAGGCGCAAGAGTTGATCATTCTACGCTACAGAGATGGGTTATTAAGTTTGTTCCTCTGATAGATAAAGCAGTAAGAAAAAGAAAACGACCAGTTGGTAGTAGTTGGAAAATGGATGAAACCTATGTTAAACTAAACGGGAAGTGGATCTATTTATATAGAGCAGTAGATCGTTATGGTGATACAGTTGACTTTTTTCTATCTGATCATAGAGACAAGTCTTCAACGCTTTCTTTTTTTCGCAAGGCGATCACAGAAAATAATATTCCTAAGAAAGTAGTAATTGACAAAAGCGGTAGTAATAAAGTTGCCCTTGATGCGATCAATACAGATCTTGATCAAGATCATACCATTCAAATATTGCAAAACAAATATTTGAATAATAGAGTTGAACGAGATCATAGGTTTATCAAAAAACGGATAAAACCTATGCTGGGTTTTAAGAATTTTTATTCTGCTTCCATTACTATTTCAGGGATAGAAAACATTCGTATGATTCAAAAAGGACAAGTAAGAGGAGCTAAAAATCATCTTTCTACTTTTGAGAACTTTGCTATCTTAATGGCCGCATAATATCCAAAATTTGACTTAAACGAAAAACCTATACTAAGAAAACTATAGACGCAACAGAACCGAAAATCAACATGTTTGCAGCCCGCATAGCGGGTAAGTTCTGATTTGCTAGCTTAAGGGTAGCTTTTTAGCATTTGTTGCGCTAAGGCTTTGTGGTTTGCTTATTTTTTGATTTGGATCTATGCGTTGGGCTTTTTTTGTTATTTCCTTAGTACCATTCAGTGGATCGGCTGTTGATGTATCGCAATCAATTGTTGTGCCAAAAGTAGTGCGGTTTGCAAACATACAGTTGAAGCTTACAAATGGTGCTCGTAAGCGTGTGCAAGAAAAAGTAAACCAGCTGACCCGATCAGAAAGGTTGTTTAATAAAATATTAGAAAGAACCCATCTTTTTTTTCCACTTATAGAAAAAATCTTGGCCGAGGAAAAAGTTCCAGATGATTTTAAATTCCAAGCTGTGCATGAAAGTATGCTGATAGGGGGTGCAGTAAGTCATACTCAAGATGTAGGCTTTTGGCAAATTCAAAAGGCAACTGGTCTGGGGTTACAATTAACTATAGATCATCTTGTAGATGAAAGAATGCATTTAATTCAGTCCACAAAAGCGGCAGCTCGTTTTTTAAAAATCCATAACCAATATTTTAATAGTTGGCTGGGCGCGTTACTGGCTTATAATAGGGGTAGGGCAGGAGCAGTAAAGCTATTCCCTGAAAAATGCTATGGGGCTGAAGTAGTACGATTAGATGATAAGACGGATCATTATATCATTTCTGTTATAGCTACTAAGCTGGCATTTGGAAAGATGGCTGGAAAAAAAAAGCATTCAAAGTTACAGCTGGTTATCTATGACCAAGGGCACGATGGCCAAAGATTAGAAGATATTGCGGCCCACTTAAAGGTAGATAAAAAGTTATTATCCGAACATAATCAGTGGCTTAGGACGGCTGTGGTACCACATAATACAAAGTGTTCTTTGTTGGTGCCATTGCTTCATACGCATTCCCATGCCCATATCTATCCTGTGCTAAACCTTACTCGACCATTAAACAATAGATCACTTAAACAGAAACAAACCGTAGTATCACCCAGACAACAGACCTCCCAACCTTATAGTATAGATTATGCCAAGTATTTAAAGCCTACTTTTCCTGAAATTATGCCTTTAAAAGATGCCCGTTCTGCTAGATTGGTTAAAGCCAATGGAAGATTGGCTATTGTAGCAAAAAAAGGAGATACCATTCCCTATTTGGCCAAGTTAGTCGGCTTGGGTATAGATCCATTTCTTCTTATAAATGAGATTGAAAAAACTCACCAGCTGATGCCAGGGGCTATATATTATTATAGTTCAAAAGGACGTAAAGGCGGCACACACTATCACGTTGTAGCATCGGGAGAAGATATATGGAGTATTGCACAACGATATGGTATGAAGCAATCTGCTCTTTTGGAAAAAAATCGTATGAAGCAAGTAGAACCGTTGGAAAAGGGGCGTGTACTATGGTTGCGGTTTATTAGACCTCGTAAGGTCCCAGTGGAATACTATAATGTAGATCCACTTTAAAGGGAGAAATGGTCAGAAGGCTACTTTTTGCTTGATAAGTAAGGTAGTATACAAATGCCTTATGGCTTGGATTTGCTGAGGGGTATCATCCTTAAGTTGACACCATTGGTTGAACGAATATGATTTTCTGATCATTGTCAGGGCTATATTTTAAAATTCTATTCATTATGCATGATGCGCATCAGACAAGAAGTCTTAAGGAATTGATGAACATATTTCTTGAAACTTCTCCTTTTCAGAAACAACTAACAGCGGCTATGGTACGTTCTGCATGGCATAAAACGATGCCTAAGGTAGTTTGTGATAGAACGGAAAATCTTTATGTGCACCATAACAAGATTTTTTTAAAAATAACTTCTGCACCTTTACGGCATGAGTTAAAGTTTAATAAAGATAAAATCCTTATGATGCTTCATGCAGACATGCCTAATACGCTGTTGCGGGATGTTGTTTTTTTGTAATGACCATCTTATTGATCTAAGTGATGAGGCCGTTGCAATAGAGTTTTAAGCTTTGGTATAAAAAGTGACTTTTAGTGTTATACAATGGTTAAATTATGTTACTTCTTTAATCGTTTATACTTAAGCTTTTTAATAGTATTGTTATGGCAATTCAAACAAGTGGTCAGTTAAGTTTGGCAGATATTTCAGCGAACAGGGGTAAATGCAAACATACCTTTTTTGATCAAATTAATAAGCTAGTTAATTGGTCATCAGTAGAAAAATTACTCCGCTCATATTACCCTATCCGCTGCTTTTGTTTAAAATGCTCTTGCTTCAGACCTGGTATTCACTCAGTGACTATCAAGTAGAAGAAGAAGTAAATGATCGTATTACTTTTAGCAGATTTTGTGGTATTTCGATGGATAGTTGTGTTCCAGATCATAGTGTATTAAGCAGATTTAGGACTTCCCTTACCGAACAAAAGGCCCTAGAAAAGTTATTGAAAATCATTAATGATCAGCTAGCTGCACATGGAGTACTCGTTCAACATGGTGCAGTTGTTGATGTCTCTATTACCCCTACGCCTAGACGGCCTAAAGGTAAAAAAAGCTATGATCTCCATGAAGATCGCACTATAACTACCTCAGTTCGGGATTAGACGTATTGTGAACCAGTCATATATATATTAGTTATAGAAGGTTTTTTCTCTTTTAGTGCATAAGCTGTAATTCCAGCTATCAAATTGACTAGAAAATTAGGTATGCTTCTATGCCTGGAATGTTCTATCTGGCTAATATTTTTGAGCTGATCTATAATAGTTTCAATTATAGATCGTTTTCTAAGCATCAGTTTATCCCAGAGTGGCATAAAAGCATTTTTCATATTTTTTCTGATTTGGGTAATGAGTTCCACGCCTTTCTCGATCAGTTTTTAAAATAAATCTTTGCTTATGTAACCTTTATCGGCAAACATTTTACCCATCAAGTGTTTACATAAATTTTCTACAGGAAGCCTATCATTAGTTTTACCTGTGGTCAGTTGAAAATTCATGATTTCTCCTAAATAATTGACTATCAAGTGCAACTTTAATCCAAAAAACCAACCGATGCTGGTTTTACCTTTAGTAGCAATCGATTTAAAAACCCTGTGCGTATAGGCTCTTTTGATATGGCAAACCTTGATGGCTGTTGCATCCATAAAATAACAACCTGTTTTTGTTTTAGAAAGACTTTGTGTAAAACAGTACAAGGGAACTAACGTTCTTTGGATCAGTTCTATAAATCTATTGTAGCTTACTAACTTTCCAAATTCACTAGAATGAAATTGCTGTAAATGAATATAATAAGACTTAAAACTTCTAAAACCAATCACATGAAAGGCAATAAGAACAGTCATTATTTCACTCAAAGTTAATGAACAAGTTCTAGTGGGTTTTCTTTTAGAGTTGGTTAACAGTTGTTTTTCCATATATGGCATAAACTTTATGAGAAATTCATCAACAGCATAATATATTTCAACTAATTATTTCTACATTCATAACTGGCTCCTTTGGATAATCTGGTTAGTATTTTTTTATCTCCAAATTTAAAACACAAAGAAGCTTTTTAAAGCTATTTTTTAACAAGCTAATCCCGAACTCAGGTTACCAATGCTGAATTTTAAAAGAATGAGTATGCCAGTAGAAAAAGCACCAGTAGTAGAAAAAGAGAAAAATCCTGTGGTAGAGGGTAAAGTAAAGAAGCGAATAACAAAAGAAATGATTCTCCAAAGAATCAGTGAAGTATCTTTAATTGGATCTCTTGTTTCTGGCTTTGATCCCGTTAATATAGAAGGAAATTACCAATCTAGATCCTCTTTGAGAGTATTCGTTTATTTTGGAAAGGTAAGTAAAACATGTCAATTTATATGCTATCAAACGGGCAAAGGAGGAGATGTGTTTGCCCTTTGGGGATACTGTCATCGATTAGATTATTCCACGCAGTTGGACGATATTCTGGAACATATAAATCGAAGATTCTAATTGGGCCTGTAAGCAAATGTTCTAGCACCTACTAGACTATTAAAATATAAATTTTGTGGTTGGTATTCAAGACGTTTCTTTTCAGGATAAAAAAGTCCTTATACGGGTTGATTTTAACGTACCCATAACGGACCAAGGTGTCATTATTGATGACCGACGTATTCGAAGGAGTGTACCAACCATTCAAAAAGTAATAAAGGATGGCGGCATAGCCATTTTACTCTCTCATTTTGGAAGGCCTAAACATGGATATGCAGCACGTTATTCGTTAAGCAGGCTCTTACCTACATTATCTAGTTTATTGAAACAACCTATTCAGTTTGCGCCCAATTGTATAGGAGCAGCGGTACAAGAACAGATAAACACGCTAGCGCCAGGTGGCATCTTATTACTCGAAAATGTTCGTTTTCATGCAGAAGAAACATTAGAGGATAAGCACTTTGCGCAAGCATTGGCTGCATTGGCAGATGTATATATTAATGAAGCTTTTGGAACCATTCATAGAAAGCATGTTTCTACTAGTTTGCTACCTGCTTATTTTAAAGAACGATATGCGGGCTACTTATTGCAGCAAGAGATAGCGGCTATTGATAAGCTTTTTTCAAAAGAACAATCTCCCGTTGTAGCCATTATGGGTGGCAATAAACTGGTAGATAAGGCAAAACCTATTGAAGGCTTAATGCGTTACGTAGACCATATATTGATTGGCGGAGGGCTTGTACTACCTTTTTACCATGCAAAACAGGCTAGATACCTTTCCTATACCGAACCAGAGGCGATTGCCAGTAGGTTGTTTGATGCGCTAATGTGCAATAGCCACTGTCAGTTATGGTTGCCAACAGATGCCCTAACGGCCCCTGAAATGCATGCACAGGTTGCGCCATCTACCTTATCGCTTGCAGATATGCCATGTGGTGCCAATATTTTAGATATTGGGCCAGCTACGCAAGCACGTTTTTCTGCGTGGATTCTAGAGGCTAAGACCATATTATGGGCAGGGCCTATGGGGGTATTTGAATGGGATCAATGTGCCGCTGGTACAGTGGCTATTGCCCAGGCCATTGCACAAGCCACTCAGCATGGTGCCTACAGCATAGTAGGGGGTGGAGATACCTCTGCTGCTATTAAGCAAATAGGATATGAAAATCAGGTTTCCTATATTTCTACAGGAGGAGGGGCATTGTTGGCCTATATTGCAGCAGATAGAAAACTACCAAGCTTAGAGGCACTTAAGGAATAGCTCAGCAATATTTTTATTGCTTTACACCTGTAGCTGGTTTGTAGAGTCATGGTTGTGGTACAGTATACTGTTTAATTTTTTGAAGTACCATAGCTACAATCTAGCCATTTACAAAAACAGAATTATTATATGCTTAACAAAAAAATCCTACTATTTGGAATTTGTATGGGGTTGTGTATGAGTGGCATATATTCTGCTTATGGAAATAGACCACAAGCGGTCCAATCAGTTGATCAGATTACAATAGCTAAATCCATACCTATAAAGCATATATCGCCTATAGAGGTGCACCTAGCAGCTGCCAAGCGGAATGTAGCCCATATTCGTTCTTTAATTGCTTCTGGTAAAAATATTCAGGTATTGGACAAAAATAACATTAGTGCATTGCATATTGCCGCCGCCAGAGGTTCTTTGCTTTGTCTACAAGAGCTTATTAATGTAGGTGCTAAGGTAAATATAGTTGATTATCTGGGTAGAACACCGCTCTATCTTGCTGCTCAGAATGGACACCTGCCCGTTATTCGAGAGCTTATTGCGGTTGGTGCCACCATTCAGCTCTCCGATTATCAAGGTAGGACCCCCCTTCACGTTGCTGCAGAAGCTGGCCAAGCGCCAGCTATCTACTACTTCATTCGAAAAGGAGCAAATGTAAATGGATTTGATAAGGATGATTGTACACCTTTGCATTGTGCTGCTTTATCAGGTTCACCTTTATCTGTTCAAGCCCTAATAAAGGCAGGTGCAAAAGTGCAGGTATTTACCAAGCAGCATAAGTTAACCCCGCTACATGCTGCTGCGCAAAGTGGTAATGTGGCCTCTATACGTTTATTAGTCCATCACTATGCTAATGTAAGTGCCTTAACACCCAGTGGCATTTCACCCCTTTACTTAGCCGCTCAACATGGCAAACTGGCCGCGTTAAAGGAGCTACTACATCATAAGGCAGATATCCATGCAGTAGAAGGGCTCAATACACCCTTACATGCTGCCGTGTTAGGTGGTCATTTGGATTGTTTAAATCTATTGTTAAAGGCAGGTGGTAATCCATCTGTTCGCGATAAAGGCGAAAATACCCCTTTACACTTAGCGGCTCGGTATGGTAAAAGCGATTGTTTAAAAGCGTTGATAGCCATCAATGAAACATATGTACAGCTAATGGGTGAAAAGAAGCGTACCCCTTTGCATTGGGCTGCTCGATCAGGCCATTTTGCTTGTGTGGAGCAGCTTATTCAGGCAGGAGCGGCTATAAATGTTCCAGATTTCCACAACAAAATCCCTCTTCATCTAAGTGCTTTCTATGGACACGATGCCTGTCTAGGTAGGTTGTTACAAGCTGGTGCAAATCCCCATGCCACAACCCACATAGGATGTACACCATTACATATGGCTACCCAAAGCGGTAATATAAGGTGTTTAAAAGCACTTCTAGAAGCTGGTGTCAACCCTTCTATTGTCGATAGGTTTAAAAACACCCCCCTTCATTTATCTATTGCATATCAAAATATAGATGCTAGTTTAGAGCTTATAAAATCTGGTGCGCCAGTAAATACAGCCAATCAATGGGGGGTAATACCCCTGCATATAGCTGCAAAAGCGGGGAACTTGATTGCTTTGCAAGCACTTATCCAAGCAAAGTCTAAAGTGAATGTTGCAAAAAAATCAGGTGCTACAGCCATGCATGTAGTGGCAAAAAGAGGATACATAGCTTGTTTGAAAGCATTGATACAAGCAGGTGGAAAGGTTAGAGTCTACAATAAGGCTAAGGAAACCCCTCTCTATCTAGCAGCTGCTAATGGCCATTTGGATTGTGTAGAGGCATTGATTGAAGCCGATCAGAATGAGCATTCTATAACTAAAAAGCTCAAAAGCAAAGTTTCAGGTCAACCGCTCCTGAATAAGGTTATTAAAAGCAAGCCTAAACTAGATATGGCCAATCAATTTAATGAGACCCCTTTGTATGCTGCAGTCAAGAATGGACATGTTGATTGTGTTTTATTGCTTATACGTTATGGTGCAAAGGTAAATATTAAAAAAAAGAAGGGGAAGCCCCTTTTACACCTTGCTGCTCAAAATGGTTGTGAAGTCTGTCTAAGGGCTATTCTAGGTGCAAAATCAGAAATTAATGCATTAGACCAGCATAAAAACACACCTTTACATCTTGCTGCTCAAAATGGCCATATTAAAGTGGTACAAGAGCTCATACAAGCAGGTGCTTTATTAAAGAAAAATAAGTTTAATAAGACACCTGGTTATTTGGCGCTACAGAATGGATATATAAAGTGTTATCAATTGTTAAACGTTTACTTTGCACATCAAGAAAAAAAACTGGAAAATCAAAAGCCGCCATGCTGCTTCAATTAAACGAACTTTCTACTCATTTTTAAGGGGACACTTTCTACTTGCAACTTATACCTTCTCTTTGGAGCAACTCGACCACATGTGGGGATTCTGTCGCGTTTATTCTAAAAAATGATTATTTTAGTATCGGTATTTAAAAAAGTAGTTATTATGTTTAATATTTCTCCCGAGTTATTACCATATTTTAAAGGTTATTGTTCTTCATCAGAAGTCATCCTGTTATTTGTATACATGAAGTGTCGTTTTTCCTTGAGCTATAGAGATTTGGAAGAGATGATGCGTATGAGAGGCGCAAGAGTTGATCATTCTACGCTACAGAGATGGGTTATTAAGTTTGTTCCTCTGATAGATAAAGCAGTAAGAAAAAGAAAACGACCAATTGGTAGTAGTTGGAGAATGGATGAAACCTATGTTAAACTAAACGGGAAGTGGATCTATTTATATAGAGCAGTAGATCGTTATGGTGATACAGTTGACTTTTTTCTATCTGAGCATAGAGACAAGTCTTCAACGCTTTCTTTTTTTCGAAAGGCGATCACAGAAAATAATATTCCTAAGAAAGTAGTAATTGACAAAAGCGGTAGTAATAAAGCTGCCCTTGACGCGATCAATACAGATCTTGATCAAGATCATACCATTCAAATATTGCAAAACAAATATTTGAATAATAGAGTTGAACAAGATCATAGGTTTATCAAAAAACGGATAAAACCTATGCTGGGTTTTAAGAATTTTTATTCTGCTTCCATTACTATTTCAGGGATAGAAAACATTCGTATGATTCAAAAAGGACAAGTAAGAGGAGCTAAAAATCATCTTTCTACTTTTGAGAACTTTGCTATCTTAATGGCCGCATAATATCCAAAATTTGACTTAAACGAAAAACCTATACTAAGAAAACTATAGACGCGACAGAACTTATTGTGCCATAAAGAAGATCGAGGATAAATGGACTATGCCGCTGCGAAACTGGGCGTTGACCATATCTCAGATAGACATCTTTTTTCCCGGTAGATTAAAAGAGACGTTGAGATGAACAGGAGATGTGACACAGTTTATAGAACACTTCCGATTTTTTCAGTCCAGTATAATATTTATACTATAAAATCAGTGATTATACCATAAAGGTGGTTCTCTGTTAATCCATTTAGGTGATAATTTATCATGGTGCCATTTTGCATTGAGATATTTTTTATAAGCTTCACAAGGATCGCTAATATGCTTAAAATCTACCTGCATGATTTCTGATTTAGTACAATTAGGAAATGGAGTTATTATACCATCTTGAATATCAGAGCTGTGTTCTAACAAATATGGTAATAAATTTGTGGAAACATGTTTTTTGTTATAACGAAAACTATACTCTTCACATAATGCTACAAAATGGTGGAATAACCAGTTCCAATTACCAATATTCAATGCAGCCCAAATAGTACATGGGTGTTTGATGTGAGTTGGTTTATAAATATTATCATAACTAACGCCACTATTAATGAATATTGCGGTACTTAACAACTGTGCCGTCTCTAAGACCATTTTAATTACACGTTTGTTATCCAAGGCTTGGGCAGATATTATAGGACAGTTATTAGTAACAAAAATATTCATAAATTGAAGTTGTTGCAATAGAGTTTTAAGCTTTGTTATAAAAAGTGACTTTTAGTGTTATACAATGGTTAAATTAGGTTGATTCTTTAATCGTTTAAACTTAAGCTTTTTAATAATATTGTTATGGCCATCAAAACAAATAATCAATTAAGTTTTGCAGATATTTCAGCCAGTCGACGTAAGTGGGTTCTGTCGCGTCTATAGTTTTCTTAGTATAGGTTTTTCGTTTAAGTCAAATTTTGGATATTATGCGGCCATTAAGATAGCAAAGTTCTCAAAAGTAGAAAGATGATTTTTAGCTCCTCTTACTTGTCCTTTTTGAATCATACGTTTGATAAACCTATGATCTTGTTCAACTCTATTATTCAAATATTTGTTTTGCAATATTTGAATGGTATGATCTTGATCAAGATCTGTATTGATCGCATCAAGGGCAGCTTTATTACTACCGCTTTTAGAATAAACGCGACAGAACCACTTTTTACAAGGGGCGGTTTTGTATTTTTTTCGTAGCATGGCCATACCGCTGAGTAGATACTAAGGAATTACGCTAAAATTTGTTGAATCAGTTGACAAAGATCGCTATAAGATTCTGCAAAGAGCGGACACATATTTCCAGTTGGACTATTTTTAATTTGTATACGGTTGGCACTAAAGGTTGAACCAAAAAGCGTGTCCAATTTGTGGAGTGGATAACGAAACAACAAATGGCCATCCTTATCTTTATCTTTATCAGTAGTGAGATCCATCACAATGGCTATTAACTTACATAACTTATATTTATTTTTCATGGTAGAAGCCAATTCCATAAAGTTATCTAAACCAACTGGTATCATATGGTTATGTTCAGGAAGAATGAGCACTAACTTTTCTATTATGGACAGGGTATCTTGTAATGCTGTTAACTTTTCTTGTTGAATTTCTAAAGGTTCGCTAGACGAACATTGTATTAACTTTTCTAAGCTGATGGTTTCTAATGCTGTATCACACCCCTTTGCTTCCAATGCACCAGCACACCAACAACTAAAATTTTCTGGAAAGGGATTACCAGGCTCGGTTGTAGTGAGAATAAGCACCTTAGTTTTCATGCTGCGGCATTTCTTTAAACTTGATAACGTGAGTTGGGGATTATATTATTTTTTCATTTGATAATCAATATTAATAAAAATTAATAAAATTTGTTTTATAGACAGTTAAATAGGTAGTTGAATAATAAATAATTCTGATAATCAGTTTATTATATATATTATATTTATAAAATTAGATATAAAAACTTGTTAAATAGGTGCAAATATTAACTAAATAATTGATATTAAATTGTTCTAAATCAGTCAAATAAATCCCGAACTCACGTTGATAGACACAAATGGTAGACCATTAAAAAATAACCCGGAAGCAACAAGATTTGCACGAATATAGCAATTATTTGTGCAAATAACGTAATATCCTTAGTTATTAGGCGTTTTGCTTTGGTATGCTATACTATATAGTCAATGGCCTCAGCACGATTATTTAGGTACTAGGCGATAGAAGGCCATACATAAGATAAAAAAGATAATATTAGGGAGCCATATGTTAAGTAGTGGGTGTTCACTTTGCGTTTCTACTACAATTTTGGCAGATAAAAAGAGCACTATATACAAACAAGCGAGTATACTACCTAAAGTAATACGCCTTCCCACACTACCCCTAAGCTTATGTGATGCCACCAAGAAACCCAAGACAATAAGAATGATAATGGCAAAAGGTGCCATATACCGAATATGTTTCTCTGCTGTGAAAAAACGTACAGTTTCGTTACCCTTATAGATCAATTTTTGAATATGTAACTCTAGTTCAGGTAAGGTCAGCCCGTCTTTTAGATTGGGGTTAATGGAAAAATCTTCTGGATGTACTGCTAAAGCAATGATTAGGCGATCCCCTGCGGTAAGTTCTTCATGTCTTGGGAAAAGGACCCGCTTTTGCCAAGATCGCACCATCCAAGTTTGGTCCGTTGTACGCCATTGTATCTTTTCAGCATGCAATCGCTCTATTAGAGCATTATTTTTAAAAGTGTCTAAGGTTACATCATAGCCCGTATTATTGTAACTATGGTATTTAGTGATATGGAGATATTGATCAGCGCCTACCTTGAGCTGTAGGTAGTCTGATCGAGCAAAGAAACCCATGTCGAGATACTCTGTTTCAAACTGAACACGTGGCTTATTCCCACTAGCCAATAACCAACCCGTTAGATAAAAGTTGGCTCCAGCAAGTAGCAATGCAATGATTATATAAGGTGTGATGATACGATCTAAACTAACACCACTGCTTAATAGGGCAATAATCTCTGACCGCTTTGCAAGTCTAGTCGTCACCCAGATGGTTGTCCAAAAGACAATAATAGGTGCTAAAAGGTTCACTATGTAAGGAATCAGTACACAGTAATAGTTAAATACCTGATAAAAGGGCAGGTGGTGTTTTTTAAAATCACTTACATGTTCCGCTGCGTGAATAACGATAATCACTAAGGTAACGATGATAAGCACAACAAAAAAAGTGGAAAAGAACTTCTTGAAAATGTATCGATCTAGTAACTTCATTTTGATTAGATTTTTTCCATGATGGTTCTAAGTATATGGTTTTTCCATGCAACAAAGTTATCCTGCTGAATTTGCGTCCTAGCTTGACGAACCAACCATAGATAAAAAGTTAAGTTATGCACACTGGCCAATTGAGCGCCTAATAGTTCTTTAGAAGTAATCAAGTGGCGCAAGTAGGCTTTTGAATAATAGCCACTAACTGGGCCGCCTAGTGCCGCATCTATGGGACTAAAGTCATACGTCCATTTTTTGTTTTTAATGTTTAATATGCCTTGCGTGGTAAATAAAGTACCATTGCGCCCATTTCGAGTCGGCATCACACAGTCAAACATGTCTACACCTAAGGCAATGCATTCCAAAAGATCCAGCGGTGTACCAACCCCCATTAAATAGCGCGGCTTGGATCTGGGCAAAATCGAACAAACCAATGCTGTAATTTCATAGAGTTGACCAGTAGGATGGCATACCCCCCCTATCGCATTACCAGGCCTATCCGCTGCAGCGATGGTTTCCGAAGATTGGATACGTAAATCTTTATAAATGCTGCCTTGCACAATTGGGAAAAGGGTTTGATGCGCATACTGCTCCGTTAAGGTAGCATCAAAATAATCTATGCTCCTTTTGAGCCAGCGATGGGTACGTTCCATAGAATCTTTGGCATAGTTATAACTACAAGGGTAAGGTGTACATTCATCCAATACCATCATCACATCAGAACCAATACTGCGTTGAATATCTACGACACCTTCTGGTGTAAATAGATGCTTGGATCCATCTATATGCGAACGAAAGGTAACACCTGCTTCTGTAAGTTTACGATTGCCTGCCAGAGAGTAGACCTGATAGCCCCCACTATCGGTTAATATCGGACGATGCCATCCCATAAAGGCGTGGAGCCCTCCTGCTGCATCCAATACCTTGGTGCCTGGACGCAGATAGAGATGATAGGTATTGCCCAAGATAATATCCGCATCGACCTGGTCCTGTAATACTTGCTGTGGAATGGATTTTACCGATCCGATTGTACCTACTGGCATAAAGATAGGGGTACGAATGGTTCCTTTACTAGTAGTGATCAGCCCTGCCCTAGCTTTGGAATGGGGGTCTTCATGTTCTACTAAAAATTGCAATGAAGTATGGATGAATATATTTAAAATATAGGTATCTATAAAAAACGTAGGCAATCCCTACTTACTTAGCATCCCTTTTGGATTTCAGGTCAAATATATGCTTTTTTACCTTTATCCTGCATGAAGTGTTGCTAGGGCCATCTGTAAAGTAGTAATAAATCCATATTTTCCCTTAAATTAGCGCTTTGAGCAGATCTACGTATCGTACATGTCTATGTCATCATTGCAACAAATGATGTGATGGTGCATTTGCTTTTTATCATTCAGTTAAACGGCCATACCATTTAATCTAGCGGGGAAGGGGGTGAAGGGAACCACAATGGCAGAGGATACATTCAATACAAACATTTCTATGCAACTTCGTGCTGATTCATTAATCAAAGAATACAAGGGCCGTAAGGTAGTAAAAGACATCTCACTTACGGTGGCGTCTGGTGAAATTGTAGGGTTACTAGGTCCCAATGGGGCAGGCAAAACCACTACCTTCTATATGATGGTTGGGCTTATAAAGCCAAATAGTGGAAATATTTATTTAGATGAAACATGCATCACCCCCTTACCCCTATACAAGCGTGCCCAAAAAGGTATTAGTTACTTGCCTCAGGAGGCCTCTGTCTTTAGACAATTAACGGTAGAGGAAAACATCATGGCAGTATTGGAAATGCGTGGTCTTTCCAAACAGGAACGCAAAGAAAAATTAGATGGTTTATTAGAAGAGTTTAGTATTACGCATATACGAAAAAGCAAAAGCAATGTACTTTCTGGTGGAGAACGTCGTCGAACGGAAATAGCTAGAGCATTGGCTACGGACCCTAAGTTTGTGTTACTAGATGAACCTTTTGCAGGTGTAGATCCTATTGCTGTAGAAGAAATCCAATTGCTTATCGTCAAACTGAAGCGTAATAATATTGGCGTCTTGATTACAGACCATAACGTAGATGAAACGCTTTCCATTACGAATAGGGCTTATTTGATGTTTGCGGGTACATTGCTTAAAGCAGGTACTGCAGAAGAATTGGCAGAAGACGAACAGGTACGGAGGCTTTATCTTGGCGAAAAATTTGAATTAAAGCGTTACGAATAACCTGTATGATACAACCTGCATAGACACTTTGTAAGTGGCAAAACAGTAGCAGTAAAAAAGTCGTTCTACGATCTATATTAGATATATACTGCGTTTTATACGCAATCTAATGTATACGTGCAGTCAATGGCACTAAGTTAAGAAAAAATATTTGTGATTACTGCAGCGTATAGCATATTGAAAAAAACCTATGCATGAGATTATAAAAGAGCAGTATCAAGTCGTTATTGGGTTAGAGATCCATATTCAATTGCTTACCGATAGCAAAATGTTTTCCTCAGATAGAGCTGAATATGGTGCCCTTCCTAACACGAACCTGAGTCCTATAACATTGGCCTACCCTGGTGCGTTGCCTAGGGTAAATAAAAAAGCATTTGACTATGCTATAAAGTTAGGATTAGCGTGTGCATCCACCATTACAGATTTAAACTTTTTTGCAAGAAAAAGCTATTTCTATCCAGATTTACCCAAAGGCTTTCAAATTACACAAGATACCACCCCTATTTGCCGAGGTGGATTTGTAACCATTTATTCTAATGGGGGGGGGGGGAAAAAAATTCCACTGATTCGAATGCACTTAGAAGAAGACACAGGTAAATCTTTACATGGTATAGTGGAGGATATTACTTTATTGGATTATAACCGAGCAGGTACCCCTTTATTAGAGTTGGTAACAGCTCCAGAGATCACCACAGGAGCGGAAGCCTATCAATTTTTAGCTGAAATCCGGAAATTGCTTCGCTATTTAGACATCTGTGACGGTAATATGGAAGAGGCTTCTTTGCGTTGTGATGCCAATATTTCAGTAGCATCCAAAGGATCTCAGCGCCTTGGCACTAGAGTAGAGGTTAAAAATATGAATTCTATGCGCAACGTTCAGCTGGCCATAGCCTATGAGATCGATCGACAAATCGCACGATTAGAAGCAGGTGAATCAGTGATTGCAGAAACCAGAAATTTTCAAGCTGCTTCAGGGGAAACGGTTAGCCTTCGTGCCAAAGAAACAGCCAGTGAGTACCGTTATTTCCCAGAGCCAGATATTCCCCCTATATGGGTTTCGCAGGAATGGATAGAAAGCATTCGCAAGACCATGCCTTTATTGCCAAGAGCCTATTTCAAAAAATTTATAGAAGAATATGGTCTTTCGCACTATACCGCTTCTGTTCTTACTGAAAATAAAGCCTTTGCCATGTTATTTGATGCGCTATGCCAGCATACCACTTACTATACAGCTGCAGCCAATTGGTTGCTGGGCCCTGTCAAAGGCTATCTTAATGAGCTATCTCTTTCCTTGGAAGATTTTCCCCTTACGATAGACCGTTTCGTTGCACTGATCACATTAGTAGAAAGTGGCATGGTTAGTTTTTCCGTTGCGGCCAGCCAAATCTTTCCCCTATTGCTACAACAATTAGATATAACACCTATGGAACTGGCAAAAAAGATAGACCTGATACAGGACAGTGATGAAGCCAACTTAAAAGCACTGGTTACAGAAGTATTAGCAGCCTATCCAGACAAAGTAGAAGCATATAAAAATGGCAAGTCAGGGCTACTGGCCATGTTTATGGGAGAAATTATGAAAAAGAGCCAGGGAAAAGCCAACGCACCACTGGTAAGTAAGTTATTAGAAGAAGCTTTAAATAATTAGTCTTAAGCCTTGATTTTATATTTGTTATACTTAGATCTTTCGGAGAACCAACTATATTGCTTCTTAATTAATTGTAAAATCCTTTACCTGCATGAGCTGACCAAACTAGATTATGCTTATAAATTTTTAATTTTAAGTTTTATCAGACAAAATTTTAACCTATGCCTTTGCCCACAGACTCCATACAGCTCGAACCCAAACTTAAATTAGCCATACAGGAAGCATTTTTAGAACTCTACAATCTACCCTTATCAGAAGCCGCATGCAGCTTACAAGTTACCAGAAAAGAATTCCACGGTACCTTTTCACTTCCTGTATTTCCTTTTTGTAAAAGATGCAATGCACAACCGGCCGAATTAGCAGAAAAAATAGGCCAATGGCTGCAAACCCATACCGATCTAATAGCCAGTTATAATGTTATGGGTGGTTTTTTAAACCTTGTGATAGATGATGCCATCTGGATAACTATTTTAAGATCTATTGCACAAGATCCAACCCATGGCCGTTTGCCTAAACAAAGGCGGCATGTAGTGGTAGAATTTTCATGCCCTAATACCAATAAACCTCAACATTTGGGCCATTTGCGTAATAACTTTTTAGGCAGCTCTTTGGGAGCTATCTTAGATTCCGCTGGCTATACTGTAAATACAGTGAACCTGATCAATGACCGCGGCATTCATATTTGCAAGTCTATGGTTGCTTACCAACAATTTGGTAGGGATGAAACACCAGAAAGTACTGGCGTAAAGGGCGATCACTTAGTAGGAAAGTACTATGTAAAATTTGACCAAGTATATAAAGCAGAACTGGCCCTTATGGAAAAAAATGGGGAGAAGATCCCTCCTATTTTGCAACAGGCACAAAAAATGTTGGTGGAATGGGAAAAAGGGGACCCTGCTGTGATGGCTTTATGGAAAAAAATGAATCGATGGGTCTATGATGGATTCAACGTGACCTATGCCCAATTGGGCATCACTTTTGATAAGACCTATTATGAATCTGAGGCCTATCTGCTTGGTAAAACCATTGTAAAAGAGGGGTTGCATAAAAAAATATTCTATAGAAGAACAGATGGCGCAATTGCAGTTGATTTATCTAAACAAGGTTTAGGAGAAAAGGTGCTCTTGCGCAGCGATGGAACAGCTGTCTATATTACACAAGACCTAGGTATAGCCGATTTTCGTTATGCAGATTACTATTTTGATCAAATGATTTATGTCGTGGGCAATGAGCAAGCCTATCACTTTAAGGTTTTATTTGCCATTATGGCCCAATTGGATAGGCCATATGCATCTTTTATGCACCATTTTCCCTATGGCATGGTTGATCTCCCAGATGGTAAAATGAAATCCAGAGAGGGAAACGTAGTAGATGCCGATTACCTGATAGAAGAAATGGTGGGTACGGTGCGCCACTATATGGGAAACACCCATAAGATTGAAGGATTATCTCGAGAGGAACTAGAAAAATTGCATCATACCTTAGCAATGGGCGCTTTAAAATTCTTCTTACTACGGGTAGCACCTCAAAAAAGGATGTTATTCAATCCTAATGAATCTATTGATTTTCAAGGTGATACGGGTATATTTATTCAATACACCTATGCTAGAATCTCTTCACTAGCGCGAAAGGCTAAGGAAGACCAAGCCCTTTCATTGGATCCCCTAAGCGCTCCACTAAGTCAGCTGGAGCAGGCCCTTATTTTCCAACTGTATAGGTTACCAGAAGCAATAGAGGAGGCGGCAACCACCTACATGCCTTCTGTAATCGCCAATTACGCTTTAGAATTAGCCAAAGCCTATAATAGATTTTATGCAAGTTGTCCGATATTGCGGGAGCCTAATCTTAATATGAGTGCAGTTAGGCTATGGCTTTCCATTTGTGTGGGTAGGGTACTGAAAAAGAGCATGACACTCTTAACCATTGAACTGCCAGAGAAAATGTAGTACCCAATTCCTTCTACCATGCAATAGGCGTTTGGCCTGTAGCCAATAGATAGGCATTAGCTTTGCTAAAATGTTTGCATTGAAAAAATCCCCTATGCGCAGATAGCGAAGAAGGATGTGCCGATTTGAGTATGAGATGTTTCTGGGCATCAATCAACCCCTCCTTTTGCCCGGCATAACTCCCCCATAGTATGAAGACAACCTGTTGTTTACCTTTCGCAATGGCTTTTATCACTGCGTCAGTAAAAAGTTCCCAGCCTTGGTTTTGATGAGACCCTGCTTTATGCGCTTCTACAGTTAAAGTGGCATTTAATAACAATACGCCCTGCTTGGCCCAATCATCTAATGCGCCAGATGTTGGCTTTGGGGTCCCAACATCTGCTTGTAGTTCCGAAAAAATATTCCTCAACGAAGGTGGAAAAGAGATGCCCAAAGGAACAGAAAAAGCCAATCCATCTGCCTGACCTGGGCCGTGATAGGGGTCTTGCCCTAAAATCACCACTTTTGTATGGGTAAAAGTAGAGAGCTCAAAGGCCCTAAATATATTTTTAGCTGCTGGGTAAACCATACGATTTCGGTAGGCTGTTCTTACATAATCCGTTAGCTTTTTAAAATAAGGCTTTTCAAACTCTGTGGTAAGTGCGTCTTTCCAGGATGATTCTATTCGTACGTTCATGTTTGTAAGCGTTCAATCATACGCATAAGCTTATAAAACTTATAACATGGATACAATACAATGCATTAAAATTATACAAATAACTTGACTTTATCCATTTCTTTTTATAGCTTCGCTTTTGTTACCCAGGATCTAAGGTTAGGGATTATTTAATGATAACATGAGACATTACGAAACCGTATTTATACTATCACCAGTACTTTCTAACAATCAAATAAAAGCATCTATAAGTAGGTACAGATCTTTTTTAGTGGGGCGTAATGCAACAATAGTACATGAAGAGGAGATGGGTTTAAAGCCATTAGCTTACCCAATAAAGCATAAAAAAAGCGGTGTATATCACCTGATAGAATTTGCAAGTGATCCCAGCTTGATTAAGGAGTTGGAAATTACTTATGCACGAGATGAGCAGGTGTTGCGTTTTTTAACATTTGCTTTAGACAAGCATGCCTTGGCGCATAATATGGCAAGGAGGTCGGATGCTGGGAAAGAAGAACCTAAGAAAGCAGTAGCGCTATGACTTTAGTAAACGAATCGATACAAAAAAAAACGATCACTAAGAAATTTTGTCGCTTCAAGCGGTATGGCATCAAGTATGTGGACTATAAGTGCGTTGAGTTTTTAATGAAGTTTCTCAATGAGCAAGGGAAAATACTACCTAGACGCATTAGTGGTAATAGTTTAAAGTATCAAAAAAAAGTGGCTTGTGCGGTAAAGCGTGCCAGGCAGCTTGCTTTGCTTCCTTATGTAGCAGATAACTTAAAGTAAACCAAAGATGGAAGTAATATTAAAGCGTGCACATAAAACATTAGGGAACAAAGGTGATATCGTTTCGGTTAAAGCTGGTTATGCTAGGAATCATCTGATTCCTGAAGGGCTTGCTGTTGTGGCTAATGCTGTGCATACAAAGGTTGCACGTGAAAATGCAAAACAAGCAGCCCACAAAATGTTAAAATTAAAAGCCGATGCTGAAGCACTTTTGCCTCTTTTAACAGCTGCTAAAGTAGTAGTGGCTGCAAAGGTAGGTGAGGGTAGTAAAATATTTGGTTCTGTCACTCCTTTGCAAATTGCTAAATCGCTTAAAGCACAGGGTATTATAGTAGACTATACTAGAATAGCTATTGAATCACCTATTAAGCAAATAGGGACTTATCAGGCGGTGTTGTCTTTGCATGAAACGGTTTCCTATACATTAACTTTTGATGTAGTTCCTGCTTAGGGGAACTGCTGTAATCTTGGGGCTTCGTATAGCGTGTGAAAGGGGGTTTGTTGCTAGGAACTCTTTTGCAGTATCATTTTTTTTTGTTTTTTTTGATAAAAGCTATAGGGGCCCCTTCCCTACTTGTTGTTAAAGAATTTATATGCTACTTTTTGATAAATCAATACCTATATATTCGATGTTACTGAAGCTTATAATGGTGCCATGAGTGGTGGCAATGCATTATTTGTTATTGCACTACGTAAAAGATAGGTGTAAGCGTAAGCAAGCAGGCCAAACGTAAGGCAAGCCTTGTTCTTTAGGCTAGTGGCAACTTTTTATATCAGTACTTGAGTTTTTTGATTGTTTTTTTTATAAGCGATCATGCAAATGCCTGAGCGTATGTCTATCATATGTATTCTACTTTAAGCAAAAAAAAAGCTACAGCCATCCGTCAGTTCGCGCTTAAAAAATACCGCCTAGCCCAGGCTGCTTTTGTCTTAGAGGGGAAAAAAGGTATTCAAGCATTGTTGGCTTCTGATTATGCTATAAAATATATAGTAGGGACATCTACTTTTTTTGAAGAGAATCAGGATATTCCTGCTTCTATTCGTAAAGAAACAGAGCTATTTGAGGTCAAAAAAGAGCTACTTTCTAGGTTAGGCTCCTTTGTTCACAACCATGAAGTACTAGCAGTAGCTGCTATACCCAGGCCCACTGCACCATGTTTATCACCCAGTGGTATGACCCTTGCATTAGATAGTATCCAAGACCCTGGGAATTTAGGCACGATCATCCGTATAGCAGATTGGTATGGTATAGCTACCATACTTTGTTCCCAAACAACCGTAGACCTATACAACCCAAAGGTACTACAAGCCAGTATGGGATCTTTTGTAAAGGTCAACCTACATTATGTAGATTTACCCCACTATTTACAAGGTTTAAACCTACCTATTCTAGGTGCTACGTTGGATGGAAAGCCCTTACATGATTTTTTATTTCCAAACTATGGGGTATTGGTTATTGGGAACGAGTCCCATGGAATTCAGCCTGCCGTAAAAGAAACCCTTACAGCCGCTATTTCAATTCCTAGATATGGCCATGCTAATTCCTTAAATGCAGCCACTGCTACGGCCATTTTATGTGACAATTGGAAACGCATATGTGCTGGATAATCTGTGAATAAAAAAATGTAAGTGCATTAAAACCGGTCGTCTATTTTACTTTTGTATAAAACAATAGATAAGCTTGTTGAGATTGTTGGCGCACCTCTGGCTCCCGAATTTCTGTTACGCTGAGATCGTTTGCTTCATACCATTTTCCTTCACGCTTTACATAGGCAATATAGTGGCCCCCACTCTCATTTCCTTGGTGTACAATAAATCCGTTTAAATCAAACGCATTAGTAGACTGCTTGCTAAAATCTGACTGAATAGTAATATGCATTGTGTCATTAACCTCACAGATTATTTTGGAGCCAGACTCTGTGACTCGGTTTAATTTTATAAATAATCTATCAGGAAGTTTATATATATCTCTCTCAGCACAATCACAGTCTGACATAGAGGCCGTTATTGAGCACCGGTTAATCATTTCACTCAGGGAGTGTTCCTTTCGAAACAGTATAGTCAAGAAAGATACTGTTCTTTTGTTGTGGTATAAGGGGGACGCGCTTATGCAATTTTTGGCATTAAGTTTCGTTAGTATATAGTCACATGGAATAATCGTGATAGGGTCTAGAAACTTGTATAGACTATTAAGAGGACTAATAAATTCTTCAGCATCCTGCTGCCTACCTGATATTGCCATTTTTTTCGCCTTTTCCTCTGGTAAAGAGCGTATAAATAGCATTATATCCTCTTCCTTTAATGGCTGGTGCGTAGTGTTTATTTTAGTAATGATATCCTTTAAAGGAGTCTGCACCTTATCTGCGTACAACGCTGCAATAATTTGCAATACTGCATTCATATAGCAAGTTTTTCCCATAATATTGGGAAGACCAGCAAACGCGGTAGGAGCAGGAGGTGGTGATAGAGCTGAGGAAGCACTCCCACTAGAAACGTCTGAGGAAGCACTCCCACTAGAAACGCCTGGGGAAGCATTCCCACTAGAAACACTTGAGGAGTCAGAATTAAGACTACCTGTAGAGCCATTCAAGTCTGGCTGAATGCTATCTGTTGAAGAAGCAGCAGGAGCCGTAGTAGCAGTAGATGATTTAGAAAAAGGTCGTGCTTTTTTGGGTGTACAACTACTTGTTGTTGTATAGGTTACAATGAGTATGCTCAACCAGGTTGTTTGGTTGAATATGAAATTTTTAAACACCAGCGTATTACTTTATTGTAAAAAATAATTTTTAAATCTTACTCTACTTGGCAAGTAATACTAAATTACTAAAAAAGCTCCTTATTAGCTATCCGAAATAAAACGATTGGGAAAAAATCGTGAGGCTATATTGCACAAAGTCCCCTATATTGCAGCGGTTCGGGAAAAAGAAATAGTTGGTAAAAGCGTTGCGGTTCGAAAACAAGATGGGCAAACCAGTATGGCGTTCAATGACTGTATTGGGCAGATTGGTGTGAAGGTTTTAATTATTTTTAAATTTGCTTTTTTGCTAACAAAATTTTTTTAACACAAAATTAGTCTAAAATAGCTTGATGATCATACGGAACTATAGATTTTTACACGCCTAATTTATGTAAATTGTTTTGATTATAAACTTAAAAACCATTTAATCCATGCCATTTAACCTATTATATCTTGGGAGCTTGGACATTAGTTTTAGGCTTGTCGTTGATATGGCATTAGTGGGTTGCTTGGTCTATTGGGTATATAAATTGGTGAAGGGTAGTATAGCTGTAAAGCGCATCTTCGGTTTCTTGATCGTATATCTTTTTTACTCGATCGTTCAAACCTTACATCTGAAAGTACTAGGGTCTATTTTGAGCATATTGACAAGTCCTATAGTACCGATTATTCTATTTCAAAGGGAGATTCGCCATTTTTTGTTTAGCTTGAGCACAAGCCTTGTGGGTGGTAAGGCAATGATTATACAGATGATTCCTTGGTTGGCTCGTAAAATGGATGAGGTGGATGTAACACCGGTGGTAAAAGCTGTTCAAGCATTGGGAGGCAGTAATACAGGTGCGCTTATCGTTTTTACAAAAGATGCAGATCTGCGATATTATGAAGAATCTGGTGATTTGATTAATGCAGTAGTTTCCGCTCGATTATTGATTGCTATATTCAATAAATATAGCCCATTGCATGATGGTGCAGTGATTATTCACGGCAATAGGATCGTAGCAGCAAGGTGCATCTTACCTGTGACGGAGCGTCCCAATATGGCTGACCGTTTTGGATTACGCCATAAGGCAGCTATTGGGCTGACCGAAATAACAGATACCTTAGTTTTGGTCGTTTCAGAAGAATCTGGCCAGATATCCATAGCTAGAAAGGGCGTAATGGAAAACAATTTATCTGCTCAAGAAATTAGAAGTGCCCTAAAAGATTATCTCAGTAATGATTGAAATCCAATGCTTAAGGGTGCGGTGTTTTTTTCTTGATGCGTCCTACTTTGATAGGATTTATTCTATTTAATAAAATGCTAGGAGATGCGGACCATACAATTTAGAGAAGCATTGCGAGAGGCAATGGTAGAGGAAATGCAAAGAGACGAAATGATCTTTTTAATGGGTGAGGAAGTAGCTGCATACAACGGTGCCTATAAGGTAAGTCAAGGTATGCTGGAACGTTTTGGGCCTAAAAGGGTGATAGATACCCCTATTAGCGAATCAGGCTTTACGGGCCTAGGTGTAGGTGCTGCTATGAATGGCTTGCGTCCTATTATAGAGTTTATGACTTTTAATTTTTCCTTAGTAGCGATAGATCAGATTGTAAACGGAGCTGCTAAAATGTATGCCATGTCGGGTGGGCAATACCATGTGCCTATTGTATTCAGAGGTCCAACTGGTAATGCTGGTATGTTAGGCGCTCAACACGCTCAAAATTTTGAAAATTGGTATGCCAATTGTCCAGGACTAAAAGTGATCGTTCCTTCTAATCCTTATGATGCGAAAGGGTTGCTTAAAAGTGCCATTAGAGATGACGATCCTGTGGTATTTATGGAATCAGAATTAATGTATGGCGACTTGGGAGAGGTGCCTACAGAAACCTATTTACTGCCAATAGGTAAAGCCAATCTGATACAGGAGGGAACTGATGTAACCTTGGTTTCTTTTGGTAAAATGATTAAGGTGGCAAGTGAAGCAGCACAAGTCATGAAAACGCAAGGTATTACAGTAGAATTAATTGATTTGCGTACCGTTCGCCCACTAGATTTATCTACCATTATTCAGTCGGTAAAAAAAACCAATCGTTTGGTAATTGTAGAAGAAGCCTGGCCACTGGCTTCCATCGCCTCTGAAATAGCCTACCAGGTGCAAAAGAATGCGTTTGATTATTTAGATGCGCCCATTCAAAAAGTCAATAGCTTGGATGTACCGCTTGCCTATGCTCCTACTTTAATAGAGGCTATTTTACCCAATGCAGCCAAAACTGTGGATGCACTTAAAACGGTTTTGTATCTAACGTAATAAGTTAAGAGAAGCGATGCAAAAAAAATACCTTATAGGTAATTGGAAAATGTACAAAACGGTACAAGAAGCCATTATTTTTATGCAACAATTATTGCCTCAGTTGCAAGCTATTGATACCCGTCCATTAGCATTATCTATTGCGCCTTCTTTTGTGCATTTGTCGACTATAGCAGCCTTAATAGACGATTACAAATCTATTCAATTGGTTGCTCAAAATTGTCATCATGAGACGGAAGGTGCTTTTACAGGCGAAGTATCTGCTGCTATGCTGGCGGCTATAGGTGTAGGGGGTGTATTGATTGGGCATAGTGAACGAAGAAGCTATCAAAAAGAGGATAATCTACTTTTAGCTAAAAAAATTAAAAGGGTATTGGAGGTAGGTATGCAACCCTTACTTTGTTGTGGAGAAAGTTTAGAAGCGCGCAGGAGCGGTAGACATAAAGCAATGGTTCAACAACAATTGCTGGAAAGTTTGGTTGGCCTCACACCAAAGGAAATCGAACAATTAGGCATTGCTTACGAACCGGTTTGGGCAATTGGTACCGGACAAGTAGCTAGTCTAGAAGTGATCATAGAAATGCATACCCTTATAAGGGAAATCTTATCGGACCAATGTGAAGGCGCAAAAGTCCCCATTCTATATGGCGGGAGCTGTAATGCACAAAATGTAAAAGCTATATTTGACGCTCCTAATGTAGCGGGTGGACTTATTGGGAGTGCTTCACTGAAGGTAGATCAATTTATGAAAATAGTTATTGCATTACTTGGAAAAGATGGTACAGGCCACCGATAGTATTAGACTAAAGCAAATTGCTAAGATGCTTCAAAAAGAGCTAGGCATGCTTTTTTTAACAGAAACAGCTAGGTTATTTGGTAATGCGTTCATCTCGGTTACAGCAGTTGACTTAAGTAGTGATTTGAGTTTGGCAAAAGTTTATTTAAGTTTTGTCCTTCATGACGACCAGGAAGCATTATTACAAAAGATTGATGGTCATAAGCATACCATTAGAAGGTTATTAGGAAAAAGTGTCGGTGGTAAAATGCATAAGATACCAAATTTAACGTTTATGGTCGATCGTTCGGTTCTGGAAGGTGCGCATGTTACCGATTTGATTGACCAATTGGATTGTATTGAAACATAAGAATATAAAAAGATAGATTCATAATATGAGTATAACACTAGAAATTGCTATTTTTCTTTCCATGAATGGTAGGGCACAAGAAGCCATACATTTCTATAAAAAGCACTTTAATGCAAAAGAATTATTACTTGTGACTTACAAGAATATGGAAAAAAGAGATTGTTCGGAAGTGTTCTATAAACTGTGTCAAGGCGATAAAAAGTTATAAATTAATTAAATAAACATTAAAGGTTTTAGACATGGAAGAAAATAAGAACAATTCCTATGTTGGTTTAGTAGATTACAAATTTCTGGAGGAAAATATTTTGTGCTCTATCCGTTTAGGTAAGCCTTTAACAGGAAAAGGTGGTGCTTTAACGCCTCTGATAAAAAAGCTGGTTCTGTCGCGTCTATAGTTTTCTTAGTATAGGTTTTTCGTTTAAGTCAAATTTTGGATATTATGCGGCCATTAAGATAGCAAAGTTCTCAAAAGTAGAAAGATGATTTTTAGCTCCTCTTACTTGTCCTTTTTGAATCATACGAATGTTTTCTATCCCTGAAATAGTAATGGAAGCAGAATAAAAATTCTTAAAACCCAGCATAGGTTTTATCCGTTTTTTGATAAACCTATGATCTTGTTCAACTCTATTATTCAAATATTTGTTTTGCAATATTTGAATGGTATGATCTTGATCAAGATCTGTATTGATCGCGTCAAGGGCAGCTTTATTACTACCGCTTTTGTCAATTACTACTTTCTTAGGAATATTATTTTCTGTGATCACCTTTCGAAAAAAAGAAAGCGTTGAAGACTTGTCTCTATGCTCAGATAGAAAAAAGTCAACTGTATCACCATAACGATCTACTGCTCTATATAAATAGATCCACTTCCCGTTTAGTTTAACATAGGTTTCATCCATTCTCCAACTACTACCAACTGGTCGTTTTCTTTTTCTTACTGCTTTATCTATCAGAGGAACAAACTTAATAACCCATCTCTGTAGCGTAGAATGATCAACTCTTGCGCCTCTCATACGCATCATCTCTCCCAAATCTCTATAGCTCAAGGAAAAACGACACTTCATGTATACAAATAACAGGATGACTTCTGATGAAGAACAATAACCTTTAAAATATGGTAATAACTCGGGAGAAATATTAAACATAATAACTACTTTTTTAAATACCGATACTAAAATAATCATTTTTTAGAATAAACGCGACAGAACCTATCAGAAGTCCGCGGGGTCTATAATACCGTTCGTATTGATTGGGAAACCACTCAAGAGGAAAGGGACCCTACTTCAGTTAACGAGTTTAAAAGAGTTGAGAATGTCTGATTGCCCTAAAGCTATGAACGGAACATTAAAAGTTCAGCAACTCCAAAGAACTCTATATCTCAAATCCAAGCAATGTAAGGAAGTCAGATTTTATAGTATATATGATAAAATTTATCTAAAAGATGTACTTTGGGAAGCTTGGCGTCAAGTCAAAGCAAATCAAGGTTCAGCAGGGATTGATGGTAAAAGCATAAGTGATATAATAGATCAAGGTGAGGCAAAGATTATCAATAAATTGCAGCAGCAACTACGCGCAAAGCTATACAAATTTACCTCAAGCAGGTTGGTAGAAATACCCAAAGCTAAAGGTGGAACAAGGCCACTAGAGGTAATGACCGTAGAAGATCTCATAGTGCTCACAGCAATGAAAATAGTCATTGAACCGATCTTCGAAGCTGATTTTCATGAATGTTCATACGGCTATAGACCGAAACGAGGAGCCAAACAAGCGAGTTTAGTGATCCGAGAAGATCTATACCAGCAGGCATGGGGCGTAGTTGAGATTGATTTTCAATCATACTTTACTAGCATCTCACACGAAAAGTTATTAAAACTTATTAGTAAAAGGATAGCAGATGGCAGTATGTTGAAGCTAATTAAACAAACCCTAACAACGTCAATAGTAAAACAAGGTAAAATTACATGCAAGAAAGTTGGAGTACCGCAAGGATCACCAATATCACCGTTGTATAGTAATCTACCTAAATGTTATAGACCAAGTGTGGCACTCAAGGGGGTATCCAGAAAAGCTAAGCGCAACCTTGCATAGGTATTGTGATGATGCAATTTTGGTATGTCGTAAGAGTGCTAGCTTAGCGCTGGAGAAATTCACAGAATTAGTAAAGAGGTTATCGCTCATTATTAACCACCAAAAGACACGAATAACGAAACTGAAAGAAGGCTTTAACTTCATAGGTTTTTACTTTGTAAAAAGAAAGAGTCCAACAAGTGGCAGAAATAGCATTTATGTATTTCCAACGAAACAATCCCAACAAAGCATCCGTAACAGACTAAAATACCTGACTTGTAGAAGAGCACTAATCAAACCTCAAACATTCATCGAGCAAATAAAACCAGTAGTGTTAGGATGGGTTAACTATTTTAAACATACGAATGCGAGTGAAGCTTTTGTTAGATTGCAGGACTTTATTAATAACCGATTTCGCAGATACTTAACCCATAGAAGAAAAGGCCGTGGGTGTGGGTGGCAAAGCTATCCCAATAGCAAACTCTATACAATGGGGATGTTGTACATTGGTAGTGGAATGATTAAGTATCCTGAGAGAGTTGTGCAAAGTTTATGAAGAAGACTGTCGGACCGCCCTATTCGGGAAAACTGAACGTACCTTAGGATGAGAAGGGAATGGGTAAACAATGAAGAATCAAGTTAGTCAGCTACTGTATTGCGAGCAATCAGAAGCAATAGATATGCTTAATTTTAAGTGGTCCAACCATTTCTTTACTCTAGACCATTGTAGAGATAGAAAACATTCCTATGATTCAAAAAGGACAAGTAATCGGAGCTAAAAATCATCTTTCTACTTTTGAGAATTTTGTTATGCTAATGGCCGAATAATATTCAAAGTTTAAGGTAAAGAGAAGAGCTATACAAAAAGAAATTATAGACGCGACAGAACCTTTTATCCAGAAAAGAGTGTGATATAAATGCCTTTTTTACCGTTGGCCTGAACAGATACTCAAACATAGGCAAATAGCTTAGATTAATCTGCGAATGATAGTAGTAAACAATTGGATATGCATACTAAGGCAGTTTTTTTTCTTCAAAGAATTTACTAGAAAAGAACTTACCGACCACGTAACCAATGCATGCTGCAACTACCGTTAAAAACAGATCCTTTTCTAATGCTAGAAATAAAAAAAGCACTTCTCTTTTCTGGTAGACTACTAAAAATAGATCCAAGTAAAAAAGAAAATACAAACAAGTACATAAAATCCACACTGTGGAAAGCGATTTGTCATCCTTTATTTTTTTAATCCAAAGGCCAACCAGTACAATACCACCCAATGACAATAGCAACAATAAAAAAGAAAATATTGGATACAAAAGAAGATTGGCTAAAACATTATAGCAAAGTGCCAACCCACCTAATATGTTTTGAATGGCTCCCTCTGAATGGATATCTTTTTTTAGTATCTCGTCTAGCGAATCAGAGGGCCTATCTGTCTCATGAGTAGTGTCCGGCTCTGTAGCTTGCAAGGTTTGGGCCACTACCTCTCCCTTGTACCAACATGCACCAGCATGATTCAATTTAAAATTGGTTGTTATAAACACAACCGTACTGAATAAATAGGATAAGAAACGCATAAGTTTTAAGCTTAATTAATTTTTTATAAGTGGTTTTTAGGTTAGATTAATGTCAAGGCATGTCGATTGTCTACTTGATCACGTTCCTTTGCTCAATATCTTAATTTTTGGAAAAAAATCATAGTTTAGGTATATGAATATTCAAGAAAAGCTTAACATTTTATTTGCCGGAAGAGGCACTTGCCACACTGAACGATTACTGCCTGAATTGGTAGAAAATAACCTATTGATTAGTGATAGACAATTTAGTGATCACCTTCGATTCCTCTATTTATACACCGACTTACTAGCCTACTATGACAACAATAATCAACGCATAGATCAAAATGTCTGGCGAAAGTTTTTAGAGCAGGATGATACCGTTATACGGTCTCTAATTCTACACACCAATATCGATACTTTAAAAAAAAGTATCCATAAACATTTTTTAACACTACGCAAGAATGCTACAGGGATTTCAGATACCCACTCTATGAATACTATCTTGGTAGTGGCTCAAGAATTAATCATATTGTTGGATTATTGGTATAAGAATTTGTCTAATGAAGATGTGGTGCGCGCAAAATTAGATGCCATTATACATGAAGAAATCAATACCAATATCAGTAAAATATATAAGGTTCTACAACAGCATCGTAAAGCCAGTTCTATGCAACCTTTTATAAACTTTTCTGTTTTTCTCTATCAGAAGTGTCATAACGCTTCCTTATGGCGATTAAGAACCGATTTAATTTATGATGAAATCAATGGTACAGAACCTAATGATGAACAAGTGATCGATATCTTTGATGATTTTTTTGATGCTGTTTTTAATACTATTTATAAGTTAAAGGAGCTATCTGCTAGTGATTATTTTGATACCCTTTCCTCTCAAAATAAAGAACCACATGTGGCACTTTTGATCGCTTTTCTACAGCTACTTCAGTATGCAGATGCGCATCTTAATTATATTCCACAAAGAACACTAGATCACTATTATAGACATGTACTAAAATTTAATAATAATCCTTCCATGCCGGATCAGGCTTATGTCCATTTTTTGCTTAGTCCTAATCATCCCTTTGCTTTTGTACGAGAGGGGACTCTTTTAGTTGCAAAACATCCAGTTAATGGGGAGGATATTTTATTTGAAACACAAAGAAGTATAACGGTTAATAAGGCTAAGATTGCTCAGATTAATACCCTATTGATTACTAAAAAGTTTGATCAAGAAGGTTATAAAACAGTTGAAATATCTACTACTACCTATGATGGAAAGCTACTAAAAGCGCTTCCTTTTCAGTTGTTCCCTACGCCAAACAATCATGAAATAGTCAAAACACAGTCGAACGAACAATTGGCCGTATTAGTAGGCTCACCATTATTTTTCCTTTCTGAAGGTATGCGTACCATTTATGTAAAATGGAAATTTACCTTTGAATCCTTTCAGGTATTAATCAATCGTAACCCAAATAAGAAGATTCCTACTGCAAAGTTTTTAAAACAAGTGGCAGGTATGCTGTATACCATGTCACAGATACAAATTACTACTAAAGATGGATGGTTAAGCATACCAGAAGCGTCTGTAACATTGGAATTTATTGATGAAGCGCGTTGCCTACATATGACTATATCTTTAAATACAGCAGTACCTCCAATAGAAATGCTGCCTCCTGGATACAAGGGTGAAGTAATGAATCCTGGTACCCCTGCCGTATCTGTTGGCCTACGTAATGAAACATCACTTACTGGCTTGTATCTCTTAAACGGTTTATTGCTTGAAACAATAGATCTAAAGGTTAGTGTGCAGGGGTATCGTGGATTAGTGCTTCAGAATCAACTCGGTATTATTGATAATAGTCAAATTTTTGAACCTTTTGGTCCATTAGCCAAACTGGACAGTAGTTTTTATATAGGTAGTGGAGAAATTTTCTCTAAGAACCTAACTGATTTAAAAATACATATCAAATGGGATAGCATTCCTACCGTAGAAGGGGGCTTTAAGGCTTATTATGATGCTTATCCTACCAAGGTAAATAACCATGACTTCAACGTAAATATTGCTTACTTAAATCATCAGCATTGGAATCCATTTTATGCCCAAAAGAGACAAACTGTACCTCTTTTTCAGGTTACAAAAAGTAACCAAGGTAGTGAGCAATTGGATTGCCTTAGAACCATTAGTGATATTGACGTAGCTGCATTACGGGTCACTAAATCAAACCATCCATTAGATGTTTCCGTCTATGACCCTAAAACAGTAGCTGGCTTTTTAAAATTACAATTATGTGCACCAGAACAAGCCTTTGGCCATGCCATTTACCCCAGCTTGATGAGCAGTGTACTAGTTAAAAATGCTCAGAAAAAGGAAAACGAAGCTATAACTGTATTGAATGAGCCCTACACCCCTCGTATCAAATCCATTACGGTTGATTACGAGGCAGAGGAGTCTATGGTATTAACGTCCCCTCCTGGGGAAGAGGAAGAAAAGTACTTAAACAGCTTTTTTCATATTTCTTCTTTTGGCTATTTAAAGACATTTCCCAGCAAGTTAGCTACTCCAGCTACATTGTTGCCATTGGTAGAACAGAAACAATCATTTATAGCTTTTGGCATAGCATATCTAAATAGCACCCATCTGTTTATGCATGTAGCTATTGGTGAAAACAACCCAGATCAAGAAACCCAGCGACCAAAATGGTTTTATTTGTCTGAGAATGTTTGGTTACCGTTTGAGGAGGCAATTGTTGTAGATGGCACCAATGGATTATCTAAATCTGGTATTATAATTTTTGATTTATCTAATTTACCCGGCCAGGTTAATGGCAACAATACCCGTATGACCCCAGGATTAACCTGGGTTAAAGCACAATTTATGGATAAAAAAGGCGCATTGCCTACTATAGTTGGGGTCTATACGCAAGCAGTTGCTGTCTCAAGGGTTATGGATAAAAATGGTGTTTTTTCTGCTCCGGTACTACCTGCAAAAGCAATTCAAGAACTTCAGGATCCTATAGAGGGTATTGAATGGGTCCAACAACCTTTTCAAACCTTTGGTGGAAGGCAGTTCGAAAATCATCAAGCTTTTTACAGACGGGTGAGTGAGCGCTTAAGACATAAAAATAGAGCCATATCGGTGTGGGATTATGAACGAATGGTTCTTGAAAGATTTCCAGAAATTTTCAAGGTAAAATGTATTAACCATACATCAAAAAGCACAAATAATATGGTCAATCCTGGCCATATAACCCTTGTGGTCATGGCTAAAACAGATCCTAGTCTAGGTATGCCTTTCGTTAGTAGACAGCTGTTAACTGAAATTAAAACTTATATCCAAAGTGTAAGTACACCATTTATAAAATGTGAAGTAATAAATCCTGTTTATGAAGATGTTAAAGTTAACGTTACCGTTAAGTTCAAACCGGGATATGAAAAAGGATTATTCCTAAACTTGCTATACCAGGATTTACATAACTTTTTTTCTCCATGGATATTTAATCCATCAGCGGATGTCCAGTTGGGTGGGAATATACCTACTTCTAAAATTATAGACTTCATTAATAACCGTTATTATGTAGAAGGCATAGGAAATTTTTCTATATTAAAGTATTCTGGTAAGCCCCCAGACTTAAAGCTAGATAAGGTGACAACCTATGATAGTCATTTATTTGCCGGGTATCCGTGGTCTGTTATGGTTTCTTCAAAAAATCATAAGATGTCTGTTGTGGATAAATTCGATGCTGCTGTCAAATTACGTCATGGTAGTATAGGCGATATGGCTATTTCTGAAGATTTTATAGTAGGTCCATGGGAGTATCCTAAGGAAGAGGAATCTACACCATGCGTGGATAAAGATGCAGCCATACCAAGTTTAGCAGAATACTGTTTAATCACTAAAAAATATATTAGCACCGATCATGGCAATCACTAGTAGAGAGGCACTAAAGAAAAGCTTTGAAAAAGGATCTATCCCTACCCAACGTGATTTTGAGGATTTGATAGACTCAATGTTTCACAAACAAGATGATAAGATTATTTCTCAGGATCATGGCTTAAGTTTATCTCCTAAAGGGAGCTCCGCTAAGTTGATAACGTTTTTCAATAATTTGAATGATTTTAAACCTACTTGGAGTATTGAACAATATCCTAAAAACACGCCAAATTTTGGATTTAATCTTGTGGATAAGCAAGGAGAGAGTAAGCTGCTTATTCAAACAAATGGATATGTTGGTATAGGTACTACCAATCCATTCGAAAGATTAACCGTAAATGGTAACATCAGCATACATGGACGTAGGGGCGCTTATGCTGCTGGTACAGTCCCCGGTGATGGTAATTGGTATAATATTACGCCTCCATTAAATGCATGCCATGCATTTGAAGTAATTGCTAAAATTGGTAAACAGGGGCGTGGGTTATATGCTATGACCCACGCTATAGCACTGAGTACATTTGGAGATTCCAATAATAAGATTAATACTGTAAAGGCCTATTATGGCAGTTTCAGAAATAAAATTAACCTTCGCTGGACGGGCGATACCTTTAATTACACGTTGCAAATAAGAACACAACGTGATTATGGAGAAAATAGTATGATTAAATATTATGTGACCAATTTATGGTGGGAAGAAGAAGAGCATGAGGCCGTACATCAATAACAAAGGAATTTTTGCCTTACTTTTTGTTTGATCAAAGGCATTTGTATGCTACTTTTTTCTTGACAAAGAACAAAAAATAAATCCTTAATGTAAAAAACTGTTGCAAGTCTACCCAGAAGGCTGGAAAATCAGAACCCGCCGAACGGCCCCCGTGTCTACCACTGACTTCAACAGATACTATGTTTCTGGCACCATTTCGTGAACGGGTAATAAAAAATAAGATAGGTAAACACTTATTTTCTAGATAAAGAGCTATTTAGAAAACTAAGAAACTTTCTTAAATTACCGGTATCGTTCTATGTAAGAAATTATACTATTTTTATACACCCATGAAAAAAGAGATTCATCCGGAATATAGGCCAGTTGTTTTTTTGGATACTTCTAGCGGTGCCAAGTTTATGACCCGTTCTACTATATCTACCTCAGAAACTATTGAGTGGGAGGATAAAAAAATATATCCTTTATTCAAAGTGGAAGTTAGCTATGTTTCCCATCCTTTTTATACAGGTAAGAAAATTTTTGTAGATACAGCAGGTAGGATTGAACGTTTCAATCAAAAATACAAAAAGAAAAATGTTGCCATTAAAATAGAGCAGTAAACAATGCAGTCATTTATATGCTACTTTTTGCTGGATCAAAAATTAGCTAAAAGATCAAGCCCTATGCAAGAATTTTCTGACAAGCTGTCCTTAAAGTTGGAAAATCAAAAGTCGCCCCGGGGCCCCATTAAACTGGTTTTCTACTTATCTTTAAGGATAACCTTCCTACTGGCAATTTTTACAGAGGATATTTTTCTTGTTTTTACGCAGTGTGGCCAGGTAGCTGAATCAGTACAAAACCACTTGCCTAAACAGATGCCTTAAAGTTATCATTTGAAATGCAATTTGCAGAGATACCTAAGCACCATGCTTTTAAAAACACTTTAATAAGAATGGCGGTTACAGGTAAGGTGGCTCATGCACAGCTTTTTGCAGGTCCTGCTGGTTCTGCAAGTCTTGCTTTAGCATTAGCTTTTGCTACTTATTTAAATTGCAGTGGCCGCCAGGAAGCTGATGCCTGTGGGAATTGTTTTTCTTGTGCGAGCATGGCGCAGTTTACCCATCCAGATTTGCAACTCGTATTTCCTAAAAAGGCGAGTAGTGCTGTTTCGGAAACGCAATCAACCTATTTAGAAGCATTCCGTAATTGCCTTAAGGAAAATCCTTTTTTGACCCTAGAGGAGTGGGTTAGTGCCATGCATTATGATCGTAAACAGTGCCAAATTAGTAGACAAGAGGTCAGTAAGATTATCCAACAACTTAGCTTAAAACCTTTTATGGGGCCCTATAAAATCGTCTGCATATGGCTACCAGAATATCTTCATCATACAGCGGCTAATGCACTGTTGAAAACCCTAGAAGAGCCACCTATAGATACTGTCTTTTTGTTGGTCAGTTCCAATAGAGACAAAATTTTATCCACCATTAGGTCCCGCAGTCAACAGCACACCATTCCTCCGTGTTCCGAAGAAGCTATTCAGCAGGTGCTGCAGCATAAATATAGAGACTTAGACGTGCATCGATGCAAAGAAATCACATTTTTGGCTCAAGGAAATCTGTCTAAAGCTTTTCAATTGATCAACCAAGGCGTTGAGGATAATTTTGAACGTTTTAGCCATTGGATGCGTAGTTGCTATAGTGGTGATTTGATTAAGTTGGTGGAACAGTCTGAAACATTTTACAAGCTATCTGTTGATACACAAAAAAGTTTTTTTACTTACGCACTACAACTGACCAGGGTTACTTTATTAAGCAAGTTGGAGTGCCCCCTTCTGCCAATACATTTAACCGCTGAGGAAGCGTTTAGCAAAAAATTTGGCCTTAATGTGACCATGAGTCAACTAAAAGATATTATAGCAGAATTGGCTCAGGCCTATGCTTATTTAGAACGAAATGCCAATGCAAAAATGGTTTATGCCCATGCCTCTATTCAAATCGTAAATATTTTTGGTTCTGTGTAGCCTTTAGAAAGGCTACACTTAGAAAGGCATAGAAAATCAATTTAATGGGGCCCCGGGGCGGCTGCTGATTTTCCAGCTTTAAGGGAACACTTTCAGCAACTTTTTGCACAGGACTTGATTTTTTGCATACTTCTTTATCAAGAAAAAAGTGTGATATAAATTCCTTTTTTATAAGCCCTTCCACTAGCATAACCAAAAATTAATATGTCGTTTGTCCAAATCGCAATTTTTGACTTTGACCTTTACGATATCCCCTAATCGGTAACATTTTTTAGTGTGTTTTCCAATTACTTGAAAGTTGTTTTCTTTAAAGGTATAGCTATCATCAGTAAGGTCTGATAAGCGCACCATACCTTCACAGCCATTAGATAGGATTTCTATGTAGATATTCCATTCGGTTAGGCCGCTGATGATGCCTTCAAATATTTCGTCTTTTAGGTTTTGTATAAACTCTACTTGCTTATACTTTATAGATGCCCTTTCTGCATTTGCAGCAAGGTATTCTCGTTCTACAGCATATTGACATTTTTTTTCATAGAATGCTACATCATAGATGCGTTCACCTTTTAAATATTTTTTCAAAAGACGGTGTACCAATACGTCTGAGTATCTTCTAATCGGGGAAGTAAAATGGGTATAATGTGCAAAGGCCAATGCAAAGTGCGGATTGGGTTTTGTAGTGTAGAGCGCCTTGGCCATAGACCGAATGGCTAGTGATTGTATAATATTCTCTTCTTGCTTGCCCTGAATGGCCCGTTCTAGATCATGCATGGCTTTATATATAGGTGCTGTATTTATTTTATAGCCTAGTTGAATTACAAATAAAAAGAATTCATCTAACTTATCTGGATCCGGATGGTCATGGGTTCTATATATAAAAGTAGGTCCTAGTTTTTCCTGTTTTTGTTTTAGTTTGGCTACATAGGTGGCTACTTCTTTATTAGCCAGTAACATAAACTCCTCAATAAGCTTATGCGCATCTGTACGGACCTTTGGCACCATATCTAGTGGTTTGCCATTGGCATCCAGTTCGAACACTAGTTCTCTGGTTTCAAAATTAATCGCTCCTTTTTGTAAGCGTTTTGCTCGAAGCTGTTTGGCTAGGTTATTCAATACTGTAAGCGCTTGGTAACAATCTCTCGTTTGTGCATCTATTGCCGCTTGGGCTTCTTCGTAAGTAAATCTTTTATTAGAATAAATAATGGTTTCTCCCAACCATTTGTCATAAATTTTTCCTTGTGCATCCAATTCGAAAATTGCTGAAAAGGTTAATTTAGTTTCGTTTGGGCGTAAAGAACATAGTTCATTAGAAAGTAGTTCTGGAAGCATCGGAATACAACGATCTACTAGATAAACAGAGGTATTGCGCGCATAGGCTTCCCGATCTAGGGGACTGTCTGGTAAAACATAATAACTTACGTCTGCAATATGAATCCCTACTTGATGGGCGCCATTGGCTAATGGTTGGTAGGAGAGGGCATCATCAAAATCCTTGGCGTCTACTGGGTCTATGGTAAAGGTAGGTATATGCCGAAGGTCTCTTCTTTTACTTATTTCCGCTTCAGTAATAACCGTAGGTATGTTTTTGGTATGTTCAAGAACACTTTCTGGAAAGGTATCCTTTAAACCAAACTCAGCCATAATGGCATGCATCTCTACCTCATGTAGACCAGCCTCACCTAGATGTTGCACTACTTTACCCGTCAATTGATTATGGGCATTAGGAAAAGAAGTGAACGCAATGACCACTTTATCATTTTCTTGAAGCATAGAGCTATTTTCCTGTTCTAATAAAACGGTGTAAGCAGTGCGTTTTTGTTGAACTATGGCTTGGGGTTGGTTTCCAGAAACAGTGATGCGCCCAATTACAGATGCCGTGTTGCGTTCAATAATTTCCACTACCACACCCTCTGGTCGCTTACCACGTCGGCTTGGAAACAAGCAAACTTTAACCAAATCTTTGTCTAATGCAGATAGCAGGTCTTTTTGACGTACCAATACATCTTTGGGTTGATCCGGTGCCACAATATAAGCATATTCAGCACGCACATAATCTACTCGGCCTGTGATGTAAATAGGTGCGCCAGCATGTAGATAACCTCCTTTGCTTACTTTTTTAATGGTACCCTCATGTAAAAGATCTAATAAAGCCTTTTTCACTTTTGCTCTATCTGATTTGCCTGTGACCTTTAGCACCCTATAGAGTTGTTGTAGGGTGTAGGCTTGATTTGGATCCTGTTGTAAGGTAGTAACAATAGGTGTAGTATAGTTTTGCACTGCTCTTGTACGTTTGGTCTTATGAGTAGGGGATAGGGTTCTGTCGCTTCTATATTTTCGTTAGTAACGTCTTTTCTTTTAAGTGAAGTTGGATATATATTGGGTATTATCTGGCCATTAGCATAACAAAATTCTCAAAAGTAGAAAGATGATTTTTAGCTCCAATTACTTGTCCTTTTTGAATCATACGAATGTTTTCTATCCCCGCAATGGTAATGGCTGCAGACTTAAAACACTTAAAACTAAGAATAGGTTTTAGCCGTTTTTTGATAAACCTATGATCTTGTTCAACTCTATTATTCAAGTATTTGTTTTGAAATATTTGAATGGTATGATCTTGATCAAGTTCTGTATTGATCGCATCAAGGGCAGCTTTATTACTACCGCTTTTGTCAATTACTACTTTCTTTACGTGAGTTCGGGATTTATTTGACTGATTTACAAAAATTTAATATCAATTATTTAGTTAATATTTGCACCTATTTAACAAGTTTTTATATCTAATTTTATAAATATAATATATATAATAAACTGATTATCAGAATTATTTTTTATTCAACTACCTATTTAACTGTCTATAAAACAAATTTTATAAATTTTTATTAATATTGATTATCAAATGAAAAAATAATCTAATCCCGAATTCACGTTTCTTAGGAATATTATTTTCTGTGATCGCCTTATGAAAAAAAGAAAAAGCTGCAGACTTCTCTCTATGCTCAGATAGAAAAAAGTCAACTGTATCACCATAACGATCTACTACTCTATATAAATAGATCTACTTCCCGTTTAGTTTAACATAGGTTTCATCCATTCTCCAACTACCACCAACTGGTCGTTTTCTTTTGCTTACTGCTTCATCTATAAGAGGAACAAACTTAATAACCCATCTCTGTAGAGTAGAATGATCAACTCTTGCGCCTCTCATACGCATCATCTCTTCCAAATCTCTATAGCTCAAGGAAAAACGACACTTCATCTAGACAAATAACAGGATAACTTCTGCTGAAGAACAATAGCCCTTAAAATAAGGTAATAATTTGGGCGAAATATTAAACATAATAACTACTTTTTTAACTGCAGATACTAAAATAATGATTTTTTAGAATAAACGCGACAGAACCTTTTATAAATCCCTTTAGGGGTGCATTAACTTAAAGATTAATTCTTTCATAATCTGGTCATCACTTATATTAGAATCAATGCCTTTTAATTGTAGATCAGCTTGATGTAGATAAGTTATATTTTTCATGGTTTGATGCAAGGTATAGGCTTGAACCGCATGCAGATACCCTTGTATAAAGTAGGGATTTATATCAATTTGCTGGGCAATTTTAGTAGGAAGGGTTTCTTTTGTTTGATGCAATACAAGTAGCTTAGAGAAAAGATTGTATAAAATGGTTACCATGGGCAGGGCAGCATGTTCCAGGGAAACACTAATGATTTGGTAGCTCTTTGGGTAATCTTTTTGCATAATGGCCTTTTGTAGTTCAAATACATTGAAGGGTTTATGTAAGCCTATATAGGCCTCTACCATGTTATCCGTAATGGTGCTACCTGGCCTAAGGTTGATACGCAACTTATGAAGTTCACTAGCGATTCTTGTTAAATCATTACCGATATAGGCTTCGACTAAGCAAATGGCTTTTTCTGTTATAGACAATTCCAAGTTTTGCACGAAGGATTTGATAAAAGCAGGCAATTGTTGATCATATAGCTTTTTAGCAGTAACCAGGACATTGTGTTTGCTTAATGCTTTGCCAAAAGTACTTCGGCCATCTATTGTTTTATATTTGTGTGCAAAAACCAATAAAGTAGTAGGCTGTGGATGTTGTAAGTAATGCAACAATAACTGTTGACCCGCAGTGTTTTTTAAATCTGCCATCTCTTGTGCTTCTTTGACAATAACCACTTGTAGCGCAGCGGCCATTGGAAAACGACGTGCTTGGGTAAGCAATGTGGCCATGCTGCATTCTTTTCCATAGGCAATGGTGAGGTTAAAGTTTTTTTCAGCTGGTGTGAGCAGTTTTTCTTCGATATATTGTGTAATTGCATCAATATAGTATGCTTCTTCACTCTGTAAAAAATAAATAGGGACATATATGCTTTTTTGCAAGTTGTCTAAAACAGTTTGTGCGGATTGCATCATATGGCGTAGGTTCTGTCGCTTCTATATTTTCGTTAGTAACGTCTTTTCTTTTAAGTGAAGTTTTGGATATATATTGGGTACTATTCGGCCATTAGCATAACAAAATTCTCAAAAGTAGAAAGATGATTTTTAGCTCCGATTACTTGTCCTTTTTGAATCATAGGAATGTTTTCTATCCCTGCAATGGTCTAGAGTAAAGAAATGGTTGGACCACTTAAAATTAAGCATATCTATTGCTTCGGCTCTGTCCACTTAAGTGTGTAAATTATTTTTTGGTTTTATTCAATTCTGTTTTCAAATTTAATTAAAAAATGTGCCATAGCCTCGCTCCAGTTATGAATAGAGGTGGTCCATTTTCTAGTCATGTAGTTAATAGTTAGATATAATGTTTTAAAAACAGCTAGATCGTTAGGGAACACTCTTTTATTTTTGGTAACTCTACGAAATTGGCTATTTACAGATTCCAAACATTTGTTGTGTAAATGACCTTACGTATGGCATTAGGGTACTGTAAAAATACCATCAGATTATCCCAGTTAGCATACCAAGATTGGGCTATTTATGGGTATTGTTGATTCCACTTAGTAGCAAAAGCTTCTAAGGCCATCAATGCTTCTTGCTCGGTAACTGCTGTATAAATTGGTTTTAAATCAGCAACTAATACCTTTCTATGTTTATAAGAAACATACTGCAAACTACCCCTAATTGCATGAACAATACAGAGCTGATGTTCCGTTTTAACGTGAGTTCGGGATTTATTTGACTGATTTACAAAAATTTAATATCAATTATTTAGTTAATATTTGCACCTATTTAACAAGTTTTTATACCTAATTTTATAAAAATAATATATATAATAAACTGATTACCAGAATTATTTGTTATTCAACTACCTATTTAACTGTCTATAAAACAAATTTTATAAATTTTCATTGATATTGATTATCAAATGAAAAAATAATCTAATCCCGAACTCAGGTTTTTTGGGTATACAGCAGCAATGGCCTCAGACATGCCTGACAAATTATCTGTACATGCAATGAGCATATCGTTCATACCCCGATTTTTGAGTTCTGTTAAATTGCCTAACCAAAATTTAGCCCCTTCATTTTCACTCATCCAAAGCCCTAAAACATCCTTTATGCCAGATCTATCTATACCTAAAGCGACATAGACTGCCTTGTTGATGATACGCTTATCTTGTCTAACTTTAACTACAAAGCAATCAAAAAAAACAATAGAATAGACTGATTCTAAGGGACGATTTTGCCATATCTTAACATCTTCAATAACAGAGTCTGTGACGTTACTTATCAGGCTTTCACTTACTTCTGCGCCATATAATCCCTGTATTTGAATCTGAATATCTGACAGACTCATACCTTTAGCATATAAAGATAAGATCTTATCATCCAAACCAGAAATTCTTGTTTGACGATTAGGCAATAAAATAGGTTCAAAAGTCGATGCTCTACCTCTGGGTACTTCAACCGATATAAC
Organism: Cardinium endosymbiont of Oedothorax gibbosus; assembly: GCF_936981045.1. GTDB lineage: Bacteria > Bacteroidota > Bacteroidia > Cytophagales > Amoebophilaceae > Cardinium. The sequence goes on from NZ_OW441264.1 coordinate 1,080,536, forward strand.
GCCATTATCAGTAATAACGTGCTTACTGGATAATCCATTACGTACATTCTCTGAATCACTACGTGCATACTTATTATAACCTAAATGGTCATCCATTTCTGACTGTAATGCTTTTTCTACAAGACGCTTACTTAATTGTTTGAGTAAGCCGTCTTGATCAAAAAGTCTGGAAAGGTCTACACCTGATTCTATCAGTACATCTATGGCCTTGCTTATCCCATCTTTAACTGTCTCTTTTCTTTTTATTGTTTTAAGTGTTATGATTTAGGTAAAGATAAATCCTAAAAAATATTTACACACTTAAAACAAAAGACCCACCGGTTTATCTCGTACTCAGATGCAGGATCTTGTATAGCTTCTACAGCGTCCTTATTATTTCTTCTTTTTACCATTTACTAATTTATCAATAAGTTTATGCGCTCCGAGCGTTTTACGGAAAAACTCAAGTGCCGCTTCTTTGTTTCTATGTTCACGAAATAAAAAATCTATCGTATTATCAGCACTATCTATTGCTCTATATAAATAGACCCATTTCCCTTTTAACTTGACATAAGTTTCATCTAGCCTCCAACTAGTACTAACTGATTTTTTTCTGTTCTTTTTGAGCATCTATTGAATTAATATTTACTGATTATCAGCATTTTGTTTAAAATTTACTATTTCTTTCTATTTTCTTTTTACTACTAACCTCAGTTCGGGATTAGACGTATTGTGAACCAGTCATATATATATTAGTTATAGAAGGTTTTTTCTCTTTTAGTGCATAAGCTGTAATTCCAGCTATCAAATTGACTGGAAAATTAGGTATGCTTCTATGCCTGGAATGTTCTATCTGGCTAATATTTTTGAGCTGATCTATAATAGTTTCAATTATAGATCGTTTTCTAAGCATCAGTTTATCCCAGAGTGGCATAAAAGCATTTTTCATATTTTTTCTGATCTGGGTAATGAGTTCCACGCCTTTCTCGATCAGTTTTTCAAATAAATCTTTGCTTATGTAACCTTTATCGGCAAACATTTTACCCATGAAGTGTTTACATAAATTTTCTACAGGAAGCCTATCATTAGTTTTACCTGTGGTCAGTTGAAAATTCATAATTTCTCCTAAATCATTGACTATCAAGTGCAACTTTAATCCAAAAAACCAACCGGTGCTGGTTTTACCTTTAGTAGCAATCGATTTAAAAACCCTGTGCGTATAGGCTCTTTTGATATGGCAAACCTTGATGGCTGTTGCATCCATAAAATAACAACCTGTTTTTGTTTTAGCAAGACTTTGTGTAAAACAGTACAAGGGAGCTAACGTTCTTTGGATCAGTTCTATAAATCTATTCTAGCTTACTAACTTTCCAAATTTACTAGAATGAAATTGCCGTAAATGAATATAATAAGACTTAAAATTTCTAAAACCAATCACATGAAAGGCAATAAGAATAGTCATTATTTCACTCAAAGTTAATGAACAAGTTCTAGTGGGTTTTCTTTTAGAGTTGGTTAACAGTTGTTTTTCCATATACGGCATAAACTTTATGAGAAATTCATCAACAGCATAATATATTTCAACTAACTTTTCTACATTCATAACTAGCTCCTTTGGGTAATCTGGTTAGTATTTTTTTATCTCCAAATTTAAAACACAAAGGAGCTTTTTAAAGCTATTTTTTAACAAGCTAATCCCGAACTCACGTTAGTAGCGTCTTTTCTTTTAAGTGAAGTTTTGGATATATATTGGGTATTATTCGGCCATTAGCATAACAAAATTCTCAAAAGCAGAAAGATGATTTTTAGCTCCGATTACTTGTCCTTTTTGAATCATACGAATGTTTTCTATCCCTGCAATGGTAATGGCTGCAGACTTAAAACACTTAAAACTAAGCATAGGTTTTAGCCGTTTTTTGATAAACCTATGATCTTGTTCAACTCTATTATTCAAGTATTTGTTTTGAAATATTTGAATAGTGAGGCCGTTGTGATAGATTTCTATTATAATATTTTTAGGGTTGTTTAGACTGATTTTTGGTATTAAAGTGGTATTAATTTTATTATTTATTGATTTTTATGTACTTTTATTGCATTTTAGACAGACCATTCCCCTAAAGACCTCTTAATATGATATTTGGCGACCTGTATAAGTTATAGGCTATTGCTTCGATAATGTGTTGCGTATGAGTTTTAGCAAGTCCTATGTAGCGAGCTCCTGAGCTTCGGAACCAACTTTTAATACTTCCAAATACACGTTCTACTTTATACCTGGTTTTAGCTACCAATGTATTAAACCGTTTAGCAGTAGGTGATAAAGGATTATTTCTAGTAGCTTTCTTCTGAATAGCTGATTTTAAGGCTTTATTCTTTAATAAGGTTTCATTAGGTGATCCGCTATAGCCCTTATCTGCATATAGCCTACTACCTACTTTTAGCTCTACTTTATCCAATAAGACTTGTAAATGAGCACTATCATGACTAGATGCTTTTGTGGTACTGACTGCTAGGACTAAGCCTTCTTTACTTTCCACAAGGATGTGACGCTTATACCCATAGTAGAGATTATCTCCTTTTTTTGTCCAACTCGCTTCTGGATCTACACCTTTTTGATAACTTTCGGCTACAGTTATAGTGCCATCTTCATGGAGATCATAGCTTTTTTTACCTTTAGGGCGCCTAGCGGTAGGCGTAATAGAGGCATCAACAACTGCACCATGTTGAACTAATACACCATGACTAGATAGTTGATCGTTAATTATTTTCAATAACCTTTCTAGGACCTGCTTCTCCGTAAGCGCAGTCCTAAACCTGCTTAATACGCTATGATCTGGAACAGAACTATCCATGGAAATACGACAAAATCTGCTGAAAGTGATACGATCATTTACTTCTTCTTCTACTTGATAGTCACTCAGAGCATACCATGTTTGAAGCAACAGCATTTTAAATAAAAGAAGCGGGCTATAAGCTGCCTTTCCTGATAAACACAAACCTTTAGGATAATACAAGAAAAGTTCTTTTTCTATTACTTTCCAAGTAATCAGCTTATTAAGCTGATCGAAAAAAGTATGCTTACACTTACGTCGACTGGCTGAAATATCTGCAAAACTTAATTGATTATTTGTTTTGACGGCCATAACAATATTATTAAAAAGCTTAAGTTTAAACGATTAAAGAATCAACCTAATTTAACCATTGTATAACACTAAAAGTCACTTTTTATAACAAAGCTTAAAACTCTATTGCAACAACCTCGAATGGTATGATCTTGATCAAGTTCTGTATTGATCGTATCAAGGGCAGCTTTATTACTACCGTTTTTGTCAATTACTACTTTCTTAGGAATATTATTTTCTGTGATCGCCTTACGAAAAAAAGAAAAAGCTGCAGACTTGTCTCTATGCTCAGATAGAAAAAAGTCAACTGTATCACCATAACGATCTACTGCTCTATATAAATAGATTCACTTCCCGTTTAGTTTAACATAGGTTTCATCCATTCTCCAACTACCACCAACTGGTCGCTTTCTTTTTCTTACTGCTTCATCTATAAGAGGAACAAACTTAATAACCCATCTTTGTAGCGTAGAATGATCAACTCTTGCGCCTCTCATACGCATCATCTCTTCCAAATCTCTATAGCTCAAGGAAAAACGACACTTCATCTAGACAAATAACAGGATGACTTCTGCTGAAGAACAATAGCCCTTAAAATAAGGTAATAATTTGGGCGAAATATTAAACATAATAACTACTTTTTTAACTGCAGATGCTAAAATAATGATTTTTTAGAATAAACGCGACAAAACCTCTCTAAGCAAAAGAATTATCAACCAATCAAAAAAAGTAAAAATAAAGTTTATAGTATCCATGAGCCTGCTGTCTACTGTGTCAGTAAAGGTAAGGCTTCCCATCTCTATGAATATGGTTGCAAGGTACAATTTACACTAACCCATAAACAGGGATTAATTGTATCCACGGAAGCTTTACATCCTAATGTATATGATGGACATACCTTGCAGAGGAGTTTATTACAAGCAGAAAAACTATATGGTACTAAGGTGAAATGTGCCTTTGTAGATAAGGGCTATAAAGGACATAATATACCTAGTAATGCATGTACTATATTTATAAGCGGCTCTAAAAAAGGGATAACACCTGCTGGAAGTGTTCTATAAACTGTGTCACATCTCCTGTTCATCTCAACGTCTCTTTTAATCTACCGGAAAAAAAGATGTCTATCTGAGATATGGTCAACGCCCAGTTTCGCAGCGGCATAGTCCATTTATCCTCGATCTTCTTTATGGCACAATATACTAATTTATACAAAGCATTTATACTGGTAAACGCTCCTTTTGTCTTAGTAAACTTCCTAATCTGCCTATGCAAGCTTTCTATAGGATTGGTGGTATAAATTAGCCTTCTGACAGAATCTGAATACTTAAAATAACCAGACAAATGTTCCCAATTATTTTGCCGAGATTTGGTAACCATTGGATACTTCCCCTCCCATTTTTCTTCTAATTCCAATAGATAATGCTCAGCAACTTCCTTACTTGAAGCTTGATATATTTGCTTTAAATCAGTTAAAAAACGTTTTACGTCTTTGATAGCTACATACTTGAGTGAGTTTCGTATCTGATGTACTACACAGACCTGCACTTGTGCATTAGGGAAAACGCTATTTATGGCTGAAGGAAAGCTTTTTAGGCCATCAACACAGGCAATAAGGATATCTTCTACACCTCTTTCCTTAAGCTCGTTAAGTACACCCAACCAGAAGTTAGCCCACTCACTTTCAGACAAATAAATCCCAATACTTCTTTTTTACCCTCTTGATCTATGCCTAATAAGGTATACATGCATTTGCTTACACATCTGCCATCTTCTTTTACCTTAAAAAACATCCTATCCATGAAAACTATCGGATAAACTGATTGAAGAGGGCGGTTACGCCATTCATTTATTATCGGTAACAAGCTATCTGTAATAGATGATATTTCAGCAGCTGATACTTTATGATCATAGATCTCTTCAACATGAACGGCTATAGATTTATAGCTCATACCACTAGAAAACATGCTTAAGATCTTGCTTTCCAGCTCAGGATGTAGGCTTGTTTGACGCTTTTTAACTATTTGTGGATCGAAACTACCTGTCCTATCCCTAGGAGTTAGCAGATCAAAGGAACCAGAACTTGTACGTAAAGTTTTAGAGCTTTTGCCATTTCTTCTATTATTTTCTGTTGAATCACTAGATAAATGGTGTGCCATTTCACCTTCTAGACTTGCCTCTAGAAGCTTTTTTATCAGAGGCGTTAAAGCACCACCTTTTCCTGTTAAAGGCTTACCTAAACGGATGGAGCACAAAATATTTTCCTCCAGAAATTTGTAATCTACTAAACCAACATAGGAATTGTTCTTATTTTCTTCCATGTCTAAAACCTTTAATGTTTATTTAATTAATTTATAACTTTTTATCGCCTTGACACAGTTTATAGAACACTTCCATCTTAATCTTTATATGCTAAAGGTATGAGTCTGTCAACCTCAGTTCGGGATTAGACGTATTGTGAACCAGTCATATATATATTAGTTATAGAAGGTTTTTTCTCTTTTAGTGCATAAGCTGTAATTCCAGTTATCAAATTGACTAGAAAATTAGGTATGCTTCTATTCCTGGAATGTTCTATCTGGCTAATATTTTTGAGATGATCTATAATAGTTTCAATTATAGATCGTTTTCTAAGCATCAGTTTATCCCAGAGTGGCATAAAAGCATTTTTCATATTTTTTCTAATCTGGGTAATGAGTTCCACGCCTTTCTCGATCAGTTTTTCAAATAAATCTTTGCTTATGTAACCTTTATCGGCAAACATTTTACCCATCAAGTGTTTACATAAATTTTCTACAGGAAGCCTATCATTAGTTTTACCTGTGGTCAGTTGAAAATTCATAATTTCTCCTAAATCATTGACTATCAAGTGCAACTTTAATCCAAAAAACCAACCGATGCTGGTTTTACCTTTAGTAGCAATCGATTTAAAAACCCTGTGCGTATAGGCTCTTTTGATATGGCAAACCTTGATGGCTGTTGCATCCATAAAATAACAACTTGTTTTTGTTTTAGAAAGACTTTGTGTAAAACAGTACAAGGGAACTAACGTTCTTTGGATCAGTTCTATAAATCTATTGTAGCTTACTAACTTTCCAAATTCACTAGAATAAAATTGCTGTAAATGAATATAATAAGACTTAAAATTTCTAAAACCAATCACATGAAAGGTAATAAGAACAGTCATTATTTCACTCAAAGTTAATGAACAAGTTCTAGTGGGTTTTCTTTTAGAGTTGGTTAACAGTTGTTTTTCCATATACGGCATAAACTTTATGAGAAATTCATCAACAACATAATATATTTCAACTAATTATTTCTACATTCATAACTGGCTCCTTTGGATAATCTGGTTAGTATTTTTTTATCTCCAAATTTAAAACACAAAGGAGCTTTTTAAAGCTATTTTTTAACAAGCTAATCCCGAACTCAGGTTATGAAAGAAACCTCCCCTATATCGAGCAGAAATATGGTCGCACTTCAAAAGAAGTTCAGGAGTGTAGAGGCCGGGACAAACGCCTTGTCGCTGGTATCTAGGGCCAATATGGTGGAGGAAGTCGTGTTGGCGAAGTAGACGAAGGGTACGTATCAGGGTAATATACACCTTCCCAAAGGCCAGGTTGATTAGAACGTGGCCCACGAATAAAACCACCCCTTGTAAAAAGTTACGATGAGAAATCACATCTTGCAGTTGATCAGAAAAACAGCATGTTTGAAGCCCGCGCAGAGGGCAAGTTCTGTTTTTCCAGCAGTAAGGTGTGGTTTCAGCAACTTTTTGCCATAGGGCTTGATTTTTTGGCTAGTTTTTGATCCAGCAAAAAATAGCATACAAATCCATCAAGACAATTCAAATGAATCATTTAACGCATTGGCCTTGCTCGAATGAATGACAAACTGTTCCGGTTGAGCGGTAGAAGGGGACATATCCGCATCTATAAACTTCATATATCGGCCCATAAATTGCAGATGAACCTGATCTAATGCACCATTCCGATGCTTGGCAACAATAACCTCTGCTAGCCCCTGTGTAGGATTACCCAACTCATCCTCTGTTAAGCCATAATATTCTGGTCTATATAAGAATAGGACTAGATCCGCATCTTGTTCAATAGAACCCGACTCACGTAAATCAGATAATTGAGGCCGTTTGCTCCCTCCACGTGTCTCTACTGCCCTACTTAATTGAGAAAGTGCCACCACTGCAATGTCCAACTCTTTGGCAATGTTTTTAAGCGCACGTGAAATCGAAGCAATCTCTTGTTCACGGTTGCCCCCTCCTCTATTAGGATCGCCTGACATAAGCTGCAAATAGTCAATAACAACCAGTTGAATATCATGTTTGGCCTTAAGCCTTCTACATTTGGTGCGTAGTTCAAAAACAGAGAGGGCAGGTGTATCATCTACGTAGATCGGAGCATTGGAGAGTTCGGCCGTTTTATGAAGCAATTGTTCCCACTCATGGTCCATTAATTTACCTTGCTTTATTTTTTCACCCGCTAACTCTGCTTCAGCTGATATCAATCGATTGACCAATTGTAATGCACCCATTTCTAAGGAAAAAATAGCTACGGGTAACTTATGGTCTATAGCTGCATTGCGTAAAGCAGAGAGTACAAAAGCGGTTTTACCCATACCAGGTCTAGCTGCAATAATAATCAAATCAAACTTTTGCCAACCAGAGGTAATACGGTCTAAAGCGGTAAACCCACTTGGAATACCAGTCAGCCCATTAGTGCGCATGCGACGGTTATGTAAACTATCAAAGGCTTCTACCAATAATGAACGTATCTCTAGATAACGCTTGCGCATATTGCCATCCGAAATCTCAAATAGTGCCTGTTCAGTACGATCTAAAGTATTGAAAACATCCATAGTAGGATCATAGGCATACTTCTGAACCATAGTGGAAATCTCTATTAACTTTCTGCGCATGGCATATTCTAGAATAGCCCTAGCATGAAATTCAATATTGGCTGAAGAGCTAATGCGCGTCGTTAGATAACTTACATAATAACTTCCGCCTACTGCATCCAATTTACCATCTTTGCGCAACTGATTGACTACCGTAAGCATATCTATGGGCTCTGAATCATTAAACAGTTGTACGATGGCTCGATAAATTTCTTGATGGGATTCTTTATAAAAACTCTCAGGCCGTAAAAGATCAATGACGCTCACTAACGCCTCTTTCTCTAACATCAATGCACCCAATACGCCCTCTTCTAAATCTAAGGCATGTGGAGGATATTTTGCATTGATCGCAAACGTGTCAGACGGATTAGATGGTGCCGCTTCTAAGTCTTTAGTATATGTTTTCATACTAGGTGATACTTAAACTAGCCCAAAATCAGGCATGATAGATGAATTGCTTCTACTAAATCTAGATAAACCTCTTATTTTCAAGGTTTTAATCATGTGTGCCAACCCGTTGGCGCGCTGAAATCCAATCAACGCGCTTATGCCAATGGCTTCTGTAAAATAGAGCTTAGCCTCTACAATAGCTTGTACAGACTGGCCAGAAAATACCTTCAATAATAAACTAATTAATCCCTTTGTAATGACTGTATTGCTATCGGCTTGAAAAAATAGTCGTTCTTGTATAAGTGTATCCACTACCCATACTTTAGACATACAGCCTTGCACCAAATAGGCATCCGTCTTATACAAGGGATCCATGGGAGCTAATGTGTTTCCTAAATCAATAAGATAGTCCAGCGTAGCGACTCTATCACCAGACAACATAGCAAAGGCATCTATGATTTCGTCTTGGTGTTGATCAACTGTCTTAAATGCTATTTGTACCATATTAGCGGTTTCCTTGATCAATAATCTCTTGCAATGCCTCTAAAAATAGATCTATTTCTTCAATGGTATTATAGACCGCAAAAGAAATACGTACTACACCTTCTATACCAAATCTTTCCATAAGTGGCTGGGTACAACAATGACCTGTACGAACGGCAATCCCTTTGGCATCTAAAAATAGACCTACATCTAAATGGTGCATATTGGCCACATTAAAAGCAATAATCGCTACCTTATGAGTAGTGGTACCCACCAATTTTACTGCTGGCATACGGGCCAAGCCAGCCAATGCATAGACCAACAAACTTTCTTCATGGGCAGCTAGTTTGGCGTAGCCTATCCCTACAATAAATTTGAGTGCTTCTGGAAAAGAGATAATAGCAGCCAATGGTGGGGTTCCTGCTTCAAATTTATAGGGCGGACCATGATAGATGGTCTCTGCTAGGGTAACTTGTTTGACCATTGCACCACCAGTTTGATAGGGTGGCATGGCTTCTAACCACTTTTTTTTACCATATAAAATGCCTAGCCCCGTAAGCCCATACATTTTATGGGCAGAAAAGACAAAAAAATCACAATCTAAATCGGTAACATCAATGGGCATATGGGCTACTGCTTGTGCCCCATCGATGACTACAATGGCACCTTTTTGATGTGCTTGGCCTATAATAGTTTTAATGGGATTAATGGTGCCCAATATATTAGACACATAACTTAATGCAACGATCTTAGTGCGGTTCGTAAAGGAAAAATGGGTTAGATCCAATTTCCCTTTATCATCTATGGGGATCACCCTTAAAATGGCTTTTTGCTGCTTACAAAGCCATTGCCAAGGAACGAGGTTGGCATGATGTTCCATTTCAGAAATGACTACTTCATCCCCTTCACCCACCACCATCGCACCATAGGTGGCCGCAATTAAGTTAATCCCTTCTGTAGTACCTGAGGTAAAAACAATGGTTTCTATCTCAGGAGCATGTATAAATTGTTGTACCGCCAGACGTGTCTGCTCTAAAGCTCCAGTAGAACGAGCCGCTAAGGCATGCATACCACGATGAATGTTGGCATTATCGCGCTGATAAAAGTGGGTGGCACGATCTATGACTGAAAGAGGTTTGTGGACCGTAGCCGCATTGTCAAAATAGACCAAGGCCTTGTTATACACTTGTTGATTGAGAATAGGGAAAAAAGGCCTAATCTGACCTATATCTAAAGGACGCGCAACAAACATCAAGGGCAGTTTATTAGGTTAATAGGCTGAAGATACTACAATTTTACAAGCTTTGCTATGAGCTGATCGTATAAATAATCCTGTAATGTGGTTAGCGTAATGGAGTCAATGATTTCGTTACCAAAAGCTTCCAATAATAACCTTTTAGCTAAGGGCGTTGCTATACCACGTGTTTGCAAATAGAATAGTTGTTCTTCATTTAACTGTCCAGCTGTTGCACCATGGGAACATTTGACATCATCTGCATAAATTTCCAATTGTGGTTTGGCATAATGGTGGGCTGCATCAGATAGAAGCAATACATTATTAGTTTGATAGGCATTGGTTTGCTGTGCAGCAGATGTAAGGTAAATTTTACCACTAAAACTGCCTATTGACTGACCGCCTAAGATGGATTTGTAATGTTGTTTGCTAAGACTATGGGGCGCACTATGGATTATTTGGATCTGCTGTTCTACTTTTTCTGTTGCAGCAAGCGTAGACAAACCATATAGGCTAGCACACGCATGACTGCCATTTATTTGAGCCCTAATGTACATACGCAACATAGCAGCACCAAAGGCAAAAGTATGGTGGCTAAAGGTGCTATGGTCCTTTTGATGACAATAGAGGGTATTGACTTGATAACATGATGGATCATCGGTATACAGGGTATGGTAAGCTAGATGCGTACCTTCTTCTAGTAGGATATGGGTAAAATTGTTTACAAAAGGCTGCACTTTGTACGGTACAATATACCAGTTTTCTATTATGGTTACTGGGCTGGCCCCACCTACTTTAACCATTAGCTGGGGCATTACATGGCCCACAGAATCGGTTACAATATGTTGCAGGGTAATCACTTGCTGCCTATCTGCTGCAATCTCCAGTAGATGGCTTTCTTGAGCCAACAGCCTATTCAACATAACAAAAAGATCATCGCTTGATTCAACATCAGTCATATAAGGGGTCAATACCTCTTTTTGTTCCAACAGTGGTAGATCTGCTAGCCTGCGCAACTGAATCCCCTGATGGACACTATTAGATGGGGACCCTATGCCATTCACAAAGGTTAAGGTCACTCCCTCAGGAACATAGCGATAACCACCCACTTCCACCGGTGGAAAAGGCTGATTGGGCATATTAAAATGGTAGGCCTGGCGCGTCAATAACTGAAGGATTTCACGAAGGCTGTTATAGTTTTCTTTTTGGTTGGCTATAAAAGTAGGCTGGTTCAACTTATTAAATGCCCATAGGCGCCCTATATAAAAAGGATCCGTAGCAGAAAAGGTTGCAAAGGCCTCTGCCAACCAATTTATAAATGCCATCATAGATGAAGTTGTGTAATCCAGGCATACCCTTCTTTTTCCAACCGCCTGGCAAGTGCATGATCGCCGGATTGCATAATCTTCCCATCATAGAAAACATGCACAACATCTGGCACAACATGATCCAATAGCCTTTGGTAATGGGTAATCAATACCATAGCATTGTTTGCCCGGCGCAACTGATTGATGGCTTGTCCTACAATGGTCAAGGCATCAATATCCAAACCAGAATCGGTCTCATCCAAAATAGCCAAAGATGGATCCAATATGGCCATTTGTAACATTTCATTTCTTTTTTTTTCACCTCCTGAAAAGCCTTCATTGAGTGAACGCTGTACCAAGGCGTGATCCATACCCAATAGCTTGCGCTTCTCTTTTAAACGTTCTAAAAAAGCAACGGCATCTAAAGGGGGCAATGTCCTCTGTTTTCTTATTTGGTTGATAGCTGTTTTCAGAAAATTAGTGGTCGTGACGCCTGGAATTTCAACTGGATATTGAAAGGCTAAAAAAAGACCAAGTGCCGCTCTAGTTTCTGGCGCTAGCTGCAACAGATCCTGATCATGCAACAGGACACGCCCTTTTGTAATTTCATAACCTGCTTTACCAGCTAAAACAGCCGCTAAGGTACTTTTACCTGCACCATTGGGCCCCATAATGGCATGTACCTGACCTGCATATACTTGAAGATTTATGCCATTCAGTACTTTTTTACCGCCTATGCTTACATGTAAATCTTCTATTGTGAGCATGATCTATTGTCTTAATTGGTTTAAAGTAAATCAGATGATGTAGCTGTTGGGTTTCCTTAAAGCTGCAAGGTAGAAGAAGTACTATATAGCCATCACATCTGCCTCTTTCAAAGTTAAAAGATGGTTGATTTTATCAATGTAGCCATCTGTCAGGTCTTGTAATTTTTGCTCTGCCCTTTTGATGACATCTTCTGGTATGCCATCCTTTTGCATAGCTTTTAGTATTTCTTTATAGTCACGGCGAAGATTGCGAATCACCACCCTTCCTTTTTCTGCTTCACTTTTAATGAGCTTTACCAAACTCTTGCGCCGCTCTTCAGAGGGAGGAGGAAAGGTAACCATAACGGTGCGTCCATCATTTCTAGTAGAAAATCCAAGCTGACTTTCTGCAATCGCTTTTTCTATATGGGGAATCATACTTTGCTCCCATGGTTGAACAGTCAAAGTACGCGGATCAGCGGTAGTAATAGCAGCTACTTGGTGGAGTGGTGTTGGATTCCCATAGTAGACCACCATCAAATGGTGCAATATGGTAGGTAATGCACGCCCCACATTAACTTTTGCAAAAGCATCTTGTGCATGGCTATAAGCCTTATCCATACTGCGCTCAGCTTGATCTAAATATTGTTGAATGACTTCCATAAACGTTAAATTATATAGCACTAAAAAACCCGTCTGAATAGGTTATTCGATCCGTTACTCTACAGTAGACTTTTTGCATAATGCGCTTATGCTCTGGAATTTGTAGGAAACACGGAGCGCAAAACCGGAGCGTACTAGATGTACGTGAGGATTTGAGCACCGAATCAACGTGCAAATTACCAGCAGAGGTAGCGTTATGAAAGAAGTCTAATGAGCCCTTTAATTCTAGATGGAGGCAACGAGATGATCATGTACCTATTACACTTCATCTAAATCAGCCTCTTCTTCACTTTCCCGTAAATCTATTACCTCCAAGTCGCCATGCGCACCTATGTCAAATGTAAAATAACCATCTGATAGAGGTATGTTGACAGAGAACTTACAAACTGTACAAATATACCTTGTTTCTTCGTTTTGTACTACTTCCCATCTATGAATTTGTGAGGTGGCACGATCAACTTCAAGGGTAATACTTTTAAAACTACTCTCTTCATGAATAGGCGTTAACTGGACAATATCTCGTATTATATTTTTGGTTTTATATACTATACGTTCTCCAATATAAACGAATAGATAGCCTTGTTGATAGAGATTATATAATTCAGCAAAATTCAAATCGGAATCTGTTTTAGCATATTCGCTAATGGTCACTTCTTTTAGCGCTTTATCGTATACCCAAACGGTTTCCCCATCTGTTATCGTCTCTTTTTGGTCATAGGATACCCTATATTGTTGCCCTCGAGCTGTGATGTGCATTTTATCGTACCGAACCATGTCCTCTTCTGGATATTTAATGGTCAAATTATAGATGGCACTAAAATTTTCTAGTCCTTGGTAGTAGGCAGAAGTTTTCTCGAGAATTTCAAGTGCTTTTTCATCTATCGCTGCAAAAATAGGGGTCATTGCAACAAACCACCATAACAGCGACCTAAATAGTACTACTAGAAAGTGCCAAAGCTTAGCGATGAGCATAACCATTCATACAACATAATTTATTACCAGGTATAAGGAAAAAAGCTGCATCTAAACAATGCAAAACTCCATTATACTATTTTCTAGACTCCTGCACTCTAAAATTATAATAGGCGGGACCCATTATTGGTCTTGGCATGAGGCTTTATGCTAAGTACTACACACGCTATACCTATTAAAATATCTTGACGCATAAAATGTGCCAATCGCATGGTATAGGTAGCTGTTTTTTAAAATTATACCTAAACCGTACACACCATTAATGGTACTTGCGCACCCCAACCAGATCCCAATGGTCAGCCCCTCTTTCTATCAAATAATTGCAACTTTATAAGTTTATTTTCTGAAGTTTCAACCCCTCCATACTTATACATATTTCATAAAAGAAGAGGTGCCATCAAACAATGCGCTAAGTATAGATGTAAAGTAGCTTACAAACCAAAGCCATTCATATAAAGTTAATTGTAAACCTTAAGTTATAGAAATTTTTTGAGGGATTTAAAGGAACGTTTTTGCTTACTTTTTGATTGATCAACAAGTAAGCAAAAAATCAAGTCCTAGTGCAAAAAGTTTCCAAAATTGTGCCCTTAAAGGGCGAGCCAGATATAATAAATTAAGACTTAGACTTAATAACTTGCTTTTCAAAACAAAATAAAAAACACCCCTTCAGCCTTCTGGCAACACGAAACAAGAGAAAACACTTCTAATGCAAAAGGAGCATATAGGCTTCGTTATACCTCGTTTTTATGAACTGCATTATATAATACATCAAGACACCTAGGGTGGTTATTCCAGTTAGCTGTATCAAGTGGGCTGTTCCCATACTTATTTTTTATCATTATCTGAATACCTGTAGCATCCACTAATGTTTTAACGACATCCAGATGACCTTTAGAGGCTGCATAGTATAATGGGGTGTTGTCATGCTGATTTTTTATATTGACATCAATGCCTTTGTTGGCCAATAACGCCTTAAGCACCTCTACATGACCTTCAAATGCTGCATAATGCAACGGAGCGTTTTTGTACTTATCTTTGACATTCACATTAATCTTTACATCCTTCAACAACGCTTGTGTCATCTCTAAATGACCTGTGTATGATGTATAATGAAGTGGGGCATAGGTATCTTTATCTATTGCATTTACATTAATAGTAGTTGACCCTGCTAGCAGTACTTTAAGTACCTCTACATGCTCCTCAACCACGGCATAATGTATTGGCGTGTTATCATAGTTATTTTTTGCATTTACATCATTTCTTTTGTCTTGCAACAACAATTGAACTTTTTGCCAATCACCTTCAAAAGCTGCCACATGCAGGGGAGTGTCTCCATATTTATTCCTTTGATCTATACTCATATCGATACCTGAATTTTGTTCCAAAATATGTTCAATAGTTTACACTGCATTAAATTATTAATGGGTACATTCCCTAAGTATAACAACCTAAGCTAGCAACTTGAAAAATGTCAAAGGCAACTAACCTATCCCTATGCCTATTTTGTGCACTAGTAAACATTAGCAAAATAACTTACGCATTTGGTTAGTGCTTTTAATTTAGTAAATCTTTATAAAAAATCCTTTTATGGCATTAAAATACAATCAGATTAAATTGGATCAAGCCTATAGAGGCCACCCATCTAGTATCTGTTCAGGCCAGTAGTCCTACAGCTTCCACTTCAACTGTTTTTCTGTTCAGCTATAAGCTGCACTTTCTAGTCCTAATTTTTTGCAAGGGACGATTTTTCTTGTTTTTAGGCAGTATGGCCAAAAGGCTGAATGGGTACCGAAACATTGGTAATATAATGATCCGTATATATTTTTTTGTTTAATATCCATAGGGCCATTGTTGTCTTTATATGAAACCTATCAACGTGAGTTCGGGATTAGATTATTTTTTCATTTGATAATCAATATTAATAAAAATTTATAAAATTTGTTTTATTAGACAGTTAAATAGGTAGTTGAATAATAAATAATTGTGGTAATCAGTTTATTATATATATTATATTTATAAAATTAGATATAAAAACTTGTTAAATAGGTGCAAATATTAACTAAATAATTGATATTAAATTGTTGTAAATCAGTCAAATAAATCCCGAACTCACGTTAAAAGGATAGCAAATGGCAGTATGTTGAAGCTAATTAAACAAACCCTAACAACGTCAATAGCAAAACAAGGTAAAATTACATGCAAGAAAGTTGGAGTACCGCAAGGATCACCAATATCACCGTTGTATAGTGATATCTACCTAAATGTTATAGACCAAGTGTGGCACTCAAGGGGGTATCCAGAAAAGCTAAGCGCAACCTTGCATAGGTATTGTGATGATGCAATTTTGGTATGTCGTAAGAGTGCTAGCTTAGCGCTGGAGAAATTCACAGAATTAGCAAAGAGGTTATCGCTCATTATTAACCACCGAAAGACACGAATAACGAAACTGAAAGAAGGTTTTAACTTCATAACGTGAGTTCGGGATTTATTTTACTGATTTACAACAATTTAATATCAATTATTTAGTTAATATTTGCACCTATTTAACAAGTTTTTATATCTAATTTTATAAATATAATATATATAATAAACTGATTATCAGAATTATTTTTTATTCAACTACCTATTTAACTGTCTATAAAACAAATTTTATAAATTTTTATTAATATTGATTATCAAATGAAAAAATAATCTAATCCCGAACTCACGTTATTATATAGTTCCAAATTTCTGCTACTGGTAACATTGCATCGCCTACAAAAACAAATAGGCCCATTATGCATATAAAAGATACTATAATGAGATGACAAAAACTGCTATACAAGAAAACTTTTTTGGTTTCAATGGGACCAGAACACATGTAGACCCTATGTATAGTTCGGCAATCAGAAACTTCAGAAAAAGGAAATGGGATGAATAAAAGCAAATGCAATAGTTGCCCATTAGAATGGCACAGGCTACTAAGTTGAAATTTTGCTTGCTTTTGCAGCAAGGATACAATTTCTAAAACAGATTTACCTGTTTTTATAAACATAAGCTTAGCAATAAGGAAAATAATAGCAATAAAGGTTATAAATTGCCATACATCGGTATTGGTAACAGAACGAATGCCCCCCAAAGTCGCATAAACAATAAGCACTAAAGTGGACAATATAGTAACGGTTTTACGATCCATTAAATCCATATACGTAGTGGTAATCAAGTACTTTTCATTTAGAAAAGGTGTATTGAGTAGCATCATATCATGTACATGCTAAAATAATAACCAATATTGAATTAAACATTATACTGAGTAATTTTTACTACGCATGCAAGTGATTTCGTTGTTTGGTACAAACATTTAAGCGTTAGGTGATGCATCAACTAGGCATGGTGCGATAAAATGGAAGGCATTACAACCGTTTTGGATCAAAAATAGTTTAAATTAGCCATTGTATCTTACAGTTATACAAAACAATGGTTCCCCTCACTGAAAAACACTATCGATTGGCACTTTCATTAGTGCCCGGTATAGGCTGTGCCTGGTTAAGAAAATTATTAGCTTATTTCGGAAGTGCCCAAGCAGTATTTGCAGCTGCACATAAAGGTAACACGTTACTACCCTACAAAATAGCCCAATCTATTACCGCAAGCAGTAGCCTTTCCCAAGCAGAAAAGATCCTCCAATTGTATGAAACAGAAGGCATCCAATTGCTGACAACAGAGGAAGAGACCTATCCCAAACGGTTGCTAGAGCTACCAGATCGTCCTTCCCTGCTTTATTATAAAGGGCAAGCGACATTGAACCAACAACGTATCGTGACCGTTGTAGGTACTAGGCAATTAACATCCTATGGACAAGCATCGATTACCAAATTTTTAGAACAACTCCTTCCCTATCATCCGCTTGTAGTCAGTGGCCTAGCCTATGGAACAGATATATGGGCCCATAAGCAAGCATTGGAAATGGGGCTAACTACAGTAGCCGTATTGCCAACAAGCTTGCAGCACATCTACCCCACTGCACACAAAAAAATAGCCCTGGAAATGTGTGGTGTAAAAGGTGGCTTACTCACAGAGTACCCCATAGAAAGTGGACTAGGCCCCCATACCTTTGTGGCACGCAATAGAATTTTAGCTGGTCTAGCAGATGTAACCATAGTTATGGAGGCCAAAGAAAAAAGCGGTGCATTAATCACCGCCTACCATGCCAATAATTACCACCGGGAGGTTTTTGCATTGCCGGGTAGTATTTACGCAGCTACTTCTGCAGGATGCCATCGATTGATTAAAAGAAATCAAGCACACCTCCTGACCCATATAGATGACTTAGCTTATATCATGAACTGGACAGTGCACCATCAACGCCAAGCAGATGCTTACGCGAACTATCCACTTACAGCATCAGAACAAATGGTCTTAAAACAGCTGCAGCAAGCCATTGAACCCATCACTATTGAGACGCTAACCTTTACTACTGCTTTGCCACCCGGTACATTACAAGCAGCATTATTGTCACTAGAATTACAAGGCTTATTACGTGCACTACCAGGTAACCGTTTTACATTAGCCCCTATCTATAAACAATAGATGTTACCAAAGCATAAAGTATGATTTATGGCAAGAATTTAGCTAAATTTGAAGCATCTAAAATAGAATCAACACCATCCATATAACGTGAGTTCGGGATTTATTTGACTGATTTACAACAATTTAATATCAATTATTTAGTTAATATTTACACCTATTTAATAAGTTTTTATATCTAATTTTATAAATATAATATATATAATAAACTGATTATCAGAATTATTTTTTATTCAACTACCTATTTAACTGTCTATAAAACAAATTTTATAAATTTTTGTTAATATTGATTATCAAATGAAAAAATAATCTAATCCCGAACTCACGTATATATGTTTAAAGTAGCTACCTTATACAAATTTGTGCCCCTAGATGACCTAGTAGCGCTACAGAAGAAACTTCAATCTATATGCAAAGCACTAACCGGCACACTGCTGATTGCTTCAGAAGGGATTAATGGTACCATTGCTGGCCTGCCTGATCTACTAGACGATGCCATCGCCCAGATAGAAGCCATTCCATCATTTGGTGACTTGTGGTATCAATATTCCAAAGCTAACCATAAGCCATTTCGTCTCTTAAAGGTTAGGATTAAAAAGGAAATTATAGCCATGCACCAACCGGAGGTCCCATCCATGCTACGACGTGGCCACTGCGTCTTAGCTTCAGACTGGAACAATAGGATGGATCAGTCAGCTGTTGTAATTGACGTTCGCAACGATTACGAACATCGATTGGGAAGTTTTGAAGGGGCATTAAATCCTAAAACAACCTACTTTAGCCAATTCCCTGCCTTTGTTGAACAAAATTTAACCCCCTATAAAGATCAGCCTATTGCTATGTTTTGTACGGGAGGGATCAGATGTGAAAAGGCCTCTGCTTATATGCTTTCTAGTGGCTTCAAAGAGGTGTATCAACTAAGTGGTGGCATTCTACAATATTTAGCCCATACGCAAGAAGCGCTATCCAGATGGAAAGGGGAATGTTTTGTTTTTGACGAACGCATATCCCTAGGTCATGGATTAAAAAAAGGCAGTAGCCTGCTTTGCTATGGCTGCCGTATGCCTTTAACTACAGAAGATCTAGATGAAAATTACCAATCTGGTATTCGATGCAAATTTTGTCTAAAAGACAAATAGATCAGGCACTTATATTACATTTTTGCTGGTTCTGTCGCGTCTATAGTTTTCTTAGTATAGGTTTTTCGTTTAAGTCAAATTTTGGATATTATGCGGCCATTAAGATAGCAAAGTTCTCAAAAGTAGAAAGATGATTTTTAGCTCCTCTTACTTGTCCTTTTTGAATCATACGAATGTTTTCTATCCCTGAAATAGTAATGGAAGCAGAATAAAAATTCTTAAAACCCAGCATAGGTTTTATCCGTTTTTTGATAAACCTATGATCTTGTTCAACTCTATTATTCAAATATTTGTTTTGAAATATTTGAATGGTATGATCTTGATCAAGATCTGTATTGATCGCATCAAGGGCAGCTTTATTACTACCGCTTTTGTCAATTACTACTTTCTTAGGAATATTATTTTCTGTGATCGCCTTGCGAAAAAAAGAAAGCGTTGAAGACTTGTCTCTATGATCAGATAGAAAAAAGTCAACTGTATCACCATAACGATCTACTGCTCTATATAAATAGATCCACTTCCCGTTTAGTTTAACATAGGTTTCATCCATTTTCCAACTACTACCAATTGGTCGTTTTCTTTTTCTTACTGCTTTATCTATCAGAGGAACAAACTTAATAACCCATCTCTGTAGCGTAGAATGATCAACTCTTGCGCCTCTCATACGCATCATCTCTTCCAAATCTCTATAGCTCAAGGAAAAACGACACTTCATGTATACAAATAACAGGATGACTTCTGATGAAGAACAATAACCTTTAAAATATGGTAATAACTCGGGAGAAATATTAAACATAATAACTACTTTTTTAAATACCGATACTAAAATAATCATTTTTTAGAATAAACGCGACAGAACCGTTTTACTCGTTACTCCCTATTTGGACGATAATTCAACTAGTGTTCAATCTTCTTTTAGTAAAGCGAATACTATTTTAGTCTTTTCTTCCGAACTAAAATTTCTAATCTTATTTCTGACCATTAGATAGCTCTATTTTAATATCATTAAACTAAAATATACAGAAACAAATTATCATCTTTTTTGTCCGAATTTTTCAGTCCAGTATAATAGACGCGACAGAACCCTTGCTTATCCCATCTTTAACTGTCTCTTTTCTTTTCATTGTTTTAAGTATTTTAGTTTATCTAAATATATAACCCGAAATATATTTACACACTTAAAACAAAAGACTTGGCTGCAAGGTGTGCGTTCTGATCGCACCTTTTTACAAGCAGCGGTTTTCTTGTTTTGGGGTAGTCTTGCCATACTGCTGCATAGATACCATTGCCACAAGGTTGGACGGGTACACCTTTTCTTTATATTGCATTTTATTAAAGCAAGAACGGTAACCTCCCAGAGGCTTAAAATAAGGAAGGAAAGGCTGGAAGAACAGCAGCAGGGTTATAGGCATAAACCTGCTGTCTGTCCTTTCAGTTCAAATAACGCGCTTTTTCCATTACGTAGCAACGTGGGTGTTTGTTTTTATCTATTGAAATTGTGTTAGATTTATGCAGATGCTGCTCCTCCAGAAGAAGCTATTGAATCTACTATCCCGCGCAATATATCAGCATAGCCTTTCTTGATTGTGCCATTATTTTCTAATACATTAATTTCATTAGTAATAATTGCCCACTGGTTTCTATTCAAATTATCTTTTACAGCCCATAAGACAATTTTGAACATATTGCGGTTTTCGTTAGGGATGTGGACCCATTTTTGTTTAATATGCTTAGGTAAATAAGCACTAGCCAACACAGTATACCCTTTTTTATCTTTATCAAAAAGTTTAGTAATGGCCGTTGTCTTATTACTTAAACTACATATTTTTTCAAATAATGCCTTAAATGCAT
The DNA here is from genome assembly GCF_936981045.1 of Cardinium endosymbiont of Oedothorax gibbosus. Classification (GTDB taxonomy): domain Bacteria; phylum Bacteroidota; class Bacteroidia; order Cytophagales; family Amoebophilaceae; genus Cardinium. Next base: position 1,101,893 of record NZ_OW441264.1, read on the forward strand.
TTTGATTATTATCACGCGCAGCTATATGTAGTAGTCCCTTTCCTTTTTGATCCATCACATAGAAATCGTTTAAGGTAGTAAGCTTGCTGACTAGACGTGTTACTACAGTGTTAAGACCATGTTTAGTTGCTAAGTAGAGAGGTGTCTCTAATTTTTTATTTTTTACCTTTAAACCTTCCTCAGGGAGCTTATCAATTAGTAATAGAGTTATATCTTCAAACTTTTTTTCAATTGCCAAGTGTAGTGGATAGGCACCTGAAGGTAAGTCTTTTTCCCCAATCTTTATCTTGGGATGCTTCAATAAGATCCCAGCTATATTTTTCTTGCCCCTAGATAGGGCTACGAAAAGTGATTTTGAAGTTGTTGTTGCTTTATTGATGTCAATGTATGGGCATGTAGCGAGCAGTTTGACAATTTCTGTATAACCATTTATTATAGCTATACCCAATGCAGTTGTTTTGCTACTGGTATTATATGAATTTGGGAAGTTAGGATCACTATGACTTGCATGGTCCTCCAAATCCTTATTAATGCGTGCTACAATGCCTTTCACTTTTTGAAGATCGTTGTGTTCTACTGCAACGTATAGCCAGTTCTTGCCTGTTTCATCTGTTTTACTAATATCTTTTCTATCCTCTATTTCTTTCAAGAATTGGTTGTCATTTGTATGATTTAATGTGTAATTATATGTTCCACCTGAGTGGCAAGCCCTGCCTTGCAAAGCAAGTGATAGCGATAAAGCGGTAATCCCTTGTACAAATAGGCCAGATCGTTTATTTTTACTATTTACATTAACCTCTTTCATATCTAAATTTGTTTAATTGTTTTTTGATAACCCCCCTGCTTCCTCTTTAGATCAAGGGAAGCTTACTTTCCTTTACTTCATTAATAAGCAATCCATTCTAAAAAAACTAGATTGTATCTAATTATTTTGCAATTGTAAGGTAGATTGCGGTTGCGCATTTGATTTTAGGGTGCTTGCATCTGGATCAAAACGTTAAAGTTTTTAATATATTTAGATGCTATTATTTTATGTCCTATGTCAAAACCAGTTGAGCCAACACCATTAATGCGGCAGTATTTTGCCATTAAGGGAAAATATCCTGGGGCATTGTTATTGTTTCGAGTGGGTGATTTTTACGAAACTTTTTTAGAAGATGCGGTTAAGACTAGTAAAGTCTTAGGTATTGCGCTTACGAAGCGATCTAATGGCTCGGCTGCTAGTGTGGAACTGGCTGGTTTTCCCCACCATGCTTTGGATCTTTATTTACCCAAACTGGTAAAAGCAGGCTATCGGGTAGCCATTTGTGATCAATTAGAGGATCCTAAACAAGCCAAGGGCATTGTACAGAGGGGGGTTACCGAATTGGTTACGCCTGGTCTTTCTTTTAGTGAAGCAGTTTTAGATAAAAGGGCTAATCATTACCTAGCATCCATTTTTTTTGACAAAGGGATACTGGGTATGGCCTTCTTGGATCTTTCTACAGGGGAATTTTTTGTAACGCAAGGCGCCTCTGATTACATACAGAAAGTCTTGCATCATTTGGCGCCATCTGAAGTTATTTTTAATAAAAAACAGCAAAATGTATGGAATAATTTTACGCAGAATCTGTTTCATACCTATGCCCTAGATGAGTGGGTATTTCAGTTGGAGTATGCCTATGGTTTGCTGAATAGCCATTTTGGAACCCACTCCTTAAAAGGTTTTGGCATCGCAGACTATCCTGCCGCTATTGTAGCAGCTGGTGTTGTTTTACACTATTTATCTGAAACGGAACATAAAGAAATCAAACATATTCGTTCGATTGTCCGACTACAAGAACACCAGTATGTTTGGATGGATCCATTTACTGTTAAGGCCTTGGAGTTGATGGTGCCGCAGCAAGTAGGGGGAACCGCATTGATTGAAATATTAGATAGAACGGTGACCCCTATGGGGGCACGACTGCTTAAAAAATGGTTGCTGTTTCCGCTTAAGGCGGTGGTACCGATTCAAAAACGGCTGGCTATAGTGGAATACCTTTCAGAAGATGCTGAATGGGCAGCATCATTAGTCAGCTATTTGAAAAAAATAGGTGATATAGAACGGCTTATTTCCAAAGTAGCGGTGGGTAGAGTGAATCCACGGGAAATGGTGGCCTTAAAAAGGGCATTGGAACAAGTACAATGCATACAAAAAACGCTGCAAGCGACTTCGTCTTCTTTATTACAAAAACTGAATGCACAGCTCCATGGATGTCCCTCTTTGGTGGAAAGTATCCACCATACCCTTCAGGAAGATCCGCCTATCCTTACCCATCAAGGGGGACTCATTCGGCCGCATGTCAACGATCAGCTGGATGTGTTAAATAAAATTATTTACGAGGGTAAAGATTATTTAGTCCAGCTGCAACAAAAAGAAAGCAAGCGTACCAATATTCCTTCCCTCAAAGTCTCTTATAACCGCGTATTTGGCTATTACCTTGAAGTACCTAATGCGCATAAAAACAAAGTGCCCCCAGATTGGATTCGCAAACAAACCTTAGCTGGTGTAGAACGCTATATTACCGACACGTTAAAACAGTATGAAGAAAAGATCTTACATGCAGGGGAAGAGGCGCAGCTGTTGGAACAACAACTCTATCAAGCATTGGTAGAGGAGGCAGTAGCATATATTCCACAGATTCAAGAAAATGCAAAGCATATCGCACAATTGGATTGCTATCTTTCCTTTGCCAAACAGGCCTGTGAGCAGCATTATAGCAAGCCTATCATAGATGAGGGTACCCTGCTGCATCTTAAAGGGAACCGGCATCCTGTTATTGAGCAGCGACTACCTGTAGACAAAACCTATACGCCCAATGATATTTGTTTAGACCCATCAGAACAGCAAATCATAGTGATTACAGGGCCTAATATGGCTGGTAAATCAGCCCTCTTGCGTCAGGTTGCGCTAACCGTATTAATGGCGCAAATGGGTTCTTTTGTACCAGCGGCCTGGGCCCATATTGGGGTGGTAGATAAAATATTTACAAGAGTAGGTGCATCGGATAACTTGGCCCAAGGAGAATCTACTTTTATGATGGAAATGGTCGAAACTGCCAGTATTATGCACAACCTTAGTGACCGTAGTTTGGTATTGATGGATGAGATAGGCCGTGGTACCAGTACCTATGATGGCATTTCTATTGCCTGGGCATTGGTAGAATATTTGCACAATCACCCACAGTATAGGCCTAAAACCCTTTTTGCTAGCCATTACCATGAGTTGAATGAGCTTGCAAAAGAACTTCCTAGGGTTAAAAACTTTAATGTTGCGGTGCAAGAAATAGATCGAAAGATTCTATTTCTCCATAAATTGGTGGCTGGAGGTAGTGCGCATAGCTTTGGCATTCATGTTGCTCAAATGGCTGGTATGCCCTCTATGATTTTGGAAAGGGCCAGGGAAGTATTGGCGCACCTATCGCAAGTAGGCGGTAAGATGCATGCAAAGATAGAAGCGTTTCCAAAAGGGCAATATCAGCTCAAACTTTTTGGTCCAGATGAGGACTTAAGTGGCCTCAAAGCACTCTTAGAAGCTATTGATATCAGTGCCCTTTCTCCAATAGAAGCCTTGTTAAAATTGAATGACCTCAAAAATATGGTTAAAGGTTTTAAAAGCTAGCCACAAAAGTGGATAACTATTTTGAAAACAAAGAATCTTTAAGTAAATTCGACCTATTATGTAGTGTATAAGCGAGAATAGCTCAGTTGGTAGAGCACGACCTTGCCAAGGTCGGGGTCGCGGGTTCGAGTCCCGTTTCTCGCTCGTCTGATCTATTTGGGTAAACCATCAACTATTTCTTGCTATTACTAGTAGTTGAGCGGATGGTGCACTTATTTTTGTGTGTGCTGTCTTCACAGCCATGCAGCTTTGCCAGGATGGTGGAACTGGTATACACGCAAGACTTAAAATCTTGTGGCTTTTGGCCATGCGGGTTCGATTCCCGCTCCTGGTACACATTCTACTCTTTTTGCTTGTTGTATTGATGGACTTTTGCGCTATTTCCTTTTTAGATGTTGTGTCATGCATCGCTTCATCTACAGCAGTACTTTCTCTTCTTCCGCAGATTATACAGTCATATAGAACCAAATCTGTTCATGATGTTTCCATGTTGATGCTCTTAAACCTAACCGTTTCTTCGGTCAGCTGGACCCTTTATGGAGCAATGACCGCTGATAAACCATTGTTGCTAACCAATTTGTTGCTCACAATTGGTTCTTTGATTATGGTGTGGCTCAAACGAAAATACTGTTCAGCTGAACGTCCATAAGGACTTTGTATGCTACTTTTTACCTATCTATTGAGCGGTACGGCCATGCAAAAAAATAAAAAAGCGCCCCTTGTAAAAAGTTGCTCAACTTCTTGTACAGGGCTTGACTTTTTGCACACTTTTTGATCAAGAAAAAAGTGTGCTATAAATGCCTTTTTTACCACTGACTTGAATGGATACACTTTTTGTTTGATCAAAAAGTAACATACACAACCCTTCTATTTATTTACTTACCTGCACTTTATGTGCATCTGCAAGTTCTGCTTCATGTTTTTACTCAGCTGCTGCTTTTAACTTTGCTAGAGTTCGAACAGCTATTAACCAAAGCACAATCACAGCTATGATCATGAGCACAATTGGCGTACGAATATTTGCAATATTCCCACCACCCACTAAGGTGGCCATACCTGTAACCAATACAGATGCTAAACTCTTTCCCAAACGAGAACCTACCCCATCTACAGCTGCTTTTCCACGCACTTTAGTTTCTTCATCTAATGGAATATACACCGCTTCTTTGGTGGGATCAAAAAGGACATATTTAACCGACTTAATCAACACCACATTGTAGAGACCTACTTGAACAGAGAGATGCAAAGCCGTGAGATTAAAGCTCTTTAAAAAATTATCCAAAACATCACCAAATCGAAGGAAGGTGAAAAATAAGGCTGTCATCACCAATGCCGTAACGGGTGTGGCAGATGCAGCAAAACGCCATCCTCTTTTTCGTATAGGTGTGGCAAGGAAAAGTGTTACTAAAATAGAGATGATCCCTACTGCAACTTGTTGATCTGAGTATATACTTGCCAAAATGGTATCATCCCCAGCAACCTTTACATATTGCTTAATTTGCTCTTTTTGTACGGCTTCAAAAAGCGCAATCACTAATCCGTAACCAATTACCAATATGGAAAGCAACGTCAAATACCTAGAGCGAGCTAGGAACTTTATAGAATCCATAAAAGACATTTTTACCTTTGCTTTTTTAGGCTTTTGTTCAATCTGATAGTAGGCTGGATTCGCTTTTATATCTGAAGTAAAGTAGTTGTACACTACTAGAATCAAAATAATCGCTGTAATCACAAACTGTAAACCCTGATCGAAGTTGGTACGCACACTATCCAGCTTAAGAATGAGTCCAGCCAAGATGCTGCCAACGGCAGCAAACATACTTAAGAAGCTGTAAAATCTTTTAGCTTGATTTACAGTAGTAATCTCATTTACAAAGGTCCAAAATACTACACTTAATGCAAAAGTTCCCCAAGCTTCAGCATGGATATAGAAGAGGGAAATAGGCCAATGGCAAATAGCTCCCCACAGTCCTATAAGGCTTGGAAATTTTGCTTCAAGCATTTTAGAGAGGCTATTTAGTTGCAATAACTCTTTTTTAGGGAGCAAAAAAACCAATGAAAGGGTAAAAAAGGCAAGAAAGTAAATCATAACTGCATTGAACCTTCCATCCCTTCCTGTAGCACGACTCACTTTTCCATAAAGAATGGTAAAGAAAATCATACTAGGCGTGATGGCTACTGCTTTTAACCAGTAAATAGCTGTAACATTTATTTCTTTAATGAGATTCATATCTTTAAGGGAGCGTGTAAGCGCGTAACAGAAAGATATAAGAATAAATATAAAGGCCATTGGCAAAAATTTACGTAGCTCACTTTTGTGAATGGGAAATACGATCCCACGTGTGTCACCAAATTCTTTTTTCATGCTCATTGTGTTTTTAATTTAGTTAAAATATAAAGTATAAAATAAAATGATAGGTCAATCATATACTTTATAGTGTTATGAAATGCTTTTGGAAAATATTAATCATGCTGTTTTCATAGTTGTTCTGAATTTAGGGTTAGGTAGTTGCATACGCCCTCAGGGGTAGCTTCCATAGCCATATCGCCTTTTGCCCAGTTAGCTGGACAAACCTCTCCAAATTTGACGACATGTTGCCACATATCAATAATGCGTAGTATTTCATTAATATTTCTACCTAATGGCAAATCATTAATGGCCATATAACGTATGATACCTTCTTTATCAATTAAAAAAGTTCCACGATACGCTACAGGAATACCCGTGAAAATCAACTGGTTATGTTCATTATAGCTCCAGTTGCCTCCTAATACACCATAGTTGGAAGCAATGGCCTTACTGGTATCTGCAACCAATGGATAGGTTAGGCCAGCAATGCCCCCTTTTGTTTTGGGTGTATGTAACCAAGCCACATGCGTTTCTTCTGTATCGGTAGAGCAACCTACCAGTGCTACGTTGCGTTCTATAAGTTGGGGTAAATGTTGTTGGAAGGACAATAATTCAGTGGGACAAACAAAAGTGAAATCTTTTGGGTAAAAGAAAAAGAGTACTTCTTTTTTTCCTAAAAACTGCTCCAGTGAAAAGTCAGTTGTGACGTTTCCACCATCTACGACAGCAGGCGCCTTAAAAATAGGGGCCTTTGTTCCTAATAAATGCACGGTATATACGAATAATTAAAAAATAAAATGCGCCGTCTATGCTTCTAACCTTATCATTTTTAGAAGCTTAGATGAGGCTAAGCCTTACACTGCAAATTTATACTTTTTTTAATAAATCCTAATAGTACCATACCTTTAAATTAAGAAATAAAGATTGGTTTACCATATCCTACTCTAGGCATCTAATAGCCATTCCTATCAAAAAGACCCTGCATTGTAGAAAATTGCAACTGGCAGGTCTACGCTGAAAGCTGAGCAGAAAATCAGTTTAATGGGGCCGCGAGGCGGCTGCTGATTTCCCAGCTTTCAGCGTAAACTTACAACAGCTTTTTGCACAGCGCTTGATTTTTTGCTTGTTTTTTGATCCAGCAAAAAGTAGCATAGCACTTCCTTTTAATCCGTCAAAAAGTAAGATCAAAACGTCTTATGTTTAAAACGGTAAATCATCTTCTACATCGGCAGGAGATGGATTGGATGGAGGTGATTCGTTTAATTTATTGCCTTTTTCTAAACGCCATGCTTGCAACGCATTAAAGTATTTTACGACTCCTTCTGGATTGGTCCATTTTCTACCCCGTAGATTGAAATGAACGGTTATCTCTTCTTGCTCCATGAATCCATCTAGTAGATCACATTTGTCCTGAATCAACTCAAAGGAGATGTATTCTGGATATTGTGGATTCTCTACATATTCTACCACAAAATTTCTTTTTTTAAATGATTCAGACACTTGCTGTGGCGGACTAATTTCAAATAATCTTCCAGTTATATGCATGGTATGTATGGGTTTAGTGAAATAAAAATGATACGTCTCTCAAACAGACTGGATGATCCAGATCGCTTCTTTATGCAGTCTACTAGTGATTATCTTAATTATTTTTGGAAAATACAAAAGCAACTAAGAATAATAGCCCTGCTATGGTAACCATTGTAGCCGCCATAGAGCTATTCAACCAGAAACTGATATAATATCCGCTAATAGACGTTAATATAGCAAAGAGTATATTGTAAAATAACAAACGTTTAAGACATTTTGTAACCAAATAGATGCTTGCAGCTGGAACAATTAAAAGGGCCACCACTAAAATCGCTCCTGCTACTTCAAATGCAGAAACGGTTGTCAATGAGGTTATGGCCATTAAGCAATAGTGCCAACGGGTCGTGTGCACGCCAATGCTTTGGGCAAATTGTGGATCAAAGGTGCTTACAAATAGCTGTTTATAGCCCATGATCAAAAAGGTTACATTGACGCTTAAAGCGGTTAATAAAATGTAAAATGCTTTGGGTCCTAGGTTGATGCCACTAGCTGTACGCCACAAATCTAATGGAACAGTTGCCAATTCCCCATATAAACTGCATTCGGGGTCTAAGTCTATTTTTCTGCTAAAAAAAGAGATTAAAATGACCCCTAAAGCGAAGAGAAAGGTGAAATTGATCCCTATGGCCGCATCTGCTTGTATGCTTATTTTTTTTTCTAAAAATGCGATTAGGAAGGTGACCAATAGGCCTGTTATACCCGCTCCAGCGATGAGTACAGGGGAATTTTTAGATCCAGTGATCAGGAGGGCCAATACAATGCCTGGTAGTGTAGAATGCGCAATGGCATCTCCCATCATGGCTATTTTCCGCAATACCAAATAGGTACCTACTAAGGCACAATTTATACTGGCGAGTGCAGCAATAATAATGGTCCAGAGTACATCCATAGCTAAGATCTTGCGACTAAGGCTGCCCTTAATAGGCCACAGAGATCAGACCAACTATAACTATTTTGTGCGCCTGTTTGCATATTTTTTAGTGTGTAATGGTTCATAGCACATTCTGTTGCTCCTAGTATAATCACAAAAGGGATATTTTTTTTATGGGCATAGCTTAATTGTTTTTTGATTTTTACCTGATCAGGGTATAGTTCTGCCTTAAATCCATCTACACGCAACTGATTTAATAGATGAAGCAGTTGCATTTCTACTTTTGCTTCGATGTTGGTTAACAATACCTCTGTTGTGTAGGTGGTAATAGATTCAAAGCGATTTTGCGTCTCCATAAGGTCGTACAGCCTATCTATCCCAAAAGAAAATCCTACGCCAACCAATCCAGTTGTCCCGAATAGATCTCCAAGATGTTCATACCTGCCCCCTCCACCTAGGCTTCCTATAGGTGTATGGGCTACGGTTAATTCCATAATGAGCCCGGTGTAATAGGCCAAGCCTCGTGCTAAGGTTGGTTCAATACAACATATGCCATCTGGTAAACCAAGACCATGGGCTTGTGTGAGTATGCCTGTCAAGGCTTCTATTGCCTTGGATCCTTGATCTGTGTGACCAATAGCTGCTTGTAATTGCATCAAAAGTTCACTATTGTTCCCTTTAAAGTTTTGCAATAGAGCCAGTGATGCAATGGTTTGGCTGCTAAAGTCTGCTGCTTGTAAGGCAGTCATAACTTTTTCAAGACCCATTTTCTCTAATTTATCTACAATGGTACAAAATACCTTTTCTTTTTCAGGGTCAGCAATAGCGGATAGTATTCCTCTATGGTTGATTTTGATGCAGAAATCTCGTATCTGCAACTCGGTAGATACGTCATAAATTAATTTTAAAATTTCCGCTTCACATAATAAAGCGCTACTTCCAATAATATCCGCATCACACTGTAAAAACTCTCTATAGCGACCTCTTTGAGGCCTGTCTGCCCGCCATACGGGTTGCATTTGGTAGCGTCTAAATGGGAAGCATATTTGATGTTGGTTCGCTACAATATACCGCATTAAGGGCACGGTTAAATCATAGCGCAGCCCTTTGTCACTGATCAGCGGTTTCAGTTTTTTGTAATCTATGGCGTTTATACCTGACTCCATTCCTTCTAGGAAGTTACCAGATTTAAGTACGTTAAACATCAATTGCTCTCCTTCCTGGCCATATTTTTCTGTAAGGGTAGCACGCTGTTCCAGTGCAGGGGTCTCCAGTGGCTCAAAACCATAGCGTGCATAGATAGATTGTATAATGGAAAACATATAATTGCGCCGGTAGACCTGCAGGGTGCTGTAGTCGCGCATACCTTTTACAAGACTGGGTAATAGGGCCATCTACTTTTGCGAATGGGTGAAAGATAGGTTTCCATTTGGACCTACAACAGCTGCTAATTTACAGGATCATTGGATGATTCACAATAGTTGATCAACCATTGATGGGCGGGCCATTTAAACGAAATACCCCTACAATGATTTTGCCATAACATAAAATTATGATAAACTTGGTTCTGTCGCGTCTATATTTTCGTTAGTAACGTCTTTTCTTTTAAACGTGAGTTCGGGATTATATTATTTTTTCATTTGATAATCAATATTAATAAAAATTTATAAAATTTGTTTTATAGACAGTTAAATAGGTAGTTGAATAACAAATAATTCTGATAATCAGTTTATTATATATATTATATTTATAAAATTAGATATAAAAACTTGTTAAATAGGTGCAAATATTAACTAAATAATTGATATTAAATTGTTGTAAATCAGTCAAATAAATCCTGAACTCACGTTCATTGTTTACCCATTCCCTTCTCATCCCAAGGTACGTTCAGTTTTCCCGAATACGGCGGTCCGACAGTCTTCTTCATAAACCTTGCACAACTTTCTCAGGATACTTAATCATTCCACTACCAATGTACAACATCCCCATTGTATAGAGTTTGCTATTGGGATAGCTTTGCCACCCACACCCACGGCCTTTTCTTCTATGGGTTAAGTATCTGCGAAATCGGTTATTAATAAAGTCCTGCAATCTAACAAAAGCTTCACTGGAATTCATATGTTTAAAATAGTTAACCCATCCTAACACTACTGGTTTTATTTGCTCGATGAATGCTTGAGGTTTGATTGGTGCTTTTCTACAAGTCAGGTATTTTAGTCGGTTCTGTCGCGTCTATTATACTGGACTGAAAAATTCGGACAAAAAAGATGATAATTTGTTTCTGTATATTTTAGTTTAATGATATTAAAATAGAGCTATCTAATGGTCAGAAATAAGATTAGAAATTTTAGTTCGGAAGAAAAGACTAAAATAGTATTCGCTTTACTAAAAGAAGATTGAACACTAGTTGAATTATCGTCCAAATAGGGAGTAACGAGTAAAACGGTTCTGTCGCGTTTATTCTAAAAAATGATTATTTTAGTATCGGTATTTAAAAAAGTAGTTATTATGTTTAATATTTCTCCCGAGTTATTACCATATTTTAAAGGTTATTGTTCTTCATCAGAAGTCATCCTGTTATTTGTATACATGAAGTGTCGTTTTTCCTTGAGCTATAGAGATTTGGAAGAGATGATGCGTATGAGAGGCGCAAAAGTTGATCATTCTACGCTACAGAGATGGGTTATTAAGTTTGTTCCTCTGATAGATAAAGCAGTAAGAAAAAGAAAACGACCAGTTGGTAGTAGTTGGAGAATGGATGAAACCTATGTTAAACTAAACGGGAAGTGGATCTATTTATATAGAGCAGTAGATCGTTATGGTGATACAGTTGACTTTTTTCTATCTGAGCATAGAGACAAGTCTTCAACGCTTTCTTTTTTTCGAAAGGCGATCACAGAAAATAATATTCCTAAGAAAGTAGTAATTGACAAAAGCGGTAGTAATAAAGCTGCCCTTGATGCGATCAATACAGATCTTGATCAAGATCATACCATTCAAATATTGCAAAACAAATATTTGAATAATAGAGTTGAACAAGATCATAGGTTTATCAAAAAACGGATAAAACCTATGCTGGGTTTTAAGAATTTTTATTCTGCTTCCATTACTATTTCAGGGATAGAAAACATTCGTATGATTCAAAAAGGACAAGTAAGAGGAGCTAAAAATCATCTTTCTACTTTTGAGAACTTTGCTATCTTAATGGCCGCATAATATCCAAAATTTGACTTAAACGAAAAACCTATACTAAGAAAACTATAGACGCGACAGAACCCTAATGCCAGACGTATAGTTTAGGACTTTAGCATTTTAAATATGCCGTTCTGCATGGTAAGAGGAACGTACAAGTGGACCTGACTCCACATAAGAAAAGCCACGCTTGAGCGCCTCATTTTTAAAATGCGCAAATTTATCTGGATGTACGAAAGTAGCCACTTCAAGATGTTGCTTAGTAGGTTGTAGATATTGACCTAGCGTTAAAACATCCAAACCATTCTCCAGAAGGTCATCCATAACTTGATAGACCTCCGCATCTGTTTCGCCTAATCCGAGCATAATACCCGATTTAGATCGTTTGCCATATGCTTTAATTCGTCTAAGTTGCTCTAAGCTGCGTGCATACTTAGCCTGTGGACGGACTGTTTTATACAGTCTTTCTACAGTTTCCATATTGTGAGAGACAACCTCTTGACCCGAACTAATCATCCGCTCTAGTGCCCACCAAATCGCCTTAACATCTGGAATTAAGGTTTCTATAGTGATCGAGGGATTCAAGGCCTTGACCTCCTTAACGGTTTGATACCAAATTTCTGCGCCACAGTCCTTTAGTTCGTCTCTATTTACCGAAGTAATAACCGCATGTTTAACCCCCATTAGATGAATCGCTTGTGCAACTCGTTTCGGTTCTTCCTTATCATAAACAGTAGGTCTGCCAGTAGCTACCGCACAAAAGCCACAACTTCGCGTGCAAATATTACCCAATATCATAAAAGTAGCCGTACCTACTCCCCAACATTCACCCATATTGGGACAGTTACCACTGGTGCAAATGGTGTGTAGCTTGTGTTGATCTACTATATCACGTACAGTGATATAGTGCTTACCTATCGGTAATTTAACCCGCAACCAATCTGGACGTTGAGTAGTTGTAGTCGGTGAGGTTTTTTGTTTCATGACAATGGTTCTGTCGCGTCTATAGTTTTCTTAGTATAGGTTTTTCGTTTAAGTCAAATTTTGGATATTATGCGGCCATTAAGATAGCAAAGTTCTCAAAAGTAGAAAGATGATTTTTAACTCCTCTTACTTGTCCTTTTTGAATCATACGAATGTTTTCTATCCCTGAAATAGTAATGGAAGCAGAATAAAAATTCTTAAAACCCAGCATAGGTTTTATCCGTTTTTTGATAAACCTATGATCTTGTTCAACTCTATTATTCAAATATTTGTTTTGCAATATTTGAATGGTATGATCTTGATCAAGATCTGTATTGATCGCATCAAGGGCAGCTTTATTACTACCGCTTTTGTCAATTACTACTTTCTTAGGAATATTATTTTCTGTGATCGCCTTGCGAAAAAAAGAAAGCGTTGAAGACTTGTCTCTATGATCAGATAGAAAAAAGTCAACTGTATCACCATAACGATCTACTGCTCTATATAAATAGATCCACTTCCCGTTTAGTTTAACATAGGTTTCATCCATTCTCCAACTACTACCAACTGGTCGTTTTCTTTTTCTTACTGCTTTATCTATCAGAGGAACAAACTTAATAACCCATCTCTGTAGCGTAGAATGATCAACTCTTGCGCCTCTCATACGCATCATCTCTTCCAAATCTCTATAGCTCAAGGAAAAACGACACTTCATGTATACAAATAACAGGATGACTTCTGATGAAGAACAATAACCTTTAAAATATGGTAATAACTCGGGAGAAATATTAAACATAATAACTACTTTTTTAAATACCGATACTAAAATAATCATTTTTTAGAATAAACGCGACAGAACCAATTTTTCTACATTCATAACTGGCTCCTTTGGATAATCTGGTTAGTATTTTTTTATCTCCAAATTTAAAACACAAAGGAGCTTTTTAAAGCTATTTTTTAACAAGCTAATCCCGAACTCAGGTTATATCGCAAATTGAAGTTATCTATCCCCAGACAGTATGGTAGCAGACAATAAGCCTATTGCTATGCCCAATAATGCACCACAAATCACATCCAAAGGGTAATGCATGCCTCCATAGATTCTTCCGTAAGAGATAAGCGTAGCCCATGGAAAGAATAAATAGGTATATTTATACCTTTTTCTTAAAGATTTCCAGAAAAATATTGCAAATGCAAAAGTATTGCTTGCGTGAGATGAAGGAAATCCATACAGGCCTATATGTGCTCCCACTAAGTGAATAGGTGGTAAGTTGGGTGCATAACATGGACGATACCTTGCAAAAAAAGGCTTCAATAAAGAAGAAGTAGATTGGTCAGCAATAAGAATGGCTAGGCTCAATGATAAGAGGCCCCGCCACCCTAGATTTGTTTTGATGAAAAAAAATAAAAAAAGATACAACGGGATCCAAAAAGTTGTACAGGTGATCCACTTAAAAAGTAGGTCCATAGATGGATGAGAAACGTTATTTAATATAAAAAATAATGCCTGGTCTAACGCTTTGATAGGTGTAAGCATCATCGACAATATGCAAAGTACCCAGGTCCGGGATTGAACCGGCACGATGTCACTATCATTGGCCTTTGCGACCAGCCCATCTGCCAATTCCGCCACCTAGGCAGTAATAAAGTATTTATATTACATCCGGCTGCAAATAAAAACTTTGCAAGCGTTGTATTTCTTTTGTCCACATGGTTGCACCATTGGGTGTTTCTAAATATTTAGGAATCATCCGAAGTTTTGGATGCTGCATGATGGTTTGAAAACAAGCCATCCCTATTTCCCCATTGCCTAAGTTAGCATGTCGGTCCTTTCTTGAACCAAGTGGCGTCATAGAGTCATTCACATGTAGGGCATAGAGATGGTGTAGACCAACGATTGATTCAAATTTGGTCAATGTATCCTCCCATCTATCAAGGGTACGAATGTCATACCCTGCTGCAAAAATATGACAAGTATCGATACAAACCCCAATAGGAACTACTTCTTTGACTCGATCGATTATATAGGCCAACTGTTCAAAGGAATGGCCAACCGTAGAGCCTTGACCTGCGGTGGTTTCTACCAGCAAACGTAAAGTCGTTTCTTGTTGGAAAAGTGGCTTAAGTGCCCATAAACTTTCCACAATTCGGTCTAAACAAGCTTCCATGCTATCGCCCGTTGCAGCACCTGGATGAAAGTTTAAATAATTGATTTTTAAAGCTAAACAACGTGTTACTTCTTCCACAAAAGCGTTACGACTTTTTGCCAACAACGGTTCTTTGTTAGAACCAAGGTTGATCAGATAACTCGCATGGCTCATCACCTGTTTCATAGAGGTAGTCTCTAGTGCATGGTGCCATCCCTCTAGCGCTACTTTATTCGGTAGTTTACCTACCCATTGGCGTTGATTATTGGTAAAAAGTTGTATAGTAGTCGCACCTATTGCTGCACCATGCAGTAACGCATTGTGGAGCCCCCCTTGGGTAGAGGTATGGGCACCAATCAATGGTACAGTGGCATCTATTTCTGTCGTTATCTCTACCATATAGGGTGTGGGTTTAGTGATATCTAGAAGCATGAAGATAAAGATACACCATTATACACAACCTATCTAATCTGTTGTAGTAACGTGAGTTCGGGATTTATTTGACTGATTTACAACAATTTAATATCAATTATTTAGTTAATATTTGCACCTATTTAACAAGTTTTTATATCTAATTTTATAAATATAATATATATAATAAACTGATTATCAGAATTATTTTTTATTCAACTACCTATTTAACTGTCTATAAAACAAATTTTATAAATTTTTATTAATATTGATTTTCAAATGAAAAAATAATCTAATCCCGAACTCACGTTAGTAGGAAAAATTTAAGCACTGGCTTAGGTTTGTTACTAGATTGCTAGCAAATTTGTAATTTATGTATTGTCTAGCCCATTAGACGATGAGGTCTAATAGGCATATTGCTAATTATGTATTTAAATCTGAAAGGGAATGAATATAGAAAAGATATCATTAGGGGATGATTTTCCAAATGAGCTGCATGTCATCATTGAAATTCCGATGCATCATGATCCTGTAAAGTATGAAATGGATAAATCCTCTGGTACTTTATTTGTAGATAGATTTATGCCAACGGCTATGTATTATCCTTGTAACTATGGATTTGTCCCACATACCTCTTCTGGAGATGGGGATCCTGCTGATGTCTTGGTGGTAACCACCTACCCTATTATATCCGGTGCGGTGATTAAAGCTAGACCTATTGGCGTATTATTGATGGAAGATGAATCTGGTTTTGATGAAAAAGTTATTGCACTACCTATCAAAAAAGTAGCGCCTGAATTTGCGCATATTGATCATATTGAACAATTAAATACGCTTTTACAAGGGCGTATTATACACTTTTTTAGTCACTATAAGGATTTAGATGCGGCAAAATGGGTTAAAGTAAAGGGATTTGAAGGGAAGGGAAAGGCTATGGAACTTTTAACAGAAGCCGCGCAAAGGGTTAAAAGCTAATAGAACTGTTTCGAAACCTATTTGTGATGACCAATTTTTAGGAGAAGAGCAGTTGAGCACCGCATCATACTCAGATGTATTTCAGGAGTATAGACAAACTTTAACCAAAAAATTGCCATTAGAAATCGAGTTCCCAAAGAGGTCTAATCAGTCGAATAATAGTGTTACTTTCTTGAAAATTATGCACCAAACATGCGACGCTGCAAACGGCTCTAATGGTCCGGATCATAAAGCGTCTGACCTACCTCCTATGGAGGAAATGTATGAACAGTGGTTTTTAGAATATGCTTCTTATGTAATTTTGGAGCGAGCTGTGCCTGCTATAGAAGATGGTCTTAAGCCTGTGCAGCGTCGGATTCTCCATGCCATGCAGCTGATTGACGATGGTCGTTACAATAAAGTAGCCAATATTGTAGGGCAAACGATGCAATACCATCCCCATGGAGATGCATCTATTACAGAGGCCATTGTAGCTATAGGCCAAAAAGAATTGTTGATAGATACGCAGGGGAATTGGGGAGACTTGCGGACCGGGGATAGTGCGGCTGCTGCCCGCTATATAGAAGCCCGTCTAGCTCCATTCAGTAAGGAGATTTTGTATAGTCCACAGATTACAACCTGGCAACTCTCTTACGATGGCAGAAAAAAAGAGCCCCGTACCTTACCGGTTAAATTTCCGCTATTGCTTGCCCAAGGTGTAGAGGGCATTGCGGTAGGACTGGCGACTAAAATTTTACCCCATAATTTTATAGAACTGGTAGAAGCCGCTATAGATCTGCTTAAGGGTAAACCTGTTAGCTTATTTCCAGATTTTGCCACAGGTGGATTAGCAGATTGTACCCATTATAATGAGGGAAAAAGGGGAGGGAAGGTGCGGGTACGTGCCCGTATAGTAGCCCGAGAGAAGCAAACATTGGCTATAACCGAAATACCTTACGCGGCTACTACTACTAGTTTAATTGATTCTATCCTAAAGGCACATGAAAAAGGGAAAATAAAAATTAAAAATGTGGTGGATAACACGGCAGAGGATATTGAAATCCTTGTGCACTTGCTCTCTGGTCAACCAGCAGAAACCGTTATAGATGCACTCTATCTTTTCACAGATTGTGAAGGAAGTTATGCGCCTAATGCTTGTGTGATTCAGGATGAAAAACCTGTTTTTGTAACGGTTCATGAGCTCTTGGCCTATGCGGTAGCCCGTACGACCGATTTGTTGGAACAAGAGTTGCTTTTAGAACAGCAGGCATTAAAAGAAAAATTATTTTTTGCCAGTTTGGAAAAAATATTTATTGAAAACCGTATCTATAGGGAGATAGAAGCATGTACAACCTGGGAGGAGCTACTGATGACCATAGCAGACCATCTTAAACCCTATGATTTTTATCGGCCCATTGTAGAAGAAGATTTAGTCCGTTTAACAGAGATTAAGATCAAACGCATCTCACAATATGATAGCCTCCGTGCGCAGGAAACATTAACCCAACTTCAAACCCATTTAGCTACTACCATACATCATTTACAGCACCTAAAGGATTACACCATAGCCTGGTATAGCGGCCTGCTTCAAAAATATGGAAAGGGCCGAGAAAGAAAAACCATTTTAACCAGCTTTGATCCTATTCCGCTACATGATGTAATGGTAAAACATTATAAGCTTTATGTAAATCGTAAACAAGGTTTTATAGGTTACAGGCTTAAAGGAGAAGAATTTGTCCAGGCTTGCTCAGATATAGATGATATCATTGTAATAAGAAAAGATGGCAAATATGTCATTACTAAAATAGCAGATAAGCTCTTTGTAGGAAAAGACATTATATATGTTTCTGTTTATGATAAAAAAGATACTAAACGTTATTATAATGTAATTTATGTAGATGGTGCTACTGGTATTTCCTTTGTCAAACGGTTTCAAGTATTGGCGATTACACGTGATAAAACCTATGATTTAACCTTAGGCACACCCGGCTCTAGAGTAGTTTATTTAAGTGCAGAGCCCAATGGAGCGACAGAAACTGTTACCATTTTACTTTCTCCTATCAGTAGGACGACTAAAAAGAAATTTGAATTTAATTTTGCTGATTTATCCATAAAAGGACGTGCTACCAGAGGCAATATCCTGACTAAGCATGCCATTTATAAGGTGCAACAAAAAGGAAAAGACGGTTCTACACTAGCTAAAGTGGAGCTCTGGTATGATGCGTCTACAGGTCAAATAGCGCCTCGTGGAAAAGGAAAATTACTAGGCGTTTTGGGTCCAACGGATAAAATCCTTTTGGTCTTTAAGGAGGGGTACTATCTGGTAACTACTTTCTCCTTTCAACCAATCCCTGATCGCATTGCCCTTATAGAGCCATTAAGAAATACCCATCTGCTTTCGGTTGTCTATTACAACAATCTACAGCAAAACTATTTTGTAAAACGTTTTATGGTAGAGATGGGGGTTTTAGATAAAAAATATAATCTATTTCTTTCAGAACCACATGGTTGCATTTTAAAATTGGTTACGTCTTCTGAAACGCCTAAATTACAATTGCACTATTTAGTAGATGCTACTGGTAATGACAAACGATCGATTATCTATGATTTAGAAAAAGTTGCTGTTAAAACCATTAGAGCAAAGGGAGCCTTGCTTTCTAAATATAAGATTACAGCAGTAGATTTATGGAATGAGTGATTTGTATATTCAGTAAATGTGGTTTAAGCCAACTCAGTTTTGATATTGATATAGAAATCGCTATCTAGCCTAGTATCTAATGTAAACACAACGTTTCTCACGCTATTTTGAAAAGAAAAATGTCCTATGTGCTTAGGTGTTTACGTTAAATATTAATAACTTAATAACCTGAGTGGTTCTGTCGCGGGTCTTTTGGGTTCTGTCGCGTCTATAGTTTTCTTAGTATAGGTTTTTCGTTTAAGTCAAATTTTGGATATTATGCGGCCATTAAGATAGCAAAGTTCCCAAAAGTAGAAAGATGATTTTTAGCTCCTCTTACTTGTCCTTTTTGAATCATACGAATGTTTTCTATCCCTGAAATAGTAATGGAAGCAGAATAAAAATTCTTAAAACCCAGCATAGGTTTTATCCGTTTTTTGATAAACCTATGATCTTGTTCAACTCTATTATTCAAATATTTGTTTTGCAATATTTGAATGGTATGATCTTGATCAAGATCTGTATTGATCGCATCAAGGGCAGCTTTATTACTACCGCTTTTGTCAATTACTACTTTCTTAGGAATATTATTTTCTGTGATCGCCTTGCGAAAAAAAGAAAGCGTTGAAGACTTGTCTCTATGATCAGATAGAAAAAAGTCAACTGTATCACCATAACGATCTACTGCTCTATATAAATAGATCCACTTCCCGTTTAGTTTAACATAGGTTTCATCCATTTTCCAACTACTACCAATTGGTCGTTTTCTTTTTCTTACTGCTTTATCTATCAGAGGAACAAACTTAATAACCCATCTCTGTAGCGTAGAATGATCAACTCTTGCGCCTCTCATACGCATCATCTCTTCCAAATCTCTATAGCTCAAGGAAAAACGACACTTCATGTATACAAATAACAGGATAACTTCTGATGAAGAACAATAACCTTTAAAATATGGTAATAACTCGGGAGAAATATTAAACATAATAACTACTTTTTTAAATACCGATACTAAAATAATCATTTTTTAGAATAAACGCGACAGAACCGTTCCATTCGGGTTAAGGCGACCAAACTTAGAGACGATTTCTTGAGAACCAGGCAAGCGAACTGAGAAGCCATCTCCAGCAATAACTCTATAACCTCTCCATGTTCCATATGAGGTATCACCTTGATAAGCTGTTTGAAGGCTTAAATTCAATAATTCTTTAAATCCGGTTCTGTCGCGTTTATTCTAAAAAATGATTATTTTAGTATCGATATTTAAAAAAGTAGTTATTATGTTTAATATTTCTCCCGAGTTATTACCATATTTTAAAGGTTATTGTTCTTCATCAGAAGTCATCCTGTTATTTGTATACATGAAGTGTCGTTTTTCCTTGAGCTATAGAGATTTGGAAGAGATGATGCGTATGAGAGGCGCAAGAGTTGATCATTCTACGCTACAGAGATGGGTTATTAAGTTTGTTCCTCTGATAGATAAAGCAGTAAGAAAAAGAAAACGACCAATTGGTAGTAGTTGGAAAATGGATGAAACCTATGTTAAACTAAACGGGAAGTGGATCTATTTATATAGAGCAGTAGATCGTTATGGTGATACAGTTGACTTTTTTCTATCTGATCATAGAGACAAGTCTTCAACGCTTTCTTTTTTTCGCAAGGCGATCACAGAAAATAATATTCCTAAGAAAGTAGTAATTGACAAAAGCGGTAGTAATAAAGCTGCCCTTGATGCGATCAATACAGATCTTGATCAAGATCATACCATTCAAATATTGCAAAACAAATATTTGAATAATAGAGTTGAACAAGATCATAGGTTTATCAAAAAACGGATAAAACCTATGCTGGGTTTTAAGAATTTTTATTCTGCTTCCATTACTATTTCAGGGATAGAAAACATTCGTATGATTCAAAAAGGACAAGTAAGAGGAGCTAAAAATCATCTTTCTACTTTTGGGAACTTTGCTATCTTAATGGCCGCATAATATCCAAAATTTGACTTAAACGAAAAACCTATACTAAGAAAACTATAGACGCGACAGAACCGATCTTATTTCACTTTATTTTTTTGCCATGTCCAATCCATTACCACCTTCCACTTCTGGCACGCACAGATGGGCTAGTAGCGATTTACAGGTAGCTACTGAAGTAGTACATGCTGGTGTTAGTCCAGAATCACATACCGGTGCCATTCTTACACCTATTTTTCAATCATCCGTATTTGTACAAGAATCAATTGAAACCTATCTAGCAAAGGGGCATTCCTATTCTGGTTCAAGAAATCCTACTGTTGCAGTACTTGAAGCCAAGATTGCTACTTTGGAAAAAGCACAAACTGCCTATTGTTTTGGTTCAGGGGTGGCTGCCATTGTCACGACCATGGCAACTTTTTTACGCCATAGGGACCACTGTATACTCTCAAATAGTTGTTATGCCACTACACAAGAAGTGGCACGTGACCTTTTTGGCCAACTTGGCGTAACCTGTTCTTTTGTAGATTTTACCAATCTAGCTGTAATAGAAGCTGCCATACAACCCAATACGAAAGTACTTTTTTCAGAGTATCCGACCAATCCAACGCTTACTTTAACCGATTTAGCTGCGGTTAGTACATTGGCCCAGCAAGTAGGTGCGAAACATGTTTGTGATAGTACACTGGCCTCGCCTATGGTGATTTGTCCATTAACATTTGGTGCAGATATAGTGATTCAATCTACCACTAAATACTATGACGGACATAATATGACTATTGGTGGCGCAGCAGCTTGTGCATCTGCAGAAGATGGTCTTTCAATTTTTTCTTATAGGAATAGGCATGGGAGTATTATGAGTCCTATGGTTGCCTTTTTGACCTTACAATCTATCAAGACCATGCACTTACGCATACGGGAACAGTCTATAAATGCCGCGCAGATTGCCATATTTTTAGCAGGACATGCTAAGGTAGCAAAGGTGGGGTATCCGGGATTGGCGGATTTTCCGCAAAAATCATTGGCAGATAGACAACATAGTAATGGGCTACATGGTGGTATGTTATACTTTGTACTGAAAGGAGGAGCGGATGCAAGCAGCAAATTTATGAAGGCACTGCGTCGTCCATGGAGTTTTGGTGCCAATTTAGGTGGAGTAGAGAGTTTGATTACTTATCCTGCTGTAATGTCTAATGGGACAATGGATGCTATACAACTTCAATCCATTGGTATAAGCGAGGGTTTTGTACGCGTATCTTGTGGGATTGAAGATATCCAAGATCTTATTGATGCACTTGAAGCAACCTTTAATGCATGCTAAAAGAGATGGGTTCTGTCGCGTCTATAGTTTTCTTAGTATAGGTTTTTCGTTTAAGTCAAATTTTGGATATTATGCGGCCATTAAGATAGCAAAGTTCTCAAAAGTAGAAAGATGATTTTTAGCTCCTCTTACTTGTCCTTTTTGAATCATACGAATGTTTTCTATCCCTGAAATAGTAATGGAAGCAGAATAAAAATTCTTAAAACCCAGCATAGGTTTTATCCGTTTTTTGATAAACCTATGATCTTGTTCAACTCTATTATTCAAATATTTGTTTTGCAATATTTGAATGGTATGATCTTGATCAAGATCTGTATTGATCGCATCAAGGGCAGCTTTATTACTACCGCTTTTGTCAATTACTACTTTCTTAGGAATATTATTTTCTGTGATCGCCTTGCGAAAAAAAGAAAGCGTTGAAGACTTGTCTCTATGATCAGATAGAAAAAAGTCAACTGTATCACCATAACGATCTACTGCTCTATATAAATAGATCCACTTCCCGTTTAGTTTAACATAGGTTTCATCCATTCTCCAACTACTACCAACTGGTCGTTTTCTTTTTCTTACTGCTTTATCTATCAGAGGAACAAACTTAATAACCCATCTCTGTAGCGTAGAATGATCAACTCTTGCGCCTCTCATACGCATCATCTCTTCCAAATCTCTATAGCTCAAGGAAAAACGACACTTCATGTATACAAATAACAGGATGACTTCTGATGAAGAACAATAACCTTTAAAATATGGTAATAACTCGGGAGAAATATTAAACATAATAACTACTTTTTTAAATATCGATACTAAAATAATCATTTTTTAGAATAAACGCGACAGAACCGCTTCACTCGCATTCGTATGTTTAAAATAGTTAACCCATCGTAACACTACTGTTTTATTTGCTCGATGAATGCTTGAGATTTGATTGGTGCTCTTCTACAAGTCAGGTATTTTAGTCTATTACGGATGCTTTGTTGGGATTGTTTCGTTGGAAATACATAAATGCTATTTCTGCCACTTGTTGGACTCTTTCTTTTTGGGGTCCCCTCAGAAAAAGGAAAATAAAGCACGTTAAGGAGCTGCTAATATTCTTATCCGCCTAAATTTCCTTAGATATGGTACTTTTATTAAAAGTGAGTTTGTGTTATATAGCCAACGAAATTGAAAGTGTTATATATTTATTGAACAATATTATTGATTATCATAGATATTAATATATCTATAAAAACTTGCTCTAGACATTTTTAATGTTTTACAGATATCATTAATGGCCATACCATGATTCTTGTGCATGTTTTTAGCCATCAATACTTTAGGATCTGTAGAGGATACTTTTTTTCGGCCACCTTGCTTGCCACGCGCTTGTGCTGCTCTAAACCTGCTCGCGTTCGTTCCTGGACAAGACGGCGTTCGAATTGCGTTAAAGAGGAAAAGATATTGAAGATTAACTCTCCAGAAGCGGTTGTCGTATCAATAGCCCCGTCACACAAGAATCTAAATCCAATACCTTTTTGACATAAGTGTTCAATAAGATGAACTAAATGAGGCATCGAGCGACCAAGCCGATCTAATCGCCAGACTAATAGGGTATCACCCGAAGTTAAACTGGCCAAACATTTCTTTAACCCTGGACGTTCCGCTTTAGCACCTGAGATTTTTTCTATAAAAATCATATTTGTTGCAGAACCTGCTTTTGCAAGCGCGTCAACTTGAGGATGCACTTCCTGATCTTGGGTGCTGACTCTGACATAGCCAACTAATTTTGCCATATTTTCTTAAAAATACTAAAAAAAATGAGTTTATAGTATTTTTTTTTTTACGATCGCAATATGATACAACTAATGAGCTATTTTAGGAGGCTGTTTTAGGTGTCTCAATAAACGCTCGTTTGTTAAGATAAATCTATTCGCAAAATAGGGAAGCTTATTCAGGAATCTATAATGAATTTAGGGATGCAGTAGAAATTATAATTTTTGGCTGATTTTGTCCCTCTATTCCTAGTTGGTCAATTTGATATCAGTTGAGAAACCTTATTCCAGTATATTTAATCAAACTAAACATGCCACGCCGCTCAATCCTTTCTACCATTGATCGTGAAACTCTTCTGGCACTTCCAGATGACAAAGAAACACTGATCCAGTATTATACGTTGGATACTCATGACTTATCTGTTATCCATCACCATCGTGGTTCGGCTAATCGACTGGGTTTCGCTGTACAACTTTTTTACTTGCGATTTCCTGGCATCATTTTGGGAGTTGGTGAGCGCCCGTCTAACACCTTATTGCAAATAGTTGCATCTCAACTGAAGATTTCAGAAGAAAATTGGAATAAGTATGGTAAGAGCGAACAGACAAGAAGGGATCATTTGATTGATTTACAAGTTATTTTTAGATTTAAACCTTTCAAGATGAGTCACTATAGAGAATCGTTGGATACCTTAACGGAGTTAGCCCTTCAGACAGACAAAGGGATCATTTTGGCCAGCTTGTTGATCGAAACTCTTCGGAAAAAGAGCATAATCCTGCCAGTTATAAACGCTATAGACCGAATTTGCTCAGAATCTGTATCTCGTGCTAACCGGCGTATTTATGCATCGTTAACTGATTCTTTACTGCCATCTCATCTCCTTCGTTTGGATGAACTGCTAAAGCGCAAAGAGGAGAGTAAAATGACTTGGCTGTCTTGGTTACGGAAATCTCCATCCAAGCCGAATTCACGTCATATGCTCGAACATATTAATAACCTAAGTTCGGGATTAGCTTGTTAAAAAATAGCTTTAAAAAGCTCCTTTGTGTTTTAAATTTGGAGATAAAAAAATACTAACCAGATTATCCAAAGGAGCCAGTTATGAATGTAGAAAAATTAGTTGAAATATATTATGCTGTTGATGAATTTTTCATAAAGTTTATGCCGTATATACGTGAGTTCGGGATTTATTTAATTGATTTACAAAAATTTAATATCAATTATTTAGTTAATATTTGCACCTATTTAACAAGTTTTTATATCTAATTTTATAAATATAATAAACTGATTATCAGAATTATTTATTATTCAACTACCTATTTAACTGTCTATAAAACAAATTTTATAAATTTTTATTAATATTGATTATCAAATGAAAAAATAATCTAATCCCGAACTCACGTTAATAACCTGTTTTTGTTTTAGAAAGACTTTGTGTAAAACAGTACAAGGGAACTAACGTTCTTTGGATCAGTTCTATAAATCTATTCTAGCTTACTAACTTTCCAAATTTACTAGAATGAAATTGCTGTAAATGAATATAATAAGACTTAAAATTTCTAAAACCAATCACATGAAAGGCAATAAGAACAGTCATTATTTCACCCAAAGTTAATGAACAAGTTCTAGTGGGTTTTCTTTTAGAGTTGGTTAACAGTTGTTTTTCCATATACGGCATAAACTTTATGAAAAATTCATCAACAGCATAATATATTTCAACTAATTTTTCTACATTCATAACTGGCTCCTTTGGATAATCTGGTTAGTATTTTTTTATCTCCAAATTTAAAACACAAAGGAGCTTTTTAAAGCTATTTTTTAACAAGCTAATCCCGAACTTAGGTTATAAGCATGATGCAAGTCTATGTAGGCTATAGAGATTGATCTTGAGGTAAGGTGATAAAAATCTATAATGATATAGGGGTTTCTAAAGAAAGTGCGCAGCATTGTTTATATAGCCTAAAGTTTTATATACCTAAAAGTTATTCAGTAGAGTATGTTTCTGCGTTAGAAATTATAGAAGGGAATGGGCTTGAAGGTACCCGTTTGTTCATTCTGCCAGGAGGAAGAGATCTCTGTTATATAGAAAGCTTAGCAGGTAAAGGTAACAAACGCATACAAGATTATGTGTCAGGTGGTGGCAACTTTCTAGGAATCTGTGCAGGTGGTTATTATAGTGGGACATATGTAGTGTTTGCGGAAGCTACCCCAATTGAGGTAGTAGGTCCCAGAGCGCTTGGTTTATTTCAAGGCGTCGTAAAGGGACCCGTATTAGCGCCCTATTATTATGGATCGCATAAAGGCGCATCTGCTGCACGTGTTCTAATCACTTATAGTACAGATGAAAAAGATTGTTATGTCTATTATAATGGTGGAGGCTATTTTGTTGATGCGGAAAACATAACAGATACAGTAGTCATAGCTGGTTATACAAATGGAAAAGCAGCTATAATCAAGTGCAGTTATGGTCTAGGTAGCGTAGTTTTAAGCGGTGTCCACCTGGAGTATGATCCTTGTATGATGCAACACCAAGCCCTTAAGCATATTCGGAACACCTTAAAGCAGTATAATGAACAAAGAGTGAAGCTGTTTAAACATATATTGGCCCTATTGTCCGTTGGGTAATCCTACTGTATTCTATTCAACCTTCGGGAAACACTACCCAAGCAATAAGCAAAAACACCAATCCATCTAAAAGCTGCAAAACAACACGATATCTTTGCGGCCCCTGGGTAATTTTTTGAAAAACTGCGCGGCTTTGCACAGGGCTTTATTTTTTGCTGGAGTATTTTACAACACGCGACCGAAGTTCCGCTTCTGCTTTTGGTAGAAGATTACCGCTTTTGTCAGTCGCTCTTTTGTGAAGGCCGGCCAATATTCATCTGTAAAATATAGCTCTGCATAAGCAGATTGCCAGGGTAAAAAATTACTTATGCGTTTTTGCCCACCTGTACGTATTAGTAGGTCAATATCGGGTAATTCTCCTGTATTTAAATGTTCCTTATATATATCTGGTGTAATCTTAACATGATAATCATGTGCAAATTGTATAAAGTCTTCAAAACGAGCATTACGATTAAATCCCTTATTTAGAAATGCATGAATTGTTTTCATTAAGCAATCCTTTGCTATAGCCTCTGAGGCAGCTACTGCTTCTGCTTGCCCTCCGTAGTTGATGGCAACCGTTAAGTGTAACTTAGTATTATCCTTTGTAAGTTCTATTGCCTCTTTTAATTTACTCCAGCAAAAACTAGGTATCCCTTCTGTATCTCCTACAACACGAAATTTAATGTTATGTTCAGTAAAAAGGTCGATATTCTCATCAATACCTTCAGTAATCACTCTAAAAATGGTATTTATTTCTTGCTCTGGTCGGTTCCAATTTTCAGTAGAAAAAGCATAGAGCGTTAAATAGGAAATGCCTTCTTCTAAACATGCAGTTATTACCTCATTTACAGCCTTTTTTGCGTTTTTATGTCCATAAGATCTATCTCCTGTTTCTTTTTTTCCCCATCTGCCATTACCATCCATAATAATCGCAATATGTTTTGGCTTTTTTTGTAAGCTGTGTGATGGGTTTGCATCACATTTAGAAGAAGAGGTATACCCAGGCAGTAGTGTGAGTGGTAATATGCAAATTATAAAAATTTTGCTAAATAGATTCGCTGAAATAAGGGAAAATGATTTTTTTTTATCTGCCATGATAGGAAACGGGTTACGCATCTAATATAAGTATCTTCTTTTTATCTTAAATCAACATTATCCAACACAAAAAAAGTATAGAGGTAGGGTCTCATGAACTACTGGTGAGGAAGCAGGCGCAATTTAATAAAAAATATAATGCGGCCAAAAGGTAATTTGATATATTTTCCTGTATAATTGTGCACAGTAGTTGATAGGAAGAATGATTTAGCTTGATCGTAAGTGTGGTCGTTGCATTGAAATATGTGCTATAATGGTTTTGATGAATTCAGAAATATCATCCTCCTCTTGATTGATCTGAAGATAGGGACATAGTTTCAGTTGGAGCGCTTGCTTGTAAGCCTGTTTAATGGATTCAAAGCGCTTTTGGGACATTTGATCAAATGAGTCCTGCTTGTTTCTGATCTGGTTGCGCGATTGGAAGCTATTAAAGCCGATATCACAGTATATACATAGATCTGGTATTAAGCCAGAAAAAATACGGTGCATTGTTAAAAAGGGCTCCCAATAATCAGGTTTATGCGTTAGTTGATAGGCTATAGTAGAAAAAATAAATCGATCGAATATGATTACATCTACATCAGCTACCAATGCTTCTTTGTAGATCAGTTCATGGCGTGCTGCTAAAAAGAGAAAGAATTCTGTAATAGGATGGGCATCTTTATTTTTAAGGGCTAAGATGGTTTCCCAAATCACTTCCGAATTTTTACTCCCTTTAGGGTCGTGTAGCAACTTTACACGATAAGATTGATTGGTTAAGATAGATTGGATTTGGTGCGCCAAAGTCGTTTTCCCAGAAAAGTCTACGCCTTCAATAACTAGAATAAATTGGTCACGTCGTTTACGGTTTATTAAATGTCCCATATACGTATCTGTTCAAGTCAGTGGTAAAAAAGGCATTTATATCACACTTTTTTCTTGATAAAGAAGTGTGCGAAAAATCAAGCCCTGTGCAAAAAGTTGCTACAATCCCCCCTTACAGCTGGAAAAACAGAAGCGACCCTGTGGCCTTCATTAAACTGTTTTTTTGATCAGCTGCAAGGTATGCTTTCTGATTGCAACTTTTTACAAGGGGCGTTTTTTATTTTTTTCGTAGCATGGCCATACCGCTGAATAGATACCCATATACTAGTTTTACGATTAAGGCTAAAAATGTACCACCTAAAAATACAAATAAATCCACTACCTATTAAAAAATTCAGTTTCCCTTAAAATTAGGTATATTGTAGCCCGGCCATTCAGTGATAAAGTAGTGCGGGAATAATTTTATAAATGATGAGCGCTATTCAAGATTTTTTTTCCCTTTCTGACCCTAATGTGCGCAACGTGTTATTGGGAACCATTTTGCTGAGTACTAGTAGCGCTATGATTGGTGCATTCGCCCTTCTAAAAAGAAAGACCTTAATCAGTGATGCCATTGCGCATGCCGTACTGCCCGGTATCTGTTTGGCTTTTTTGCTAACCGGAGAGAAAAATTCCATTTGGCTTATTATAAGTGCTTTTGTTACAGGTTGGTTGGCCTCCATAGTGATCAATCAAATCACAGCTCATTCAAAAATAAAGCAAGATGCAGCCATTGCTATTGTGTCTTCCGTAGCTTTTGGATTTGGTAGTTTTTTACTATCTATGTTGCAAAATAGTGGTCAAGCAAATCAAGGAGGGTTGAAATCATTTTTATTAGGCAGTGCCGCCACCCTACTGCAGGAGGATGTTATTGTATTGCTCTGGTTGAGTTGCATCATCGTTTTAGTTTTATTTTTGTTTTTCAAGGAATTTATGGTCATTGCCTTTGATCGCCTTTTTGCCCAGTCGATAGGACTGCCTGTTAAAAAAATAGATTTTTTGTTTACTAGTTTAATGGTGCTTGCCATTGTAATTGGCATAAGGGCGGTAGGTGTAGTATTGATGAGTGCTATGCTCATTACGCCAGCTGCTACTGCACGATTCTGGACGGTTAAGATGGCCTACATCATGCTATTTGCTACTTTGATGGCGCTGCTTTCTTCCTTAGCAGGCACCTTTATTTCCTATATGATACCTTCTATGCCTACTGGGCCTTGGATTGTACTCATTATGTCACTGATAGCCTATTTTTCTTTTCTTATTTCTTGGTATTGTCGAGTGTCCAGAAAAAATGCGTAAATATATTGTAATTGTATATGATGCTACTTACCTTGCCTTGCTTTGATTATAAGACCAAACAAGTATTAGATAAAACGTATATTTTAGACCTGGTGCGTAAAAAATATGTATTGCTTACCCCAGAAGAATGGGTACGCCAGCATATGTTGCATTACTTGATTCATCACCGTTCATATCCCAAGGGATTGTGCTGTTTGGAAAAAAGAATATATAGAGGCACAAGGTATTATAGACCTGATATCATACTGCGCGATAAACTTGGAGTTGCTAAAATGGTTGTAGAATGTAAAGCCCCCTACATCACACTGACCAACAAAACCCTAGGGCAAATGATGCAATACAATCGACAGCTTGCTGTAGATTATCTACTAGTTACCAATGGTATAGACCATTTTTGTTGGAAGTGGGAAGCAAACCGAGGCCAATTTCAGGCAATAAGAAATATTCCAACCTATCAAACCTGTGCAATGACTGGTTAGCCTGCTTATAGCTGAACGAGTACTATATGGGTGCATAAAAAACAAGCCGAGTATCGCGCTGCTACAACCACCTTACCATTGCTTCTTTCCAGACCTGGGGGATTCAGTAGGAGCTAGCCGTACCGGCTTGCCCTATCAAGTTTAATACTTTTTGATCGAAATTAAAAAATAATTCAATAAAAAGTTAAGGATCCATTCAGCTACATGGCAATCCTACAAAATAAGGTGCAAAAACGCCCCTTGGAAAAAAGGGGCTATAATAGGTACGCAGGCTTCGAAAAGTTAATCTATCCACTGATGGCTATGCATTTAGTAAGCTATCTGTATAACCTTTTATAAACGCAGCAAGCGATGCACCTTCTAAAAGACCCTGTGCCAGTAGGCCTAAGTGATAGGCCTGTTCTACCAATGCTTTTTGTACAGTTTGATCACTAATAGTGAGGATTTTTTTTGCCAAAGGATGATTTCCGTTAATGGCTGCATGTATGGAACGGAAAGTCTTTTGTTTACCCTCATTTCCTCGTGTAAATTGTGCCATACGCTTCAAATGCTCGGAAGTTATAAAGGCCACAGGTAGCTCCTCTGGTAACATGGCGGCTACATTCCAAGTAGTTTGCTCAGTGCCAATAGTGGTTTCATAAATAGATTTTAACCTTTCTCTTTCTTCTTCTGTAAGGGTATGTGCAACTACTTCTTCTTTTTGAATGAGGTTACCGATGGTATCGGTGTCAATACCTTTGAATATAACCTTGTCTAATTTGTGTTCAGAAAAATTAATAAAGTTTGCATCAATCTGGCCATTCAGGACCAACACATCATATCCTTTTTGTTGTGCGGATTGTAAATAGGTAGCATGTTTGTTAGGATCTGTTGTATAGAGTAAGACCAAATTTCCGTCTTTATCAACTTGATTTTTAGCTATTTTATCTTTGTACTCGGCTATGGTATAGTAGTGGTCCGTTGTGTTTTGCAATAGTACAATTTCCCTTATCCTTTCATCAAACTTAGGATCGGTTATCATACCATATTTGATAAATAGGGAGATATCATTCCATTTGGCTTCGTAAGCTTTACGATCTTTCCCAAAAAGTGTTTCGAGCTTTTCTGCTACCTTTTTAGCAATGTATGTATTAATTTTTTTAACATTGCTATCTGCTTGTAAAGCACTTCTGGATACGTTTAGCGGTATATCAGGTGAGTCAATAATACCATGTAGCAAGCGTAAAAAGTCTGGAATAACTTCTTTTACATCATTGGTAATAAACACCTGTCTTGCATAAAGTTGAATGGTTTCTTTTTGCGTAAAATAATTGGCCGCTTTAGGAAAATAAAGTATGCCTGTTAATGTAAATGGGTAGTCAATGCTTAGGTGAATCCAGAAAAGCGGCTCTTCTGCAAAAGGATAGAGTTCTTTATAAAATTTAAGATAGTCTTCTGGTTGTAAATCTGATGGTCGTTTGATCCATAATGGCATGGTATCATTGATCACTTTTTTATCGAATACGATTTCTATCGGTAAAAAGCGGCAATGTTTATCTAAAATAGCGTGAATGCGCTTTGGTTTCAAAAATTCTTCGCCATCTTCGGCAAGGTGCAAAATAACCTCTGTGCCTACTTCACTTTTTTCAGTAGGATGTATTTCAAAATTGGTGCTGCCATCACAGCTCCAATGGGTGGCTTGGGAACTTGCTTGATATGATTTCGTAATAATTTCAACTTTTTTAGCTACCATAAAGGCTGAGTAAAAGCCCAACCCAAAAAAGCCAATGAGTTGGTGTTGATCTACTTGTTCTTTATATTTTTCTACAAATGCAGCAGCACCAGAAAAAGCAATTTGGTTGATATATTGCTTGATTTCATCGGCCGTCATGCCTAATCCATCGTCTTTAATCGTCAGTGTTTTGGCAGATGCGTCAAGCAGTACCTCTACCTGTAATGTATCTATAGCACCCTCATAGAGGCCCATAGCGCCTAGCTTTTTAAGCTTTTGAACCGCGTCTACCCCATTGGCTACTAATTCCCTTAGGAAAATGTCTTGATCGGAATAAAGAAATTTTTTAATAATCGGAAAGATGTGCTCAGTATGTACCGATATGGTTCCTTTTTCGTTCATGGTTGATATTTATTTAGGTTAAATCTATTTATGCTGTATTGTATAGTATGAGGCCTGGTTAAGTATCTACACTAGCAACCTAAGTTCGGGATAGATTATTTTTTCATTTGATAATCAATATCAATAAAAATTTATAAAATTTATTTTATAGACAGTTAAATAGGTAGTTGAATAACAAATAATTCTGGTAATCAGTTTATTATATATATTATATTTATAAAATTAGATATAAAAACTTGTTAAATAGGTGCAAATATTAACTAAATAATTGATATTAAATTGTTGTAAATCAGTCAAATAAACCCCGAACTCACGTTAGTAGTGAACTTTCTAGCTTTTACGCAACCTTACTAGCTATTGAGCGACAAAAACCATGCCAATGTATCATACACATGCTTTTATGACAGCCTATCTATTTGGGGGGATTATAAAATGCTGTTATCCAATCTATGACCTGATTGGTCCTATTGCGGCAAAGAACGCTTATCTATTGACGTAGTAGCAGTTGGCTGCAGAACAGCAGTGGATTTTGAAGTGGATTTTGTTCCAATATCGTCTTTAAAATTAACCGTTTTGTCATGTCCTCCTGCATAAGCGTCCAATATACTCAATAAGTACCAAGCACTTGCAATTATAATAAATAGGTCACGTGTACGCTTACATTCTTGAATACGTTTCTCGGTGTATGCAGGATTTGGTTTATCACCACCATTTATAAGTAAATCTCGCTTATGTTTATTCATTTCTTGGTGTTCTGAATAGATCCTATGGCCAACCAAGGCAAAACCCAAATAAAAGCAAGGCACTTTCCAGTAATCTTTGTTATACACTTGCCCCAAGCCAGGAACCACCATGGAACCAATCCAAGAACGTTGTACCATAGCCTCTATATGCATAGTTTTACGCAATAATTCCACTTCATCTACCTTACTAGAAGTTGAACGATTGTACCCATTTTGTATGGTATACAACCTAGGAGATCCGTTGGAAAAATCCGGTACAATAGGCTTGTGCGGCAGCATAACAGCCTGACTAGGGTAGGAAAAGTGTAAACATCCTATTACCATTAAAGAGAAATTATAGCGCACCTTCATATCTTATTTTGTATTCGAAATCATAGCAACAATTCTTCTTAATTCTTCTTCAGAATCAAATAGAATTTTAATTTCACCTTGCTTTTGTGCATCTGCTTTTATAATTACCTTTGCATTGAATTGTTGGGTTAATTGCGTGGTTGTATTTTTTAGACTGGCTTTAAAAGAAGGATTAAGTTGTGTTTTAATCGTTGGCTTTTTCAAATGGTTGGTAGTAGACAGATCTTGCACCAATTTTTCCACTTCTCGTACAGAAAGGGCTCCTTCTAGGATCTTTTTCAATACACTTAACTGTGTTTCTGGCGTCTGAAGATTAATCAGAGCCCTTGCATGACCCATAGAAATTTTTTGGTCTCGAAGCGCAATTTGAATATCAGGAGGCAATTTAAGCAACCGAAGGTAATTGTTAACAGTTGTTCTATCTTTGCCCACCCGTTCTGCTAATGCTTCCTGCGTTAGTTTACAGTCTGTTAGCAAGCGTTGATAGCTCAGCGCGATTTCAATTGCATTTAATGATTGACGTTGGATGTTTTCAATAAGTGCTACCTCTAGCATATGCAGATCTTCAGTAGTACGTATATAAGCTGGTACCTCTTCTAAGCCCGCTAATTTAGCAGCACGTAAGCGTCGTTCTCCAGATATTAACTGGTAGACGTGATGGTCTATTTTGCGTACAGTAAGCGGTTGTATAATGCCATGTAATTTTATGGATGAGCTTAATTCATTGAGTGTTGCTTGGTTAAAGTCTTGTCGAGGTTGGAAAGGATTGATGGCAATGGATGCGATCTGAATCATTTTAAAAAAATGCTCAGTAGCATCAGAAGGGGCTTCTGTATGTGCCCCCTGCAACAGAGCACTTAACCCTCTACCTAGGACTCGCTTTCCTTTTGTAGGCTCCATATTTTAAATCATAAATTACTTCTTAGCGCTGCTAGCAATTTCTTCAGCAAGACTAAGATAACTAACCGCTCCTTTACTATCCGAATCATAAATAATGGCCGGCATACCAAAGCTTGGTGCTTCACTTAATTTGATATTTCTTGGAATAATGGTTTCAAAGACCATGCTTTGAAAATGCTTCTTAACCTCTGCTACAATTTGGTTGGCCAGACGGAGCCTCGCATCATACATCGTCATCAATATACCCTCGATTTCCAGATTAGGATTCAGCCGAGATTGGATGATCTTAGTTGTATTTAATAGCTTTCCTAACCCTTCTAATGCAAAGTATTCACACTGAACCGGTATGATTAAAGAATCTGCAGCGGTAAGCGCATTGATGGTGATTAAGCCCAAGGAGGGCGCACAGTCCACTATAATGTAGTCATAAGTTCGCATTATAGGCTTTAGGGCTTCTCTGATGCGACCTTCTCTATTCTTAAAGTTGACCATTTCCACTTCTGCACCCACTAAGTTGATATGGGAAGGCAAAAGATCCAAATTAGGTATACTGGTTGGTTGAATCAATAGTTTGGGGTCTACAGCCTCCACAATGCATTCGTAGATGCTGTGTTCCACTTCTTCCGGCTTAATACCTACTCCAGAAGTTGCGTTTGCCTGTGGATCAATATCAATAAGAAGGGTTTTCTTTTCTAATATGGCAAGACTTGCTGCCAGGTTTATAGCAGTAGTAGTTTTGCCAACGCCACCTTTCTGATTTACAATCGCTACGATTTTTCCCATAAACACTGCGATTTACTCGCATAAATTTTACTAATGATCAGATTATTCCCAAATCCCCGTTTTTCTATTTCCCGATTACAAGGGCATTCAGTACCTGAAAAAATAAAAATCAAGTAAAAAAAATAAAACCAATGTTATAAACATATCGAAAAAATAAAATGGGCATTAAACCATAAAGGGATCTCATTACCTTATGATTATCATACCATATGCTGTGTTAATCACCCCAATCTATGAAAAAATAAAAATATATCAAAAA